>NZ_JBIBXY010000008.1:28062-159406 GCF_043082785.1 Streptomyces sp. NPDC014764 | reverse complement strand
GCATCAAACCGCACCCCTCGGGGGCGCGGGGAACTGCGCGACCAGCCCCCACCCCGCCGCAGACGGCAGCGGACCCTCAGGGGCGCGGGGAACTGCACGACCAGCCCCCACCGATGCCGCGGACGGCATCAAACCGCACCCCTCGGGGGCGCGGGGAACTGCGCGACCAGCCCCCACCCCGCCGCAGACGGCAGCGGACCCTCAGGGGCGCGGGGAACTGCGCGATCGCCCACCCACCCCGCCGCGGACGACTACCTCACGCGCCGGTCTTGGCGAGGAAGGCCAGCAGGTCCTGACGGCTGACCACCCCGGTCGGCTTCCCCTCGACCAGCACGATCGCCGCGTCCGCCTTGCCCAGCACGGCCATCAGGTCTGCGACCGGCTCACCGGAGCCCACCTGCGGCAGCGGCGCGGACATGTGCTTCTCCAGCGGGTCGTCGAGCGAGGCGCTCTTGCTGAACAGGTGGTCCAGCAGCTCCCGCTCGACGACGGAGCCGACGACCTCGGCGGCCATCACGTCCGGGTGACCTGCGCCGGGCTTGACGACCGGCATCTGCGAGACGCCGTACTCGCGCAGCACCTCGATGGCCTGGCCGACGGTCTCGTCGGGGTGCATGTGGACGAGGGACGGGATGTGGCCGCCCTCCTTGTCGTCCAGCACGTCGGCGACGCGGGCGCTCGGGCCGTTGTCCTCGAGGAAGCCGTAGTCGGCCATCCACTCGTCGTTGAAGATCTTGCTGAGGTAGCCGCGGCCGCTGTCCGGCAGCAGTACGACGACGACGTCGTCCTCGCCGAGCCGGGAGGCCACCTCCAGCGCCGCCACGACCGCCATGCCGCAGGAACCGCCGACCAGCAGGCCCTCCTCCTTGGCGAGCCGGCGGGTCATCTGGAAGGAGTCCTTGTCGGAGACGGCGACGATCTCGTCCGCGACCTCACGGTCGTAGGCGGTCGGCCAGAAGTCCTCGCCGACCCCCTCCACCAGGTACGGACGGCCGGAGCCACCGGAGTACACCGAGCCCTCGGGGTCCGCGCCGACGACCTTGACGCGGCCGTCGCTGGCCTCCTTGAGGTAGCGGCCGGTGCCGGAGATGGTGCCGCCGGTGCCTACGCCGGCCACGAAGTGGGTGATCTTCCCCTCGGTCTGCTCCCACAGCTCGGGGCCGGTGGAGTGGTAGTGCGACAGGGGGTTGTTCGGGTTGGAGTACTGGTCCGGCTTCCAGGCGCCCGGCGTCTCACGGACCAGCCGGTCGGAGACGTTGTAGTACGAGTCGGGGTGCTCGGGGGCCACGGCCGTCGGGCAGACGACGACCTCGGCGCCGTACGCGCGCAGGACGTTGATCTTGTCCATGGACACCTTGTCCGGGCAGACGAAGATGCACTTGTAGCCCTTCTGCTGGGCCACGATGGCGAGTCCGACGCCGGTGTTGCCGCTGGTCGGCTCGACGATGGTGCCGCCCGGCTTCAGCTCCCCGCTCTTCTCCGCCGCCTCGATCATGCGCAGGGCGATGCGGTCCTTCACGGAGCCGCCCGGGTTGAAGTACTCCACCTTGGCCAGGACGGTGGCCCTGATGCCCTTGGTCACGCTGTTGAGCCGCACCAGCGGGGTGTTGCCGACGAGGCTGATCATCGAGTCGTGGAATTGCACCGTTGTCTCCGGACTGCTGCAAAAGGGGTGGTCGTGGTGGTGATGCCAGCCTAGGCCCTCCCCTGAGGCGGACCCGGCCGGGTCGTTCACTCCCCGTCGGGATTGGACCACCGTCCGTACGGGGCAAGACCAGGGTGTACGGCTACGAGGAGGTGGCGGCGAGCATGACGGGCATGTCGAGGGCGCGAGTGGCCCGGCGCATCGCGGCCGGCGCCGCGTACGGCGGCGGGGGGATCGGGCTGGCGGGCGCGGCGGCCGTGGGGCTGCTGCTGGCGGAGGCGCAGCTGGCCCGGCGCCGTGTGGGCAACGGCACGACTCCTCACGTGCCCACCGCGGACGGACTGTACGGCGCCTCCTACACGGTGCCGGGTGAGCCGGCGCTGCGGCTGACGATGCTGGGCGACTCCACGGCCGCCGGGCAGGGCGTGCACCGGGCCGGGCAGACGCCGGGCGCGCTGATCGCCTCCGGGGTGGCGGCGATCGCGGAGCGCCCGGTGGGGCTGTCCACGGTCGCGGTGCCCGGGGCCCGCTCGGACGACCTGGACCGGCAGGTGAGTCTGGCACTGGCGGACCCGTCGCGGGTGCCGGACATCTGCGTGATCATGGTCGGCGCGAACGACGTGACGCACCGGATGCCGCCCACCCGGTCCGTGCGCCACCTCGCCACGGCGGTGCGCCGGCTGCGGACGGCCGGCGCGGAGGTGGTGGTCGGCACGTGCCCGGATCTCGGCACGATCGAGCCGGTGTGGCAGCCGCTGCGCTGGATGGCCCGCCGCGCCTCGCGGCAGCTCGCGGCGGCGCAGACGATCGGCGTGGTCGAGCAGGGCGGGCGCACGGTGTCGCTGGGCGACCTGCTGGGCCCGGAGTTCGCGGCGAACCCGCGGGAGCTGTTCGGCCCGGACAACTACCACCCGTCGGCGGAGGGGTACGCGACGGCGGCGATGGCGGTGCTGCCGACGGTGTGCGCGGCGATGGGACTGTGGCCGGCGGAGGAGGACCGGCCGGACGCCGCCCGCCGCGAGGGCTTCCTGCCGGTGGCACGGGCGGCGGCGGAGGCCGCGTCGGAGGCCGGCACGGAGGTCGCGGCGGCGATGCCGACGGGGCCACGGGGCGCCTGGGCCCTCCTGAAGCGGCGTCGGCGCCGCCGGGTGACGGAGTCGGAACCGGAACCGTCCACGCAACCGTCCTCGTGACCCACCTCGCTCCTCCCCGATGCCGGGTGCGGGTGGTCCGTGGCTGGTCGCGCAGTTCCCCGCGCCCCTTGAGGGAGTTCCGCCCCAACGGCGGGCAGTCGTGCCTCCCCCAGTGCCTTAAAGGCCTGGGGGGACCCCCGGGGCGGCAGGGGTGGGCGCAGGCGGGACCGTCCAAGGCGTCCCGAGGCCGGTCCACCCCCGGGTCACCAAAAAGCAAGCGCTTAGAAAGTTGCGGCCCATCTCACACCCCGACACCCGTGACCCCGGTCATACGTACGGGTAACTTCCCAACGGACGCCGCCCAGCGCCCCGCCGCACCCTCTTCACTCTGGAGCCGTGATGCCCGAAGCCGTGATCGTTTCCGCCGCCCGCTCCCCCATCGGCCGCGCCTTCAAGGGCTCGCTCAAGGACCTGCGCCCGGACGACCTGACCGCCACGATCATCCAGGCGGCCCTCGCCAAGGTCCCCGAGCTGGACCCGCGGGACATCGACGACCTGATGCTCGGCTGCGGTCTGCCCGGCGGCGAGCAGGGCAACAACCTCGGCCGGATCGTCGCCGTGCAGATGGGCATGGACCATCTCCCCGGCTGCACGATCACCCGTTACTGCTCCTCCTCCCTGCAGACCTCCCGCATGGCGCTGCACGCGATCAAGGCCGGCGAGGGCGACGTCTTCATCTCGGCCGGCGTCGAGACGGTCTCGCGCTTCACGAAGGGCAACTCCGACAGCCTCCCGGACACGCGCAACCCGCTGTTCGCCGAGGCCGAGGCCCGCACCGCCGAGGTCGCCCAGCAGGAGGGCACCACCTGGCACGACCCGCGCGAGGACGGCCTGGTCCCCGACCCGTACATCGCGATGGGCCAGACTGCGGAGAACCTGGCCCGCTGGAAGGGCGTCACCCGCCAGGAGATGGACGAGTTCGGCGTCCGCTCGCAGAACCTCGCCGAGGAGGCCATCAAGAACGGCTTCTGGGAGCGCGAGATCACCCCGGTGACGCTGCCCGACGGCACCGTCGTCAGCAAGGACGACGGCCCGCGCCCCGGCGTCACCATGGAGGGCGTCTCCGGCCTGAAGCCCGTCTTCCGCCCCGACGGCCTGGTCACCGCCGGAAACTGCTGCCCGCTCAACGACGGCGCCGCCGCGCTGGTCATCATGAGCGACACCAAGGCCCGCGAGCTGGGCCTGACCCCGCTGGCCCGGATCGTGTCCACCGGCGTCTCGGGCCTCTCCCCGGAGATCATGGGCCTCGGCCCGGTCGAGGCGAGCAAGCAGGCCCTGGGTCGGGCCGGTCTGACCGTGGACGACATCGACCTGTTCGAGATCAACGAGGCGTTCGCCGCCCAGGTGATCCCGTCCTACCAGGACCTGGGCATCCCGCTGGAGAAGCTGAACGTCAACGGCGGCGCCATCGCCGTCGGCCACCCCTTCGGCATGACCGGCGCCCGCATCACCGGCACGCTCATCAACTCCCTGCAGTTCCACGACAAGCAGTTCGGTCTGGAGACCATGTGCGTCGGCGGCGGCCAGGGCATGGCGATGGTGATCGAGCGCCTGAGCTGACCCCCGCGCGCCGCTGCGTCACGACGGCGGCACAGGGCGTGAGGGAACGGCCCGGCACCCCCGTTCTCCGGGGCGCCGGGCCGTTCCGTGATCCAAATTCCCCCAGGATGTGACCTACGCCTCGCGGGAGCAGTATCCCTGCAGGTCACGGAAGCCGCATCAGGCGCCCGCACCCCGTCGGACTGTCCGATTCGTGACGTTACGCACTGACAGATGGTTAGTCCGCCCTTCAAGCTGATGTAGGAAGTCGGGGGTCGACTGTGAACCGGGAGTACGTCAGTGAGCGCCATGCCGATCGCCCTGCTGATCACCACGGCCGCCACCGGAGCCGTGGGCGTCGCCGTCCTGCGCAGTGTGCTGGTGCTGCGCCGACAGGTCGCGGCACTGCACACCGAGCTGGCCAGGAGCCGGGCCACGGGCCGGGCCCAGATCCCGCCCGCCCGCTCGGCGGGACCGGACGAGATACGCGCCGCGGTCGCCGAGGCGCTCGCCGAGGAGCGGGAGCGCGAGCTGGCCGAGGCGCGGGCGTTCTGGGCCGCCCAGGAGGCCCGTGACGCCTCCGATGGCCCGTCCCTGCTGGGTCTGCCCGACAGCGAGCTGTTCCTGCCCCGGCAGGCCGATTTCGCGGGCCTGGAGCCCGTCGCCGAGCCCGGCGCCGACACCGAGGAGCACTCCGGGGACTCCCCCGAGCTGGCCGCGGCCCGTCGCCGTCACCCCTCGCACCCGGACTTCGTTCCGCACTCCTCGCCGGTCGTGAGCGACCACGAGCGCACGGTGGAGGTGCTGGAGGAGCTGGCGGCCGCGCGCACCGAGCTGACCGACGTCCGTCCGGGCCCGCTGGGCACCCTGGACGTGTACGTGTTCGCCGACGGCACCACGCTGTGCATGACGCCGGGCCACCGCGAGACCGCGGACCGGCTGGCCGAGTCGCTGCGGGCGGGCGAGACCCCGTTCCTGCTGGGCGGCTCCGGCATCTCCGGGGCGTACACGCTGACGTTCTCCTGCGGCGAGGACAGCGTCTACATCCTCGCGGACCGCGTCATCGCGTCCCTGTAGTACCTGCAGCGGCCCGGGTGCAGTACTCGAAGCACCTGTAGAACCTGCAACGCCTGCAGAACCTGCAACGCCTGCAGAACCTGCGGCCCCCGGCGTTCGGGGCGCCCCCGAACGCCCGGCGCACGCCCCTCGCGGGGTCACACACCCGCGCGCTCGCGTGCCTCCTCCACGAGCCGGGCGGCTTCGGCCACTTCCTCGTCGCTTTTCAGCACGAGGGCGAAGTCGTGTCCGGCGACGGTGATCTGGTCGGCGGCGGCGAACATGCCGGCGTCCGGCATCTCGCGCGGCTCGGTGCCCGGCTCCTCGACGAGCTGGGTGCGCCGTGCCAACTCCCTGGCCAGGGCGAGCGCCTCGGCCGCCGCCCCCCGCTGCAGCCGGCTCTGCGGCGCGGCCCGCAGGCGGTCGGCGAAATGATCCACGGCACGGGTGAAGGGCGTCGTATCAACCACGCGGCGAGCGTACGCGGCGCGGCAGGACTGTTGCCAACGGACGGGCGCTCGGGCACGGTGACCTGAAGGACCGGCTTGTATCCCAGCGTCCGGAGGCGCCGATGTCCCAAGTCTTCTCCGCAGAGACCCATCGCAACATGCTCGCCCGCATCCCGCACTGCACCGGTCGTGAGATCTCCGACTGGCTGCGCACCGTCGAAGAAGGCCCGGCGCTCATCCGCTTCGAGGAGAAGGTCAGCTGGCTGAGGCACGAGTACGACCTGGCGTACGGCCACGCCAAGGCGATCGTGCACGAGTACGACCTGCGGAGGGCCGCACGCCGGTTGCTCTAGCCGGCGCCCGGCCCGTCCCCCGGAACGGACCCGAGACACGGCGAAGGGCCCCGGTCGGAACCGGGGCCCTTCGTCATGCCGTGCGGTGGACGCCGGGGCGTCAGTCGCTGTTGAGGATCGAGATGAGCCGCAGGAACTCGAGGTAGATCCACACCAGCGTCAGCGTGAGGCCGAAGGCGGCGAGCCAGGCCTCCTCGCGCGGGGCGCCGTAGGCGATGCCGTCCTCGACCTGCTTGAAGTCCAGGGCGAGGAAGCAGGCGCCGAGGATGATGCCGACGACGCCGAAGAGGATGCCGAGGGCGCCGCTGCGGAAGCCGAGGCCGTCACCGCCGCCGATCACCGCGAACAGCAGGTTCACGGCCATCAGCAGGATGAAGCCGAGGGCGGCCGCCATCACGAAGCCGTAGAAGCGGCGGTTGACGCGGATCCAGCCGGCCTTGTAGGCCACCAGCACACCGGCGAACACCGCCATGGTGCCGATCACGGCCTGCATGGCCGCGCCGTCGGCGATGCGGTTGTCGACGACGCTGGAGATGACGCCGAGGAACACACCCTCGAAGGCTGCGTAGGTCAGGATCAGCGCGGGCGACGCCTTGCGCTTGAACGCCTGCACGAAGCCCAGGACCATGGCGATCAGCGCGGAGCCGATGCCGATGCCGTAGGACCGGCCGATGTTGGCGTCGTCGACCGGCAGCAGCGCCCAGGCGAGCGCGGCGGTGACGATCAGCACGCCGAGCGTGGTGCCCGTGCGCATCACGACGTCGTCGATGGTCATGCGGCCGGCCGTGGCGGGGGCCTGCGGCGGCGCGCCGTACTGCTGCTGCTGCGCGTACGGGTTCTGGGCGTACGGGTTGCCCGTCGGCTGTGCGTACGGGTTGGCCTGCGTGGCGACTGCGGGGCCCCCGGCCTGCGGCGCGGTGTTGAAGCCCGCGTAGCCGTTGTCGCGGCCGAACCCCCGTCGCGAGAAGACCGGGTTACTGCTCCTCATTTCACTCCTCCATGGCCACTCGGTGCGGCCTTGGCTCAAGAGTAATAGGTAGGCAAAGGAATGACCCTAATGCTTGGGAAGGATCTTTCCCTTGTTGTGCTGCGCAACACGCTACGCGTCCTGGTGATTCCCTACACGGCAGGTGACGGACCGGTACCGAGCCGGTACCTGCCCGGAACCGGCCGGAGACAGTGATCACCCGAGGGGGAATCCGGTGTAGCCCTCGGCGAGGTCGGCGGCGGCCGACCGGCTGGTGGCGATGCGGTCCAGACGGGCGAGCTGCAGCCGGCCGTCGAAGGCGGTGGCGCCGGGGTCGCGGTGCAGCAGCGCGGTCAGGTCGTGGGAGAACCGCTCCGCCTGCCACACCCGGCGCAGACAGGTCGCGGAGTAGGCGTCCAGCAGTTCGGCGGAGCCGGTGCGCCGTTCGTGTTGCAGGGCGCGGGCGAGGACCACGACGTCCCCGAACGCGAGGTTGAGGCCCTTGGCTCCGGTCGGCGGCACGATGTGGGCGGCGTCCCCGGCGAGGAAGAGCCGTCCGTACCGCATGGGCTCGTGGACGTAGGAACGCATCGGGGTGACCGCCTTCTGGGTGACGGGGCCGCGCTGCAGGGTCCAGCCGTCGGCGGTCTCCAGGCGGCGGGCCAGCTCGTCCCAGATCTCCTCGTCCGTCCACTCCTCGGCCTTCGTGCCCTCCGGCACCTGGAGGTAGAGGCGGGAGACGGTCGGGGAGCGCATGGACAGCAGGGCGAAGCCGCGGTCGTGGCGGGCGTAGACCAGCTCGTCGTGGGAGGGCGGCACGTCGGCGAGGACGCCGAGCCAGGCGTACGGGTAGGCGCGCTCGAAGACGCGGGAGGCGGCCTCGGGGACGGCGGCCCGGCACACCCCGTGGAAGCCGTCGCAGCCGGCCACGTAGGCGCACTCCAGCACCTCCTCGCGGCCGTCGCGGCGGAAGCGGATGCGCGGGGCGCCGGTGTCCACGTCCTCCACGGCGAGCACCTCCGCCTCGAAGAGCACGGGGGGACCGTCGGTCCCGGCGAGGGCGATGAGGTCCTTGCAGATCTCGGTCTGGGCGTAGACGGTGACGCGGCGGCCGCCGGCGAGGTCCGGGAAGTCGACGCGGTGGCGGCGCCGCCCGAACCGCAGCTCGATGCCGTCGTGGGGCAGGCCCTCGCGGTCCAGCCGCTCCCCCGCCCCGGCCGCCCTGAGCACGTCGGCGGTGCCCTGCTCCAGCACCCCGGCCCGCTGGCGCCGCTCCACATAAGCGCGGTCGCGGCACTCCAGGACGACGCAGTCGATGCCCGCGAGCCGCAGCAGCCGCGCCAGCATCAGCCCGGCGGGACCGGCCCCCACGATCCCCACGGTGGTACGCATCGGTCGTCCCCCTTCGCCCGCGGCCGAACGCGAGTCTCCGACCCCTCCCACCCGGGTGTCAACGGGCCGCGCGGGTGACCCGACGCGGGTCGCTGCCGCGCCGGGACGGCCCTGCTCGACCGCCGGCTCCGCCTGGCGGACCAGGCGGAACAGAACCTGGGCGTACACGGTGGTCACCGCCGCCATGATCGTCGGGACGACCGCGAGCGCGAGTACGCCCACCAGCGCGTGGCTGTCCTCGCTCCGTCCGCCGAACCCCTGGTCGTCGGCTGTCAGCAGCCGGTGGCGAACCATGCCCACATCGCCAGCGACAGGATCCCCCACCCGACCGGCCACTTCTCGACCCGATGCCCGTCCCTGCGGAACTGCTCACCGTCGATCGTCGTCTCCGTCTCCCCTGCGACTCGCAGATCGGTGCTCATCGTTCATCACACCGCACAGGTGGAACCGGTTCCACCGGCGCGGCCCTCGTCGGAGCGAGTCGGCCCGACCGGGGTTCACCCGCCGGTGCCGCCCTCGGCGGAGGAGCACGCCGGGATCGGCACGCTCACCGCGCGGGAGCGGGTGATCCTCGTCGCGATCGGGGAGGGGCCGGCGGGGGTGCCACGTCGGTGTGCCGGCGCTGCGAACGAGCGACTGCGGACAGCGGCCGTCCCCTCAGAGGCAGGGCCGCGCGGCCGTGGTGGTGCCCGGAGCCGGACTTGAACCGGCACGCCCGCTCAGGGGCAGCGAGGTTTAAGCTCGCCGTGTCTGCATTCCACCATCCGGGCAGGCCGTGGGCTCCGCTACGCGGTTCCGAGCCTATCGGTGACCCTCCCCCCGCCTGCGGCGGGATGGACCGATCTTGTCTTATTTTATTGGCGCCTGAGGGAGCATCAGACACCGGAACGCACCGTCAGCACGCGCCACCAGCGTTGCGTGCGACGAGGCCCTCTGCACGCGGAATGACGGAATTTCACCGTCCGGGACGGGGCGCCCCACCCGTTCCGGGGACGACCCGGGTAGGGGTCCCCCGTCATCCCCAGGTATGACCCGGCGTCCGGCGCTCCCTCCCGAGTCGCCCCCGGGAACCGGAGCTGCGACTGACTACACGGCGGCGAAGCCACGGAAGGATGGTCACGTCCCCGAAAGACGCCGTCCGACAGGAGCTCATCCGTGACCACCGCCCCCCTCGCCGACCGGACCACCGCCGTGGCCGCACGCGCCACGGAGCTGTCGAAGATCTACGGCCAGGGCGAGACCCGGGTGGTCGCGCTGGACCGGGTCTCCGTCGACTTCCGGCAGGCCGAGTTCACCGCGATCATGGGGCCCTCGGGCTCCGGCAAGTCCACGCTGATGCACTGCGTCGCCGGGCTCGACACCTTCTCCTCCGGCTCCGTGCGCATCGGCGACACCGAGCTGGGCGCGCTGAAGGACAAGCAGCTCACACGGCTGCGCCGGGACAAGATCGGCTTCATCTTCCAGGCGTTCAACCTGCTGCCGACGATCAACGCCCTGGAGAACATCACGCTTCCCATGGACATCGCGGGCCGCAAGCCCGACAAGGAGTGGCTGGACACCGTGATCCGCATGGTCGGCCTGTCCGACCGGCTGAGCCACCGGCCCGCCCAGCTCTCCGGCGGCCAGCAGCAGCGGGTCGCGGTGGCGCGGGCGCTGGCGTCCCGGCCCGACATCGTCTTCGGCGACGAGCCGACCGGCAACCTCGACTCGCGCTCCGGCGCCGAGGTGCTCGGCTTCCTGCGCAACTCCGTGCGCGAACTGGGCCAGACCGTGGTCATGGTGACCCACGACCCGGTCGCCGCCGCCTACGCGGACCGGGTGGTCTTCCTCGCCGACGGCCGCATCGTCGACGGGCTGCGAGGACCGACGGCCGACTCGGTGCTCGACCGGATGAAGCGTTTCGACGCCAAGGGCCGCACCAGCTGATCCCGCCCCCGCCGCCCGCTCGCCCCTCCCCCGTACCGTCTGGACAGAGAAGACCCATGTTCCGTACCGCCTTGCGCAACGTCTTCGCGCACAAGGCCAGGCTGTTGATGACCGTGCTCGCCGTGATGCTGGGCGTGGCGTTCGTGTCGGGCACCCTGGTCTTCGCGGACACCCTCTCCAACGCCTTCCGCAACCAGTCGGCGAAGAGCTACGACGACGTCGCCGTCGCCGTCACCTCGTACGCCGACCCGGACAACCCCGAGGAGGCGCCCGGCCTGTCCGGCGAGGACCTCGACCGGATCTCCGCCGTGGACGGCGTCGCCGGGGTGTACGGCCGCGTCGAGGGCTTCGCCGGGGTCGCCGACCCCGACGGGAAGCTGATCGGCGTCGGATGGTCCAACAAGGGCTCGAACTTCGCGCCCGGCGAGAACGGCAAGGACCCCGCGTACACGTTCACCGACGGCTCCGGCCCGGTGAAGGACAACCAGATCGCGCTGGACGAGGAGACCGCGGCCAAGGGCGAGTACGAGGTGGGCGACCGGGTGCGCGTCGCCACCAACGGCCCGGTGAAGGAGTACACCCTCAGCGGTGTGTTCACCACCGAGGACGGCGCCGTCAACGCCGGCGGCAGCCTCGTCCTCTTCGACACCGCCGTCGCCCAGGAGCAGTACCTGAAGCGGGGCTACTTCGAGGACGCCACCGTCGTCGCGGCCGCCGGTGCGGACGATGCCGGGATCCTCGCCGCGGTCGAGCCGCTGCTGCCGGACAGGGCGGAGGCGCAGACCGGCAAGGCGCTCGCGGACGAGCAGGCCGACCAGATCGAACAGGGCATGAGCAACCTCAAGCAGGTCCTGCTCGGCTTCGCGGGCATCGCGCTCTTCGTGGGCGTCTTCCTGATCTCCAACACGTTCACGATGCTGGTCGCCCAGCGCACCAAGGAGGTCGCCCTGATGCGCGCCGTCGGCGCGTCCCGTAGGCAGATCACCCGTTCGGTGCTCGCCGAGGCCGCGGTGGTGGGTCTGGTGGCCTCGACCGTCGGCTTCGTCCTCGGCGTCGGTCTGGCCCTCGGGCTGCGCTCCGGCATGGCGGCGTTCGACATGAAGATGCCCGACGGCCCGCTGGTCCTGTCCGCCACTCCGGTGATCTCGGCGTTCGCGGTGGGCGTGCTGATCACGGTGTTCGCCGCCTGGCTGCCCGGCCGCAGGGCCGCGAAGATCCCGCCGGTGGCGGCGATGAACAGCGTCCACGCGGTGGCCACCACCAAGTCGCTGGTGCTGCGCAACTCCATCGGCGGGGCCGTCACCGCCCTCGGCGCGGCGGCGATCGTGGCAGGTGCCTCGACCGGCGGCGACGACGGCCGGATGTACATCGGCGCGGGGGCGTTCCTCGCTCTGATCGGCGTGATCATCCTGATCCCGCTGCTGTCCCGGCCCGTGATCGCACTCGTCCGTCCGCTGCTCGTCGGGCCCTTCGGCGTGGCCGGCAAGCTGGCCGGCCAGAACGCGGTCCGCAACCCGCGCCGCACCGGCGCCACCGCCTCGGCGCTGGCGATCGGGCTGACGCTGGTGACCGGCCTGTCGGTGCTCGGCGTCACGGTCGGCACCGCCATCGACAAGATGACCACGGACAACATCAAGGCCGACTACATGGTCTCGATGGCCAACGGGGGCGACCTCGACCGGTCCGCGCTGACCGCGCTGGAGAAGGCCGAGGGCGTCTCGGCGGTCTCCCCGCAGCAGGACGTCTACCTCCAGGCCGGTGACGACTACGTCTCCGCCTCCGGGATCACCCCGGGCGACATCGAGCGGGTACTGAACGTCGACGTGGTCAGTGGCGACGCCGGCACGCTCGCCGAGGGGCAGATCGCGGTCGCCGAGACCACGGCGAGGAGCAAGGGCTGGAAGCCCGGCGACCGCATCCCCTTCGCCTTCGCCGACGAGAAGAAGGTGACGCTGACGGTCGGCGCCGTCTACAAGGACAGCGAGTTCCTCTCCCCCGTCCTCGTCGACACCGCCGTGGTGGACGGGCACGAGGCGAAACCGTACATCCGGCAGATCTTCGTGAAGATCGACGGCGGTCAGACCGCGGCGAACGAGCAGGTCCTCGTCGACGCGCTGGGCGACAACCCGGCGATCACCGTCATGGACCAGCAGGACATCCGCGACGAGTTCGGCGGCGCCATCAACACCCTGCTGAACGTCATGTACGGGCTGCTGGCGATGGCGCTGATCATCGCGGTGCTGGGCGTCGTCAACACCCTCGCGATGTCCGTCTTCGAACGGCAGCAGGAGATCGGCATGCTGCGCGCGATCGGTCTGGACCGGCGCCGGGTGAAGCGGATGGTCCGGCTGGAGGCCGTCGTCATCTCGGTGTTCGGCGCGGTGGTCGGCATCGGTCTCGGCACGTTCCTCGGCTGGGCGATCGGCAGGACCGTCGCCGACGAGATCCCGGGGTACGCGCTGGTCCTGCCCTGGGACCGGATCGGGATCTTCGTGGTGCTGGCCGGTCTGGTGGGCGTCCTGGCAGCCCTGTGGCCGGCCCGCAACGCCGCCCGGCTGAACATGCTGAGCGCGATCAAGGCGGAGTGACCGCGTCGCGACGCGGCACACCGAAGGGCCGGGCCTCCCGTACGGGGAGCCCGGCCCTTCGCGTCGTGGTGGTGCGGATCAGGCCGGGCCGGGAGCGCCCCACACCCGGGCCCGCAGCGGCAGCCCGGAGGCACCGGCCTCGGGTGTGCGCACGGCGACGACCTGGTTGACGCCGATGCGGTTGCGCTCGAAGGCGAGCGCGGAGGCGGCCATGTAGAGCTGCCAGACGCGGGCGCGCGCAGGTCCGGCGAGCCCGGCCGCGCGTGACCACTCGGCCTCCAGGTTCGCCACCCAGCGGCGCAGGGTGAGGGCGTAGTGCTCGCGGATCGACTCCACGTCGCGCACCTCGAACCCGGCGCGCTCCAGCAGGGTGACGGTGGTGCCGAGCGGGGCCAGCTCGCCGTCGGGGAAGACGTAGGCGTCGATGAAGTCGTCCACCTGGTACGACTCCTCGTCGCGCTGCGGGCGGCGGGCGATCTGGTGGTTGAGCAGCCGGCCGCCCGGCTTCAGCAGCCGGTGCAGGACGGTCGCGTACTCCAGGTAGCGCTCGGAGCCGACGTGCTCGGCCATGCCGATGGAGGAGATCGCGTCGTAGGGGCCGTCCGCGACGTCCCGGTAGTCCTGGACGCGGATCTCGATGCGGTCGGTGAGCCCCTCCTCGGCGATCCGCTTGCGGGCGTAGGCGGCCTGCTCCTGGGAGAGGGTGATGCCGACGACGCTCACCCCGTACTCGCGGGCCGCGTGGATCGCCATGGAGCCCCAGCCGCAGCCGACGTCCAGCAGCCGCTGCCCGGGCCGCAGGGCGAGCTTGCGGGCGACCAGGTCCAGCTTGTCGTGCTGGGCCTGTTCCAGGGTGCCCTCAGGGGGCGGGGCGGGCCAGTAGGCGCAGGAGTACACCATGGACGGGCCGAGGACGATCTCGTAGAACTCGTTGCCGACGTCGTAGTGGTGGCTGATGGCGCGCTTGTCGCTGCGTTTGGTGTGCAGTCCGCGGCGGGGCCTGCGGACCTCCTCGCGGGGCGGGGCGGGCGGCAGCGGCGGGCCGGCCATGGCGAACAGCCGGCGCACCGCCGAGCGGAACGCCGGGTCGCGCAGGGACTGGGCGAGGGTACGGGCGTCCTCGTCGCGCTCCCAGATGCTCCCGGCGAGCAGGCCAAGCGCGGTGTAGAGGTCGCCCTCGATCGTCAGGTCGCCGGCCACCCAGGCGCGCGCCAGGCCCAGTTCGCCGGGCTTGAACAGCAGGCGGCGCAGGGCTCGCCGGTTGCGCACGACCAGGACGGGGGCCTCCGGAGGGCCGGCCTCCGAGCCGTCCCAGGTGCGAATGCGCACCGGAAGGGGTGCGCCGAGCAACTGCTCGAGGATGCCTTTCAGCCGCGAGGCGGCGTCTGCCATGGTGTACACCTCCGTGACCGGATCCCGGAATGTCGTCACCACGTAAACACCTGTGCGCGGCCGTGGCAGTCCCCGGCGCGCGTCATCTTCGGGCAAAACACGGAAACGCAACCCGCGGGGAGTCACTGCGGGCACATGCCGAAGGGGCCGCCCGCACCACGGATGGCGGGCGGCCCCTTCGGGGTGGCCTACGGGTGACCTGGGGGCGACCCCGGGTCAGGAGGCCTTTGCCTCGGTCTTCTTCGGCTCCTGCTTGGCGGCGGGCGCCGGGGCCGGCTTGGCGGCCTCGTAGAACTCCTCGCGCGGGGACTCGATCGCGCCCAGGGACACGACCTCGCGCTTGAGGAACATGCCGAGGGTCCAGTCGGCGAAGATCCTGATCTTGCGGTTCCAGGTCGGCATGGCCAGACCGTGGTAGCCACGGTGCATGTACCAGGCGAGCCGACCCTTGAGCTTGATCTTGAACTTGCCCATCACGATCATCGCGACGCCCTTGTGCAGGCCGAGGCCCGCGACCGCGCCCTTGTTGGCGTGGCTGTACTCCTTCTGCGGGAAGCCCCGCATGCCGGAGATCACGTTGTCGCCGAGGACCTTGGCCTGGCGCAGCGCGTGCTGGGCGTTCGGCGGGCACCAGGCGTTCTCGTTGCCTGCCTTGCGGCCGACGAGGTCCGGGACCTGGGCGTTGTCGCCCGCGGCCCAGATGTAGTCGGTGCCCTGGACCTGGAGGGTCGGCGCGGTGTCGACGTGGCCGCGCGGGCCGAGCGGCAGGCCGAAGCGGGCCAGCGCCGGGTTGGGCTTGACGCCCGCGGTCCACACGATGGTGTTGGAGTCGACCTCGAGGCCGTTCTTCAGCACCACGTGGCCGTCGACACAGGAGTCCATGGAGGTGGACAGGTAGACCTCGACGCCGCGGCTCTCGAGGTGCTCCTTGCCGTACTTGCCGAGCTTGGGGCCGACCTCGGGGAGGATCTTGTCGGCGGCGTCGACGAGGATGAACCGCATGTCCTCGCGGGACACCGTCTTGTAGTACTTGGCCGCGTCCCGGGCCATGTCCTCGACCTCGCCGATGGTCTCCGCGCCGGCGAAGCCGCCGCCCACGAAGACGAAGGTGAGCGCCTTGCGGCGGATCTCCTCGTCCGTGGTGGAGTCGGCCTTGTCGAGCTGCTCGAGGACGTGGTTGCGCAGGCCGATGGCCTCCTCGACGCCCTTCATGCCGATGCCCTGCTCGGCGAGGCCGGGGATCGGGAAGGTGCGGGAGACCGCGCCGAGCGCGATCACCAGGTAGTCGAAGGGCAGCTCGTACGCCTCGCCCACGAGCGGGGCGATCGTGGCGACCTTGCGGTCCTGGTCGATGGTGGTGACCCGGCCGGTGAGGACCTCCGCCTTGGGAAGCACGCGCCGCAACGGGACGACGACGTGCCGCGGGGAGATGCTGCCGGCGGCGGCTTCGGGGAGGAAGGGCTGGTAGGTCATGTACGACCGCGGGTCGACGACGGTGACGGTCGCCTCGCCGTAACGCATCTTCTTCTGGATGCGCCGAGCTGCGTACAGGCCTACGTACCCACCGCCTACTACGAGGATCCTGGGACGCTCCGTGGTGCTCATGCCATCGAGTATCCACCCGCTCGAGGGGGGTACCTCGTGCGCCCCTTCACAAGCTCCGGCAGGGCCTGTGCTACCATCCCGCGCTTCTTGATCCAGATCACAGTCCGGATCGGGAACCGGGTGCCCGCTTGACGCGTTGTCAATGCCGCGTGAGCTGCCTCTCTGCGGCCGAAGACGGTCCGTGAGGTGGACCGGGGGGTCGGCGCGAGCGGGGTGCACGGACCCTCCGCAGCCCTCTTCTGAACGTGTTCAAAGGGGTGTTGAGCGCCCGAACGGGTCAATCGGACCCACTTCTTCGCCCTCCCGGGGCCAATTCCTTGTGAAGAACTTCACGAACTTTCCCGCCAGGCCCGCCCCGGGGAGCCCCGAGGCCCCCCGGGAGGCGCCGCTCAAACGCTATCCCGGCTGCTCAGCGGAGTGCTACCGGCCGGTAACAAAAGAGACCTAGGCCACGGACCAGGCGATCCCGTCGAGGATGTCGTGCTCGGAGACCACGACCTCCTCGGCGCCCGTGCGCTCCATGATCGCCAGCAGCACCAGGGCGCCCGCGCCGATCACGTCGACCCGGCCCGGATGCATGGACGGCACGGCGGCCCGCTCGGCGTGGGTGGAGCGCAGCAGCCACTCGGTGATCTCCCGGACCCGGTCCCGGGAGACGCGGGAGTGGTGGATGGCCGCCGAGTCGTACTCGGGCAGGTCCTGGGCGATCGCCGACACGGTGGTGACGGACCCCGCCAGGCCCACCAGCGTCCGCGCCTCGCGCAGCGGCACCGCCTCCTCCGCCCGGTCCAGGGCGGCCTCGATGTCGGCGCGCATCGCCGCGATCTGTTCCCCGGCGGGCGGGTCCGTCACGGCCCCGTCCTGCACCAGGTGGCGCTCGGTCATCCGGACGCAGCCGACATCCACGGAGCGGGCGGCGCGCACACGGTCGTCGCCGACGACGAACTCGGTGGAGCCGCCGCCGATGTCCACCACCAGGAACGGACGCTGCAGGTCGTCGCGGCCGGTCAGCTCCCTGGTGGCACCGGTGAAGGAGAACTCAGCCTCCTGGTCGCCGGTGATCACCTCGGGCTCCACGCCCAGGATGTCCACCACGCCGCGCACGAAGTCGTCACGGTTCTCGGCGTCGCGGGAGGCCGAGGTGGCGACGAAGCGCAGATGCTCCGAGGCGCCGTGCTTCTCGATGATCTCCGCGTACTCGCGGCAGGCGGCGAAGGTGCGCTCCAGCGCCTCCGGCGCCAGCCGGCCGGTGCGGTCGACGCCCTGGCCGAGCCGCACGATCGTCATCCGCCGGTCCAGGTCGGTGAGTTCGCCCGTCTCCGGGTCGGCGTCGGCGACCAGCAGGCGGATGGAGTTCGTACCGCAGTCGATCGCGGCGACCCGGGTCACTGGGCGCCCTCCTCGGCCGCGGGCGTCACGCAGGGGCCCTTGGCCCACCACTCCGGCAGCATCGCCAGCGCCTCGTCGCCGAGCGGATTGACGCCCGGTCCGGCGGCCAGCGAGTGCGCGACGAGGACGTGCAGGCACTTCACCCGGTCCGGCATGCCGCCGGCGCTGGGGAAGTTCTTCAGCTCCTCGATCTCGTCGCGGCGCCGGATGTAGTCCTCGTGCGCCGCGCGGTAGGCGGCCGCCAGCTCGGGGTCGGCGGCCAGCCGCTCGGTCATCTCCTTCATGACGCCGTTCGCCTCGAGCGTGCCGATCGCGGAGTTCGCCCGCGGGCACGTCAGGTAGTACAGCGTCGGGAAGGGCGTGCCGTCGGGCAGCCGCGGCGCGGTCTCCACGACGTCCGGCTGCCCGCAGGGACAGCGGTGCGCGATGGCGCGGAGCCCGCGCGGGGGCCGGCCGAGCTGCTGCTTGAAGGCCTCGACGTCCGCGTCGGTGGGCTCGGTACGCGGGGTCGTGGGCGGAGGGGTGTCCATACGTGTCTTTCTGCGGTGTTCCGTCGGGTCACTGGGCGGCGGCGTCGGCCTTGTCGACGCCGTCCCAGACGTTGGCGTACCAGGGGCGGTCGGCGGCCCGGAGGTCGCCGCGCGTGGTCTCGGCGCCGGCCGGGTCGACGACGATGTAGCCGGTCTCCCCCGGCATGACGTAGTGCAGGCGCCTGCGGATCTCCTGCTCGGCGTACGCGTCGTCCTGCCAGCGGGCCTTCAGGTCACGCAGCCGTTCGACCCGGCGGCGGGTCTCGTCCTGCTCCTTCTGGAGGTCGGCGATCTCAGCGCGCTGGGAGACGTACTGCCGCATCGGGTAGGCGAGGGCCACGACCAGGGAGCAGAGGACCAGGGCGAGCAGGGCCGCGCGGCCGGTCAGCCGCGAGCGGCGGGCCTGCCGCTTGGTCTGCGAGCGGTAGACCCGGGCCGCGGTCTGCTCGCCGATCAGCCGGATCCTGGTCGCGGTGGAGAAACGGTCCCGGTCCTTCACCGCCATGTTCCCGCCTCTCGTTCGGTCTCATACACGCGTACGTCCCCGCACACGGTACGGGACCGGGTACGGGGACGTACGTACGACGCTTCCTGCGGGGCCGAGGTCAGCCCCTGCAGTGCCTACTGGTTCGCGGAGCGGAACCGGGGGAACGCGCTGCGGCCGGCGTACACCGCGGCGTCGTCGAGGATCTCCTCGATGCGCAGCAGCTGGTTGTACTTGGCGACGCGCTCGGAGCGGGCCGGGGCACCGGTCTTGATCTGGCCGCAGTTGGTGGCGACGGCCAGGTCGGCGATGGTGACGTCCTCGGTCTCGCCGGAGCGGTGGGACATCATGCACTTGAAGCCGTTGCGCTGGGCCAGCTCGACGGCGTCCAGGGTCTCGGTCAGCGAACCGATCTGGTTCACCTTCACCAGCAGGGCGTTGGCGGCACCCTCCTCGATGCCGCGGGCCAGGCGCTCGGGGTTGGTGACGAACAGGTCGTCACCGACGAGCTGGACCTTGTCACCGAGCTTGTCGGTGATGATCTTCCAGCCCTCCCAGTCGTCCTCGAACAGCGGGTCCTCGATGGACACGAGCGGGTACGCGTCGACGAGCTCCGCGTAGTACTCGGTCATCTCGGCGGCCGTGCGCTCCTTGCCCTCGAAGGTGTAGACGCCGTCCTTGTAGAACTCGGAGGCGGCCACGTCGAGGGCCAGGGCGATCTGCTCGCCGGGGGTGTAGCCGGCTTCCTCGATCGCCTCGAGGATGAGGTCGAGGGCCTCGCGGTTGGAGCCGAGGTTCGGGGCGAAGCCGCCCTCGTCGCCGAGGCCGGTGGCCAGGCCCTTGCCCTTCAGCACCTTCTTGAGGGTGTGGTAGACCTCGGCGCCCCAGCGCAGCGCCTCGGAGAAGGACTCCGCGCCGATCGGGGCGATCATGAACTCCTGGATGTCCACGTTGGAGTCGGCGTGCGAGCCGCCGTTCAGGATGTTCATCATCGGCACCGGCAGCAGGTGCGCGTTCGGGCCGCCCAGGTAGCGGAACAGCGGCAGGTCGCTGGCCTCGGAGGCGGCGTGCGCGACGGCGAGCGAGACGCCGAGGATGGCGTTGGCGCCGAGCGAGCCCTTGTTGTCGGTGGCGTCCAGGTCGAACATCGCCTGGTCGATCAGGCGCTGCTCGGTGGCGTCGTAGCCGACGAGCTCCGGGCCGATCTGCTCGATGACGGCCAGCACGGCCTTCTCGACGCCCTTGCCCAGGTAACGGCCGGCGTCGCCGTCACGGAGTTCGACGGCCTCGAAGGCGCCGGTGGAGGCGCCGGACGGGACGGCGGCACGACCCGTGCTGCCGTCGTCGAGGCCGACCTCGACCTCGACCGTGGGATTGCCTCGGGAGTCCAGGATTTCCCGGGCTACGACGACGTCGATGGACGGCACGAGCATCTCCTTCTTGGGATGTGACGCGGGTGAGCGGGGCCGCGGGGGCCCTGCGGGTCCGAGCCTAACCGGCTCCGGGCGATCGGCCATCTCGCCGCCCGCCTCATGGACAGAACCGAGAGTAAATTGTTTCCGAGCGGAACAAAGCCCGTTGGGCAAACCGTGACCGTAATGCGTCCGGACATGACCCCGCCCCGGTGCGTACGGGGGAAGAAACGCACCGGGGCGGGGAGCCCGTGGGAACGGGGAGGGACCTGGCGGTCTGCCCTTACTTCAGGTGCAGCTGCTGGCCCGGGTAGATGAGGTCGGCGTCGTCGACGATGTCGTCGTTCAGCTCGAACAGCTTGGCCCAGCCGCCCTTGACGTCGTGCTCGGCGGCGATGGAGCTGAGGGTGTCGCCCTTGACGACCTTGTACTCGCCGTCACCCTTCTCGACCTTCTTGCCGGTCGGGGTGGTGACGGTCTTCTTCTCGGCCTTCTTCTCGGCCTTCGGCGCGGCCGGGCGCTCGGCGGAGCGGGAGGCCTTCTGCTCGCTCTCACGCGACTCGGCGGAGCCGGACTCCTGCGAGGAGCCCTCGGCGGAGCCGCCGTCGTAGGAGGCGTTGGACAGGCCGGTGCCGCAGACCGGCCAGGCGCCCTTGCCCTGGCCCGCGAGGACCTTCTCGGCGATCTCGATCTGCTGGGCCTTGGTGGCCTGGTCGGCGGTGGCGGCGTACTGGGTGCCGCCGTAGCCGGCCCAGGTGGAGGCGGAGAACTGCAGACCGCCGTAGTAGCCGTTGCCGGTGTTGATGGACCAGTTGCCGCCGGACTCGCACTGGGCGACGGCGTCCCACTCGGACGCGGTGGCCGCGGAGGCGGTGCCGGACGCCATCAGCGGGCCGGCGACGGCGGCGCCGGCGACACCGGCGATGGCGATGGCGCGAGTGGCCTTGGACGGACGACGGTGCTTGCCCTTGCCGGAAAACAGCATGGATGGATCCCCTCACCGACGCCTACGAGGTGAGCTGTCGGGTTCGGGCCGGTTGAGTTGCCCGGCCACGTCCCTCCCGGGACGCGGCTTCACCCCGAGCCGTACCGGACGTCAACCGTCCGGTCGCGGCACTTACCTGGGTCCCCCGCTCCTGCCTACGGCGCATGACGCGACGACTGTTCCCGTGCTGCCACTGGCAGGATTCGGCGTGGCGGCAGCCGGGGCCCGCGATGGCGAGCGGTCACGACCGTAAGCACGCGATCGGCGGAATATCAAAGATGATCAGGGCCTCTGAGACCTATCTCTCACAGTCCTTATTACGGACATTCAGCCCTTATCGCTCCGTCAACTGCCGCCGCTCCCGGGCGCCTTCGACCGCCCCTCTCCGGCCGCTATTCGGCGGTCCCACCGTCCACCAGAAGTCGCTGACCGGGCAGGATGAGGTTCGGGTCGTCGCCGATGACCCGCTGGTTCTCGACGTAGAGCGCCGTCCATCCGCCGGTCAGGGCAAGGGAGTCGGCGATGGAAGTCAGACTGTCGCCGTCCTGGACGGTGTAGCGGTCGTCGGCGATACCCGCGGGCGTGCCCGTGGGAGGTGAGGCGTGCCGGCCGGACGACGGGGTCCCGGCGCCGGCGGTCCCGCCCTCCTGCGCGCTGGGGCCGCGATGGCGGCCCGAGCCGTTGCTCTCGGACTCGGCGGCGGTCGAAGAACCGGCGCTCTGCCCGGACTTGTCCGACTCGTCACCTTCGGGGGTGGCGGAGGCGGACGGGGAGGCTCCAGGGTTCGCGTCACTCTTCGTCTCACGGGATGAATCGGATGAACCCGACCGGTCCGACGAGGAGGCGGAAGAGGAAGTATCACCTGTTTCCGGCGTACCGGACGGGGTGGTCGTCCCGCCGGTCCGGGTGTCGTCGTCGTCCGTGCCGGTCGGCACGCCCGGGTCGACGTCCGGGGACGCGGTGTCCTGGTTCAGCCCCGTGAGCAGGCCGCAGGCGCGCCACTTGCCGACACCCTGGTCGGCGAGGATTCTCTCGGCCACGGTGATCTGCTGGTTGCGGCTGGCCGCGTCGGCGCTGGGCGCGAACTCCAGGCCGCCGTGGTTCTCCCAGTCCTCCTGGGTCAACTGCAGGCCGCCGTAGTAGCCGTTACCGGTGTTCTGGCTCCAGGAGCCGCCGCTCTCGCACTCCGCGACCCGGTCCCAGGTCTCACCGTCCGCCGCACTGGCGGCGCCCGCCCCGAGGAGCGGGATCGCGATCGCGGATCCGGTCACCCCGGCGGCGACGAGCAGAGCCGGAGCCTGGCGGGGGCGACGGTGTCGGCCGTTCCCGGAGAGCATGCGGAAGCCTTTCACTCGGCAACAAAGACCGGTACGGGCGAGCAGAACCGTGCCGCGCGCCGTACTTGATGGGTGAACGTATAGGCAGTCGATCACTTGTCACAAGTTCATGCCGTGCAGATCACATGAAGATCACAGAGTTGAGCATGCCTCAGGTTTCCGCACACCGGCCCCCGGGCACGGACAGGAAGGTCAGGTCTGCCCTGAACGCGGAGGGGAGAATTCCACCGGAAGCGTGCGGAGTCCCCGCATGATGAGGCCGCCGCGCCAGCGCAGTTCGGCCGGATCGGCGGCGAGCCGGAGGTCCGGAAGGCGCGTCAGAAGCGTGGCGAGCGCGGTCTGTCCCTCCAGGCGCGCGAGCGGGGCGCCCAGGCAGTAGTGGATGCCGTGCCCGTACCCCAGGTGCTGGTTGTCGCGCCGGCCCAGGTCCAGGGTGTCCGGGTCGGCGAACCGCTCCGGGTCCCGGTCGGCCGCGGCCAGCACGACGAGCACCGGGTCGCCGGTCTCGATCCGCTGCCCGCCGATGACGACCGGCTCCGTGGCGAACCGCCAGGTCGCCATCTCCACCGGGCCGTCGTGGCGCAGCAGTTCCTCCACGCCGGTCTCCAGCAGCCCGTGGTCCCCCTCGGCCAGCGCCCGCTGCAGACGCTCCCGCTGCTCGGGGTGGGTGAGGAGGGCGTAGGTGCCGTTGCCGATGAGGTTGACCGTCGTCTCGAAGCCGGCGAAGAGGAGGATGAACGCCATCGCGGCGGCCTCGTTCTCCGTGAGGTGCTCGCCGTGGTCGGAGGCGCGGATCAGACCCGAGATGAGGTCCTCGCCGGGGACGGGCTCGGCGGGCAGCGCCTGACGCTTGCGGTGGATCAGCTCGGCGAGGTAGCCGCGCATCTTCTTCACCGACCGTGCCACTCCGCCGCGGGGGCCGCCACCGTGACGGATCATCATGCCCGCCCAGTCCCGGAAGTCGTCCTGGTCCTCGCGCGGGACGCCGAGCAGGTCGCAGATGGCGTAGATGGGAAGGGGGAAGGCGAAGTCGTGGATGAGGTCGGCGGTGTCGCCGCCGCGCGTGAAACGGTCGATGAGGTCGTCCGTGAGCTCCTGCACGCGGGGAGCGAACTCGGCGACGCGGCGGGGGGTGAAGGCCTTGCTGACCAGGCGGCGCAGGCGGGTGTGGTCCGGGGGGTCGATGTTCAGCAGGTGCGTCATGAGGTCGGCCTGCCGCTCGCCCGGGATCCCGGTCTTCCCCTTCGCGTGCGCGGGCTCGTCGTGGTGCGCGGGGTTCTTCGACAGGCGGTTGTCGGCGAGGGTCTGACGGGCGTCGGCGTAACGGGTGACCAGCCAGGCGTCCACGCCGCTGGGGAGCTTGGTCTTGTGCACGGGGGCGTGTTCGCGGAGCCAGGCGTAGGCGGGGTAGGGGTTGGCTGCGAACTCCCAGGTGAAGAGGTCGGGGGGTGAGGGGGGTGACTGGTCACGCATGGGGCGACCCTAACGGGCGGGGGTTGCGGGGCGGGGGCCTGTGCGGGTGGGTGAGGGCTGAGTGCGCAGTTCCCCGCGCCCCTTCAGGAGGGGGGTGGCTCGCGCCGCCGGGCCCGTGCGGGTGCGTGGGGGCAGGGCGCGCAGTTCCCCGCGCCCCATCAAGAGGGGGTGGCTCGCGCCGCCGGGCCCGTGCGGGTGCGTGGGGGCAGGGCGCGCAGTTCCCCGCGCCCTGGGGGGTGGCTCGCGCCATACATCCTGTGCGGGTGCGTGGGGGTTGAGCGCGCAGTTCCCCGCGCCCCTATCGGGGCGCTGAGGGTTCGGTGCACCTATAGGGGCGCGGGGAACTGCGCGGACGGGGGTTCGGGGGCGGAGCCCTCGAGGTGGGGAGGTCAGGCGCGTGCGTCTTGTTCGGTGGCGCGGATCGCGTCCCGGTACACACGCGCCGCAGCCCGCAGGGCAGCCTCCGCGTCCACGCCCTCCGCCTCCGCCCGCGCGGCCAGTGCGAGCAGCTCGTACCCGACCCCATCCCCGGAGGGAAGAGGAACGGACAGCCCCGCCGACCGCACCCGCGACGCCAGCTTGGTGGCGAGGGCCAGCGCCGGCTGCCCCGTCGGCACCCCGTCCGTGACGGACTCCCTCCGCTTCTCCTCCGCCTTCGTCCGCATCCAGTGCGCCTTGACCTCCTCCGGCGTCCGCGCCGTCTCCTCCCCGAAGACGTGCGGATGCCGGTGGACGAGCTTGGCGACGATCCCGCCCGCGACGTCGTCGATCGAGAACGGCTCCTCCGCGTGCTCCTCGGCGATGCGCGCGTGGAAGACGACCTGGAGCAGCACGTCCCCCAGTTCCTCGCGCAGCTCGTCCCGGTCGCCGTCCTCGATGGCCTCGACGAGCTCGTACGCCTCCTCGATGCCGTACTTGGCGAGCCCTTCGTGGGTCTGCTGGGAGGACCAGGGGCACTCGGCGCGGATACGGTCCATGACCTGCACCAGGTCGAGCAGGCGGGCGCCCGGCAGGTCGTAGGAGGCGGGGAGGAGTTCCAGCTCGGGCATGGAGACCCGGCCGCTGCCTGCCATCCGCGCCAGTCCGTCGGTGAGCGCGGGCTCGCCCTCGCCGGTCGCGACGACGACCACCGTGCGGCCGCCGGCGCAGGCGTCGACGACCTCCTCGGCGGTGGGCGCGCCCTCCTCGACGGCTATCCCCGCCTCCCGCAGGTACGGAAGCTGCGGGTGGGCGCCGTCCGCGCACAGCACCCGGTCGGCCGTGCGCAGCGCCTGCCAGGCGGGCCAGGACAGCAGTCCTGGCGCGACCCGGTGGCTGGTGGTGAGCAGGACGACACGGCCGGAAGCGGGGCTGGTTGCGTTCACCCTTCGAAACTAGCCCACGTCACAGCCCCAGCGGCGGCCCGTCCACGGCGGTGACGTCCTTCACCCACGGCGTCTTCGCGTCGACCCGGCTGCTCTTCTCCGCGTCCCACTCGCCGTAGCGCGGGTTGAGGTCGACGTCGAGTTCCTTGCTCGCGTCGGACAGCGCCTTCCAGAACTCGGGGCGGCTGGTGTCGGTGCCGAGCTTCTGGGCGAGCTTCTGCGCCGTCACCTGGAGGCGGAGGTTCTCGTCGAGGCGCTGCGGCGGCACGCCGTACTGCTGGAGCCAGGCGGCCTCCAGCGCCTTCGCGCCGCCGGCCTGCTCCTCGAACTCGGCCCGGGTGCGCTGCACCTCGCGGTCGGAGACGGTCACCCCGGCGTCGCGCGCGGCACGCTCCAGCACCCGGTCCAGCACCATGCTGTGCAGGGTGTCGCGGGTCAGACCGCCGGTGCGGGCGATGGCCTGCTGGTACTGCGCCTCGTCCGGGACGGCCTCCCGCTGGGCGGCGCGCACCTCGTCGACGCGGTTCTCCAGCTGCGACACGGTGATCCGCTCCCCGCCGACCACGGCCGCCGCACCGGGGTGCGCGTCGTTGCCGCAGGCGGTGAGCAGAGGGGCCGCGGCGATCGCGGCGGTGAGGAGGAACGCGGTGCGACGACGGCGGTGCAAGGAAACCTCCTGAGGAGAGCTTGTGCGGCGGTGCACAAAGTCTTGCGGTGATCGATGGTAGGCATCGGCCAAGCTCTGGCCAACCCATTCGACCAACGATTCACGGCGACTTCCGGCACCGCCGCGCCCGCCGTCTCCCCCGCGCGGGTCCGGCCGCGGTCACCCGCGCATCTGCCCCAGCCACTGGAGGGTGCGCCGGACGTCCGCCGCGAGCGGGTGCCCGGGCCCCTGGACGCGCTCCACGTCGTGCAGCAGCCGCACCAGCGTGTCGTGCGCGGCGGGCCGGTCGCCGAGGGCGAGCAGCAGATGCCCGATGCGGCGCCGCACGTCGTGGGCCTGCTGGGGGTCCCCGGCGGCCACGTACCGGTTCTCGTAGTACGGCAGCAGCGCCCGGTACTCGGCGAGGGCCGCCGCCGGGTCGCCGAGCTGCTCCAGGCACTGGGCTGCCTCGTAGCGGTGGCGCAGCGACTGCGGGTCGGCCTGGCCCGCCTCGGCGGCGCGCTCGTCGGCGAGGCGCCGCAGCTCGGGCAGGGCGCGCCGGTACTGGCCGTCGTCGAGGAGCGTGGCCGCGTACTGCTTGCGCAGGGTGCGCACCACCGGCGAGTGCTCGCCGTGCTGTTCGGCGGCGACCGGGAGGATCGAGCCGAGGATGTCGACGGCCTGGGTGATGCGGCCCTCGCCGAGCAGCCGCTTCACCTCGTCCACGGCGGCGGCCACGTCGGCCTTCTCCGCCGTCGGCGCGGGCGGCGCGGCGGGAGCGGGCTGCGGTGCCGGGGTCCGTGCCCGGTCCGGCCAGGGGGCGTGCGGGCGCAGGAAAGGACGGGTGGGGTCCAGCGGGGCGCCGGTGGGCGTGCCCCGTGAAGGCAGCAGCAGCGCCAGGTGTTCGTACACCTCCTGCGCGGAGTCCGGGCGGTGCTGCGGGTCCTTGGCGAGGAGCCGCAGCACCAGGGCCTCCAGCGCCTCCGGCACCTCGGGGCGCAGCCGCCGCACCGGCACGGGCGGCTCGTACAGGTGCCGGTGCAGCACGCCGAGCGCCGTGGAGCCGGAGAACGGCACGTCCCCGCTGAGCAGTTCGTGCATCAGCACGCCGAGCGCGTACAGGTCGGTGTACGGGCCGACGGCGCCGCCCATCGCCTGCTCGGGCGCCATGTAGGCGGGCGAGCCGATGGGGGTGCCGGTGTGGGTCAGGCGGGTGGTGTCGGCGTCCATCACGGAGGCCACGCCGAGGTCGAGGACGGTGACCGTGCCGTCCTGCTTCACCATCACGTTCCGGGGCTTGAGGTCGCGGTGGACGATCGGCACCGCGTGCACGGCGCTGAGCACCGCGCACAGCTGCGCGGCGACCGCGACCGCCCACTGCCACGGGTACGGGTCGTGCTCGGCGAGGTGGTCGCCGAGGTCGGCGCCGTCGACGAACTGCATGACGAGGAAGAGCTCCTCGCCCTCGCTGCCCGCGTCGTGCACGGTGACCAGGCCGGGGTGGTCGACCTGAGCGGTCACCCGGCACTCGCGCACGAAGCGGCGGCGCAGCTCGTCGGCCTCGTGCCCGGCCACCTTGTCGGGGCGCAGCAGCTTCACCGCCACGCGCCGGTCCAGCCGCTTGTCGTAGGCCGTCCAGACCTGTCCCATGCCGCCCTGGCCGATGAGCGTGGACAGTTCGTACCGGCCGGCGACGACCCGTCCCGCCGCCGCGCTCACCGTCCGCCCTCGTGGTCACCCTGCGGCCGCTGCTGTCCGTCCTGCCGGCGCAGGTAGTCGCTGAGCTCGTCGAGCTCGGCGCGCACCTGGTCGATCCGGGCGGGCGCGGGCCCCTGCGGCGGCTGCGCCTGCGGCGGGGGCACGGGGGCGGTGGAGGGCGGCACGGGGCCGGGGTACGGGGTGTGCGGAGGCTGCGGCTGCGACAGGGCGGTGGGCCCGTACGGCGAGGCCGGCTGCGGATAGCCGTAGGGGGCGGGGCCGCCGGGGGCGTGGACCGTGGTGGCGTGCGGCGAGGGCGGCACCGGGCCGCCGTACGGGCCGCGCTGCCGGGGCAGGCGGATGTCGACGATCAGGTAGTACGCGCTGGAGCACGCGCCGAGCAGGAGGAGGAAGGCGAGGGCCACGTCGGTGCGCCAGTCGGTCTCCTCGAAGGAGCCCATCACGACCATGGCGGTGACGGAGAGCGGGATGCTCGCCCATGCCGCTATCCAGTCGAAGACCCGCCCGCGCAGCACCGCGATGCGGAACAGCGGCACGGCGGACAGCATCCCGCAGCACAACACCCCGGAGGCCGCGTACAGCACGCGCTGCGTGATGACCGAACCCGAGCTGGGTGGGGGCGGCGGCGCGCCGTGGCCGTACATGCTGCTCCTGGACGGGTGTAGCCGATGTGTGGACTCCGGTGGAGAGTCCGAGCGTATAGGTCCACGGCGACAACCGGTCCCGTGATGTACCGAACCGTTGCCGTACCGGAGCAGGGGCGGACGCCGCTCCGGGGCGACCGTCCCGTCCGTGAGCCCGGCGTACGTCCCGCGCACGAGCTGCTCGCCGAGGCGTCCGGCCGCCCTGAGCGCCCCCTCGAACGCCTCCAGGGCGTGTAACCGCTCGCCGTGGCACCGCTGTTCGTCCGGTGCGAGGCGCGGGAGCCGGCCTGCGCCGTCGGTGTCCGCCGGGGCGGCAGCCGTCGGGCGTGGGTCAGGCCGGCGTCGTGGTCGAGGAGTTCGACGACCAACGCCGTGCGGGCCGGGCCGTTCCCCGACGCCGCCGTCCCGGTCGAAGGCGCCCCAGGCGTGGACGCGCGTCCACGCATCCTCGGGATCAGACCCCGCACTGCTCCCGCATGGTCTCCTTGTCCGCCTTCGTCACGGGCATCTCGTACTTCACGGCGACCTGGGCGAAGCGGACGGCGTAGGCGCAGCGGATGCCCTTGCTGGGCGGGAGCCAGGACGCCGGGCCGGAGTCGCTCTTGGCGGAGTTGGCGCTTCCGTCGACGGGGAGGAGGTTGAGCGGGTCGTTGGCCAGCTGGCGGCGCTTGGCCTCGGACCAGCGGGAGGCGCCCATCTGCCAGCTGTAGGAGAGCGGCACGACGTGGTCGATCTGCACCTCGGCGGCCTTCTGCTTGCGCCACTCGATGGTCTTGCCGGTGTAGGGGTCGGCCAGGGTCAGGGACACGACGACGCAGTCGGAGCCGGAGCGGAAGCGCAGCTCCTGACCGTCCCGCTGGAGGATGTCGTTGCGCGTGTCGCAGCCGTTCCGGGCGAGGGGCACACCGTCGGCGGTGTCCATCCACGCGTATCCGTATTCGTCGCGGTCGTAGCCGGTCTTGGGGCCGCGGCCCTTGGTGGCGACCTTGTCGATGAGGGCGGCGGCTTCGGCCCGCTCCTGTGCGTCACGGACGGGGGCGAGGCCGGGGCGGGTGCCGTCCGGGTTGTCCAGCGGGCTCGCCGCGCGTCCGTCGGGGGCCGGGGCCCCGCTGCCGCCGGACGCGGGGACGTCCACGTCGGGTATGGACTCGCATCCCGCGAGGAGGACCACCGCGACGGCGGCCGCCGCTCCTCCCGCGCGCCGCATCCTGCTGCCCCACCCCAGGTCTCGCGTCACCGCGCCCCTCCCTCGTTCTGCTGTTCTGCTCCGAACCTGCCCCGGTGGGAGCGGTCCATCCGGAAGCTCACCGTAACGAGCGAGTGGTCCAGACCTGTCTCCGCCTACTTGGGCGTTCGACACGATCGGCGCGTATGGTCGGATTTGAGCCACTTCGGAAGGAGCTCTGGATGGGCATCCTCGACAAGTTCAAGGGCAACAAAGCGGCGCACAAGGCGGCACACAAGGCCTCCGACGCCGCGGAGAAGAAGGCGAACGAGAGGACCGGCGGCAAGTACGAGCAGCAGGTCGACTCCGGCCAGCAGCAGGCCGAGCGCCGGCTCGGCATGGAGCGCGACCGTCCCGACCAGCCGTAGGACCTCACGCAGAACTCAGGGCCGTCCGCGATGCGCCTCGCGCGCACCGCGGACGGCCCTGCTTTCGGTACAGCGGGGTCAGGACCCGAGCACCGAGGTGAGGAACTCCCCCACCCAGCCGAGCAGGTCCCGCCCGACCAGCGGCTTCCCGCCGACCTTCGCGGTCTTCGGCCGCGGCACCAGCACCTGCCGGGACGTCGGCTTGATCACCGAGCCGGGATAGAGACGCTTGAGCCGCAGCTCCTGCGACTCGCGCAACTCCACCGGCGCGAACCGGATGTTGTTGCCCTGCAGGACGATCTCGCCGACCGCGCAGGCCCGCGCGAGCATCCGCAGGCCCGCCACCAGCAGCAGGTTCTCCACCGGCTCCGGCAGCTTGCCGTAGCGGTCGACCAGCTCCTCGCGGACGGCGGCGATGTCCTCCTCGCTGTTGGCGGAGGCGATCGCCCGGTACGCCTGGAGGCGCAGCCGCTCGCCGGGCGCGTAGTCGTGCGGGACGTGCGCGTCGACCGGCAGCTCGATCTTCACCTCGAGCGGCGGCTCCTCCTCGATCTCGCCGGTCTCCAGCTGGCGCCGGTAGTCCGCGACGGCCTCGCCGACCATGCGGACGTACAGGTCGAAGCCGACGCCCGCGATGTGCCCGGACTGCTCGCCGCCGAGCAGGTTGCCCGCGCCGCGGATCTCCAGGTCCTTCATCGCCACGTACATGCCCGCGCCCATCTCGGTGTGCTGCGCGATGGTCGCGAGACGCTCGTGCGCGGTCTCCGTCAGCGGCTTCTCCGGCGGGTACAGGAAGTACGCGTACCCCCGCTCGCGGCCGCGGCCGACCCGGCCGCGCAGCTGGTGCAGCTGGGAGAGGCCGAAGTTGTCGCCGCGCTCGACGATCAGGGTGTTGGCGTTGGAGATGTCGATGCCGGACTCGACGATCGTCGTCGACACCAGCACGTCGAACTTCTTCTCCCAGAAGTCGACGACGACCTGCTCCAGCGCCTGCTCCGACATCTGGCCGTGGGCGGTCGCGATGCGCGCCTCCGGCACGATCTCGCGGAGCCGGGCCGCCGCCCGGTCGATGGACTCGACGCGGTTGTGGATGTAGAAGACCTGGCCCTCGCGCAGCAGTTCACGGCGGATGGCGGCGCCGATCTGCCGCTGGTCGTAGGGGCCGACGAAGGTGAGCACCGGGTGGCGCTCCTCCGGCGGGGTGGTGATCGTCGACATCTCCCGGATGCCGGTGACCGCCATCTCCAGGGTCCGCGGGATCGGCGTGGCGGACATGGTGAGCACGTCGACGTTGGCGCGGAGCTTCTTCAGCTGTTCCTTGTGCTCGACTCCGAACCGCTGTTCCTCGTCGACGATGACCAGGCCCAGGTCCTTGAACTTGGTCTCGGACGAGAACAGCCGGTGAGTGCCGATGACGATGTCCACCGAGCCGTCCTTCAGCCCTTCCAGGACCGCCTTCGCCTCGGTGTCGGTCTGGAAGCGGGACAGGGCACGCACCTTCACCGGGAACTGCGCGTACCGCTCGCTGAACGTCCCGAAGTGCTGCTGCACCAGCAGCGTCGTCGGCACCAGCACCGCGACCTGCTTGCCGTCCTGCACGGCCTTGAAGGCGGCTCGCACCGCGATCTCGGTCTTGCCGTAGCCGACGTCGCCGCAGACCAGCCGGTCCATGGGGATCGACTTCTCCATGTCCTCCTTCACCTCGGCGATGGTCGTCAGCTGGTCGGGCGTCTCCGCGTACGGGAAGGCGTCCTCCAGCTCGCGCTGCCAGGGGGTGTCCTGCCCGAAGGCGTGGCCCGGCGCCGCCATCCGCGCGCTGTACAGCTTGATCAGGTCGGCGGCGATCTCCTTGACGGCCTTCTTGGCGCGCGCCTTGGTCTTGGTCCAGTCGGCGCCGCCGAGCCGGTGCAGGGTGGGGGCCTCGCCGCCGACGTACTTGGTGATCTGTTCGAGCTGGTCGGTGGGGATGTAGAGGCGGTCGCCGGGCTGGCCGCGCTTGGCGGGGGCGTACTCCACGACCAGGTACTCGCGGGTGGCGCCCTGCACGGTGCGCTGCACCATCTCGATGTACCGGCCGACGCCGTGCTGCTCGTGGACGATGTAGTCGCCCGCCTCCAGCGTGAGCGGGTCGATGGTCTTGCGGCGCCGGGCGGGCATCCGGGCGCCCTCGCGGCCGGACGCCTTCTGGCCGGTCAGGTCGGTCTCGGTGAGCACGGCCAGCTTGAGCGCCGGGGCGACGAAGCCGTGGTCGATGCAGCCGCAGGACACGTGCACGACGGACGGGGTCAGCTCGCCCAGGTCGTTGTCGAGGCGGGCGGCGATGCCCTCCCCGCCGAGCACCTCGACGGTGCGGGCGGCCGGGCCGTGGCCCTCGGTGACGTAGGCCGTGCGCCAGCCGTCGGCGAGCCAGCCCTTGGTGTCGGCGAGCGCCCGCGCGGTGTCGCCGCGGTAGCTCTCGGGGGCGTGCAGGCCCAGCTTGAGCGTGTCGGCGTCGAGCTCCTCGTCGGCGGCGAACGGCGACACCGTCCACCACAGCATGTCCAGCTCGCGGGCCCGGTCCCGGACGTCGGCGAGGGACCACAGGGAGGCCGCGCCGACGTCGATGGGCGCCTCGCCCCCGCCGGCGGTGGCCGCCCAGGACGCCTGGAGGAACTCCTGCGAGGTGGCGACCAGGTCGGACGCACGCGTGCGCACCCGCTCCGGGTCGCAGACGACGGTCATGGCGCCCTTGGGCAGCACGTCCAGCAGCAGCTCCATGTCGTCGACGAGGACCGGCGCGAGGGACTCCATGCCCTCCACCGCGATGCCCTCGGCGATCTTCCCGAGCAGCTCGCCCAGCTCCGGATGCTCCTCGGCGAGGACCCGCGCCCGCTCGCGCACCTCGTCGGTGAGCAGCAGCTCGCGGCAGGGCGGCGCCCACAGGCCGTGCTCGGCGACCTCCAGGGACCGCTGGTCGGCGACCTTGAAGTAGCGGATCTCCTCGATGTCGTCGCCCCAGAACTCCACCCGCAGGGGGTGCTCCTCGGTGGGCGGGAAGACGTCGAGGATGCCGCCGCGCACCGCGAACTCGCCGCGCTTCTCCACCAGCTCCACGCGCGCGTACGCGGCTGCGGCGAGGGCGTCGACGACGTTGTTGAGGTCGGCGCTCTGTCCCGTGCGCAGGGAGACGGGCTCCAGGTCGCCGAGGCCCTTGACCTGCGGCTGGAGCACGGAGCGCACGGGGGCGACGACGACGGAGACGGGGCCGGTCTCGGGGTCGTCGGGGCGGGGGTGGGCCAGGCGCCGCAGCACGGCGAGGCGGCGGCCGACGGTGTCGCTGCGGGGGCTGAGCCGCTCGTGCGGCAGCGTCTCCCAGGACGGGTACTCCACGACGCCCTGGGGCGGGAGCAGCGAGCGCAGGGCGGCCGCCAGGTCCTCCGCCTCGCGGCCCGTGGCCGTCACGGCGAGGACGGGACGGCCGGCGTCACGGGCCAGGGCGGCGACCGCGAAGGGACGGGCCGCGGGCGGGCCGACGAGGTCGACGTGCATGCGGTTGCCGTCGGCGGCGGCCGTGACCGCTTCCGCGAGGGCGGCGTCCTTGACGACGGCGTCGAGCAGACCGTGCAGGCTCATGCGGGGCGGAATCCCTTCCGGGGATGTGCAACACGACGGGCCCGACGCGCGCCGCGGGCCGGGGGTGTCCAGGGTACGTCGCCCCGCCGACAGCCGCCGGGGCTGTGGACGACGACGGGCCACGCGTCTCCCTCACCGCACGCGCCGGCGCCGGAAGGCCCCCCGTGGGACCTTCCGGCGCCGGTCTCCCCGCAACCCCCGTGTGCGGTGGACCCTTGCCGCTCCTGCCCGCCGCTACTCGGTGGCGATGGCGTTCAGGACGTTCATCCGGCCGGCCCGGAAGGCCGGGACCAGCGCGGCGAACAGTCCGACGAACGCCGATCCGACGAACACCCCGGCGATGGTGGGCCACGGGATGTCGAGGACCTTCAGACCCTCCAGGGCGAGGAGCTGCTGGGCGGTGGCGCCCCAGCCGAGGCCCAGTCCGAGGCCCAGCAGGGCGCCGAACAGGGCGATCACGACCGACTCCATGCGGATCATGCGGCGCAGCTGGCGGCGCGAGAGGCCGATGGCCCGCATCAGGCCGATCTCCCTGGTGCGCTCCACCACCGACAGGGCCAGGGTGTTCACCACGCCGAGGACCGCCACGACGATCGCCAGGGCGAGCAGGCCGTAGACCATGTTCAGCAGCTGGCCGATCTGGTCCTGCAAGGCCTCCTTGTAGTCGGTCTGGTCGCGCACCTGGTACTGCGGGAAGCCGTCCAGCGACTTCTTGAGCGCCGCGTACGCGGCGTCCTTGTGCCCGTCCTCGGCCGAGACGAAGACCAGCTGGTCCAGCGGCATCTTGTCCGCCGGGACGTACCTGGCGAGGGTGTCGATGGAGGTGTACATCGCGCCCGCGTCGACCACGCCCTCGCTGCTGGTGATGGCGCGGACCGTCAGGGAGCCGGTCGTGCCGTCCTTGAAGGCGACCTCGATCTTCGAGCCGAGGGTGACGTCGTGGTCCTTGGCGTAGTCCTCGTGCACGGACATCGAGTCGGGCAGGTAGGCGTCCTCGAGCTTGCCGGCGACGGTCTCGACCCGCAGGTCGGTGGCGTACGTCGGGTCGGCGGCGGTGATCGCGGTGTCTTCGCTGGTCTTCCCGTCGGGCGTGGTGAAGTCGGCCTGGGTCCACTTGTACTCGGTGATCCGGTCCACGCCCGGTGTCGACCGCACGGCCTCGACGGCCTCCGGGGTGACCAGCTGCCCCTGGTCGTTCTGGATGATGAAGTCCGTGCCGACCGCCTTGTCGAGTTCCTCGCCGGCCGAGGCGACCATGGAGGAGCCGACCACGGACAGGCACGCCACCAGCGCGAGCCCGATCATCAGCGCGGCGCCGGTGGCACCGGTGCGGCGCGGGTTGCGCAGGGCGTTGCGTTCGGCCATGCGGCCCACGGGGCCGAAGGCCCGCAGCAGGACCGCGCCGAGGACCCGGACCACGCCGCTCGCGAGCACGGGGCCGACGACGACGAAGCCGATGAGGGACAGCACCACGCCAAGTCCCAGCCAGAGCGAGCCTTCGGTGGCCTTGTCCGCGCTGCCCGCCAGGTAGAGGGCGTAGCCGCCGGCGCCGGTGAGGACCAGGCCGATCAGGCCCCGGATGCGGCCGGCCTTGGCGTCGGCCGGGGTGCCGGCGTCGCGGAGCGCGGCCATCGGGGAGATCTTCCCGGCCCGCCGGGCGGGCAGGTAGGCGGCGAGGACGGTGACGACCACGCCGAGGAGCAGGCCGAGCGCGGGGGTCGTCCAGGCGATCGTGAGGTCACCGGTGGACAGCTCCATGCCCATGAGGCCCATGAGCTTCATCAGGCCGACCGCGAGTCCGATGCCCGCGCCGACGCCGAGGACCGATCCGACGACGCCGAGCAGCAGCGCCTCGATCAGCACGGACCGGTTGACCTGCTTGCGGGAGGAGCCGATGGCCCGCATCAGGCCGATCTCCCGGGTGCGCTGGGCGACCAGCATGGAGAAGGTGTTGATGATCAGGAAGATGCCGACGAGGAAGGCGATACCGGCGAAGCCGAGCATCGCGTACTTCAGGACGCCCATGAAGTCGCCGACGCTCTCCTTGTTGGCGTCCGCGCTCTCCTTGGCGGTCAGGACCTTGTAGTCGGTGCCGAGCGCGGTCAGGACGTTGCGCTTCAACTGGTCGTCGCTGACGCCGGCCGCGGCGGTGACGTTGACGTTGGTGTAGACGCCGCTCTCGCCGACCAGGGTCCGCTGGGCGGTCGCCGTGTCCAGGAAGAAGATCGCGGCGCCGGGGTTGGTGACGGTGAAGTCGGCGATGCCGGAGATCTTCGCGGTGTGCGTGCCGAGGGCGCTGATCACGCCGATCTCGTCGCCGAGCGCCAGGTCGTGCTTGTCGGCGGTTTCGGCGTCGACCATGATCTGGTCCGCGCCCTTGGGCGCCGCACCGTCGGTGATCTCCATGGTGCGGGCGTCGTTGCGGTTCCAGCTGCCGACGATGGTCGGGCCGCCGCTGGTGGGCGAGAGGCTGTCCTTGTCGCCGTCGACGACGGTCACCGAGGTGGAGAACACGGTGCCCTCGGCGGACTTCACGCCCTCTGCCCCGCGCACCTCGTCGACCACGGCCGCCGGTATCACCGGCGGCTTGCCGTTGCCGGAGGTCGTCTCGCCGCCGTCGGAGGCGTCCTTGGCGCTGACGGTGACGTCCGACGAGGTCGCCGCGAACAGCTTGTCGAAGGTGGTGCCCATGGTGTCCGTGAACACCAGCGTCCCGCAGACGAACGCCACCGACAGCAGCACCGCCACCGCCGACAGCGCCATGCGTCCCTTGTGCGCGAGGAAGTTGCGCATCGAGGTCTTGAGCACGGTCATGACGTGCGCCCCCGGGCGTCGAAGTCCTTCATGCGGTCCAGGACCTGCTCGGCGGTGGGCTGGTGCATCTCGTCGACGATGCGGCCGTCGGCGAGGTACAGCACCCGGTCCGCGTAGGAGGCGGCGACCGGGTCGTGGGTGACCATGACGATGGTCTGTCCCAGCTCGTCGACCGAGCGGCGCAGGAAGCCGAGCACCTCGGCGCCGGCGCGGGAGTCGAGGTTGCCGGTCGGCTCGTCACCGAAGATGATCTCCGGCCGGGCTGCCAGCGCCCGCGCCACGGCGACCCGCTGCTGCTGGCCGCCGGAGAGCTGCGTGGGCCGGTGCTTGAGCCGCTCCGCGAGCCCGACGGTCTGCACCACCCGGTCCAGCCAGGCCTTGTCGGGCTTGCGGCCGGCGATGTCCATGGGCAGCGTGATGTTCTCGAGCGCGTTGAGCGTCGGGAGCAGGTTGAACGCCTGGAAGATGAAGCCGATCCGGTCGCGGCGCAGCCGGGTGAGCTTCTTGTCCTTCAGCCCGGTGATCTCGGTGTCGTCCAGGTAGATCTGACCGCTCGTCACGGTGTCGAGCCCGGCGAGGCAGTGCATCAGCGTGGACTTGCCGGACCCCGAGGGGCCCATGATCGCGGTGAACTGACCGCGGGCGATGTCCACGTCGACGTGGTCGAGCGCGACGACACGGGTCTCCCCCGACCCGTACGCCTTCACGACCTGCCGCGCTCGCGCGGCAACGGCCGTAGTCCCTCCAGTACCCCCGTGCCTGGGAATGGTCACAGCCGATGTCACGGTAAGTCTCCTATGTCGGTCGTCAAGACAAAGCGGTGCTCCCGGCGGCCGCCCTGGTGTGCGGCGGCCGCCCGGTGCGTCGTGTGCGGTTCGTGCTTCAGTCTGGCGGGGGGAGGGGGCCCGGCGCGCTGGTGTTCAGCGCAGTCTTCTGCTGTGGAAAACCCCACCCCCGGTGCTGTGCTCCGCCACCCCCCAGCGGCGTAAAGCCAGGTTAAGGACGGGGGCGGCCCCGCCTCGTCCTCCGCCGGGACGAACCCTCCCCGAGCCGCAGTACGGAGGTGCCCCTAAGGGCTCTCCCCCGTGGGGCGGAGACCGTCTCGGGGTCGCTCCTCCCTTCGGCTCCCCCCGCCTCCTCCCGCCTGCGTCCGCGGACCGGGTCCGTCCGGCGCCGCCCAGCGTCCACCCTGCCGCCGCGTCAGGGTCAAGCGGAGTGGCCGCCGGTGGACAGCGCGATGTCCCGCGTACACCGCAAAAGTCGGAGTTAATCCGGGTAACACCCCAGCTCAGGGCATGTACCACCGTGAGAGCGCTCCCCCGCGCGCGAGTTGCGCCAAACCGTCGCGCTCCGCTCTACGCGCGAGTAACGTGCGGGCTCCGCTCCGCCACCCCCTCCCTGCGGTCCTCGCACGGACCCGAGCCACGCAAGGAGCACGGGATGCCCGCCGACCCCTTCCCCCCTCCGCCCGGCCCGCACCGTCCCCCGCCCCCGTACACCGATGGCCCGTACACGGATCCCCGTGCGGGCGTCCCGTACGCCGCCTCCCCGACCCACCACACCTACCCGTGGCTGCCGCCCTCCCCGCCCCCGCCCCGGCCGCACCGGGCTCCCCGGCACACCCCGCTGGGCCACCACAGCGACCTGCGCCGGCTGCGCCGCGCCTACCGCTGGCAGCGCCGCACCGCCACCCTCACCGCGCTCGGCTACTTCCTGCTCTTCCTGGTGCTGTCCGCGTTCGCGCCGTCCCTCATGACCGGCACCACCGCCGGTGTCCCCACCGGGCTGCTGCTCGCCGTGGGCCAGGTGCCCGTCACCTGGCTCGCCGTCGTCCTGTACGAGGCGACCGCGCGCCGCCGCGTGGACCCGCTGGCCGAGCTGATCCGCCGCCAGGCGGTCGTCGACGCACGGCGGGAGGCGGTCCGGTGAACCCGCTGTTCGGCGACACCGCCGAGACCATGTCCCTGGTGGGGTTCTCCGCCGTCGCCACCATCACCCTGCTGCTGTGCGTGCTGACCGGCCCCGACCGGGACGACCTCGACGAGTTCTACACCGGCTACAGCTCCCTCTCCCCCATGCGCAACGGTCTCGCGATCGCCGGTGACTACATCTCCGCCGCGACCGTCCTCGGCACGAGCGGCGTCATCGCCCTGTTCGGCTACGACGGCGTCGTCCTCGCGCTCAGCACCGCCCTGTCGCTGATGCTGCTGATGTTCCTGCTGGCCGAACCCCTGCGCAACGCGGGCCGGTTCACCATGGGCGACGCGCTCACCCGCCGTATGACGGGCGCCCGCTCGGTGCGGATCACCGCCAGTGTCGTCACCCTCGCCTCGCTGCTGCCCCTGATGCTGGTGCAACTCGCCGGCACCGGCCAGCTGATGGGGTTCATCCTCGGCTTCTCCGGCGAGTCGATGCAGACCGGGTGCATCGTCGGCGTGGGCGCGCTGATGATCGGTTACGCGGCGATCGGCGGCATGAAGGGAACCGCCCTCATCCAGATCCTGAAGATCGTGCTGCTGCTCGGCTCCGGCCTGGTGGTCGCCGCGCTGGTGCTGCACCGCTTCGACTGGAACCCGGGGGCCCTCTTCGACGCGGCCGCCGCGGGCAGCGGCACCGGCGACGCCTTCCTCGCGTCCGGGCTGCAGTTCACCGGCAGCGCGAGCCCCGGCATCGACATGATCAGCTCACATCTCACGGTGGTCCTCGGCGGCGCCTGCCTCCCCCACATCACCATGCGCATGTACACCGCGGACAGCGCCCGTCAGGTACGCCGCTCGATGTCCTGGGCGGTGTCCGGCGTGGCGCTGTTCGTGCTGGTCATCACGGTCGTCGGGTTCGGCGCGACCGCGCTGCTCGGGCGGGCCGTCGTCGCCGGGGCCGACCCGCGGGGCAACACCGCCTACCTGCTCGGCACGCGCGCGGTGTTCGGCGCGGAGGTGTCCACCGCGGAGACCGTCCTGTTCACCACCGTCACCACGGCGATCTTCCTGACCGTCCTCGCCTCCGTCGCCGGGATGATCCTCGCCTGCGCCAACTCCCTCGCGCACGACGTGTTCGCCGCCCGGGGGCGGGAGATGACGCCGCGCCGCGAGATGCTGCTGGCCCGCCTGTCCGCCGCGGCCGTCGGCGTCCCCGCGATCCTGCTGGCCACCCTGGTGCAGCACCACAGCCTGCACCCGCTGATCACGCTGTCGTTCTGCCTGGGCGCCTCGGCCATCGCCCCGGCCCTCGTCTACAGCCTCTTCTGGCGCCGCTACACGCGCACCGGCCTGCTCGCCACCCTCATCGGCGGGACGGTCTCCGTGCTGGTGCTGATGCCGGGCACCAACCTGGTCTCCGGCTCTCCCGTCGCCGCCTTCCCCGACGCCGGCTTCAACTGGTTCCCCCTCACCACCACCGGTCTGGTGTCCATCCCGTTCGGCTTCCTCTGCGGCTGGCTCGGCACCGTCGCCTCCGGCCGCGCCCGTGCGGAGGAACAGCGCCGCCAGTACGAGGCGGTGGAGGGCCGGATCCTCGCCGGCGCGATCCGCAGAAGGCCCTGACCTGCGCAGGACGCCGGCCGACGGAAGACCCGGACCGGTGACGGAGGCCGACCGACGGAAGGCCCGGGCCGATGCCGGACGCCCGCCGACGGAAGCCCCAAGCCGATACCGGACGCCCGCCGACGGAAGCCCCAAGCCGATACCGGACGCCCGCCGATGAAAGGCCCAGGCCGATGCCGGACGCCCGCCGATGAAAGACCCAGGCCGATGCCGGACGCCGGCCGATGAAAGGCCCAGGCCCGTCCGGGAGCCGGCCGACGGAAGGCCCAGGCCCGCGACGGACGCCGGCCGGCGGAAGGCCCAGGCCCGTGACGGAGGCCCGCCGGCCGTGCGAGGTGTCACTCCACCGCGCGGCCGGTCAGCGCGCTCAGGCTCGCGGACACGTGGTCCATCTGCATCTGCACGTCCTCCCGCCGGTCGGCGTGCTCCCGCAGCACCCGCTCGGTCTCCCGCTCGACGCCCTCCACCCGCGACTGCGCCTCGGCCAGCACCTCCGCCGCCCGCTCCCGCGCCTCGTCCGCGCAGCGCCTGGCCGCCTCCTCCGCGTCGGCGAACGCCTGCCGCGCCTCCGCCAGCACCTTCTCGGCGCGCTCCTCCGCCTCCGCCTGCCGGGCGTCCAGCTCCGCCGCCCGCGCCGCCTCCCCCTGCGCGACCTCGTCGAGCCGCTGCGCCTGCGCCCTGGCCTCCTCGGCGAGCAGTTCCGAGGTGCGCTCCCGCAACCTCCGCACCTCCACCAGCGCCTCGGTGCGCCGCTCCTTCACGTCGAGCCGCGCCTCGACACGGATCTCGTCGGCCCTCTCCCGCGCCGCGGCCAGCCGCTCCCGGGCGTACTCGTCGGCGACGGCGCGCAGCGTGGCCGCGTACGCCCGCGCTGTCCCCTCCACCCCGGCGGCGTCGTCCCGCGCCAGGTCCACCAGGTCCTGCGCGTGCTGCCGCGCCGACTCCCGCACGGCCGTGGCCTCCTCCAACGCCAGCAGGAACAGCCGCCGGGGGCCGTCGCCGAGCGACTCGTACGTCTGCTCCGGCAGCCCGGCCGCCCGCTCCCGCAGCCGTTCGAGCTCCTCCTCCATCTCCCGCGCCAGGACCGTCAGCCGCGCCGCGCGCTCCCAGGCGGCGTCCCGGTCGTCCGACAGCGCCTCGACGTACGCGATCACCTGGAGCGGGCGGTACCCGCGCCCCCGGCGGACGATCTCGAACCCCTGCGACGACACCGATGTGCTGCTGCTCACCCTGGAACCCCTTCCACCGACGGACATGAAGCCCAGCACGACGACCGAGCACAAAAAGGTATGAATCGCGCACATCTTGATCGATGTCGAGGAAGTGTTCATAACGCGACACTCCGCTCGGGCGGCCCTGCCACGGCGGACAGACGTGAGCCGGGCCCGGTCGTCGTCACGACCGGGCCCGGCTCACGGGTCACACCTTCAGCGGCGGCGGCTCACAGCAGCCCGTCCCACATCTGCTCCAGCAGCACCGACCACCAGCTCTCCGGCGACCCCAGCGCCGCCGGGTCCAGCGCGGCCAGCTGCGCCTGGAAGTCGACGGTCCAGCGGCCCGCCTGCTCCTGGTTCAGCCCGAACCGCAGGCGCCACATCCGGCCCAGCAGCGCCAGGCAGCGCGCGAACTCCGGCAGCCCGGTGTTCACGAACTGCGGCGGCACCGCCGTACCGCCCGGACCGGCCTCGACCGGCACCGCGACGATGTTCGCCGTGCCGTACTGCACACAGATCGCCTTGCCGAAGTCGCTGCCCATCGCCAGGTACGAGCCCGCGTCCGGCGCCGGCTGCACGCCCCGCTCCGCGGCCAGCTCCGCCAGCGTCGGCACCGGGCGGCCCGGCTGGGCCTGCGCCCAGAAGAACGGCCCCATGTCCGTCGGCAGACCCGCCGTCACCAGCGTGTGCGCCACCACCGGCGGCACGCCCTGACGGGACACCGCCGCCTGCTCGAACCGGAACACGCCCGGCCCGAACGCGGCCGCCAGCTCCTGCCCGATCGCCTCCGGCGGGATCGGCGGGGCCGGCTGCACCGGCGGGACCGGCGCCCGTACCGGGGCGGGACGCGCGGGACCGTCCGCCACCTGGTGCAGCTCGCCCTGATGGGCCAGCAGCTGCCGCATGCCCTGCTGCCGGCTCGCGTGGTCCGGGCCGTACGGCGCGATCGACGTGATGCGCGCCTGCGGCCACTGCTCGCGGATCATCCGCGCGCAGTACGCGCCCGGCAGCTCGCACGACTCCAGCTCCGTGTGCAGCTCCAGCACCTGGTTCGGCGGCACGTTCATCGCGCGCAGCTCGTGGAAGATCTGCCACTCCGGATGCGGGGTGCCCGGCGCGGAACGCCGGATCAGCTGCTGCTCGGAGCCGTCCTGCGCGCGGTAGCGCAGCACGGCCTGGTAGCCGGGACCGACGGTCGGCTGACCGGGCGGCTGCTGCGGATAGCCGTACGCCGGCGGCTGCCCCGGCGCGGGAGCGCCCGGCGGGGGCACGGCACCCGGAGGCATCGCCCCGGGCGCCATCGGCGGGGCACCGGGCGCACCGGGCGGCGCCGGCGGCGGAGGCGCACCGGGACCGCCGACGGGCGGTGCCGCCAGGACGGTCTCCGCGTGGTGCACCGGCGGGGCGCCGGGAGCATTGCCCGGGGCGCCGGACGGCTGGGGCGCGCCGGGCTGAGCGGGGCCACCCGGAGCTCCGGGCGGGCCCGGAGGCTGGGGCGCGCCGGGCGCACCGGGCCGGCCGGGAGGACCGGGCGGCTGAGGCGCGCCGGGAGCACCCGGGGCACCGTGCTGACCGGGCTGACCCGGAGCACCGGGCGGACCAGGAGGCTGGGGCGCACCCGGCTGGCCGGGAGGCTGAGGCGCACCCGGCTGACCCGGAGCACCGGGCGGGCCCGGAGGCGTGGACACCCCCGCGCCCGGGCTGTTCGGATCGGCGAGCATCGTCGCCGCGTGATGCACCCCGCCCGGAGGCGTTCCGGGCGCACCCGGCGCAGGCGGAGTCGGCGCCCCCGGCGGAGGCGTCTGCCCGCCGCCCGGATCCTCCGGCCCCTCCGCACCCAGCGACGACACCAGCTGCGTGGGCACATAGCCACTCCCGCCCTGCGCGGGAGCGGGCGCGGGCGCGGGCGTGCCGCCGGGTCGCGCACCCGGCGTCCCCGGGGCGCCCGGAGGCGGCGGGGGCGTCGGACCCTGCCCCCGCTTCGGCGGCGGAGTCGCCTTGCTGGTCGCGGCGTCGGCGATGTCACCGGCGTCCGTGCCGCCCGCAGCCGGCGGCGCCACGGGCGTACCCGGCGCCGGGGTGCCGGCTGCACCGGCCTGGGTGGGAGGCGGAGGCGTCGCAGGAGGACCCGCCTGGGCAGGAGGCGGCGGAGTCGACTGCCCCGCCTGAACCGCCGGCGCGACCGCCGTCGGCGGCAGCCGGCTGCCCCCCGACATCAGCGCCGTCTTCGCGTCGGGCGTCGCCGGAGCGTCCTCGCCCGGCTCCCGCACCTGCGGCGCGTACACGGTCTGCGGCAGCGGCACCGAGCGGTCCTCGCCCGCGTCCCCCGCGGTGTCCGTACCCGCCCACGGCGTGCCCTCGTCCGCACCGCCCCCGGCCGCCGGCCACGCCGAACCGCTGCCGTCGGAGGCGGACCCCGCGGCACCGGAACCCGCCGGGGACTCCTCCGAGCCACCCCCGTCCGCGCCCCGGCCCGCACCCGTGGACGACGCCGCCCAGCTCGCGTCGGGCGCACCGGCCTGCCCCGGCACCGCACCCGACGCCGACCCGGCACCGGACCCCGCGGACGCCGCCGCAGCCGCGCCCGAGGCCGCACCTCCGGCGCCACCCCCCGACGTCTCCCCACGCCGGTCCGGGATCCCCAGCCGGTCCGCCGCCTCCTGCAGCCACTCCGGCGGACTCAGCAGGAACGACGTCTGGTTCAGGTCCACCCGCGCCGCCGGCGCGGGCGCCGGTTCCTCCGCCGCCGCCTCGTCCCTGCCGTACTCCTCCTCGTACCTGCGAATCACCTCACCCACCGGCAGCGCCGGCCACAGCGTGGCCTCGCCGCTGTCCCGGGCGATCACCAGCCGCTGCCCGCCACCGTCCGAACGCGGACCGTCCGCACGGTCCTCCGCCCACACCACGAACCCGAGACCGAACTCCCGCACCCGCACCTCACGATGCTGGTACGCGGGCACGTCCCCGTTGACCCACTCCTCCGCGCGCTCCTGCGCCTGCGCGAACGTCACCATCGCTACGACTCACACTCCCGCGGAAGAAACCGGAACAGCACGCGCGAACCCGCCGTCCACCATCAGATTCGCAACCGTCTCCAACTCCGGAGGAGACCCCGCCAGCCGCGACAGGAACACGTCGAAATCCTCACCGCACGGCAGCAGCAGCCGCTCAACACGCTCCGCCGGCGGCCACGACGGATCCACGTCCCGCACATCGTCGTACGCGCAGAACCACACCGAACCCTGCCGCTCGCCCCGCACCTTCACGGCCAGCAGACCACCCTGCACGAACGCCACACACAGGTAGTCCTTCGTCAGATGGTCCCGCAGACACTTGTTCACATACACCAGGTCGTTCACCGCGGCCTCGTCCCGCACCGTGAAGAACGGCTGGTCCACCAGCAGACCCAGCTCCGCGTCCAACGCCGTACCCACCGGCGCACAACCGCCCGCCGCCTTCAGGAACGACCGGTACGCGCCCGGCAGCCGGTACCCGAGATCCTCCTCGACCCCCAGCACCTGCGACTCCGTCACCGCCACACCCGACTTCGGCAGCCCGAAATGCGCCGGACGCGTCTCCTGCAACGGCCGCGTGCCCCGCTTGCCGTGGTCCACCGCCGCCGTCGCCACACCACCGTGATGCCGCAACAACGCCTTCACCTCGACCGGCACCAGCTCAAGACGCCGCGTACCCGCCACGTGATGCCACGTCCAGCCATGCGGCGTCGCCACCGCCGGAACCGTGTCCCACAGCTCGTGACCCGTCGCCGCCAGCACCGCGTTCGCCGACACGAAATCCGTCAGCCGCAGCTCGTCCACACCGAAACCCTCCGGCGGATCCGCGATCTCCGCAGCCGCACGCGCATAGGGCGAGAAATCGGGGAAACCACGCTCGTCCACCCGCACACCTCTCGGGTGACGCGCCGCCCGCACCGGATCCGGGAAATGCACGACCTGCCCGGCATAAGCCGCGTTCGGCGGCGCGGAAGTTCCCCCAGCCTGGCGGCCGGGAGGCGCCCCCAGCCCGAGCCGACCTGTCGTCATGGCGGTTGCCCCCTGCGGCACTCTGTACGCCCCGCCCGCCCCACCCTCGGAGCCGTCACGGAACGTATTCGACTGTCACGTCTGTCTCGACTGCTTCACCACCACGAACCCTCGGCGCCCGCACACGGAACACCGCCGGATCGCGGTGCCGACAGCCTATGCGGTACACCCCCACCGGTCACCGGGCACCGGCCACCAGCCCCTCCGCTTCCGTGACCCCACGTCACCCCACCGTGACAGCCCGCCCCCGCCCTGGCGTGTCGCCCCGCCCCAGCTTCCCCAGCCGCCACGCGATTTGGCACTCTGTGACCACCGGGGGGATGCTCGGGAGGGGATGACGATCATGAACGCGACGCAGACGGGGACGCACACCGGACCATCCGGCGACCCCCGCTCCGGCGACCCCCGCATCGGCTGGAGCGCCACCGACAGCACCCCGGCACCCGCCCTCCGGCACCGCCGCGACGGCATCCTCCCCACCATCGCCGCCGCACTCTCCGTCCGCGGCGCCACCCTCACCGGCACCGCCGCCCGCGGCGACACACCCCCCGCGCTCCACCCACTCGTCCAGGACTTCCTCGACACCCTCACCAGCGACCAACGCGACCGCTTCACCGGACGCTGCGCCGAAACCATCCTCATCTCCCGGCACATCGCCACCGCCGACGCCGCCCGCAGCAAAAGAGCCGCCCGCAAACCCATGACCAACGGCGAGGCCCGCAAAGCCCTCAAACACGCCAAACTCACCACCCGCCGCATCCGCGAGGACGGCGACCCCCTCCACGGCAGCTACGCCACCCCCTGCCGCGCCTGCACCGCCCTCACCGCCCACTTCGGCGTCCGCACCGTCGACCCCACCGCCACCGGCGGCTGAACCACCCCCCGCACCACCGAACCACCTCGACGAACGAAGGGCAGATGCACACCGACCGCACCTCGACCACCCGGTTCGCCGTCCCCGTAGACGCCGCACTGCGCGCCGCCGGCTGGCAGCCCGGACGCTGGGACATCAAACAGGCCGAAATCTGGGCCGACACCCTCCGCGACCACACCTCGCCCGCCGGACACCGGCACACCGTCTTCCCCGCCGCCGTCGAAGCCTGGGCCGAATTCGGCGGACTCCACATCCGGCCCACCGGACCCGGCCGCCAGATCGCCCCCACCCCGATCCACATCGACCCCCTCCACGGCCTGCACCTCGCCCGCACCCTCGGCGACCTCGGCCGCGCCCTCGACACCGAGGTCTGCCCCCTCGGCGCCGAGCCCGACACCCAGGCACTCCTCGCCATCGACGCACAGGGCCGCGTCTACACCCTCGACCACACCGGCGACTGGTACCTCGGCCCCGACATCGACCACGCCCTCGCCACCCTCATCTCCGGCATCCGGCCCCAACGCCTCACCGCAGGCTGACCCCGCCGCGGACCTACGACGCCGGAATCACCGCCGACACCCGGAAACCCCCCGCATCCGTCGGCCCCGACACGAACACCCCGCCCAACGCCGACACCCGCTCCCGCATCCCCACCAGACCGTTGCCCCCCGACGGCAGCCCCGCCGACGAACCCACCCCCGACGGCGGCTCGTTCTCCACCTGCATCGCAATCTCCGACACCCGGTGCGCCAACCGCACATACGTCTTCGCACCCGCCGCATGCTTGTGGACGTTCGTCAACGCCTCCTGCACCACCCGGTACGCCGTCGACTCCACCTCCGGCGCATACGACCGGTACTCCCCCTCCACCGACAGATCGACCACCATCCCCGCCGCGGCCGACTGCCCCACCAGCTCATCGATCTCCGCCAACGACGGCCCCTCCGCCGGCTCCTCCACCGCCACCCGCGACGCCGCCGCCGCGGCAGCCGCACCCACCGCCGCCAACGGCACCGACGCACTCTCCGGACGAGGCCGCACCGCGTCCCCGCCCGCACGCAGCACCCCGAGCATCTCCCGCAGCTCCGTCAACGCCTGCCGCCCCATGTCCCCCACCAGAGCAGCGTTCTTCACCGCCTTCTCCGGATCCTTCCGCGCCACCGCCTGCAACGCCGCCGCATGCACCACCATCAGACTCACCCGGTGCGCCACCACGTCGTGCATCTCCCGCGCGATCCGCGTCCGCTCCTCACCACGCGCCCACTCCGCACGCTCCTCCGCCCGCTCCGCGAGCAACTGAAGCTCCCGCTCCAGACTGTCCGCCCGCTCCCGCAGACTCTCCATCAGCCGCCGCCGCGCCCCCACGTACAACCCCAGCAGCACCGGCGGAGCCGTCACACCCAGCGCCATCGTCACCGACGCGAACGGCACCAGCCAGTCACCGACCTCCACGTCCCCGCGCGCGATGTCCTGCCGCATCCGCACGAACATCACGATCAGCACACCCACCGACTGCATCCCCGCCAGCGACCCGATGATCCGGCGCGGCAGATCCGACGCCGCCAGCGAATACAGACCCACGATCCCCAGCAGGAACCCCATCGCCGCCGGCGTCACCGCGATCGCCACCAGCACCACCGCGATCGGCCACCGCCGACGCACCAGCAGCACCGACCCCGCCGCAAGGCCGAACAGCACCCCCACGGCGACCGGGACCCCCGCCTCCCACGCGAACGGGACCCCCTCGGCCCCGCACTCCAGCGCGGACACCGCCGCGAGCCCCGCGTCCAGCACGGCGGAACGCCGCCGCTCCCACCACCAGGGCCCTCCCCGGGCCGTCACATGGTCTTCCCCCGTCGTGGTCATGCCTCCCAGCCTAAAGGCGCTCCCCGTCCGTTTTCCGGGGAGTTTTCACCTCACCCCGGACCACACCGACCGACCGATCAGCCGCCATACGCCCCACAATCCCTCGAACTGCTGAATCGCGCACCGTTCGACCCGGGAACCCTCCATTCCGCCCGGACGGTATGCCCATGGCACATCCGACCGGCAAATACGCCGACTTCGAAGGCCTGCGCGAGCAGGCGGTCACCCTCCGGCGCGAAGGGCTCAGCCGACGCCAGATCCGCGACCGGCTCCACGTCGACAACAACGACATCCTCAACCGCCTCCTCCAGGGCGAACCCGCCCCGGACTGGACCCGGCGCCCCAACGCCAAGGACGGCCTACGGGCGCGCGCCCGCGAGCTCCGCCTGCAGGGCTGGACCTACGACCAGATCCAGGTGGAGCTGGGCTGCTCCAAGAGCTCGATCTCTCTATGGGTGCGGGATCTGCCGAAGCCGGAGCGGCGCCCGCCCTCGGAGCAGGCGCGGCTGGCGGGCCGCATGCGCTGGGAGCACGAGCTGGCGGTGCGGGACGAGCAGCGCCGGCGGACCAAGGCCGCAGCCCAGGAGATCGGCCCGCTCTCGGATCGCGACCTCTTCCTCGCGGGTGTGGCCCTGTACTGGGCCGAGGGCGCGAAGGACAAGCCCTACGACCGGCGCGAGAACGTCCTCTTCGTGAACAGCGACCCCGGCGTGATCAAGCTCTACCTGGCATGGCTCGACCTGCTCGGCGTCGAGCCGGACCGCCTGAGGTACCGCGTGATGATCCACATGACCGCCGACGTGGAGGGCGCGAAACGGTACTGGGCGGATCTGGTCGGCGTGGACGTCTCCGTGTTCCAGAAGACGACCATCAAGAAGCACAACCCCACGACCGTCCGGAAGAACGTCGTGGACACCTATCGAGGGTGTCTGGTCGTCCGGGTGTCACAAGGCGCCGACCTGTACCGGCGTATCGAAGGCTGGTGGACAGGAATGGTCTCCGGGATCACCACGCCACCCTCCTCGGGTAAGGTCTGACGCAGCCATCCGCCATGGGGTAACTGGTAGCCCGCGGGCCTTTGAAGCCCTGTAGTGCTGGTTCGAATCCAGCTGGCGGAGCTGCATGGTTCGGGTCCTGACCGGTCGCTGGTCAGGACCCGCTCTCATGTCCCCCCGGAAACGCCCCGGTATCCTGCGGATGTCCATCCCCCACCTCCAACACAGCCGAAGGGCATCCCCGTGAGCGCCAATCGCCCGGCAGCCGTCGTCGTTCTCGCAGCGGGTGAGGGCACCCGTATGAAGTCGGCCACACCGAAGGTCCTGCACGACATCTGTGGCCGTTCCCTGGTGGGTCATGTGCTCGCCGCCGCCGGTGAGCTGGACCCGGCGAACCTCGTGGTCGTCGTGGGTCACGCCCGTGAGCAGGTGACCGCGCATCTCGCCGAGGTCGCCGCCGACGTGCGGACCGCCGTGCAGGCGGAGCAGAACGGCACGGGGCACGCCGTGCGGATGGGTCTGGAGGAGCTGGGCGGTTCCGTGGACGGGACCGTGGTGGTGGTGTGCGGTGACACTCCGCTGCTGACCGGTGAGACGCTGCGCCGGCTGTCGGAGACGCATGCGGCGGACGGCAACGCGGTGACGGTGCTGACGGCGGAGGTGCCGGACGCGACCGGGTACGGCCGGATCGTGCGGGACGGCTCCGGTGCGGTGACGGCGATCGTGGAGCACAAGGACGCGTCGGACGAGGTGCGGGCGGTCCGGGAGATCAACTCGGGTGTGTTCGCGTTCGACGGGGCGCTGCTGGCGGACGCGTTGAAGAGGGTGCGTACGGACAACAGTCAGGGTGAGGAGTACCTGACGGACGTGCTCGGGATCCTGCGGGAGACGGGGCACCGGGTGGGTGCGTCGGTGGCGGGGGACCATCGGGAGATCGCGGGGATCAACAACCGTGTGCAGTTGTCTCAGGCGCGGCGGATTCTGAACGAGCGGCTGTTGACGGCGGCGATGCTGTCCGGTGTGACGGTGGTGGATCCGGCGTCGACGTGGGTGGATGTGACGGTGACGTTCGAGCGGGACGTGCTGGTGCATCCGGGGACGCAGTTGCACGGTGCGACGCATCTGGGTGAGGGCTGTGAGGTGGGTCCGAACACGCGGCTGACGGATACCCGGGTGGGTGCGGGGGCGCGTGTGGACAACACGGTGGCGACGGGTGCCGAGGTGGGTCCGGAGGCGTCGGTGGGTCCGTTCGCGTATCTGCGTCCGGGGACGCGGTTGGCGCGCAAGGGCAAGATCGGTACGTACGTGGAGACGAAGAACGCGTCGATCGGTGAGGGGTCGAAGGTTCCGCATCTGTCGTACGTGGGTGACGCGACGATCGGCGAGTACTCGAACATCGGTGCGGCAAGTGTGTTCGTCAATTACGACGGACAGGACAAACATCACACGACGGTCGGGTCGCACTGCCGGACGGGGTCGGACAACATGTTTGTTGCTCCTGTCACGGTCGGAGACGGTGCTTACACGGCGGCGGGCTCGGTGATCACGAAGGACGTGCCGCCGGGTTCCCTGGCGGTGGCCCGTGGTCAGCAGCGCAACATCGAGGGCTGGGTGGCTCGTAAGCGTCCGGGGAGTGCTGCTGCGAAGGCCGCGGAGGCGGCGTCGGGGGAGCCGGCCGGCGAGGACTGACCGGAGAAGCGTTCTGTTCGGGACGGCGTACCGTGAGAGGTGCGGAAACGCGCACCCCCACCAGCTGAGACACCTCTGAGGAGACAGTGCTGTGACCGGGATCAAGACGACCGGCGAGAAGAAGATGATGTTCTTCTCCGGCCGCGCCCACCCCGAGCTTGCCGAGGAGGTCGCCCAGCAGTTGGATGTCGGGGTCGTCCCGACGAAGGCCTTCGACTTCGCGAACGGTGAGATCTATGTGAGGTATCAGGAGTCGGCTCGTGGGGCCGACTGTTTCCTGATCCAGAGCCACACGGCGCCGATCAACAAGTGGATCATGGAGCAGTTGATCATGATCGACGCGTTGAAGCGTGCGTCGGCCCGTTCGATCACGGTGATCGTGCCGTTCTACGGGTACGCCCGGCAGGACAAGAAGCACCGCGGTCGTGAGCCCATCTCGGCGCGTCTGATCGCGGATCTGATGAAGACGGCGGGTGCGGACCGTCTGCTGACGGTGGACCTGCACACGGATCAGATCCAGGGCTTCTTCGACGGCCCGGTGGACCATCTGTTCGCGCTGCCGCTGTTGGCGGACTACGTGGGCGCGAAGGTGGACCGTTCGAAGCTGACGGTGGTGTCCCCGGACGCGGGCCGTGTGCGGGTGGCGGACCGCTGGTGCGACCGGCTGGGCGCGCCGCTGGCGATCGTGCACAAGCGCCGGGACAAGGACGTGGCGAACCAGGTCACGGTGCACGAGGTGGTCGGTGAGGTGAAGGGCCGCGTGTGCGTGCTGGTGGACGACATGATCGACACCGGTGGCACGATCTGTGCGGCGGCTGACGCGCTGTTCGCGCATGGTGCGGAGGACGTGATCGTGACGGCGACGCACGGTGTGCTGTCGGGTCCGGCGGCGGACCGTCTGAAGAATTCGAAGGTGAGCGAGTTCGTGTTCACGAACACGTTGCCGACGCCGGGTGAGCTGAGTGAGAGCCTGGACAAGATCAAGGTGCTGTCGATCGCGCCGACGATCGCGCGCGCGGCGCGGGAGGTGTTCGAGGACGGCTCGGTGACGAGCTTGTTCGACGAGCAGTAAGGGTTCTGCAGTCCGACATCAGTTCGACTGCCGGTGATCGTTTTGGGTGCGGCCTCCTGGCCCGGGTAAACTGCACGAGTTGCTCGGCGAGGGAGGCCGTACCGCTTCTTCGGAAGTGTCGTACGGCGGTCCGTTATCGACGCGCTCTTCGTAGCAGGCCGTTCGTGGCCGGGTGACCACGTCCGTTTCTGACTATGAGGAGTGATCATGTCCGAGGTGAAGATCGCCGCCGGGACGCGTTCCGAGTTCGGCAAGGGTGCTGCCCGCCGTATCCGTCGTGAGAACAAGGTTCCCGGTGTTCTGTACGGTCACGGTTCCGACCCGATCCACCTGACCTTCCCGGGTCACGAGCTGCTGCTCGCCCTGCGTACGCCGAACGTCCTGATCGCGCTGGACATCGACGGCAAGACCAACGAGCTGGCCATCCCGAAGTCCGTCCAGCGTGACCCGCTGAAGGGCTTCCTGGTCCACGTCGACCTGCAGCTGGTGCAGCGCGGCGAGAAGGTCCAGGTCGAGATCCCGGTGCAGGCCGAGGGCGAGCTGGCCCCGGGCGGCAACCTGCTGGAGTACGTCCTGGACGCGCTGCCCGTCGAGGCCGAGGCCACGCACATTCCGGAGGGTGTGACCGTGTCCGTCGAGGGCCTGGAGGCCGGTGCCTCCGTGCTCGCCAAGGACATCGAGCTCCCCAGCGGTGTCACCCTCTCCGTCGAGGACGACACCGTGGTGCTGCAGGTTCTGGCCGCGCAGGCCGAGGAGGCGTCCGAGGGTGCCGGGGAGGGCGAAGAGGCCGCCGAGGCCTGAGCCTTTCGGATCCAGTCGTACGTCGGCCGCTGCTCCCGTGCGGGGCGGCGGCCGACGCGTATGTGGGAGGAAGCGTGGGCGTGACGGAGGACGCGGCGGGCCCTTGGCTGATCGCCGGGCTGGGCAATCCGGGGCCGGGGTACGCGTTGAACCGGCACAACGTGGGGTTCATGGTCGCGGATCTGCTGGCGGAGCGGATGGGCGGGCGGTTCAAGCGGGCGGCGAAGGCGCAGGCGCAGGTCGTGGAGGGCCGGATCGGGCCTCCGGGGCCGGGTAGCCGCCGGGTGGTGCTGGTGAAGCCGATGTCGTACATGAACCTGTCGGGCGGGCCGGTGAACGCGCTGCGGGAGTTCTACAAGGTGCCGCCGCAGCGGGTGGTGGCGGTCCATGACGAGCTGGACATCGATTACGGGACGCTGCGGCTGAAGCTGGGTGGCGGGGACAACGGGCACAACGGTCTGAAGTCGCTGACGGGGGCGTTCGGCCGGGACTATCACCGGGTGCGGTTCGGGATCGGCCGGCCGCCGGGGCGGATGCCGGTGGCGGACTATGTGCTGAAGGACTTCTCGTCGGCGGAGCGCAAGGAGCTGGACTACTTCGTGGACCGGGCGGCGGACGCGGTGGAGTGTCTGGTGGCGGAGGGTCTGGAGCGGGCGCAGGGCGCGTACAACTCGTGACGTGGGTGACGAGGGCGACAACGCCGGACATCTCCTCTGGTGTGGCCCGCCGGAGTTGACCGGGCGCGAGGTCATGGCCAAAGATCGCGGCCATGCCTTCCGCTGTCCGTTCCTCGCGCGGTTCCTCAGCGCTGCGCTTCGGCCGGTTCGCCGCGATGGGCACGGTCGCCGTGCTGATCCTGATCGCCGGTGTGTGGGCGTCGTGGGGGACGGCGCAGCACGTGATGCTGACCAAGGGCCGTGAGCGCGGCACGGTCGAGGTGACGCGGTGCGCCGAGGACGCCTGCGAGGGCCCGTTCCGGCCGTTGTCGCCGGGGTCGCAGCCGCGCGCGGAGGTGGTGCTCGAGGACACGGTGGCCGTGGAGAAGGGCAGCACGTACACGGTGGTGCTGAAGCCGGGCGGTCGGGAGGCGGTGCGTTCGGGTCCGGCCGGGGTGCTGTATGCGTGGGTGCCGCTCGGGGGCGCGCTGCTGCTGGCGTCGGTGGTGGTGGCGGGCGGCCTGCTGCGGACGCGCGCGGCGTGGGTGATGGCGGTGGCGGGCGCGGGGCTGCTGACGGCGGCGTTCGTGGCGCTGTAGGCCTCCCCGGACACGACGAGGGGCGGCGCCCTCCGGTTCGTGCGAGCCGGAGGGCGCCGCCCTTTCGTGCGTCCGTGGGTCAGCCGGTGTTGCGCAGGCCGGCGGCGACGCCGTTGACGGTCAGCAGCAGGGCGCGGGAGAGCAGCGGGTCGGGCTGGTCCCCGGCGGCGACGGCGTCGCGCTGGCGCTTGAGCAGGGCCACCTGGAGGTAGGAGATCGGGTCCAGGTAGGCGTCGCGGATGGAGAAGGTCTGCTTGAGGACGGGGTCGGCGTCCAGCAGTTCCTGCTCGCCGGTGACGCGCAGCACCTCGGTGACGGTGAGGGCGTGCTCCGCCTTGATGGTGTCGAAGACGTGCTTGAGCTCGTCGGGGACGAGGGTGTCGACGTAGTGCTGGGCGATCCGCAGGTCCGTCTTGGCGAGGGTCATCTCCACGTTGGAGATGAAGTTGCGGAAGAAGTGCCACTGCTCGTACATCTCGTCGAGCACGCCCTCTCCTCCCAGTGTTGCGGTCAGGCCGGCCTCGCGCAGTGCCTTGAGGCCGGAGCCGACGCCGAACCAGCCGGGGACGATCTGCCGGGACTGGGTCCAGCCGAACACCCATGGGATGGCGCGCAGGCCGTCGAGGGAGACGCCGGAGCCGGGGCGGCGGGAGGGCCGCGAGCCCAGGTGCAGCTCGGCGAGCTGGTCGACCGGGGTGGAGGCGAGGAAGTACGTCGGCAGGTCGGGGTCCTCGACGAGCTTCCGGTAGGCCGTGTGGGCGGCGTCGGAGACGACGTCCATGGCGGCGTCCCAGCGGGCGAGGGCCTCGACGGACTGGCGCGGCGCGGTGTGCAGGGCGGAGGCCTGGAGGGTGGCGGCGACGGTCAGTTCGAGGTTCTCGCGGGCGAGGGAGGGGATGAGGTACTTGTCGGAGATGACCTCGCCCTGCTCGGTGACCTTGATCTCGCCTTCGAGGGTGCCCCAGGGCTGGGCGAGGATGGCGTCGTGGGTGGGGCCGCCGCCGCGGCCGACGGTGCCGCCGCGGCCGTGGAAGAGGCGCAGCCGGACGCCGTAGCGGTGGGCGACGTCGCGCAGCCGGCGCTGGGCGCGGTGGATCTCCCACTGGCTGGTGGTGATGCCGCCGAACTTGGAGGAGTCGGAGTAGCCGAGCATGACCTCCTGGACGTCGCCGCGCAGGGCGACGAGGCGCCGGTAGGAGGGGTCGGCGAGCATGTCCTCCAGGATCGTGTCGGCGGCCTTGAGTTCGTCCGTCGTCTCGAGGAGCGGCACGATGCCGATCTTCGCCCAGCCGGCGTGCAGGTCGATGAGGCCGGCCTCGCGGGCGAGGACGGCGGCGGCGAACACGTCGTCGGCGCCCTGGCACATGGAGATGATGTACGACTCGACGACCTCGGGGCCGAAGACCGCCAGGGCGCGCTTGACGGTCCGGAAGACCCCGAGGGTCTTCTCGCCGGCCTCGTCGACGGGCGCCGGTGTGGGCGCCAGCGGGCGGCGGGAGCGCAGCTCCTTGGCGAGGAGCTTGGCGCGGTAGTCGCGGGGCATGTCGGCGTAGCGCCAGGACTCCTCGCCGAGCCGGTCGAACAGCTGGCCGAGGGCGTGGTGGTGGGCGTCGGCGTGCTCGCGCACGTCCATGGTGGCGAGCTGGAGGCCGAAGGCGGCGAGGGTGCGGATGGTGCGGGCGAGGCGTCCGTCGGCGAAGAGGCCGCCGCGGTGCTCGCGCAGGGACGCCTGGATGATCCGCAGGTCGGTGATGAGCTCGCTGGTGCCGAGGTAGTCGCGGCCGGGCTCGTGCGGGGTGCCCTTGGCGAGGCGGAGCTTGGTGTTCTCCAGCTTCTGCCGGATGCAGGTGGCCTTGAGCCGGTAGGGCTCCTCGGCGTTGAGCCGCTTGTAGCGGGGGCTGATCTCGGGCAGCGACTCCAGGTCGGCCTGGAGGGAGGTGAGCAGTTCCTCGGTGGCTCCGGTGTAGCGGATGGAGTTGGAGAGGAAGCCGCGCAGTTCGTCGATCATCTCCAGGGCGTCGTTGATGCCGTGCTCGTGCTGGAGGATCAGGACGTCCCAGGTGACCTGGGGGGTGACGTTGGGGTTGCCGTCGCGGTCGCCGCCGATCCAGGTGCCGAAGGTCAGCGGGCGGGTGTCGTCCGGCAGATGGACGCCGACGCGCTCCAGTTCGGCGGTGAGGTCCTCCAGGACGTCGCCGACGGCGCCGGCGTGCAGCTCGTCGAGGTAGTAGATGGCGTTGCGGGCCTCGTCGGCGGGCTCGGGGCGTACCACGCGCAGTTCGTCCGTCTGCCAGACGAGGTCGATGTTCTCCGCCAGCCGGGTGTCGAGGCGGCGCCGGTCGGAGGCGAGGACCGGCGTCTCCAGGAGGGCGGCGATGCGGCGGAGCTTGTTGAGGACGGAGCGGCGGGCCGCTTCGGTGGGGTGGGCGGTGAACACGGGGCGCACGTTGAGGTGCCGCACGGTCTGGCGCAGGTGCTCGGGGTCGGCGTCCTTGAGCCGGTCGGCGGTGCGGGAGAGCAGGCCGCCCTCGGCGGCGCGGCGGGCGGCGAGTTCGCGTCCGCGGTGCACCTGTTCGGTGACGTTGGCCAGGTGGAAGTAGGTGGAGAAGGCGCGCACCAGCTTGGCGGCCGTCTCCAGTTCGGTGCCGCGCAGCAGCTCGGCGGCGGCCTCGCCGTCCTCTCGGGTGAGGCGGCGGACCTTCTCGACGAGGTCGAGGAGCTCGGGGCCCTCCTGCCGGACGAGCGTCTCTCCGAGGAGGTCGCCCAGTCGGCGGATGTCGGCACGCAGTTCGGCGCTCGTCGTGGTGGTCTGGTCGTCGGCACTGCTCACAGGTGCGGCTCCTTGCAGTGATCGAAGTCGGGTGTCGCGCCGGCTCCTCGGAAGGGCGTGGCGGGCGACGGGTAGGGATCGTCTGGGAGGGAACCCGAACGAGCGTCTCGCGCGGCGTGCGCCGCTTGCGGGCCGTACGTCCGGGAAGAAGTCAGAGCGGACCGCGCTGTCCGACCGACTTCCAAGGATAGGTGTCGAGCCGGACGCGCTGGCCCACGGGCTCTTGCCGCGGGGCGACGCACTGCCATACTTACGATGCCGTAGGTTACGGGACCGTAGGAAAGCGATGCGGTTCCGGCGGTTCGGCACCTTCCCTCAGTCCACATACCCCACAGGGGAACGCATGACCTCAAGCTCCGATGTGCTCGACGAAGCACGGAAGCAGTCCCGGCCCGACGACGCCGCATCCTCCGCCACGCTGGGCGGGGAGCGGAAACGGTCCATCGAGCAGATCACGCTGCTCCTGTTCATCGTCGTCCCCTTCCTCGCGCTGCTCGCGGCCGTGCCGCTGGCGTGGGGATGGGGGGTCAGCTGGCTGGACCTCGGCCTGCTGGTCTTCTTCTACTACCTGGGATGCCACGGCATCACCATCGGGTTCCACCGTCACTTCACGCACGGTTCGTTCAAGGCGAAGCGCCCGTTGAAGATCGCGCTGGCGATCGCCGGTTCGATGGCGGTCGAGGGACCGCTGGTGCGCTGGGTGGCCGACCACCGCAAGCATCACAAGTTCTCCGACGCGGAGGGCGACCCGCACTCGCCGTGGCGGTACGGGGAGTCCGTCCCGGCGCTGATGAAGGGCCTGTGGTGGGCGCACATCGGGTGGATGTTCGACGAGGAGCAGACTCCGCAGGACAAGTACGCGCCGGATCTGATCAAGGACCCGGCGATGCGGCGCATCTCCCGCCTGTTCGTGCTGTGGACGGTGCTGTCGCTGGGGCTGCCCGCGCTGATCGGCGGTCTGGTGACGATGTCGTGGTGGGGCGCGTTCACCGGCTTCTTCTGGGGTTCACTCGTCCGGGTGGCTCTGCTGCACCATGTGACGTGGTCGATCAACTCGATCTGCCACGCGGTCGGCAAGCGTCCGTTCAAGTCGCGGGACCGCTCGGGCAACGTGTGGTGGCTGGCGATCCTGTCCTGCGGTGAGTCCTGGCACAACCTGCACCACGCCGACCCCACGTCGGCGCGGCACGGTGTGGAGCGCTGGCAGCTGGATTCCTCGGCGCGGCTGATCCGCTGGTTCGAGCAGCTGGGCTGGGCGTACGACGTGCGGTGGCCGTCACGCTCGCGTATCGATTCGCGCCGTGTCGGCCCGGTTGGCGACGCCCCGCGCGGGAAGGAACCCGCCGAGGCGGCATGATGGTCGCCGTGGCGACCGACTCCAGCACCCCAAGCAATGACAAGCCGCGGCGTGCGCGCCGCACCCGGATGACCGGTGCCGAGCGCCGCCAGCAGCTGCTGGAGATCGGCCGCACCCTCTTCGCGGCCAAGGGGTTCGAAGGCACGTCGGTGGAGGAGATCGCGGCGAAGGCCGGGGTCTCCAAACCCGTGGTGTACGAACACTTCGGCGGCAAGGAGGGGCTGTACGCGGTCGTGGTGGACCGGGAGATGCGGCGGCTGCTGGACATGGTGACCGGCTCGCTGACGGCCGGTCATCCGCGGGAGCTGTGCGAGCAGGCCGCGTTCGCGCTGCTGGACTACATCGAGGAGTACACGGACGGGTTCCGCATCCTGGTCCGTGACTCCCCCATCCCTCAGTCGACGGGGTCGTTCGCCTCGCTGATCTCGGACATCGCCACCCAGGTGGAGGACATCCTGGGACGCGAGTTCAAGTCCCGCGGCTTCGACCCGAAGTTGGCCCCGCTGTACGCGCAGGCGCTGGTCGGGATGGTGGCGCTGACCGGCCAGTGGTGGCTGGACGTGCGCAAGCCGAAGAAGGCGGAGGTGGCGGCCCATCTGGTGAACCTCGCCTGGCACGGTCTGGACGGCCTCGAGCCGAAACCGCGGCTGATAGGCCACCGCAAGGCCTAGCCGGCGGGCAGGCTCCGCTGCCGCGGGCCCTGGTCCGCGGGCGCGCTCTCCAGGAACTCCAGGCGGTTGCCGACCGGGTCCCAGCTGAAGAAACGGCGGTGGCCGGGGAGCTCGTCGTCCCAGGTGACCGGGGCGCCGTGGGCGGCCAGCCGGGCGGCGAGCGCCTCGATGCCGGTGACCCGCAGGCCGGGGTGGGCCTTGCGGGCGGGGCGGAAATCCCGCTCGACGCCCAGGTGGAGCCGTATGTCCCCGGTCTCGAACCAGCAGCCGCCGCGCGCGGCGAGGGCGGGCGGTTTCGGCACCTCGGTGAGACCGAGGGCGCCGGAGTAGAAGGCGCGCAGAAGGTCCTCGGAGCCGGGCGGGGCGGCGAGCTGCACATGGTCCAGGGCGGTCAGCACGGTCAGGCCTCCTTGACGGCCACGGCGAAGACGCGGCGGAACCGGAACGGGGTGCCGTGCGCGGTGGCCGGGTAGGCGTCGCGCAGCGCGATGCGGTACTCGTCGAGGAAGGAGTCCCGCGCCCCGGGGTCGCCGTCCAGGGCGGTGAGGACGGGCCGCAGCCCGGTCCCCTTCACCCAGTCGAGCACGGGGTCCTCCCCCGTCAGCAGGTGAACGTATGTGGTCTCCCAGGCGTCGACGGCGCAGCCGAGGGCGGCCAGGCGGTCCAGGTATCCCTCGGGCGGCAGGACGGCGTCCTCGTGGCGCAGCACGCCGGACAGCCGGCCGCGCCACCGCGGGGAGGCGGCGAGGTCGCGCATCAGGGTGTGGCTGGGGGCGTCGAAGTTGCCGGGCACCTGGAAGGCGAGGACCCCGCCGGGCACGAGCCCGTCGGTCCAGTCGCGGAACCGCTCCACGTGCCCGGGCACCCACTGCAGGGTGGCGTTGCTGACGATCAGGTCGTACGGCTCCCCGGGTGTCCAGCTGCCTGCGTCGGCGTGGGCGAAGTCGAGGCGGCCGCCTCCGCCGGTGGGGCCCTCGTGGTCGGCGCGGGCCTTGCCGAGCATCTCCGGTGAGTTGTCGTAGCCGGTGACGTGGGCGGCGGGCCAGCGCTCGGTGAGGAGGGCGGTGACGTTGCCGGCGCCGCAGCCCAGGTCGGCGATGCGGGGCGGGGCGCCGGGCAGCTCGGGGACGCGGGCGAGCAGGTCGGTGAAGGGCCGGGTGCGGTGCCCGGCGTGACGCAGGTACTGGGCGGGATCCCAGAGGGGACGGGCGGATGATGCGGACACGGGACCTCCCGGATCGCGGATCGCCGTCTCCTCCAGCCTGCCGGGCAACAGTCTCGACGTCAAGAGACTTGACATCAAGAGACTTCACATCGACACAACCACTACACTGATCCTTATGGAGGACGAGGTCGATCGGCTGGTCGCAGCGTGGCGCCGGGAGCGCCCGGACCTCGACGTGGAACCGCTCGAGGTGCTCAGCCGGGTCAGCAGACTGGCCCGGCACCTGGACCGCGCACGCCGCCTCGCCTTCACCGAGCACGGCCTGGAGTCCTGGGAGTTCGACGTGCTGACCGCGCTGCGCCGCGCGGGCACCCCGTACCAGCTGTCCCCCGGGCAGCTCCTCACACAGACACTCGTCACCTCGGGCACGATGACCAACCGCATCGACCGGCTCGCCAAGAAGGGCCTGGTGGAGCGGCTCCCCGACCCCAGCGACCGGCGCGGTGTGCTGGTGCGGCTGACCGACGAGGGCAAGGACCGCGCGGACCAGGCGCTGGCGGGCCTGCTCGCCCAGGAGCGGGCGATCCTCGGCGAGCTCACACACTCCCAGAGGGTGGAACTGGCCGGCCTGCTACGCCAGTTGACCGCCCCGTTCGACAACATCCCCGGATAGGTCGACCGGTCCGACGCCGGCCCGACGGGCGAGGGCGACGGCGGCCAGCGTGGAGTGCACGCCCAGCTTGCCGAGGACGTTCTGCATGTGGGTGCGCACGGTGTGCGGGGACAGGTAGAGGCGCTCGGCGACGGCCTTGCGTCCCAGGCCGGCGACCATGCAGCGCAGCACCTCCCGCTCGCGCGGGGTGAGCGACTCCACGAGCTGCTCGCTCTCCGTGCGATGACGCCGGGCTGCCGTCAGCTCCCGCAGGACGCCGGTCAGGAGCGCGGGCGGCAGATGGGTCTCGTCGCGCAGCACGCCCCGGATGACGGTGAGCAGCCGGCTCAGCGAGCAGTCCTTGGCGACCCAGCCGGAGGCGCCCGCCTGGAGGGCGAGGGCGGCGCGGGACGGGTCGTCCTTCTCGGCGAGCACCACGACCCGCACCTGCGGCTGCGCCGAACGCACACCGCTCACCAGGGAGATGCCGTCCACGGCGCCGTCCTCGTCGACGGCCTGCACGGGCACGGACGGGCGCCCGTCCGGCGCCGGGACGCCCAGGTCGGCGTCGACGAGCATGACGTCGAACCGCCGCCCCTCGGCCGCCGCCCGCTCCAGGCACCGCAGCGCCGCCGGACCGCTGCCCGCCGCGGACACGTCGACGTCGGGCTCCGCGGCCAGCGCCGCGGCCAGCGACTCGGCGAAGATGCGGTGGTCGTCGACGACCAGGACTCGAATGCGAACCACGTAACCCCCTTCCCCAAGCTCTTCCCAGAGCAGGGGACTACCCCGTCGCCGGTGGACGACACCGGCGCGGACACGGCACCGAGGCCCCCGTGGCTTTCCGCGCCGGACGCGGGACGGGACGGCGTCGTCCGCACGGCCGCCGCCGCGCGACAACCGCCTCCCCCGCCCCGGACGCCGTGTCCGGCTGTCTCGCCCCCTGAACGCACGCCGGCCCCCACCGGCGCTGTTCATCAGAGTACGGGCGGGGGCCCGGAGCGGAAGCTGATTTGCAGAACTTGCGGTCTTACGCGTTTATGGTGTGCCGCATGTTTCGTCTTGAGACAGAAGTCGACAAGGCCCGACGCGATCTGCTCCACAGGCGGCTCCGGGACACCAACACGGCGGCCTCGCCGGTCCTGCGCGCTCTGCGCGGAACCCCCGCCGCGCGCGAATCCCCTTTGCACGTGTGGGCTTCGGACGCGAACGGCCGACTCGCGGGCGGTCTGGTCGGCCACACCTGGACGACGTGGCTCCACGTGACCTACCTCTGGGTCGACGAGGCCCACCGCGGCGCGGGCCTCGGCTCCACGCTCCTGACCGAGGCGGAACGCCTGGCCGTCACCGAACGCGCCTGCACGCGCAGCCGAGTGGAGACATGGGACTTCCAGGCCCCGGACTTCTACCGGAAGCAGGGGTACGAGGTGGTGTGCGTGATCCCCGACTATCCGCCGGGGATCACGGAGTACACGCTGACGAAGCGGCTGGGGTGATCACCGGGGGCGCTTCCTCAGGACCGTCGGCCCACACCCGCCTCGGCCCTGCCGAGGATCTCCACGACCCTGCCGGCGACCGTCCCGGCCTGGATGTCGCGGCCCTTCTCGTTGGGGTGCGCGTACCACGGCAGCAGGGACGAGGAGGTCTCCAGCAGGCCGCCGATGCCCCGGTCGGCGCCGTCGCACACGGTGTTGCCGCCTGTCCGGGCGTAGAGGTCGACGTAGTCGGCCCCCAGATCCGCGGCTGCCTTCTTCATCACGTCGTCCAGCCGCTTCTGGATCCGGTCCAGGACCGGCATGGCGTCCTGGGGGATGTCAGCGAGGGGCAGTCGGGTCTGCCCCGGCGCGGGGGTCAGGCACCTGGCGGTGTCCTCGGGCACGAGTCTGGGATAGCCGACGAGGACGGGCTGCGCCCGGGGGGCGAGGGACCGGATGTCCTCGAGCATCCGCTCCAGGTCGGACGCGACCCGTGCGAACCGGTCGTCCAGCCACCGCTTCCCGTCGCCGGACGTGAAGAACCCGGCGCACCCGGCCGCCGGTTCGCCCTCGTCCACCGGCTTCCCCGGCAGCACCGACTGCCCCCTGAGCACGGCGGAACACTGCTTCAGGATGTCGTGGAAGCCCAGCGTGTTGCCGCCCGTGCTGCCCACGGCCAGCAGGGTGTCGTTCGTGAGCGCCTCGTTCTGCGGCGGGACCTCCCCGCGGGCGAAGGGCAGCTCCTGCTTCTCCCAGAAGTGGTGGACGCGGGCCCCTGAGCAGGAGACGTCCGCCTGGATGTCGAGCCTGACGCCCTGCTCCGCGATGCGCCGGGTGGCGACGGCGGGGAAGTTCTCCGTCGACCGGAGGCAGAGGACACTCGGGATGCTCTCGCGGTCAAGCGGCGGGATGCCGTAGTTGGCGGTGTAGGAGTCGCCGAAGAAGACGGTCGGCACGGGGTCGGTGGGCGCCGCGCCGACGCTCGGTGCCGGGCCGGCGAGCGTCAGGCAGGCGCCCAGCACGACGGCTGCGGCGGCCGGCCACCGTAGGGCCGGGGTTCTGGCCGTCCTGCGCATGGCCGAAGACATGGCTGTGCCCTTTCGCCGAGGCCCACGAGAAGCGGTGAGCGGATAGCAACGTTCCGCATTCATTCACATGCGGAAGGTGGCGATCCAGCCGACGTGCGCCGCAACCGGGCGATGCCCCCGCCCGGGGACGGCCGGGCGAGGACATCCGGAGGCAACCGCGTGACTACCGGACCCGCCGCGCCCCCGCCGAGGGCACCGCCTCGAAGACGCGGGGCGTCTTGAACCCCGCCGCCGTGAAGGCCTCCTCGACCGCCTTGGTGACCGCCGGAACGTCACCCTCCTCCACCAGCACGATCGCCGAGCCGCCGAAGCCGCCGCCCGTCATGCGGGCGCCCAGCGCGCCGGCCGACACCGCCGTGTCGACGACCAGGTCGAGTTCCGGGCAGGAGACGCGGAAGTCGTCGCGGAGGGAGGCGTGGCCCTCGATCAGGAGCGGACCGATGGCGCGGGTGTCACCGGACTCCAGGAGGGAGACGACCTGCTCGACGCGCCGGTCCTCGGTCACCACGTGGCGGACCAGACGGCGGACCTCCTCGTCGTCGCCGAGGCGGACCAGCGCCGCGTCCAGGTCGTCGTGGGCCACGTCCCGCAGGGCGTCGACGCCGAGCAGGGCGGCGCCCTTCTCGCAGCCCTCGCGGCGCTTGCCGTACTCGCCCTCGCTGTGGCTGTGCTTGACCCGGGTGTCGACGACGAGCAGGCGCATGCCCTCCGCGGCCAGGTCGAAGGGGATCTGACGCTGGGACAGGTCGCGGGTGTCGAGGAAGAGGGCGTGGCCCGCCTCGCAGCAGGCGGAGGCCGTCTGGTCCATGATGCCGACCGGCGCGCCGACGTAGACGTTCTCCGCGCGCTGGGACAGCCGGGCGAGCTGCCAGCCGCGCAGCCCCAGGTCGTACAGGTCGTTCAGCGCGAGGGCGACCACGACCTCCAGGGCGGCCGAGGAGGACAGGCCGGCGCCCGCCGGGACGCTGGACGCGAGGTGGACGTCCGCGCCGGTGACCGCGTGGCCGGCCTCGCGCAGCGCCCAGACGACGCCCGCCGGGTAGGCGGTCCAGCGCTTGTCGGACTCGGGGACGAGGTCGTCGACGGAGAGCTCCACGACTCGGCCCCCGATGTCGTCGGAGTGCAGCCGCAGGACGCCGTCGTCGCGCCGGGACACCGCCGCCACCGCGGTGTGCGGCAGGGCGAACGGCATGACGAAGCCGTCGTTGTAGTCGGTGTGCTCGCCGATGAGGTTGACCCGGCCGGGTGCCGCCCACACCCCGTCGGGCGCGCTCCCGTACAGCTCCTCGAACCGTGCGGCGACGGCTTCCGCGGCGGCCGCGCTGGACTCGCTCATGCCCTGACCCCTGACCCTTCGTTGCCTACTAGTTGCCGCGCTGCTGCGCGAACTCCCACGCGTCCGCGACGATCCCCTCGAGGTCCGCGCGCGACGGGTTCCAGCCGAGCTTCTCGCGGGCCGTCGCGGCGGACGCCACCAGGACCGCGGGGTCGCCGTCCCGGCGCGGTGCGACGACCTCGGGGATCGGATGCCCGGTGACCTTGCGGACGGTCTCGACGACCTCGCGGACCGAGAAGCCGTTGCCGTTGCCGAGGTTGCAGATCAGGTGCTCGCCGGGCGTGGCCGTCTTCAGCGCGAGCAGGTGCGCCTCGGCCAGGTCGGCGACGTGGATGTAGTCCCGTACGCAGGTGCCGTCGGGCGTCGGGTAGTCGTCGCCGTAGACGGAGATCGACTCGCGCCGGCCCTGGGCGACCTGGAGTACCAGGGGGATGAGGTGCGACTCGGGGTCGTGGCGCTCGCCGTACGCCCCGTAGGCGCCGGCGACGTTGAAGTAGCGCAGGGAGACCGCGCCGAGCCCGTGGGCCCGGGCCTCGCCGCTGATCATGTGGTCGACGGCGAGTTTGGAGGCGCCGTAGGGGCTGGTGGGGCGGGTGGGGGCGGTCTCCGGAATCGGGACCTGCTCGGGCTCACCGTACGTGGCCGCCGTGGAGGAGAACACCAGGCGGCGCACTCCGGCCTCGCGCATGGCGCCGAGCAGTGCCATGGTGCCGCCGACGTTGTTGTCCCAGTACTTCTCCGGCTTCTGCACGGACTCGCCGACCTGCGAGAAGGCGGCGAAGTGCAGCACGCCGTCGAACGAGGCGTCCAGCCACTTGGCGGCATCGCGGATGTCGCCCTCGACGAACGTGGCGCCCGCGGGAACGCCCTCGCGGAAGCCGGTGGAGAGGTTGTCGAGCACGACGACCTCGTGACCGGCCTCGACCAGATGCTGGGCGACGACGCTGCCTACGTATCCCGCGCCCCCTGTGACCAGGTACTTCCCGCTCATGAACTCGCTACCTCCCGCAGTCGCTCGGCCGCACGCTCCGGCGGCACGTCGTTGATGAACACGTTCATGCCGGACTCGGAGCCCGCGAGGAACTTAAGCTTGCCGGACGTACGGCGGATGGTGAAAAGCTCCAGGTGCAGCGCGAAGTCGTCGCGTGTCACGCCCTCGAAGTCGTCCAGCGGTCCGAACGGCGCCTGGTGCCAGGCGGCGATGTACGGCGTCGGCGGCTCGTTCTCCCCGAAGATCCGGTCGAAGCGCCTGAGCAGTTCCAGGTACACCCGGGGGAACTCCGCGCGCGCCGCCTCGTCGAGTCCCAGCAGGTCGGGCACCCTGCGCTTGGGGTACAGGTGCACCTCGTACGGCCAGTGCGCCGCGTACGGCACGAACGCCACCCAGTGTTCGCCCTCCAGGACGACCCGCTCGCCGGCGCGTTCCCGCTCGACCACGGCGTCGAACAGGTTCTCCCCGCCCGTCGCCTCCTTGTGCGCCGCCACCTGACGCAGCATCAGGGCGGTGCGGGGAGTGGTGAAGGGGTAGGCGTAGATCTGCCCGTGGGGGTGCTGGAGGGTGACCCCGATCTCGGCGCCCCGGTTCTCGAAGCAGAACACCTGTTCAACGGAGGGCAGATGCGACAGCTCGGACGTGCGGTCCGTCCAGGCGTCCAGCACCAGCCGCGCCTGCCGTTCGCCCAGCGAGGCGAAGGAGGCGTTGTGGTCCGAGGTGAAGCAGACGACCTCGCAGCGGCCGGAGTCCCCGGCGAGCGAGGGGAAGCGGTTCTCGAAGACCACCACGTCGTACGAGGAGTCGGGGATCTCGCTCAGCCGCTCACCGTCCGACGGACACAGCGGGCACTGGTCGGCCGGCGGGTGATACGTACGCCCCTGCCGGTGCGAGGCGACGGCGACGGCGTCGCCCAGCAGGGCGTCGTGCCGGATCTCGGAGGTGGTGACGGTGGCGTCCAGCGGACGGCGGTCGACCGCGTCCCGGACGGTGTCGTCACCGAGGTCGTAGTAGATGAGCTCGCGGCCGTCGGCCAGCCGGGTCGAGGTCTTCTTCACTGTGCCACTCCTCCGCACCCGCCAGTCACCCAACACAATCGAACATAACACATCACAACCCACCACCCCGCAACGCTCATCACGATCAAACAAAGAACGTGTAGGAACGTGTTCATCAACTGAACACGGAGGCGTAGATTCCGCGTCGGATCAGTTCGCGAACGAAGCGAGTGCGTATGCATACCCCCACATACCTGGCCGCGGAGCTTCGGCTCCCCACCAACTGGCTGGACTACACGATCCTCGGGATCTACTTCGTCGTCGTGCTGGGCATCGGCTTCGCCGCCCGCCGGTCGGTCAAGACCAGCCTGGACTTCTTCCTCTCCGGGCGCTCGCTGCCCGCCTGGGTCACCGGACTGGCCTTCATCGCCGCCAACCTCGGTGCCACCGAGATCCTCGGCATGGCCGCGAACAGCGCGCAGTACGGCGTCTACACCACGCACTGGTACTGGATCGGCGCCATCCCCGCGATGGTGTTCCTGGGCCTCGTGATGATGCCGTTCTACTACGGCTCCAAGGTCCGCTCGGTCCCCGAGTTCCTGCTGATGCGCTTCGACAAGGCGGCGCACCTGCTGAGCTCGATCCTCTTCGCGGCGGCCGCCATCCTCATCGCGGGCGTCAACCTCTACGCCCTGGCGATCGTCGTCGAGGCGCTCCTCGGCTGGCCGCAGTGGGTGGCCATCGTCGTCGCCGGCGCCTTCGTCCTGGGCTACATCACCCTGGGCGGTCTGTCCTCGGCGATCTACAACGAGGTCCTGCAGTTCTTCGTCATCCTGGCGGCGCTCATCCCGATCACCGTGCTCGGCCTGAAGAGCGTCGGAGGCTGGGACGGCCTCACCGACTCCCTCACCAAGGCGCACGGCGACAACTTCGTCACCGCCTGGGGCGGCACCGGCATCGGCAGCGACAACCCGCTCGGCGCCAACTGGCTGACCATCGTCCTCGGCCTCGGCTTCGTCCTCTCCTTCGGCTACTGGACGACCAACTTCGCCGAGGTGCAGCGCGCGCTGTCCGCGAAGAACCTGTCGGCGGCCCAGCGCACCCCCCTCATCGCCGCCTTCCCGAAGATCTTCATCGTCTTCCTGGTGATGATCCCCGGTCTGGTCGCCGCCGTGCTGGTCCCGAAGATCGGCACCAGCGGCTCGGACCTGCAGTACAACGACGCCATCCCGTACCTGATGCAGCAACTGCTGCCCAACGGCGTGCTCGGCATCGCCGTGACCGGTCTGCTGGCCGCGTTCATGGCGGGCATGGCCGCGAACGTCTCCTCGTTCAACACCGTCTTCACCTCGGACATCTGGGCGAAGTACGTGGTGACGGACCGCGAGGACTCCTACTACGTGCGCTTCGGCCGCCTGATCACCGCGATCGGCGTGGTCGCCTCCATCGGCACGGCGTTCCTGGCCAGCTCCTTCTCCAACATCATGGCCTACCTCCAGACGCTGTTCTCCTTCTTCAACGTGCCGATGTTCGTCGTCTTCATCATCGGCATGTTCTGGAAGCGCGCGTCGATGAAGTCGGGCTTCTGGGGCCTGATCGCCGGCACCACCGCCGCGATGGTCAACTACTTCGTCATCTACGAGCAGGGCATCATCGACATCCCCTCCGACCAGGGCGCCAACTTCGTCTCCGCGATCGCCGGCTTCGTCGCGGGCGCGGTGGTCATGGTCGCCGTGTCGCTGTTCACGGCGCCCAAGCCGATGGCCGAGCTGCAGGGGCTGGTGTACGGCACCCGCTCGCCCGGCATGGCGGAGCCGCCCGCGGAGGGCGACGACGCGTGGTACCGCAAGCCGGCGCTGCTGGGCTGGGGCGCGGTGATTCTGGCTGCCGCCTGCTACATCCCGTTCTCGTTCTGACCGCGGGAGGATTGAGAGAGCATGTCCGAGCACAACTCCGAGAGTGACCTCCAGAAGGAGATCACCGAGCTGGAGACCAAGTCCGCGACGGCCGCCCGGTTGTTCGACATCCGGCGGATCATCGGTGGGTTGTTCGTCGTGTACGGGGTGATCGTGATGATCGCCGGGTTCACCGCGTCGGATGCCGACATCGAGAAGGCGGAGGGGGTCAACATCAACCTGTGGACGGGGCTGGGGATGCTGATCCTCGGCCTCCTGTTCCTCCTCTGGCTCTGGCTCCGCCCGACCCCGCCCCCACCGGCGGTCCCTGAGGACGAGGACACGCCCACTCCCTGACGCCCGTCCCCCTTCATACGGGGTGTGCACCCTCACGTACGGGGGTCGCACACCCCGTGTGCGTAGGCAGGCCACCGCGTTGGTGCTGGCCGGGGGCCGGTGGCGCACCGGCGCCGACAGGGCGCCGCCGCGCCCACCCGTGCCGCCCTAGGCGGCACGAATGCCCGCAGTTGGCGGGGCGACGCCCCGCCAGAGGTGTCGGTGTGGCCGCGTACGGCGGGGAGGGGACGGGGTGGGGGTGGGCGCCCGCAGCGGCTGGCGCGTCCGCGCCCTGCGCAATGCAACACGCACTCTCGCGCCAGACCGAGGACGACCACCCCCGCCGCGGCCCCGCCACCACCCACCAGTCCTGGGCGCTACGCCCGCCCCCGCCGGACGGCACGATGCGCCGCAGGCGTCACACCTCAGCCCTCCACCAGCCGCCGGGCGGCCGCCGGACCTCAGCCCCACCGGACAGGACCCCGCGCCGCAGGCCTACGCAGACGTCACGACCGAGTCGACGCCCGGTCCAGCAACCCCGTACGCGCCGCCAGCGCCGCCGCCTCCAGCCTCGACCCCACCCCCAGCTTCATCAACACCCTCTGCACATGCGTCCGCGCCGTCGACGGCGCGATCCCCATCCCCGCCGCGATCAGCCGCGTGTCCTCCCCCTCGGCGACCCGCACCAGCACCTCCACCTCCCTAGGCGTCAGCATCGACAACAACCGCGCCCCCTCGTCGTCCGGCTGAGCCGCGGGATTCAGCAGCTCCCCGAACGCCCCCTGCAACAACGCGGGCGCCACCGCCGCCTCCCCCGCCCGCGCCTTCAGCATCGCCCGCTCGACGCCCTCGATCCGCTCGTCGTGCCGTACGTACCCCGACGCCCCTGCCGCGAACGCCGCCGCGATCCCCCGCGGCGACGGCACCGGCCCCAGCACCACGACCGCCACCTGCGGCCGCTCCCGCTTGATCTTCACCACCGGGTCGAACGTCCCGGCCTCCGCCGGCGCCGCCGTCCCCAGCAGGCAGACCTCCGGCGCCCTGCTGATCACCAGGTCCGCGGCCCCCGCCGCGGGCGCCGCCGCGGCCAGCACCCTGTGCCCTCGCAGCTTCAGCGCCGAGGCCAGCGCCTCGGCGAGCAGTCGGTGGTCGTCGACCACCATCAGCCGCACTCCCATCGGACAACCATCCCCCCAGACAACACACACCCCCGGATGCCCCCGGAAGCTACACGCTTGTTCGACGTCGCGCTCCCCCTACCGGCGAGAATCGCCCCGGAACGCCGAAATTCTCGTGTTCGATGGCGAAGAGCGTGTGATGAGCGGTACGCGAACGGCCCCGTCCCTGAACAGGGACGGGGCCGTCGGCGAACCCGCGGAGCGACCGCGAACGATCACTCCGTACCGAAGGCGATCACCGAGTACTCCTTCTCACGGCTCGTGAAGTCACTGGCGTACACGGAGGACATGTACAGCCCGCCCTGCCCGAACTGGATCTCCGAGTAGTCCGGCGACTTCCGCGACTCCACGTCACGCACCGCCTCCGTCGACGGGTTCTCCATCAGGAGCGTCTCCTTGAAGGACTCGCCGTCGATGCTGACGACCTGCCCGCCCTTGTCGTACGGCGGCCGCTTGTACGCGATGACGTTGGGGCCGTCCATGCGCAGCGGGAAGATCTCGTAGTTCTCGCCGGCGTCGGCGCGCTGGCCGGTCTGCTTGCCGGTGGCCAGGTCGAAGGCGACGACCTCGTTGGTCTGGCCGTAGGAGTCGCCGCCGCTGTCGTGCTCCTCGGTGGCGATGTACAGCCGGTCGTTGCCGACCGTCACGCCCGTGCAGTTCTCCACCTTGTAGATGGCGTCGCAGCGGGCGGCGAACTCGTCGCCCGGCGCGGAGAGGCGGGCGCGCAGCTTGCCGGTCTTGTTGTCGATGGAGAAGAAGTCGGAGATGCCGCTGCCGTCCCCGGCGGTGTCACCGACGTCGGCGGCCACCACGAGCGGGTCGGTGGAGACGACGGCCGCGTACTCGATGCCCTCGTCCATCTTGTACTCGGCGAGGATGTCGCCCGTCTTGGGGTCGACGTTCTGGATGTGCAGCTGACGCTGGTCGTAGGAGCCGCACTTGCGGACGGCAACCAGCTTGGCGCCGCCGCCGTACCCGGCGTCGTAGCAGGAGTCGGACGTCTTGGGCGCCCAGCGCTCGTCACCGGTGGCGAGGTCCCAGGCGGCGCCGCCGCTGGTGGAGCCGGCCGCGACGGTGCCGCCGCCAAGCGTCACGTTGTTGAAGCTGATCGGCATGGTGCCGGACTTGGCGGTCTTGGTCCACACCTTGGTGCCGGTCTCCAGGTCGATCACCGCGACCTCGGTGCAGGCCTGGGGGTTCGCCTTGCTCGGCATGGCCGGCTTGTGGGCGATCGCCGTCTTGTCGTCCTCGGTGAGGTGCGGGGTCGCCGCGCACACCGGGCCGGGAAGGTCCAGCGTCCACTTCTTGGTGCCGGTCTTGCGGTCGTAGCCGGTGATCTCCGACAGCCCGCTCTTGGCGTAGACGGAGTCGGTCAGCCAGGAACCGGCGATGGAGATGCTCGTGGTGCCCTTGGGCACCTTGGGCGAGGGCACCTGGAACAGCACCTTGGACCCGGTGGCGGCGGGCGCCTTCTCCTCGGCCTCGCCGGTGGTGGCGCCCCCGTCGCCGGAGCCGCCCTCCTTGCCGTCGCCCTTGCCGCCCTTGGTGTCGCCGCCCTCGGCGGTGGTCTGCTTGTCGTCGTCCTTGCCGGAGGAGTTCGCGTACCAGACGCCGCCGCCGACGATCAGCGCGATCGCGACGACCGCCGACACGATGATGGCCACCTGGGAGTTGATCTTCCGGCCGCCGCCGGGCTGTCCGGCCTGCGCCTGCATCGGCACGGTCGGCTGCGCGTAGCCGTAGGGGGGCTGCTGCCCGTACGGTCCCGGCTGCTGCGGCTGGCCGTAGGGACCGGGCTGACCGTACGGGCCGGGCTGCTGAGCCGGGTAGCCGTAACCGGCCGGCGGCGGCTGCTGCGGGTAGCCGTAGCCGGGCCCCTGCGGGGGCGTCGGCGGCGCGGCCGGCGGCGGGGTCCCCGGCGCCTGCGGGTAGCCGTAACCCGGCTGCGGCTGGGGCGCCTTGTTCAGGTCGGGCCCGGCGGGCGGCTGCGCGGGCGGGGTGGGAGGCGTGGCGGGAGCCGAGGGCGCCGGCGTCTGCGGCTCCGACGGTTCCTGCGGCGGCCCGAACCCCGGCTGCTGCGGGGGCTGGTTGGGCGGCGGAGGCGGCTGGCTCATGACGTGGGTACCTCAGGGGAAGGGGACGACGGGGATGGGAAAGTGACGCGAGTTGCGCTCACGGGCCTCATTTGCCGTAGGCGAGCATCAACTTCTCCTTCGCGTCGTCGTTGCCGTTCAGCCGGGTGGTCGACAGGTAGAAGCGGCCGTCGACCCAGTCGATCGCCTTGCTGAAGAAGCCGTTCTCGATGTCGGCGACCGCCTGCGGGTTCTGCATCAGGGTGGCCGGCTTGTGGCTCGCGCCGCTGAGGGGCAGGGCGACGACCCGGCCGCCGGCGTCGTAGGACGGCTCGACGTAGGCGACGAGCTTTCCGCCCTCGGCCTTCATGGGGATCATCGACTCCTCCGCGGGGGAGGACTCGCGCCACAGCTCCTTGCCGTTGGCGAGGCTGATGGCGACGAGTTCGTTGGCCCCGGTGGTGGCGGCCGTCGGCAGGTAGAGGGTGTCGCCCGCGACGACGACGCCCGTGCAGCCCTGGAGGTCGCGCGCGAGGATGGCCCAGCCGCAGCCGGGGTCGAACTTCTCGTCGACGGCGACCTGGGAGCGCAGCTTGCCGGCGGGGGTGAAGGCGGCGATGTTCCACGACTTCTTGTCGCTGCGCTCCTCCTGCTTGGTCGCGTAGACGACCAGGGGGTCGACGGAGAAGGTGCGCTCGACGCGCCAGCCCTTGGCGTACTTGTACGTCCACCTGGCCTTGCCGGTGGCGGGGTCGAGCTCGCGGACCTCGTCGTGGGCGTTGTCACCGCCGGCGCCGCAGGAGGCGACCTGGATCAGCCGCTTGCCGCCCGCGAACGCGGCGGGGAAGCAGGGGGCGTCGCCGTACCGCTTGGAGTCCCACAGCTTCTTGCCGGTGCGCACGTCGTACGCCGTGCCGGACTGGGAGCGGCCCACCATCAGCGTGTTGCCGGCGAGGGACATCTCGATGGAGAGCACGCTGTCGAACAGCGCGCCGTCGGCGACCTCCTCCGTCCAGCCCTTCTCGCCGGTGACGAGGTCGACGAGCTGGAGCTGGTTGCACTTGGCGCTGTCGCTGCTGCCGCTCATGGACGCGACGACGATCTTGTTGTCCGCCGTCTTCCCCGGGGTGACCGCGCAGATCTTGTGGGGGAAGGTGATGGTGTCCCAGGCGGGCTTGCCGTCGGTGACGTTGTACCCGTAGAGGTCCTTGTAGGCCGCCTTGACCGCGGTCTTCTCGGTGATCCACTGGCCGGGGGCGTCGGCGCCGGAGCCGGGGGCGTCGGGCGCCTCCTTGTACCAGAGCACCTTGGATTCGCCGGCCTGGCGGCCCTCGTTGAGGTCCTCGGTCTCCTCGCCGCCGTCGCCGCTGCCGTCGCCCGGGTTGACCGGGGCGGCGCTGGACTCGCCCGGCTTGGGGTCCTCGGTCTGCTGGGCGACCGGCTCCTTCTTGTCGTCGTCTCCGGAGACGGCCCACACCGTGCCGCCGACGATCAGCGCGACCACCACCGCGGCGGCTGCGATCAGCAGCGGCTTGCCCTTGAACGGGTTGCGGGAGCCGCCGCCGGGCGGGGTGCCGGGCGCGCCGGGGAAACCGGGCTGCTGCGGGTAGCCGTACCCGGGCTGGCCGTACGGGCCCGGCTGCTGCGGCTGTCCGTACGGGCCGGGCTGCTGGTACGGCCCGGAGGCGTAGGGGCCGGGCTGTGTCGGAGGCTGCTGCGGGTAGCCGTACCCGGGCTGCGGGGGGCCGGACGGCTGGCCCTGCGGGGGCGGCGGCGTCGACGGGGCGCCCTGCGGGGGCGGCGGAGTCTGCGGCGGCTGCGGCGGTCCGAAACCACCGCCCGGCGGCGGGTCCTGCGGAGGTCCGAAGCCGCCCTGAGGCGGCTGGTTGGGCGGCTGAGTCATCAGCGCGTTCCCCCTTGCTCACTGATTTTTAGCCACGCCCTGAGGTTCGTGATGACCCAGAGTCGTCGTCGGTCACTTGTCGGACGGCTCTTTCTATCACCCGGCACCGACACGCCACCGGGCCGCGTCCTCCCCTGTTCCCAAGGGAGGACCGGCCTGTGATGCGTCCGTTACGTGCCTTCACGCCCTCTTCACGCGGCGCGCGCTCCCCGCACGCAGGCGCGTGGCGCGGCTCTCGCGCCGGTCAGGCGTCCTCGGCGAGTTCCAGCCAGCGCAGCTCCAGTTCGTCGCGCTGACCGGCCAGGTCCCGCAGTTCGGCGTCCAGTTCGGCCACCTTCGCGAAGTCCGTGGCGTTCTCGGCGATGGCGGAGTGGAGGGTGGCCTCCCTGGCCGAGATCTTGTCCAACTGGCGCTCGACGCGCTGGAGTTCCTTCTTCGCGGCGCGCTGGTCGGCGGCGCTCCTCTCCGGCGTCGCGCTGCGTGCCGGGGCGGCGGCCTGGGCGGAGGCGGCGGCGGCCTCCTCCATGCGCTTGCGGCGCTCCAGGTACTCGTCGATGCCTCGGGGCAGCATCCGCAGCGTGCCGTCGCCGAGCAGGGCGAAGACCCGGTCGGTGGTGCGCTCGACGAAGAACCGGTCGTGAGAGATCACGATCATGGAGCCGGGCCAGCCGTCGAGGAGGTCCTCGAGCTGGGTCAGGGTCTCGATGTCGAGGTCGTTGGTGGGCTCGTCGAGGAAGAGGACGTTGGGCTCGTCCATCAGCAGCCGCAGCAGCTGGAGGCGGCGCCGCTCACCGCCGGAGAGGTCCCCGACGGGCGTCCACTGCTTCTCCTTGTTGAAGCCGAAGGTCTCGCAGAGCTGACCGGCGGTCATCTCGCGGCCCTTGCCGAGGTCGACGCGCTCGCGGACCTGCTGCACGGCCTGCAGCACCCGCAGCTCGGGGTCGAGTTCGGCGACCTCCTGGGAGAGGTAGGCCAGCTTGACCGTCCTGCCCACGCGGACACTGCCCGCCGCGGGCTGCGTCTCACCCTCGCTGCGGGCGGCCTCGGCGAGCGCGCGCAGCAGGGAGGTCTTGCCGGCGCCGTTGACGCCGACCAGACCGATGCGGTCGCCGGGGCCGAGCTGCCAGGTCACGTGCTTCAGGAGCACCTTGGGCCCGGCCTGGACGGTCACGTCCTCCAGGTCGAACACCGTCTTGCCGAGCCGCGAGGAGGCGAACTTCATCAGCTCGCTGCTGTCACGCGGCGGCGGCACGTCCGCGATCAGCTCGTTGGCGGCCTCGACACGGAAGCGCGGCTTGGACGTACGGGCGGGGGCGCCGCGGCGCAGCCAGGCCAGCTCCTTGCGGACGAGGTTCTGCCGCTTGGCCTCCTCGGTGGCCGCGATCCGCTCACGCTCGGCGCGGGCGAAGACGTAGTCGGAGTAGCCGCCCTCGTACTCGTGGACGACGCCGCGCTGCACGTCCCACATGCGGGTGCAGACCTGGTCGAGGAACCACCGGTCGTGGGTGACGCAGACGAGCGCGGAGCGGCGGGTGCGCAGGTGCTCGGCGAGCCAGGCGATGCCCTCGACGTCGAGGTGGTTGGTCGGCTCGTCGAGGACGATCAGGTCCTGCTCCTCGATGAGCAGCTTGGCCAGCGCGATGCGGCGCCGCTCGCCACCGGACAGCGGTCCGATGACGGTGTCGAGCCCTTTGGGGAAGCCGGGCAGGTCGAGCCCGCCGAACAGTCCGGTGAGCACGTCGCGGACCTTGGCGTTGCCGGCCCACTCGTGGTCGGCCATGTCGCCGATGACCTCGTGCCGGACGGTCGCCTCGGGGTCGAGCGAGTCGTGCTGGGTGAGCACGCCGAGCCGCAGCCCGCCGGAGTGCGTCACCCGCCCGGTGTCGGCCTCCTCCAGCCGGGCCAGCATGCGGATCAGCGTGGTCTTGCCGTCCCCGTTGCGCCCCACGACCCCGATCCGGTCCCCCTCGGAGACGCCGAGCGAAATCCCGTCCAGCAGCGCACGCGTGCCGTACACCTTGCTGACGTTCTCGACATTGACCAGATTGACGGCCATTTCTCTCCTGCCCGGTGGATCGATCAGCTTTCCAGCGTAGGCCCTCGCCGGACGGGCCCGGTACGCGCGGCGACGATCACCCGGTGTGCCGGTCCGGCCCCGTCGGGGCAGCCGGGCCGCTCAGAGAACCCTCGCCCCCGGTACCGGCCCGGTCGCCGTGCGGACCGTGCGGCAGGCGGGTGCGGACCTCAGGGCTTCCGCGATCTTCTCCGCCGCCCGTTCGTCACGGGCGAGGAACGCCGTCGTGGGGCCCGAGCCCGAGACCAGGGCGGCGAGGGCGCCCGCCGCCCGGCCTGCCGCGAGGGTGGTGGACAGGTCCGGGAAGAGGGAGAGGGCGGCCGGCTGGAGGTCGTTGGTGACGGCGGCGGCGAGGGCGTCCGGGTCGCCCTTGGCGAGGGCGTCGAGCACGGGCCGGAACGCCCTCGGCTCCGGGATGTCGTGCCCCTCGGCGAGCCGGTCGAACTCGCGGAAGACCGCGGGCGTGGACAGTCCCCGGGTGGCCATCGCGAACACCCAGTGGAAGGCGCCCCCGACGTCCAGCCCGGTCAGCCTCTCGCCGCGTCCGGTGCCGAGCGCGGCCCCGCCGACCAGGCTGAACGGCACGTCGCTGCCCAGCTCGGCGCAGATGGCGAGGAGTTCCTCGCGGCTCGCTCCGGTGCCCCACAGCGCGTCGCAGGCGAGCAGGGCGCCCGCGCCGTCCGCGCTGCCGCCGGCCATGCCGCCCGCGACGGGGATGTCCTTGGCGATGTGCAGATGGACGTCGGGCGCCCGGCCGCAGCGCTCGGCGAGGGCCAGGGCCGCGCGGGCGGCCAGATTGGTGCGGTCGAGAGGGACCTGTGCGGCGTCGGGCCCTTCGCACGTGATGCGCAGTCCGTCCGGCGACGGGGTGGCGGTCACCTCGTCGTACAGGCCGACCGCGAGGAAGACGTTGGCCAGCTCGTGGAAGCCGTCGGGGCGGGCCGCACCGACGGCGAGCTGGACGTTGACCTTGGCGGGGACGCGGACGGTGACACTCACTGCGGGGCCTGCTCCTCGTGTCCGGCGTCCTTGTGCTCGGCGATGCGCGCGAACTCCTCGACGGTCAGCGACTCGCCCCGCGCCTGCGGTGAGACGCCCGCCGCGACCAGGGCCGCCTCGGCCGCCGCGGCCGAGCCCGCCCAGCCGGCGAGGGCGGCGCGCAGCGTCTTGCGGCGCTGCGCGAAGGCCGCGTCGACCACGGCGAACACCTCGCGCCGGGTCGCGGTGGTCTTCAGCGGTTCCGCGCGCCGCACCAGCGACACCAGGCCGCTGTCGACGTTCGGCGCGGGCCAGAACACGTTGCGGCCGATGGCCCCGGCCCGCTTGACCTCGGCGTACCAGTTGGCCTTCACCGAGGGCACGCCGTACACCTTCGAGCCGGGAGCGGCGGCGAGCCGGTCGGCGACCTCGGACTGGACCATCACCAGCGTGCGCTCGATGCTCGGGAAGGTCTCGAGCATGTGCAGCAGCACGGGGACGGCCACGTTGTAGGGGAGGTTGGCGACCAGCGCGGTCGGCGCCGGGCCGGGCAGCTCGGTGACGTGCATCGCGTCGGAGTGGACCAGCGCGAACCGGCCGGCGCGCTCCGGCATGCGGGCGGCGACGGTGGCGGGCAGCGCCCCGGCCAGCACGTCGTCGATCTCCACCGCGGTGACCCGGTCGGCGGCCTCCAGCAGCGCCAGCGTGAGCGAGCCGAGCCCGGGGCCGACCTCGACGACGACGTCGTCGGGGCGTACCTCGGCGGTGCGCACGATACGGCGGACCGTGTTGGCGTCGATGACGAAGTTCTGGCCGCGCTGCTTGGTGGGCCGTACGCCGAGGGCGGCCGCCAGTTCGCGGACGTCGGCGGGGCCCAGGAGGGCGTCGGGGGTGGGGCTGGTCACGGGACAAGGGTACGGGGCGCGCGGGTACGCCCCGGTCACCGCCGGTGCCGTCACCCGCCCAGCCGGGCCCCGCAGTGCGGCCAGGCGGCGGCGCCGCTGCGGACGTACAGCTGCTTCGCGCGGTACGTCTGCTCGGCCGGGGGCGCGTGCTGGGGGCGGCCGGCGCCGCCGAGGCCGCGCCAGGTGCGGGTGTCGAACTGGTACAGCCCGCCGTACGTGCCCGACGGGTCGGTGGCGTCGGGCCGGCCGCCGGACTCGCACCGCGCGAGGGCGTCCCAGTCCAGCGCGTCCGCGCCCCGCACGGACATCGGGACGGGCCGGGTGCCGACCCGCACCCGGCGCGCGACCGGCTCGTGCACCACGTCGGTGGACAGCAGCCGGGGCCGCTGCCGGACGCCGTTGACGGTGCGCTGCGCGTAGGTGAGGCGGCGCAGCCCCGGCCGGCCGGCCCGGTCGACGACCACCGTGCCGTGGGCCAGCGCGGGGTCCTCGACGCGTTCCTCGGTGAAGGGGATCGCCTCGTCGCGGATCTCCGTGCCGTCGGTGATGCGCAATACGGTGACGGTCTGGCCGTCGCGCGGGAAGCTGCCGGGGGCGACGGAGGTGGTGTCGCGTCCGCGCAGGGTGACCCCCGCCTGGTGCACGGCTTCCCGCACGGTCGCGGCGTTGGTGCGGACGGTGCGCGCCCGTCCGTCGGCGAGGACGGTCACCGCGCGTTCGGTGCGGACGTCCAGGGCGAGACCGGCCGGTCCGACGCGGGTGCCGGGCGGGGCGGAAAGATGGGCGCCGGTGACCCGTACGCCGAGCCGTCGCAGCGCCTCTTGAACGGTGGCCGCGGTCGTCCACACCTGCTGCCGGGTCCCGTCGAGGGTGAGCAGCAGCGGACGCGCGTGGCGCACCTCGACCGTGTCGCCGTCCTCCAGGGCGGTGCCGGGGGCGGGACTGATCTCGTCGTGCGGTCCGGTGCGCACGCCCTCCTCGGCGAGCAGCCCGGTCACGTCGTCGGCGAAGGTGTGCAGAGCGCGGGGACTGCCGTCGACGGTGAGCTCGACACCTTTGTCCTCGGCGACGAAGGCGCTGGTGCCGCCCGCGAGGAACGCGACGACCAGCGCCTTCGGCAGCAGCCGGCGGGCGGCCTCGGCCCGTTCGGCGTACCGGCCGGGGCGGCGGTGCGCGGACCGCCTCGGCGCGGGGGCGGGTGCGCGGCGGGGCAGGGCGGGCACGGTCTCCGCCTCGTGGATGCCGCCGCACACGGCGTGCGTCGGGCACGTCTTCTGATACGTCTCGAACCGCAGGGTGGTGCTCACGCCGACACGCTCCAGGGCTGGCCACGGGAACCCCCGAGGGGGCTCCCAGAACCTAGCCGAGCGCCGATCACTCTCCCAAGCGACACGACTACGGAACGTGCACGATGTGCGGGGCCGTCAGTAGCCGAAGGCGCGCGCAGTGTTGGCGCCCAGCGCCGTGGCCAGCGCGTCCTCGTCGATGCCGCGCACTGCGGCCATGGCACGCACGGTGACCGGCACCAGGTAGGGGGCGTTGGGCCGGCCGCGGTAGGGCACGGGGGTGAGGAAGGGCGCGTCGGTCTCCACCAGGACGAGCTCCAGCGGGGCGACGGCGAGGGCGTCCCGCAGGTTCTGCGCGTTCTTGAACGTCACGTTGCCGGCGAAGGACATGTAGTAGCCGGCGCGGGCGCAGACCTCCGCCATCTCCGCGTCGCCGGAGTAGCAGTGGAAGACGGTGCGCTCGGGGGCGCCCTCCTCCTTCAGCACCCGCAGTACGTCCGCGTGGGCGTCGCGGTCGTGGATCACGAGCGTCTTGCCGTGCCGCTTGGCGATCTCGATGTGGGCGCGGAAGGACCGCTCCTGGGCCTCCTTGCCCTCCTCGCCGGTGCGGAAGTGGTCGAGGCCGGTCTCGCCGACGCCCTTGACCTGCGGCAACGCGGCCAGCCGGTCGATCTCGGCGAGCGCCTCGTCCAACGCCGCGTCCCCGCCCGCCTCACGGGCCCCCTGCCGCGACCGGCTTCCCCCAGGGTCCCCGAGCACGATCCGCGGGGCCTCGTTCGGGTGCAGCGCGACCGTCGCGTGGACCGCGTCGTACGCCGCTGCCGTGTCCGCCGCCCAGCGGGACCCCTTGAGGTCGCAGCCGACCTGCACCACGGTCGTCACCCCCACCGACGCGGCCCTGGCGAGGGCCTCCTCGACCGTGCCGGACTGCATGTCGAGGTGGGTGTGGGAGTCCGCGACCGGTACCCGCAGGGGCTCCGGGAGCGGCGGCGCGGCGTTCTTGCCGGGGTCGTTGGCAGGCATGCCTCCGATCCTACGGAAGCGGCGCGGGACCTTCCGGGGTGTCCTGCGGAAGCGGCGCGGGACCCGCCGGTGTCCAGGGGGCCTCGACCGGCCCCGCGGCGGGCACCCGGCGCTCGCGGTGGGCGGCGTCGCGGGCCGAGGCGACCCGGCCCGGCCGGAGAATCCGTACGACATGCCCGTCGCAGCTGCGGCAGGTGGGCCGGTTGAGCGGGGAAGGCACGATCCGGCCGTCCGCCACGTACAGCACGAAGGTCCGGCCGTCGCCGTCGACGTGGTGTTCTATCTCGTAGGACTGCTCCCAGCCGTACCCGCAGCGCATGCAGGCGAAGGCGTACGCCTCGGCGACGACGGCGGTGGCGCCCGCGCGCAGTCCGCCCTGTCCGGAGATCTCGGTCATGCCGGCTCCCGTCGGTCCGCTGACGGGACGGACCCGCGTCCGCCCCCACCGACCAGTGGACTCCTCGGGGACCGTGAACACACGGGCGCCGACGCAGTATTGGCGCCGATTTGGCCGTGGATTACCACAATGCCCCGAGCTCTTTGCCAACGCCCGGGTTCGCGCGGCACACGCGCCCGGTTCCAGCGCTCCTCCGCGCCCCGCGTCAGTGCTTCCCCGCGCCCCGCGTCAGTGCTCCCCCACGCCCCGCGTCAGTGCTCCCGGGAGCCCCGGCCGTCGGCGTTCTTGGCCGCGACGACCGCGTCGAACACCTGCCGCTTGGGCAGCCCGGCCTCCGCGGCGACCGCCGCGATGGCCTCCTTGCGCCGCTCGCCCGCCTCCTCGCGCACCCGCACCCGCCGCACCAGCTCGGCGTCGTCGTACTCCTCGGGGCCCTTCTCGGGAGCGCCCTCGACGACCACGGTGATCTCCCCGCGCACACCCTCCGCCGCCCAGGCCGCCAGTTCGGCGAGCGGCCCGCGCTTGATCTCCTCGTAGGTCTTGGTCAGCTCCCGGCAGACGGCGGCCCTGCGCGCGCCGCCGAACACCTCGGCCATCGCGGCGAGGGTGTCGTCGAGGCGGTGCGGGGCCTCGAAGTAGACGAGGGTGCGGCGCTCGTCCGCGACCTCCCGCAGCCGGCCCAGCCGCTCCCCCGCCTTGCGGGGCAGGAAGCCCTCGAAGCAGAAGCGGTCCACGGGCAGCCCGGACAGGGCGAGCGCGGTGAGCACGGCGGACGGCCCGGGCACCGCGGTGACCTTGACGTCCCGCTCGACGGCCGCGGCGACCAGCCGGTAGCCGGGGTCGGACACGGACGGCATGCCCGCGTCGGTGACGAGCAGCACGCGCGCGCCGCCCACCAGCTCCTCGACCAGCTCGGGCGTCCGCGCGGACTCGTTGCCCTCGAAGTACGACACCACCCGCCCCTTGGGCGTGACGCCGAGCGCCTGGGTCAGCCGGCGCAGCCGCCGGGTGTCCTCGGCGGCGACGACGTCGGCGCCGGCGAGTTCCTCGGCGAGCCGGGGCGGCGCGTCGGAGATGTCGCCGATGGGAGTGCCTGCGAGTACGAGGGTTCCGGTCACCCGCCCATCCTCCCAGGAGGCGACGGAGGCGGGGCATACCGCCCATGCGCGGGACTCACACACCGCCGTTCCCTACGATGGCGCGGTGACCAGTACCGCGTCCTCCACGGACACCCGCCAGGAGCAGTCGCCGCTCGAGCAGCGGCAGACGTGGCAGCACCGGCTGCGGCGTTTCGGCCACCGGACGTCCGCCGTCAGAGGCGACGTCCGCGACCGGCTGGTCCCGCCGTACACCGAGCCCTCGGGCCGGCTGTGGAAGACGCTCGGCGTGCCGCCGCTGCTGGCCGGCCGTCTCGTGCGCTGGTCGGGGTGGGGCGGTCCGCTGCTGGTGACGCTGGTGGCGGGGGTGCTGCGGTTCTGGAACCTGGGTCACCCCAAGGCGGTGATATTCGACGAGACGTACTACGCGAAGGACGCGTGGGCGATCGTCCACCGCGGGTTCGAGGTGAACTGGGACAAGGAGGTCAACCGGCTCATCCTGGACTCGGGCGGCAACGTCCCGATCCCGACGGAAGCCGCGTACGTCGTCCATCCGCCGGTCGGCAAGTACGTGATCGGTCTGGGCGAGCTGATCTTCGGCTTCGACCCGTTCGGCTGGCGGTTCATGACGGCGCTGCTCGGCACGCTGTCGGTGCTGATGCTGTGCCGGATCGGCCGGCGGCTGTTCCGCTCCACGTTCCTCGGCTGCCTCGCGGGCGCGCTGATGGCCGTGGACGGGCTGCACTTCGTGATGAGCCGCACCGCGCTGCTCGACGGCGTGCTGATGTTCTTCGTGCTGGCGGCCTTCGGGTGTCTGCTGATCGACCGGGACAAGGCCCGCGAGAAGCTGGCCGCCGCGCTGCCGGTGGACGCGGACGGGCGCGCCCGCCCGGACGTGGACGTCGCCGAGAACACCCGGATCGGCTTCCGCCCGTGGCGTCTCGCGGCGGGCCTGATGCTGGGCCTGGCGATCGGCACCAAGTGGAACGGCCTGTACATCATGGCCGCGTTCTGTGTGATGTCCGTGCTGTGGGACGTCGGCGCCCGCCGGGTCGCGGGCGCGGTACGGCCCCGGCTGGCGGTGCTGAAGCGGGACCTGGGCTGGGCGTTCCTGTGCACGGTTCCGGTGGCGGTGCTCACGTACTTCGCGTCCTGGATCGGCTGGATCCTTTCCGCGACGGACGGCAGCGGCGGCTACTACCGCGACTGGGCCACCCGCGACGGGCGGGGAAGCGACTGGTCGTGGCTGTTCCCCGACTGGTGGCGCAGCCTGTGGCACTACGAGAACCAGGTGTACGAGTTCCACGTCGGCCTGTCCTCGCCCCACACGTACGAGTCCAACCCGTGGAGCTGGATCGTCGCCGGCCGCCCGGTGTCGTACTTCTACGAGTCGCCCGCGCCCGGCGTGGACGGCTGCCCGGTGGACGCGGGCGAGAAGTGCGCCCAGGAGGTCCTCGCCATCGGCACGCCGATGCTGTGGTGGGTGGGCTGCCTGGCGCTGCTGTACGTGCTGTGGCGGTGGGCCTTCCGCCGCGACTGGCGCGCGGGCGCGATCGCCTGCGGCATCGCCGCGGGGTACGCTCCCTGGTTCTTCTACCAGGAACGCACCATCTTCTACTTCTACGCGATCGTCTTCCTGCCGTTCCTGTGCCTGGCGGTGGCGATGCTCCTGGGCGCGATCGTCGGCCCACCGCGCTCCACGGACACCCGCCGCGTGGCAGGAGCGACAGCGGCCGGCGTCCTCACCCTCCTGATCGCCTGGAACTTCATCTACTTCTGGCCGATCTACACGGGCACGCCCATCCCGATCGACGACTGGCGCTCGCGGATGTGGCTGGACACGTGGGTCTAGCCGGACGGACGCACTGTGAGGGCCCGGCTGACTGCCGCGCCCTCACAGCCGGGCAGCTGCGCGCGGCCGCACGAAAGCACCGCCGGACCGGCCACAGAGCTGTGAAGGCCGAGGCCATGGACTCGTCGAGGGCCCGGCGGTAGCCCGGACTACCCGGAGCCCGCCACGGGCCGCTGCTTGTAGAAGGACTCCTCCAGGTAGGCGGCCTCGTGCGGCTGGTAGGGCTCCTCCAGGTAGGCGGCCTCGTCCTCGTCCAGTTCGACGTCCACCGCGGCAAGCGCGTCGGCCAGCTGGGCCGGCTTGGTGACCCCGACGATGGGCGAGGTCACCGCCCGGTTGCGCATGACCCAGGCCAGGGCGACCTGGGCCGGGGACAGACCCCGCCTGCCCGCGATCTCGTGGACGCGCTCGGCCACTGCCTGGTCCCCGTCGCGATAGAGGATCTTGCCGCCCTCGTCGGTCTCGGCACGCGCCGTGGCGGTGTCCCGGACCCGCGTCAGCCTGCCCCGCGCCAGCGGGCTCCACGGGATCACGCCGATGCCCTGGTCGGCGCAGAGCGGGAGCATCTCCCGCTCTGCTTCCCGGTGGATGAGGTTGTAGTGGTCCTGCATCGACACGAACCGGGTCCAGCCGTTCAGGTCGGCCAGGAACAGGGCCTTGGCGAACTGCCAGGCGTACATGGAAGAGGCTCCGATGTAGCGGATCTTCCCGGACCTGACCGCGTCGTGCAGCGCCTCGAGGGTTTCCTCTATCGGGGTGTCGTAGTCCCAGCGGTGGATCTGGTACAGGTCGATGTAGTCGGTCCCCAGCCGCTTCAGGGAGGCGTCGAGCTCGGCGAAGATCGCCTTGCGGGACAGCCCGGCGCCGTTCGGGCCGGGGCGCATCCGCATCCAGACCTTGGTGGAGAGAACGACCTCCTCGCGCCGGGTGAAGTCCCTGACCGCCTGGCCGACGATCTCCTCGCTGCTTCCGGCGCTGTACCCATTGGCCGTGTCGAGGAAGTTGACGCCGCCCTCAAGGGCCTGCCTGATGATGTCCCGGCTGGCGTCCGCGCCCAGCGACCAGGGCTCGCCGCCCCGCTCCGGCTCGCCGAAGCTCATGCAGCCGAGGGTGATGGCGGAGACTTGCAGCCCGGTCGTTCCGAGTTTGGTGTATCGCATGCTTCCGAAGCTAGGAGCTGGCGTGCGCTCCAACGCAACACTCTGCGCCCCGAGGGAGCGGCCGCTACGCGTCGAGCAGTTGCATGACGGCGTTCCAGAAGCGGTTCCAGCGGCGGTGCCGCTTGCTGCAGTACCGCCGTCTGCGCCACCACCCCCGCGGCTGCGGCACGGGCTTGCCACACCACTTGCACGGCCGCGTACGGGCCGTTGCTCCCCCATCCATGCGGCACACGGTAGCCGCCGTCGCGAGCGCCCCGCTCGTCCGGAGGACCGCGACGGCTCAGCCACCGTAGACACGGCGGAGGCCGCTGGGAGGGGGTTGCTTTGGGACAACGATCCGTCGCACAGGCCCCTTTGGGCTGCGGCAGCGCGTAAGGTTCGGGGCGTGCCGGGCTTTTGAACGCGTTCAGATGGCGCGGGGGTCCGGCCGGGGGAGGAACGCCCGATGGGCAAGGGGGTCAAGGTCGCCGTCGTCGGCGGCGTGTTCGCCGTGATGATCGGCGGAGCGGGGTACGGGGCCTACAACATCGTCTCGGCGCTCGGCGGGGGCGGCTCCAGTGCCGCGGACACGCCCAGGTCGGGGCCGCCCGACAAGGACGAGGTGCGTGAGACGACCGAGGCGTTCTTCGGCGCCTGGGAGAAGGGGCAGGCCACGCAGGCGGCCTCGTACACGAACAACGCGCAGGACGCGGGCGCGCTGCTGGCCGCGTACGGCGAGGAGGCGCGCATAGGGCGCGTCGACATCACGCCGGGCGCCCCGCGCGGCGCCACCGTGCCGTTCACGGTGAAGGCGACCGTCTCCGCCGACGGCGTCTCCAAGCCGCTGCGCTACACCAGCACCCTGACGGTCGTGCGCGGGCAGACCACCGGCCGCGCGCTGGTCGACTGGGAGCCGTCCGTCGTGCACCCGGATCTGAAGGACGGGGACACCCTCGTCACCGGGGAGTCCGCGCAGCCGCCCATCGAGGCGGTGGACCGCGACGGCACCGTGCTGACGAGGGAGAAGTACCCCTCCCTCGGCCCGGTCCTGGACACCCTGCGGCAGAAGTACGGCGACAAGGCGGGTGGCAGTCCGGCCGTCGAGCTGGCGATCCGGCACGCGACCGACGAGGCGGACACCCCGCTGCTCACCCTCGCCAAGGGTGAGCCGGGCAAGCTGCGCACCACGCTCAGCGCCGGGGTGCAGGCGGCCGCCGAGAAGGCGGTGAAGGACTACCCGGAGTCCTCGGTGGTGGCGCTGAAGCCCAGCAGCGGCGAGGTCCTGGCGGTGGCCAACAACCGCGGCGACGGTTTCAACGCGGCCTTCCAGGGCCAGGTCGCCCCCGGCTCCACCATGAAGATCATCACTGCCGCGATGCTCATCGACAACGGCGTGACCTCCATGAACGGCCCCGCGCCCTGCACGGACACCGCGACCTGGCAGAGCCAGACCTTCAAGAACCTCACCGGCATGGAGCCGAACGAGGGCGCCACCCTCGCCAACAGCTTCCTGCGGTCGTGCAACACGGCCTTCATCAAGCTGATCGACGAGAAGCCGATCGACGACGCCTCCCTCACCCGGGAGGCGCAGGAGCGGTTCGGGCTCGGCCGGGACGACTGGAAGACCGGCATCGCCTCCTTCGACGGCAGCGTGCCCGCGTCCGGCGGCCCGGACCGGGCGGCGAACGCCATCGGCCAGGGCCAGGTGCAGATGAACCCGCTGAACGTGGCCTCCGTGACGGCCACCGCCGTCACCGGCGCGTTCCGTCAGCCGTACCTGGTCTCCCCCGAGCTGGACGGCCGTCAGCTGGCGCAGGCGAAAGGCCTGTCGTCGGAGACGTCGGCCCAGCTCAAGGAGATGATGCGGCTCACCGCCACCCAGGGCACCGCGCAGAAGGCCATGTCAGGACTGGGCGGTGACATCGGCGCGAAGACCGGCTCCGCGGAGGTCGACGGAAACGCCACGTCGGACAGCTGGTTCACCGGTTTCCGCAACGACGTCGCGGCGGCCGCGATGACCCAGCAGGGCGGCCACGGCGGCGACGCGGCGGGGCCGATTGTCGCAGCCGTGCTACGAGCGGGCGGCTGAGCGCACGGCCCGCAGGGCGGGACTTTAGGGTGGGGGCCGTCGCCGGCGCGTACTGCGCCGGCGGGGCCTTGACTCGACGAAGAGCCACGCGGGCCGCGGGGGGCCGGGGCGGGGCGACGGAGGAACGGACACCAGTGGGGAACAGAGGGCACGCCGGGGACCGGCGGAACATGAGACCGGTCGTGATCGGCGCGGCGATGGTCGTGCTCATGGGCGGTGCCGGGTACGGCGCGTACGCACTCGTCGACGGCGCCGGGCGGGACGGCGGGGACACCGCCACCCAGGCGGAGACCGTGAAGTCGGGCCCGCTGACCGCCGAGGAGGTCACCGCCGCCGCCGAGCGGTTCCTGACCGCATGGCAGTCCGGCCAGGTCGCCGAGGCCGCCGCCGCGACGGACGACCCGGTGGCCGCGAAAGCGGCGCTCGCCTCGTACGTGAAGGACGCCCGCGTCCGCAACCTCGCCCTCACCCCGGGCGCCCCCGCCCGCGACTCGGTCACCTTCGCCGTCAAGGGCACGGTGTCGTACGAGCAGACGACGAAGCCGCTGACGTACGACAGCACGCTGACGGTGGTGCGGCGGGCCGGGGACGGGGAACCGCGCGTCGACTGGCGGCCGGCCGTGCTGCACCCGGAGCTGCGGGAGGGCGACAAGCTGGTCACCGGCGAGGCCGGCACCCCGCCGGTGGAGGCACTGGACCGCGACGGCGGTGAGCTGACCACCGAGAAGTACCCGTCGCTGGGATCCGTGCTGGACGGGCTGCGCGAGAAGTACGGCGAGAAGGCGGGCGGCGAGGCCGGCGTCGAGCTGCGTGTGGTGCGCGGCGAGGCGTCGAAGAAGGCGGAGCTGGCCGACACGACCCTGCTGGAGCTGAGCGAGGGCACGCCGGGCACCGTGAAGACCACGCTGAGCCCGTCCCTGCAGGCGCTCGCCGAGGCCGAGGTGGCGAAGCGGAAGCGCGCCTCGGTGGTGGTGGTGCGGCCGTCCACGGGCGAGATACTCGCGGCGGCGAACTCCTCGCGCGGCTTCAACGTCGCCTTCCAGGGGTCGCTGGCGCCGGGCTCGACGATGAAGGTGGTCACCTCCTCGATGCTGATCGAGAAGGGCCTCGCGTCGATCGACAAGAAGCATCCGTGTCCCAAGTACTTCAGCTACGGCGGCTGGAAGTTCCAGAACCTGGACAAGTTCCAGATCAAGGACGGCACGTTCCGCGCGAGCTTCGCCGCCTCCTGCAACACGGCCTTCATCAGCCAGGCGCCGAAGCTGGAGGACGACGACCTCACCAAGCACGCCCAGGACTACTTCGGGCTGGGCCGCAACGACTGGAAGGTCGGGGTGTCCACGTTCGACGGCGCGGTGCCCGTGCAGTCGGACGCCCCGATGGCCGCGTCGCTGATAGGCCAGGGCGGGGTGCGGATGAACCCGCTGAACATGGCGTCGGTGTCGGCGACGGTGAAGGCGGGTGTCTTCCACCAGCCCTACCTGGTCTCGCCGGAGGTCGACGGACGTCAGCTGGCGACCGCGCCGCGCACCCTGTCCGCGGACACGCTCGCGCAGCTGCGGGAACTTATGTCGTACACGGCGACCGCCGGCACCGCCACGGAGGCGATGGCCGGGGTCGACGGTGAGCGCGGCGCGAAGACGGGCTCGGCCGAGGTGGACGGGCAGAAGAAGCCCAACGGCTGGTTCACCGCGTACCGCGGCGACCTGGCGGCGGCCGCCGTCGTCCAGTCCGCCGGCCACGGCGGCTCCACGGCGGGCCCGATCGTGGCGACCCTGCTGAAGGCGGGCGGCTGAGAGACCGGAGGGCCCGGGCGGTCTTCGTCCGGGCGGTCCCTCGTCCGGGTGGTCAGTGGGGCACCGGCTGCGCCGTCGTCACGTGGGCGAGGCGGAGGAAGCGGGACAGGGTCTTGGTGTCGAACTCGACCACCGAGTGGCCCTGGCCGGTGTGGAACTCCACGACCGTCTGGACCCGGCCGCACGGCCACACGCGTATGCCGCCGCGGTCCACGGGCGCGGTGAGGCCGTGTTCCAGGAGGTCACGGTCGATGATCCACTCGCGGGGCATCGAGCCGGGCAGGCGCACCCGGACATGGACGGGGTCGGTCTCGGGGTCGTACCGCAGCAGCACGGGGACGGCCCCGTGACTCTCCAGCAGGGGATCCGCATCCGTCACGATGTGGACTCGCGCGTACTGCTCGATCACGGACATCGGTGGGCCCCTTACGCTGCGTCGAACACCGACAAGGCTTCGTGGCTTATGTGCCGTTTACCCACCCCGTCCCATCGTGCACCTGAATCGGAATCCGCGCTTCCGAGCGCCGAATAGCACGGATGAGATAAGAGCGAAGTAAGACGGAAGGTAGAACAAGTCACTCGCTCTTGCGAAAGGTTCGCAACAGGGCACATCATCGAGTCCGTGCACGCACCTGACGGATTCATCGACGTCCCCATCTCCGCCGCCGCCGGCGTCCTCGCCGCCGGCGCGATCGCCGTGAGCCTGCGCGGCGCGCGCCGCGAGCTCGACGACACCGCACGCCCCGGCGCGGGCGGCGGCGCCGAGCGCACCGCCCCGCTGGCCGGGCTGGTCGCGGCGTTCATCTTCGCCGTGCAGATGCTGAACTTCCCGGTGGCCGCCGGCACCAGCGGCCACCTCCTCGGCGGCGCCCTCGCGGCGATCCTCGTCGGCCCGTACACGGGTGTGCTGTGCGTGTCCGTGGTGCTGCTGCTCCAGTCCGTGCTGTTCGCCGACGGCGGCCTCACCGCGCTCGGAGTGAACATCACCACCATGGCGATCACCACCACCGTGGTGGCGTACGCGCTGTTCCGCGGCCTGGTGAAGGTGCTGCCGCGCTCCCGCCACTCGGTGACCGCCGCCTCCTTCGTGGCCGCCCTGATCTCCGTCCCGGCCTCCGCGGTCGTCTTCACGCTGCTGTACGCGGTGGGCGGCACCACCGACGTGTCGATCGGCAAGGTCGCCACCGCGATGGTCGGCGTACACGTCCTCATCGGCCTCGGCGAGGCCGCCATCACCGCGCTGACCGTCGGCGCGGTGATCGCCGTACGCCCCGACCTGGTGCACGGCGCGCGCGGGCTGGGGCAGAAGCTGAAGCTGCGGGTGAACGGCGAGCTGGTCGACGCCCCGGAGACCGCGGAGCCCGTCCCGGCCGCCGCGCGCTCCCCCCGCAAGGTCTGGATCGCCGGCCTGGTCACCTCGCTGGTGCTCGCGGGGTTCGTGAGCTTCTACGCCTCGGCGAACCCGGACGGCCTGGAGAAGGTCGCCGCCGACCACGGCATCGACAAGCAGGCCGAGGAGCACGCGGTCGGGGACTCCCCGCTCGCCGACTACGGCGTGAAGGACGTCGACGACGCCCGGCTGTCCGGCGGTCTCGCGGGCGTGATCGGCGTCGGCGTGACGGTCTTCGCGGGCACGGGCGTGTTCTGGGCGGTCCGCCGCCGGCGCGCCGCCGACGAGCGGGCGGAGGACACCACCTCCGCCGGCACGAGCGTCTGACGTGGGCGCGGGTCACTCCCACCGGCTCTACCGGCACGGCCACTCCCCCGTGCACGCCCTGCCGCCCCACACCAAGCTCGCCGCGGTGCTCGCCTTCGTGATCGTGGTCGTGTCCACGCCGCGCGAGGCGATGTGGGCGTTCGGCGCGTACGCCGTGCTGCTCGCCGCGGTCGCGTACGCGGCGCGCGTGCCGGCCGGCTTCCTGCTGAAGCGGCTGCTGATCGAGGTGCCGTTCGTCGCGTTCGCCGTGCTGCTGCCGTTCGTCGCCGAGGGCGAGCGGGTCGACGTCCTCGGGCTGTCGCTGAGCGTGAACGGCCTGTGGGGCGCCTGGAACGTGCTGGCCAAGGGCACCCTCGGCGTCGCCGCGTCCGTCCTGCTCGCCGCCACCACCGAACTGCGGGAGCTGCTGCACGGCCTGCAGCGGCTCAAGCTGCCCCCGCTGCTGGTGCAGATCGCGTCCTTCATGGTCCGCTACGGCGACGTCATCGCCGACGAGATGCGCCGCATGCGGATCGCCCGCGAGTCCCGGGGCTTCGAGGCGCGCGGAGTACGGCACTGGGGTGTGCTCGCCAAGTCGGCGGGCGCTCTGTTCATCCGCTCCTACGAACGCGGCGAGCGCGTCCACCTGGCGATGGTGAGCCGCGGCTACACCGGGGTCATGCCGGTGATCGACGAGGTGGCGGCGTCCCGGGCGCAGTGGTCGTACGCCCTGACCCTCCCCTGTGCCGCCCTCGTCGTGTGTCTGCTGGGATGGACCCTGTGAGTACTGCTTCCCTGGAGGTCTCCGGCCTCGCGTTCGCCTACCCCGACGGCCATCAGGCGCTGTTCGGCGTGGACTTCACCATCGGGCGCGGCGAGCGGGTGGCGCTGCTCGGGCCGAACGGCGCCGGCAAGACCACCCTCGTCCTGCACCTCAACGGCATCCTCACCGGCGGCGCGGGCACCGTCCGCGTGGCCGGCCTCGAGGTCGGCAAGCGGAACATGGCCGAGATCCGGCGGCGGGTCGGCATCGTCTTCCAGGACCCCGACGACCAGCTTTTCATGCCGACGGTGCGGGAGGACGTGGCCTTCGGTCCGGCGGCGGCCGGGCTGAAGGGGGCCGAGCTGGAGGCGCGCGTCGACCGCGCGCTGGAGCGGGTCGGCATGGCGGAGTTCAAGGACCGCCCGCCGCACCACCTCTCCTTCGGGCAGCGGCGCCGGGTGGCCGTGGCGACCGTGCTCGCGATGGAGCCGGAGATCCTCGTCCTGGACGAGCCGTCCTCCAACCTCGACCCGGCGTCCCGCCGTGAACTGGCCGACATCCTGCGCTCGTTGGACGTCACCGTCCTGATGGTCACGCACGACCTGCCGTACGCGCTGGAGCTGTGCCCGCGCGCGCTGGTCCTCAGCGACGGGGTGATCGCGGCGGACGGCCCGACGGGTGACCTGCTCGCCGACGACGGCCTCATGCGGGCGCACCGCCTGGAACTGCCGTACGGCTTCGACCCGCGTTCCGTGCCGGCGCCGCCCGGCCGTGGGTGACGAACGCGCCGAGCCCTGGAATCGCAGGCGCGGCGGCGTGGTTGCACCCGTTGTCGCAGGCGAGTGGAAGGAACGACGAGACGTGGACGTCGAGGTGCACGGCACGGTGGCCGGCGGGTGGGAACCGGTCCGGGAGGCGTTCGCCCGGAACTTCGAGCGGCTCGGAGAGCGAGGGGCGGCGCTCGCCGTGTACCGGGACGGGCGCCGGGTCGTGGACCTGTGGGCCGGGACGAAGGACGTCGACGGCGACGGCGACGCGCCCTGGCAGCGGGACACCGCGCAGGTCGTGCGGTCGGCGACGAAGGGCGTCGCGGCCGCCGCGGTGCTGATGCTGCACGAGCGGGGCCTGCTCGACCTGGACGCGCCGGTCGGCCGGTACTGGCCGGAGTTCAAGGCGCAGGACAAGGAGGGCGTGCTGGTCCGGCACGTCCTCGCGCACCGCGCGGGCCTGCCCGTGCTGGACCGCCCGCTGAGCTTCGCCGACGCCACCGACCCGGTACGGGCCGCCGACGCGGTCGCCGCTCAGGCCCCCGTGTGGGAGCCGGGCACGGACCACGGCTATCACGCGCTGACGTACGGCTGGCTGGTGGACGAGCTGGTGCGCCGGGTGACCGGGAAGGGCACCGGGGAGTGGATCGCGTCCGAGATGGCGGCTCCGCTGGGCCTGGACCTGTGGGTGGGCCTCCCGGCCTCCGAGGCGCACCGCGTCGGGCGGGCGGGCAAGGTCGAGGGACCCGAGCCGTCGGGAGCGCTGCGCGCCCGGCCCAAGCGGTCGGTCACCGCCGCCTACACCGATCCGGACTCCCTCACCCGCCGCGCCTTCGCCGCGATCGACCCGTCCCCGGACCACAACGACCCCGCGTTCCGCACGGCCGCCCTGCCCGCCGCCAACGGCATCGCGACGGCGGACGGGCTGGCCCGCTTCTACGCGTCACTCACCGGCCCGGTCGACGGGGTGCGCCTGCTCTCCACGGACACGGTGGAGCGCGCCCGCGCCGAGGAGTCGGCGGGCCCCGACCGGGTCCTGGTGGTCGGCACCCGCTTCGGACTCGGCTACATGCTGCACGGCAGCGCGTCCCCGCTCCTGGCCCCGGGCTCCTTCGGCCACCCCGGGCGCGGCGGCTCCCTCGGCTTCGCCGACCCGGAGTCCGGCATCGCCCTCGGCTACGTCACCAACGGTTTCCGCAGGACGGTCACCGCGGACCCCAGGGCTCAGGCGCTGATCCGCGCCGTACGGGAGTGCCTGCCGGCGTCCTGAACACGGTCGTCCCGGACGGGGACCGTACTGGACGGGGACCGTCCCAGGCGTGGGTCGTCCTGGACGGGGACCGTCCTAGACGTGGATCGGATGGGAGACGCGGCCGGACGCGTCGTCGATCTCGCGGTGCGCCTTGTCGAGCATCTGCATCGCGAGTTCGTTCAGGGCCCGGGCGCCGGCGATCTCCTCCCCGACCCGCGGCTGATTGGAGTCGGTGTAGTGCCGGGACGCGTGCCCGTGGGCGCGCACCTCGGACCCGTCGGGCAGCCTGACCATCGCGACCGCCCGGGTGTGCTGGTCGTCCTCCGAGAACTCCATCTCCACGTGCCATCCCACTGCGGTGTGCATCATGACGGATCACCTCCGGATTACCTCTCGTTCCAGGGTGCGCCTCGCCCCGTCACCCTGCACCCGGCCGCCCACCGGGGACGATGCGCCGCTTTCCGGCCAGTGATCAACGAATCCCTACCAGGGCCGGCACGTCGGCGGACACCGCCGCCAAGGCCCCGCCGACTCCGGGGTGTTCACGCCGTACGTCCGGAGGGACCGGCGCCCACCGGCGCCGGCGCCCGAGGCCTCACGCCTCGTGTTCGCGGACGTCCACCAGCGTGGCGCCCGCGTGGGCGATCAGGTCCTTCGGGGGCATCGGGAAGACCGCGTAGGGGGTGCCTGCCGCTGCCCAGACCACGGGGTGGTCGAGGAGGGAGCGGTCGGCGAGGACGCGGGTGCGGGTGCGGTGGCCGAAGGGGGGTACGCCGCCGATGGCGTAGCCGGTGGTCTCGCGGACGACGTCGGCCTTGGCGCGCGTGACCCGCCCGGCGCCGAGTTCCTCGCGGACCCGGTCGAGGTCGACGCGGGACGCGCCGTCCATGAGGACCAGGACCGGGTCGCCGTCAGCGGCGAAGATCAGGGACTTGCAGATCTCGCTGAGCTCGCAGCCGATCGCCGCGGCTGCCTCCGCGGCGGTGCGGGTGGCGTCCGGGAAGCGGCGGACTTGGCCGACCACGTCCTCGAGGCCCAGTTCGCGCAGGGCCTCGGCAAAGCGCGGGTGGGCTGCGGAGCCTTCGGTTCCGGTGGCTGAAGTGGTCATGCGGGGCACCGTAACCGCCGGAACCCGGCCCACGCGACCTCCTTCCGGGCGACGGACACCGCACACGGCACACGGCACACGGCGAACGGCCGACACGACGGCCACGACGGCCACGACGGACGGGAACGAGGAAGCCGGTGAGGGCGCCCCGTCCCCACGGAGCCCTCACCGGCTGGTCGAGACTCGTCCTGGCGGTCAGGCCCGGACGAGTTCCTTGTCCTCGTCGTCCTTGCCCGCCGCGCCCTCGTGCGCAGCGAGGCTCTCGCCCTCGACGTCGACGTTGGGCAGCGCCCGGTCCAGCCACTTGGGCAGCCACCACGCCTTGTCGCCGAGCAGCGCCAGGACGGCCGGGACGATCGCCATACGGACCACGAACGCGTCGAAGAGGACGGCGATCGCGAGGCCGAAGCCGATCATCTTGACCATGGAGTCGCTGGATCCGATGAACCCGGAGAACACCGCGATCATGATGATCGCCGCGGCGGTCACCACCCGCGCGCTGTACCGGAACCCGGTGACCACGGCCTGCGCCGGCTTCTCGCCGTGGACGTGGGCCTCGCGTATACGGGTCACGAGGAACACCTCGTAGTCCATGGCCAGTCCGAAGACCACGCCGACCATGAAGATCGGCATCATCGACATGATCGGGCCGGTCTCCTCCACGCCCATCAGGCCGGACAGCCAGCCCCACTGGTAGACCGCGACGACCGCGCCGAGGGCCGCCAGCACGGAGAGCAGGAAGCCGAGGGCCGCCTTCAGCGGGACCAGGATCGAGCGGAACACCACGATCAGCAGCAGGAACGCGAGTCCGACCACCAGCACCAGGTACGGCACCAGCGCGTCGTTCAGCTTCTGCGAGACGTCGATGTTCATCGCCGTGGCGCCGGTCACGAGGACCTCCGCGCCGGTGCCGTCCTTGATGTCGGCGCCCACGGCCCGGATGTCGTGGACCAGGTCCTCGGTGGCCACCGAGGACGGCTTGGCGTCCGGGATGACGGCGATCGTCGCGGTGTCGCCGGCCTTGTTCGGGGCGGCGGGGGCGACGTTCACGACGTTGTCGAGCGCCTTGATCTCGTCGCCGGCCTGCCGGAAGACGGCCTGCGGATCCTCGCTGCCCTGCGCGTCGACCACGACGACCAGCGGGCCGTTGGAGCCGGGGCCGAAGCCGTCGGAGAGCAGGTCGTAGGCGCGGCGCTGCGTGGTGGACGTCGGCTGGGAGCCGTCGTCGGGCAGGCCCAGCTCCAGGGAGCCGGCCGGGACCGCGGCGGCGCCGAGGCCGATGATGCCGAGCAGCAGCACGGCCAGCGGGCGGCGGACGACGAAGCTCGCCCAGCGGGTGCCCGCGTTGGGCCGGTCCGCCTTGTCCTTGGCGCGTCCGCCGCCGAGGAGCTTGCTCTTCTCGCCCGCAGGGCGGACCCGGCGGCCGGCGTAGCCGAGCACGGCGGGGATGAGGGTGAGGGCGATGAGGACCGCGACGGCGACCGTGCCGGCGGCGGCGATGCCCATCTTCGTCAGCATCGGGATGTTGACGACGGACAGGCCGACCAGGGCGATGACGACGGTCAGACCGGCGAAGACCACGGCGGAACCCGCGGTGCCGACGGCCCGTCCGGCCGCCTCCTCGCGCTCTCGTCCCTCGGCGAGTTCGGCGCGGTAGCGGGAGACCACGAACAGGGCGTAGTCGATGCCGACCGCGAGACCGATCATCGAGGCCAGGATGGAGGTGGTGGAGCCCAGGTCGAGGGTGCTGGCCAGCGCGGTGATGGTGGCGACGCCGATGCCGACGCCGACGATGGCGGTGAGCAGCGGCAGTCCGGCGGCGAGGAGCGAGCCGAGGGTGATGACCAGGACGACCGCGGCGACGCCGATGCCGATGATCTCGGCGGAGCCGGTCTCCGGTATGGCCTGGAGGGCGTCACCGCCGATCTCGACGGTCAGCCCCGAGTCGCGGGCGTCCTCGGCGGCGGCCTTCAGCGCCTCACGGGAGGTCTCCTCCAGCTCCATGCCGGGGACCTTGTAGGTCACGGAGGCGTAGGCGACGGTGCCGTCCTGGCTGACGCCGCCGCCCTGGTACGGGTCGGTGACCTGGGCGACCTCGGCACCGCCGGACAGCTCGTCGACGGTGTCCTGGACCGCCGCCTTGTTGCCGGGGTCGGTCATCTTCTGGCCGTCGGGCGCCTTGAAGACGACGCGGGCGGTTGCGCCGTCGGCGCTGGCGCCGGGGAACCGTTCGTCCAGCAGGTCGAAGGCCTTCTGGGCTTCGGTGCCGGGGATGGAGAAGGACGAGTTGCCGGCGGCGGGCGCGCCGGCCGCGCCGGCGCCCGCGAGCGCCAGCAGCGCCACCCAGAAGAGGGCGACGAAGTGCCGTTTCCGGAAGGAGAACCGGCCGAGTCGGTACAGGAATGTGGCCACGAGGGCGTGCTCCCGGTCAGGTCGTGGATGTTTCAGGGCAGGGGGGATCAGCCCGACGGGTTGGGGGCACCGCCCGCGCCTTTGAGGCAGCGGGGGAGGATGCGTCAGGAGGTGGCTTTCTCGGTGCTGCTGGGGGTCAGTCGGCTGGGGCGACTCCGAGGGCGGGGAGCACCACGGCGTCGATGTACGACCGGAGGAAGGCCTGCGTGGGCGGCTGTTCGTCGATCAGCATCCGTGTGGCGAAGGCGCCGACGAGCATGTGCACGACGTAGTCCAGCGCCGGGTTGTCGGCGCGGACCTCGCCCCGTTCGACCGCGCGGTCGACGATCCGCCGGAACTCCTCGACCTCCGGCTCCACCAGCCACTCACGGAGCGCCTGGCGCAGGTCGTCGTTCTGGTGCACCGCCATGGCGAGCGCGCGCATGAGTGCGACGTTCTCCGCCATGACGCAGTCGTCCTCGCGGCTGATGATCGTGTGCAGGTCACCCCGGAGGGACCCGGTGTCCACGTCGGCGATGCTGCCGGGCTTCTGGCTGTGCATCGCCCGGACCACCAGCTCGGCCTTGCCGCCCCACTGGCGGTAGAGCGTGGCCTTGCTGGACCGGGTGCGGGCGGCTACGGCGTCCATGGTGAGGGCGTCGTAACCGACCTCACGGAGCAGGTCGAGCACGGCCCGGTAGAGCTCGGCCTCGCGCTCGGGGGTGATCCGGCTGCGACGGGACATCGCGATGTCACTCATGCCGACCACCTTTCCGCTCCAAGTCCCACCGCGTCAAAGAAACGACACGGTTTCGTACAAGACGAAGGTACAACTCACGAGTAGCGAAACGAAACCGTTTCGTACGTGGTATGCGTCACGCTTGTCGGTTCCGCATAAGTTGCTGCGGTCCGTCCCCCGGAAAAGCATGGGGAGAGTGACTTATCTGCGTCTGCCGCACCTCAAGGACGACCTGCTGTGCTTCGTGGCGGAGGACGACCTATGGCTCGCTCCGCTGGAGGGGGCGGGCCGCGCCTGGCGGCTCACCGCCGACCGCACCAAGCTCGGTCACCCCCGCTTCTCCCCCGACGGCCGCCACATCGCGTACACCAGCTGGCGCACCCTGGATCCCGAGGTGCACCTGGTTCCGGTGGACGGCGGCCCCGGCCGGCGGCTGACGTACTGGGGGAGCTCCGACACCCGGGTCTGCGGCTGGGCCCCGCCCGACGAACACGGGCACGAGGCGATCCTCGCCGTCACCTCGCACGGCGAGCCCTTCTCCTATTTCACCTGGGCCTACAAGCTCGGCCTCGACGGCAGCCCCGGACGCAAGCTGCCCTGGGGCCCGGTCTCCGACATCCAGGTCGCCGACCTGGCGGGCGAGCGCAGGTCCCTGCTGCTCACCGGCACCCCGCCGCACGAACCGGCTTCCTGGAAGCGCTACCGGGGCGGCGCCACCGGCAGGCTCTGGCTGCACGGCCACCGTCTGCTGGAAGGGCTGGACGGTCACCTCCACTCGCCGATGTTCGCCGGCGGCCGGATCGCCTTCCTCTCCGACCACGAGGGCATCGGCAACCTCTACTCCTGCGCCCACGACGGCACGGACCTGCGCCGCCACACCGACCACGACGCCTTTTACGCCCGGCACGCCGCCACCGACGGCACCCGCGTCGTGTACCAGTGCGCCGGCGACCTGTGGATCGTGGACGACCTGTCGCCCGGCTCGGAGCCGCGCCGGCTGGACGTGCGGCTGAGCGGTCCGCGCTCCGGCCGGCGCCCCTACCAGGTGCCCACGGCGCAGCACCTGGACGGCCTGTCCGTCGACGAGACCGGCCGGGCCAGCGCGGTCGCGGTACGCGGCAGCCTTTACTGGCTCACCCACCGCGACGGCCCCGCCCGCACCCTCACCGACACCCCGGGCGTACGGGTACGGCTGCCGGAGATGCTCGGCGCGGGCGGCCAGGTCGCCTACGTCACGGACGCCGAGGGCGAGGACGCCGTGGAGATCGCCTCGCTGCCCCGGGCGACCGGACACCGCGCACACCGCAGGCTGGCCGCCGGGAAGCTCGGCCGGGTCCTGGAGATGGTCGCCGACCCCGAGGGGCAGCGGCTCGCGGTCGCCGCGCACGACGGGCGGCTGCTGCTGGTGGACACCGACGAGGCGACGGACGGCACGTCGGAGGAGGTCACCGAGCTGATCCACTCCGGCAACGGCCCGGTGCGCGACCTCGCCTTCTCCCCCGACGGCGCCTGGCTGGCCTGGTCCCACCCGGTCATCGGGCGGTCGCTGCGGCAGATCAAGCTCGCCCGCATCAAGGACCGGCTGGTCCTGGACGTCACAGGCGGCCGTTTCGAGGACGAGAACCCGGTCTTCACCCGGGACGGCCGCTATCTGGCGTTCCTGTCCTGGCGCGGCTTCGACCCGGTGTACGACGTGCACACCGGCGACCTGTCCTTCCCGTTGGGCTGCCGCCCGTACCTGGTGCCGCTGTCGTCGGCGACGCCCTCGCCGTTCGCACTGAACCCGGAGGGGCGGCCCGCCGCCGGAGGGCTCGACCCGCTGGAGGAGGGCGACGAGGGCGGCACGGTCACCGTGGAGGCGGAGGGTCTGGAGAGCAGGGTGACGCCCTTCCCGGTGGCCGCGTCCAAGTACTCGGGCCTGTACCCGGTCGCGGGCTGCGGCCTCGTGTGGCTGCGCTGGCCGATCTCGGGCGCACTGGGCGAGACGTTCGCCAACCCCGACGACACCACCGGCCGGCCCACCCTGGAGCACTTCGACGTCCCCAAGGCCAGGAAGTCCGAACTCGTCACCCACCTCGACTTCTTCGCGGTCAGCGGCGACGGCACCCGGCTGGTCGTGGTCGACGAGGGGGACCTGCGGGCGGTGCCCGCCACCGAGCCGGGCGACGGCGACTCCACGGTGTGGATCGACCTGCGCCGCATCAAGCACGAGGCGGACCCGGCGGCCGAGTGGCGCCAGGCCTACGCGGAGGCGGGGCGGCTGATCCGCGCCTACTTCTGGGAACCGGACATGTGCGGGATCGACTGGGACGGCGTGCTGGAGCAGTACCGGCCGCTGGTCGAACGGGTCGCCTCCCCCGACGAGTTCGCCGACCTGCTGCGCGAGGTCCTCGGCGAACTGGGCACCTCGCACGCCTACGTCACCGCAGCCCGGCGCAACGAGGGACCCCCGCACTACCAGCGCCGCCAAGGGCTCCTGGGCGCCAACCTTGTGCACCGCGAGGCGGGTTGGACGGTGCAGCGGATCCTGCCCGGCGACTCGTCCGACTCCCGCGCCCGTTCCCCGCTGGCCGGCGCGGGCATCCGCGAGGGAGCGGTCCTCACCCATGTCGACGGCCGCCCGGTGGACCCGCCGGCCGGACCGTACCCGCTGCTCGCCGCGGCGGGCGGCACCACCGTGGAGCTGACGTTCCTGCCCGACGGCGAGGGACCGCCCCGGCGGGTCGCGGTCGTCCCGCTGGTCGACGAGACGCCCCTGCGCTACCAGGACTGGGTGGCCAAACGCCGCTCCGTCGTGCGGGAGTTGAGCGGCGGCCGGTGCGGGTATCTGCACATCCCCGACATGGGCGGCTCCGGCTGGGCGCAGTTCAACCGGGACGTGCGGATGGAGATGTCCCGGCCCGCACTCATCGTGGACGTGCGCGGCAACGCGGGCGGGCACATCAGCGAGCTCGTGGTGGAGAAGCTGACCCGCACCATCATCGGCTGGGACCTCACCCGCGACGCCCAGCCCGTGTCGTACGCGTCCAACGCGCCGCGCGGGCCCGTGGTGGCGCTGGCCGACGAGGCGACCAGCTCCGACGGCGACATGATCACCGCCGCGTTCAAACTGCTGAAGCTCGGGCCCGTGGTGGGACAGCGCACCTGGGGCGGGGTGGTCGGCATGACCGGCCGGCACCGGCTCGGGGACGGCACGGTGATCACGGTGCCGATGAACGCTGCCTGGTTCGACGCGTACGGCTGGTCCGTGGAGAACCGGGGCGTCGACCCCGACCTGGAGGCGCTGCGCACCCCGCTGGACTGGGCCGAGGGCAGGCACGCCGTCCTCGACGACGCCGTACGGCTCGCCCTCGACCTGCTGGAAGCCGAACCGCCCGCCTCGCCCCCGGGATACGCCGACGTGCCCGACCGGTCGCGTCCGAAGCTGCCGCCGCGCAGCCGCTGAGGGCGCGAGAAAGGGGTGCCCCCTTCGCCAGGGGCACCCCTTCCTACGGCACGTCACTGCCCGGGTGCGTCGACGTCAGACCTCGCGGTCCTGGTCGATGCGCTCCTCGGACTCGCGGCGACGCTGCGGGTCCTGCTCGTCGTCCCGACGGCGGCCGCGGTTCTGCAGCTGCTCCTTGCCCTGCTGGGCGCGCTGCTTGGCCTGCTGCTGGAACTGGCCGGCCTTCTCCTGCATCTGGTCCTTCATACCCATGTGGGTTCACTCCCGTTGTGGGGTGGGGGAACTTGCCCGACCAGATTCACACGGACGGTGACCCTGCGCATGTCGATCAGTCACGCACCGTAGCGCGATGCTGTTCGTCGGCGTTGCCGCCCGCCCCGACCAGGCCGATGCGCAGCCCGTCGAGCCGGTGCCCGAACCGCTTCATCTCCCGTTGTCCCACCGTGCCGATGAGGGCGGGGAGGTAGCCGCGGATGCCCTGCATGCCGCGCAGCCAGGCCTGTCCGTAGACGTGCGCGGAGCGCCGCTCGATACCGGCGACGAGCCGGTCCACGGCGGGCCCGAGCGGATAGGTCTTGTTGGACGGCCAGGGCAGCCGCTGCCTCAACTCCCGCATGACGTCGTCCTGGTCGGCGCCGCGCACCATGTCGGTGTCCGTCCACGACAGATAGCCCACGCCCACCTTGACACCCCGGTGGGCGACTTCGGCGCGCAGCGCGTGCGCGTACGCCTCCACGCCCGACTTGGAGGCGCAGTACGCCGTCATCATCGGCGCCGGGGTGATCGCGGCGAGGGACGCTATCTGCAGCAGGTAGCCGCGGCTCTCGGCGAGCAGCGGCAGGAACGCCCGTGCGGTGACCGCCGATCCGATCAGATTGACCTCGATGACCCGCCGCCAGGCGTCCGGGTCGGACTCGGTGAACGGACCGCCCGTCGCCACACCGGCGTTGGCGACCACGATGTCCACCCGGCCGAACCGCTCGCGCACCTCCCCGGCGACCCGGGCCATCGCCTCGGGGTCGGTGACGTCCGCATGCCAGTGATCGCTGTCGCTGTGCAGCCGGGCGGAGACGTCCTTCAGCGCGTCCGGTTCGAGTCCGACCAGCGCCACCTTCACGCCGCGCGCGGAGAGTTTGCGGGCGAGCAGCTCCCCGACCCCGCGCGCCGCGCCGGTGACGACGGCGACTTTTCCTTCCAGACTGACCCTGCTCATGCGCTCTCCTCGACGGGTACGGACGGCTGTCGGGCACTCACGTGGGCGGCTACGAGGTCCCGGATCCGCGTGGTGACCAGGTCGGGTTCCTCGACGGGGGTCATGTGGCCGACGCCGGGCAGTTCGGTGACGCCTCGGCAGTCGGGCAGCGCGTCGGCGAGCGCACGGGCGTGCACGGGCGGGGTGAGCCGGTCGGCCGTCCCGACGACGATCTCCGCGGGCACGTTCAACTCCCTTACCGCCGCGTCGAGGTCGAGCGTGGCGAGCACGTGCGACCAGGCGTGGCGGACGGTGCGGGGGCAGGCGTGCACGATGCGGGCGCAGGCCTCCACCATGTCGGGCGCCGAAGCGGGGCCCATGGTCGCGTACTTGAGGATGCGCCGGGCGGCGGGGGTGACCGGGCCGAGCGGGGCGCGGCTGCCGAGGATGTGCCCGGTGATCCAGGTCCGGACGCGGCCGGGACGCAGCGGCAGCACCGTGGACTCGGGGACGAGCCGCGTGCTGCCCGTGCTGCACAGCAGGACGGCGGCGGCGTGCTCACGGAACGCGGGCCGGGCGGAGGCGGCCATCACCGTCATGCCGCCCATGGAGTGACCGGCGATCACGGCGCGCTCGCCCGGGGCGAGGGTGGCGGTGAGGACGGCCTCGAGGTCGTCGGCGAGCGTGTCCGTGCTGCACGCGGGGCTCGCCGGGGTGCGTCCGTGGCCGCGCTGGTCGTAGGCGATCACCCGGTGGTCGGCGGCTAGTCCACTGATCTGCGCGGCCCAGAAGGCGGTCGAGCAGGTCCAGCCGTGCGCGAGGACGACGGCGGGTGCGCCCTCGGGTCCGTGCACCTCGACGTGGATCTGGGCGCCGTCGGCGGAGGTGGCGGTCAGTTCGCTCGCCGGGGCGGGCAGTGCGTAGCGTCCGGTGGTGACGGGGGTGGGGCGGCTCATGCGGCCACCTCCGCGCTCTCCGCACCGGTCCCGGGCCGCGCGTCGGCGGCGCGCAGCACGGCGTACTCGGCGAGGTCGACGCGGCGGGTGGCGCGCCGGAACTCGGCGGTGGTGCCGGGCCAGATGGTGGTGTTGCGGCCGCTCGCGTCGAGGTACCAGCTGGTGCAGCCGCCGGTGTTCCACACCGTGCGCTTCATCCGTTCCTGCACCCGGTGGTTCCAGGCGCGGACCGCGCTGGGGCGGGCGTCGAGGGCGACCCGGCCTCCCCCAGAGCCCGAAGGGCCTGGGGGGACCCCCAGGACGTCGAGCTGGCGCAGGTAGTCGGCCATGTAGTTCAGCTGGGACTCGATCATCAGGATCATCGAGGAGTTCCCGAGGCCGGTGTTGGGGCCGATGATCGTCATCCAGTTGGGGAAGCCGGCCGCGGAGGCGCCGCGCAGCGCCTGCATGCCGCCCGACCACACCTCCGCGAGCGTCCTGCCCTCGGGTCCGACGACCCGCTCGGCGATCGGCATGTCGGTGACGTGGAAGCCGGTGGAGAAGACGATCGCGTCGACCTCGGCCTCGCTGCCGTCGGCGGCGACCAGCGTGGATCCGCGCACCTCGGTCAGCCCGCTCGCGACGACGTCCACGTTGGGCTGTGCGAGGGCCGGGTAGTACGTGCTGGACAGCAGGATCCGCTTGCAGCCGATGCGGTAGTCGGGGGTGAGCTTGGCCCGCAGCGCCGGGTCCTTGATCGCCCGCGCCATGTTCCGCTTGGCGAGCTGCTCGACGAAGCCGAGCTCGCCCGGGTGCTTGGTGAACGCCTGCACCTGGAGTTCGCGGATGCCCCACAGCACCCCGCGGCGCAGCTTGGTGGTGAAGGGCAGCGCCCGGTGCACGGCGCGCTCGGCGGCGCCGATGGGCCGGTCCATGCGGGGCAGCACCCAGGCCGGGGTGCGCTGGAAGAGGGTGAGCTTCTCCACCTGCTTCTGGACCGACGGGACGATCTGGATGGCGGAGGCGCCGGTGCCGATCACGGCGACGCGCTTGCCGCGCAGGTCGTAGTCGTGGTCCCAGCGGGCGGAGTGGAACACCTTGCCGGGGAAGGTGTCGAGGCCGGGCACGTCCGGCAGTTTGGGCTCGGACAGCGGCCCGGTGGCGGAGACGACGACGTCGGCGCTCCAGTCGCCGGCGGTGGTCTCGATGTCCCAGCGCAGCCGCTCGGCGTCCCAGGTCATCCGCTTCACCTCGGCGTTGAAGCGCAGGTGCGGGCGCAGTCCGAAGGTGTCGGTGACGCGCTCCAGGTAGGCGCGGATGTGCTCCTGGCCGGAGAAGGAGCGCGGCCAGTCGGGGTTGGGCGCGAAGGAGAAGGAGTACAGGTGCGAGGGAACGTCGCAGGCGCACCCGGGGTAACTGTTGTCGCGCCAGGTGCCGCCGACGCTGCCGGCCCGCTCCAGGACGACGAAGTCCGTGATCCCCTCGCGGCGCAGCCGTACGGCGGCCCCGAGTCCGCCGAATCCCGACCCGATCACCGCGACCCGTACATGCTCGTGCTCGGCCATCCCAAAGCCTCCGCGCATCGCTCAGAACCATGCCAGTGAACACTGGCGCAATGGGGAGCGTAGAGCAGTGTCGTACTCATGGGTAGGGGGTGCGCGAGGAAAGTTACCGCCGGTACGACCTAGGCTTCAGGCGTGACGGACGACAGCGGCACCCCCACGGAACGGCGCGAGTACCGCATGGAGGAACTGGCGCGGCTCGCCGGCATCACCGTGCGCACCCTGCGCTTCTACCGCGAGCGCAAGCTCATCCCGCCGCCGCGCCGCGAGGGCCGCATCGCCTGGTACGACGACCACCACCTGGCCCGGCTGCGCACCATCACGGCGCTGCTGGAGCGCGGCCACACCCTGAACGGCATAGCCGAGCTGGCCGAGGCCTTCGACAACGGCCGGGACGTCGGCGACCTGCTCGGCATGGAGGTCCCCACCGAGGAGACCCCGGTCCGTCTCACCCCCGAGGAGCTCGCCGACCACTTCGCCGGCGAGGTCACCCCGGAGAACCTGGCCGCCGCCCTGGACCTCGGCTACCTCGGCGTCGACGGCGAGGAGATCGTCCACATCAGCCACCGCCTCCTCGAGGTGTCCTCCGCGCTGGTCCGCGAGGGCATCCCGCTCGGCGAGGTCCTCCGCACCGGCGCGGAGGTCCGCACCCACGCCGACGCCCTCGCCGACCTCTTCGCCGACCTGATCCTGCGCCACGCCCCGCAGGAGACCCTCCACCGCCTGCGCCCGCTGGCCCGCAGCGTGGTGGACGCGGAGCTGTCGCTGGCGCTGGACCGGAGGCTGCGGAAGCGGGGCTGAACCCGGCGAACAGCCCGACTCCGCGGTGCGGACGTCCCGGCCTACCCGTAGACGACCGTCACGGGCGCGTGGTCCGACCAGCGTTCGGCGTGGGTGGCCGCGCGCTCCACGTACGCCTTGACCGCGCGGTCCGCGAGGCCCCGGGTGGTCATCTGGTAGTCGATGCGCCAACCCGTGTCATTGTCGAAAGCGCGCCCCCGGTACGACCACCACGAGTAAGGGCCGTCGACATCCGGATGCAGGGCGCGCACCACGTCGACGTAGCCGCCGTCGGCCGGGTCGAGGACGCGGGAGAGCCACTCCCGCTCCTCGGGCAGGAAGCCGGAGTTCTTGGTGTTGCCGCGCCAGTTCTTCAGGTCGGCCTTCTCGTGCGCGATGTTCCAGTCGCCGCAGACGACGACCTCGCGGCCGTCGGCGGCGGCCTTCTCCCGCAGCTCCTTGAGGTACGCGAGGAACTCGTCCATGAAGCGCACCTTTTCGTCCTGCCGCTCCGTGCCGGCCTCGCCGGACGGCAGGTACAGCGAGGCGACCGTCACACCGGGCAGGTCCGCCTCGACGTACCGTCCGCTGCCGTCGAACTCGGCCGAGCCGAAGCCGATCCGGACGCGCTCGGGCTCGCGCCGGGTGTACAGGGAGACGCCCGCGCGCCCCTTGGCGGCGGCCGGCGCGTGCACCACGTGCCACCCCTCGGGCTCCCGCACCGTCTCCGGCAGCTGCGCCGCCTCGGCCCGCACCTCCTGGAGGCACAGCACATCGGCGGAGGTCCCGGCGAGCCACTCCACGAAGCCCTTCTTGGCGGCGGCGCGGAGTCCATTGACGTTGACAGAGGTCACAGTGAGCACGAGGGCACGATACGACACGCGCAGGTCCGGGCATGTTTTACGGTAATCGTCATGGAAATCCGCCCGGTCCCCTACGACCATCCCGACGCCGTGAAGCTGGACGCAGCCGTCCAGGCCGAGTACGACATCCGCTACGGCGACGGCGGCGACGCCACCCCCATGGACCCCGCGGACTTCCGTCCCCCCAACGGCATCTACCTGATCGCCTACGACACGCTCGGCGTCCCGGTCGCCTCCGGCGGCTGGCGCGTCCAGGACGCCAACGACGAGGGCAACCGGGACGGCGACGCCGAGCTGAAGCGCATGTACGTCGTCGAGGAGATGCGCGGCAGGGGTCTCGCCCGCCGCATCCTGGCAGCCCTGGAGGAGGACGCCCGCGCCGCCGGCCGCGTCCGCATGGTCCTGGAGACCGGCACCAAGCAGCCGGAGGCCATCGCGCTCTACTCCTCCAGCGGCTACGAGCCCTGCGAGAAGTTCGGCTACTACCGCTTCCACGAGGACAGCCGCTGCTACGCGAAGGACCTGTGACCCGCCGAGAAGTTCCCGGGGAAGCCCCGCCCGCGAAACCGGTGCGGGGCTTCACGCGTTGAGCCGGCGGCGCCGGCCGGCAGCCGCAACAAGTCGAAGCCCCGGCCGGGTGAACCCGGCCGGGGCTTCGTTGCGTGGACCTGAGGGGATTTGAACCCCTGGCCCCCTCGATGCGAACGAGGTGCGCTACCGGACTGCGCCACAGGCCCTTGCAACGAGTGAAACTTTAGCATCCCGATCGGGGTGCTCAAAAATCCGTTGGCCGGGCGCTACTCGTTCGCGGCCTTGGGGCGGTCGCCGTCCTCGTACTGGTCGAACAGCGGGGTGCGTCCGCGCTCGCGGGAGCGGCGGGCGGAGGCGGCGCGGCGGGCGTCGGTGCGATCGTCGTCCGCGTCCCGGTCGTCGGCCGGCGGCTCCTGCTCCTCGGCGGCCGCCTGCCTCTCCTCGGCCGGTACGGCGCTGGAGCGGGCGGAGCTCCAGGTGTCCGGGGCGCCGAGGTCGACGTCGCCGGAGGCGCGCGGCGCGACGGGGGCCGTCACGTACGTGGGGAGCGGGACGGGGACGGGGTCCCAGCTGTCCCCGCCCTGGCTGGGCCGCCGGCTGCGCTCACGCTGCTGGTCGACCCACTCGGCGTGGTCGGTCTGCTCGACCAGCGCGCGCCGGTCCGCGGCGAGCGCGGACATGCCCGGGTCGGTGTCCGCGCCGGCTTCCGGGCCCTCCGGTTCGTCCGGGTCGGCCTCGTCGGTGACGGGACGGCGACGGGGCCGCCGCTCGCGCAGCCGCTGCGCCGCGGCCTCGGCCTGACGGCGGTCCATCTGGTAGGCGAACCGGCGGCGCTCCTGCGAGCGCAGGTAGGCGATGTAGGTGCTGAGCAGCACGGCGGGCACGCCCGGCGCCCAGAGGAACGCCAGCCCGCCGACGGCGGCGACGACCGCGCCGAGCGTGAAGGCGAGGAACAGCATCGTGATGGTGCGCCGACGGCGCGCGAGGACCTTCGAGCGCCGGGCGCGCTCGGCGGCGGCCTGCGCACTGCGGTCCCGGCGGGCGGCGTCCGGGGAGCGGCGGGCGGCGGGGACGCGGCCCTGCGCGGCGGGACCGCGGGCGGCGGCCGGTTCGCCCCGCCCGGCGGGCCGCTCCTCGTGCGGGGCGGCCTCCTCGGGTGGGTGCGGTTCGCCGCGCTCGTGCGGACTCTGCCCGCCGCGTTCCTGCGTGACCCGCCCGTCGCGGCCCGGTTCGGGGCGCTCCTCGGGCGGGGCCGGTACGGACGCCTGGGTGTGCGGACGGGTCTGGGACACGGCGAAGGCCCGGACGTCCACCGTGTCGGTGATCGCATCCGGGTCGTGGACGCCCTGCTCCCCCTCGTCGGCGGAGCGCGCCTGCAGGTCCTTGGCGTACCGGCGCTCCATGCCCGCCCGTCCGGACAGCAGTCGGATGGCGGTGCTGAAGCGTTCCGTCGGACGTGCCTCGTTCAGCTCGTCCTGCCTACGGAGCCACATCGGCACCAAGTAGGCGGCCCAGGCCCCGACGATGACTGCGTAGATGAGGCCGCTGCTGCTCACGCCTCACACCGTAGAGGGGTTTGCACGAGGCCATAGGCCAATTGGGCCGGTGTGTCGCACGATCTGGCTGATATTTCGAACTTTTCTTGTGATGGATGCGATCAGACAGTCGCCGGATCCCGGTAATTGCCGGTTCCGGATCGGTCACCCGCACCGCAATTCGAACATTTATTCAATTACCGGGGCCGTGCGGGATTCCGCTGTCGCGCTGCTGACGTCCGGGCAGCTCATCCCGGGACCGCTCGTGCCCGCGGGTGCGGCGCCAGCGGGCGAGGAGACCGTCGGGGACTTCCTCCGCGGTGAGTGCGAACACGAGATGGTCGCGCCACGCGCCGTCGATGTGGAGATAGCGCGGGCGCAGCCCTTCCTCACGGAATCCGAGTTTCTCCACGACCCTGCGGCTCGGCGCGTTCTCCGGGCGAATGCAGACCTCGATACGGTGCAGTCCGACGGTGCGGAAACAGTGGTCGACGACCATCGCGACGGACGTCGGCACCACACCGCGTCCGGCGACGGCCTCGTCGACCCAGTAGCCGATGTGCCCGGAGCACATGGAGCCCCAGGTGATCCCGGCGACCGTCAACTGCCCTACCAGACGCCCCTGGTACTCGATGACGAACGGCAGCATGCGGCCCGCGTTGGCCTCGGAGCGCAGGTGGCGCACCATCTGCCGGTAGGTGGGGCGGTGGGTGACGGGACCGCTGGGCGTGGGCGGCGGGATGGTCGCCTCCCAGGGCCGCAGCCAGTCACGGTTGCGGCGGTTCACCTCGCGCCAGGCCTTCTGGTCGCGCAGCTTTATCGGCCGGAGGACGATGTCGCCGTCCCTCAGCTCCGCAGGCCAGTACGGGGTGTTCAGTGCGCACCCCCGTCGTCGGCGTCCGGACGGGGGTGGTCCCCGCCGCGCAGCTGGTCCACCGCGTGCTTCAGCAGCGGCTCCAGGACGGCCAGGCCGTCCTTCACCCCGCCGCTGGACCCGGGCAGGTTGACGATCAGCGTGGCGCGCGCGACACCGGCGAGGCCGCGGGAGAGGGCGGCGGTGGGCACCTTGTCCCGGCCGTACGCGCGGATCGCCTCCGCGATGCCGGGGACCTCGCGGTCGATCACGCGGCGGGTGGCCTCGGGGGTGCGGTCGGTGGGCGAGATGCCGGTGCCGCCGGTGGTGACGACGACGTCGTACCCGGCGTCGACGGCCGCGCGCAGGGCGGCCTCCACGGGGTCGCCGTCGGGGACGACCTGGGGGCCGTCGACGGCGAAGCCGAAACGCTTCAGGCCGTCGGCGATCAGCGGGCCGCCCGTGTCCTGGTAGACGCCGGCGGCGGCACGGTTGGACGCCGTGACGACGAGGGCCCGGTACGGGGCCGCGGAGGGCGTCATGACCTGCTCCAGTCGCCCGACTTGCCGCCCGTCTTCTCCTCCACCCGCACGTCCGTGATGACCGCCTCCTTGTCGACCGCCTTGACCATGTCGATCACGGTGAGCGCGGCCACGGACACGGCGGTGAGGGCTTCCATCTCGACGCCCGTCCGGTCCGTCGTCCGTACCGTCGCCGCGATCTCCACGGCGTCGTCCGCGACCGACAGGTCCAGTTTCACACCGGACAGCGCCAGGGGGTGGCACAGCGGGATCAGGTCGGGGGTGCGTTTGGCACCCATGATGCCCGCGATGCGCGCGGTGGCCAGCGCGTCGCCCTTGGGCACGCCCTCGCCGCGCAGCAGCTCGATCACGCGGGGCGCGACGAGCACGCGGCCGGTGGCGCGTGCGGTGCGCGCGGTGACGTCCTTGCCGGACACGTCGACCATGCGGGCGGCGCCCGCCTCGTCGATGTGGGTCAGACGGGACTGCTCGTCGGTGGGTCCGGGGGTGTCCCCCCGGGAAGGCACGGTCATGTTCGTGTGGCGCTCCCGGTCGTGGCCCGTCGCGGTGCGGGGCACGGGCCTGCTGTGCGCGACACGGTACCGCCAACGGGCGGTGCTCAGCCGAGCAGGACCGCCTCGACCTCGGTGCCGGGCGCCACGTCCTCGACGTCCTCGGGGACCACGATGAGCGCGTTCGCCTGCGCCAGGGCGGCGACCAGATGCGATCCGGCGCCGCCGACGGGCGTGACGACGCCGTCGGCGTACCGGCCGCGCAGGAACTGACGGCGGCCCTTGGGCGAGGTCAGTGCCTTCTCCGCCCTCAGCTCGGCGCGGACGCGCGGCCGGTGGACGTCCTGGAGCCCCATCAGGGCGCGGATGGCGGGGCGGACGAACAGCTCGAAGGAGACGTAGGAGGAGACCGGGTTGCCGGGGAGGGCGAGCAGCGGGGTGTGGTCGGGGCCGATGGAGCCGAAGCCCTGCGGCTTGCCCGGCTGCATGGCGAGGCGGCGGAACTCCACGCCGCTGCCGGGCTCGTCCTCGTCGCCCGCGTGCGACAGCGCCTCCTTGACGACGTCGTACGCCCCGACGCTGACGCCGCCCGAGGTCACCATGAGGTCGGCGCGGACGAGCTGGTCCTCGATGGTGTCGCGGAGGGTCTCGGCGTCGTCGGCGACCGCGCCCACCCGGTAGGCGATGGCGCCGGCGTCGCGGGCGGCGGCGGTGAGGGCGAAGCTGTTGGAGTCGTAGATCTGGCCCGGGCGCAGCGGCTCGTCGGGCTGGACGAGTTCGCTGCCGGTGGAGAGGACCACGACGCGCGGGCGCGGGCGCACCCGGACCGTGCCGCGGCCGACGGCGGCGAGCAGGGAGATCTGCGGCGGGCCGAGGACGGTGCCTGCCTCCAGGACGCGGTCGCCGGCCCGGACGTCGCTGCCCTGGGCGCGCACGTGCGCGCGGGCGGGTGCGGGGCGGTGCACGGCGACCTGTCCGGTGGCGCCGTCGGGGGCGAGGCTGCGGGCGCGCATCCCGGCGGCGGGGCCCTCGCCGAGTCCGCCGTCGGTCCACTCGACGGGGACGACGGTCTCGGCGCCGGGCGGGAGCGGGGCGCCGGTCATGATGCGCGCGGCCTGGCCGGGGCCCACGTGCACGGGGTCGGCCGCGCCGGCCGCGACGTCGCCGACGACCTCGAGGGAGGCCGGGTACTCCTCGCTCGCGCCGGCGACGTCCGCGACCCGCACCGCGTAGCCGTCCATCGAGCTGTTGTCGAAGGGGGGCAGGGAGACCGGGACCGTGATGTCCTCGACGAGGACGCATCCCTGTGCGTCGAGCAGGTTCAGCTCGATCGGGTCGAGCGGGCGGACGGTCGCGAGGATGTCGTCCAGGTGCTCGTCCACCGACCAGAGGTGGTCCTGTTCTGCGGTGCGGGGCGCGGCGCTGCTCAACGTTGCTGCATCTCCTCGGTGACGAATCGCTGGAGCCAGGTCCGGAAGTCCGGTCCCAGGTCCTCACGTTCGCACGCGAGACGGACAATGGCACGCAGGTAGTCGCCGCGGTCGCCGGTGTCATAGCGGCGGCCCTGGAAGATGACGCCGTGCACCGGTCCGCCGAGCGTGGCGTCCGCGGCGAGCTGCTGGAGGGCGTCGGTCAGCTGGATCTCGCCGCCGCGGCCGGGCTCGGTCTTGCTCAGCACGTCGAAGACGGCCGGGTCGAGGACGTACCGGCCGATGATGGCGTAGTGGGAGGGCGCCTCCTCGCGGGAGGGCTTCTCGACCAGTCCGCTGAGCCGGACGACGTCGGCGTCGGCGGTGGCCTCGACGGCGGCGGATCCGTAGAGGTGGATCTGCTCGGGGGCCACCTCCATCAGCGCGACGACGCTGCCGCCGTGCTCCTGCTGCACCTCGATCATGCGCTGGAGCAGCGGGTCGCGCGGGTCGATCAGGTCGTCGCCGAGGAGGACGGCGAAGGGCTCGTCCCCGACGTGCGGGGCGGCGCACAGGACGGCGTGGCCGAGGCCCTTGGGGTCGCCCTGGCGGACGTAGTGCATGGTGGCGAGGTCGCTGGACTCCTGGACCTTGGCGAGACGCTCGCCGTCACCCTTCTTCTCGAGCGCGGACTCGAGTTCGTAGTTGCGGTCGAAGTGGTCCTCGAGCGGGCGCTTGTTGCGGCCCGTGACCATGAGGACGTCGTCGAGGCCGGCGGCGACGGCCTCTTCGACCACGTACTGGATCGCCGGCTTGTCGACCACCGGCAGCATCTCCTTGGGCGTGGCCTTGGTGGCCGGCAGGAACCGGGTGCCGAGGCCGGCGGCGGGGATGACAGCCTTGCTGATCCGCGGGTGTGACTGAGACATGGGCGACACCCTAGCCGGTGTCTTTGCACTGAATCTGTGACTCCGCTGAAAAAATGCTCATATGAGCACATTAAGACAGTACGGGAATCGACTTGAGACAGAACCAGGGCCAGCCCGAACCTGACAAGCGCACGCGACGGCGCGAAGTCCTCCAGGTGAGGAACGGATTGACGGCCGACGACGTTCAGACGCACGCCGGCGCCCTGGCCCGCCGGGCGCTCGCGCTGCCCGAGCTGGCCGAGGCACGCACGGTGGCCGCGTACGTCTCCGTGGGGAGTGAACCGGGCACCCTCGCGCTGCTGGACGCGCTGCGCGAGCGGGGCGTGCGGGTGCTGCTGCCCGCGCTGCTGCCCGACAACGACCTGGCGTGGGGCGTCTACCGGGGACCGGACTCCCTGCTGCCCGCGGAGCACGGCGGCGGGCGGATGACCTTGCTGGAGCCCGCCGGGGAGCGGCTGCGCCCCCGCGCCGTGACGGAGGCGGACGCCGTGCTGCTGCCCGGCCTCTCCGTGGACGCCCGCGGGATGCGCCTGGGCCGCGGCGGCGGCTCCTACGACCGTGTCCTCGCCCGCCTGGAACGGGCCCGCGTGCGTCCGGCGCTGGTGGTGCTGCTGTACGACTGGGAGGTCGTGGAGCAGGTGCCGCAGGAGCCGCACGACCGGCCGGTGGACGCGGTGGTGACCCCGTCCGGGGTACGGCGGTTCGGCCGCCCCTCCTCGGAGGCCTGAGAAGCGACGGCCGGCCTCCACGCGCGCGTGGAGGCCGGCCGTCGTGTCCGCGGGGTGCGGGTCAGGGCTTCAGCACCAGGTGGTCGGTGGTGGCGTCCTCGACCGCCTTCTCCGAGTAGGGCCACTCCAGCAGTTCGCCCTCGGCCCACTTGTCCGTCTGGTCGACGTAGTGGGCGTTGTAGGCGTGCCCGGAGGCGCCGGTGAGGTTGATCCAGCGGGACTTGTCGAGGTCGTCGAGGTTGACGACCATCCGCATGGACGGCACCCACACCACCCCGTAGCCGCCGGCGGCGTTCCAGCCGGTGGCGTTGACGGTGGCCTCGCCGCCGCCGAGCTTCCACGGGCCGCGGTTGAGCACGTACTTCACGAAGCCGGGCCCGTCGCTGCCGAGCGTCTGGTTGTCCAGGAACAGGCGGTGCAGCCGCCCCCAGTTCCAGCTGTCGATGTCCTTGCCGAGCTTGGCGGTCAGCTCCCAACGGGCGTCGATCATGGCCCGCTTGAACAGCTCGTCACGGTTCTCCGCGCCGGGCCGGGTGCCGCGCTTCGGGGTGGTCCACCACTCGCTGTCCTCGTCGGCCATCAGCCGCCGGACCACCTCGAACCAGCGGTCGCCGCCGTCCGGCTGCGCCTGGCTCGCGGAGCGCTGGCCGCACTCGCGGACCTTGCCCGCCTCGTCGGCCGGGCCGGTGGTGTTGACCGGCTCGACCCACAGGCACTGGCCCTTGACCCGCAGCTCCTTGGGCAGCTTGTGACCGAAGGACAGCTTGAGGATGTTGCGCCAGACGGAGTTGAAGTACGCGGCGGCCGCAGAGTCGGCGTCCTGGGTGTAGTCCCAGCCCTCCAGCAGCTTCTGCGCCTCGCGGACGTGCTCGTCGGCGACGTCGATCTTGAGCAGTTCGGGCACCAGCAGCTTGGCGATGGCGCTGGAGTTGTCCAGCTGCATCTGCCGCATGTCGTCGGTGGAGATCTTCCCGCCGTCCTTGATCTTCGACTGGATCAGGTCGTTGATCCGCTGGCTGCGGGCTCCGTAGCCCCAGTCGGTGGTCAGCGTGTACGGGTAGTCCTCGTCGACGACGGCCTGGTTGGCGGTGACGATGTAGCCGCGGTCCGGGTCGAACTCGTAGGGCAGTTCGTCCTGGTCGACCCAGCCGGTCCACTCGTAGTCCGGGTCCCAGCCGGGCGCGGGGACGGAGCCGTCGTGCTTCTTCGCCCGGGTCGGGATCCTGCCCGGGAGGGTGTAGCCGATGTGGCCCTCGGTGTCCGCGTAGACGAGGTTCTGCGAGGGCACCTCGAACAGCTCGGAGGCCTCGCGGAAGTCGTCCCAGTCCTTGGCGCGGTTGATCGCGAACACGGCGTCCATGGTGCGGCCGGGGTCCAGGGCGGTCCAGCGCAGCGCGACCGCGTAGCCCTCGCCCCGGTCGGGGGCGGCGCTCTCCACGGCGGCCTTCTTGCCGGTCTTCACCAGCTCGTCCGAACGGTCCGACAGCAGCGGCCCGTTGTTGGTCTCACGGATCACGATCTTCCGCGAGGCGCCGCCGGCGACCTTGATGGTCTCCTCGCGCGTCTCGAACGGCACCACCTTGTCGCCGTACTGGTAGCCGTCGCCGGTGATCTTCTCCAGGTACAGGTCGGTGACGTCGACGCCGGAGTTGGTCAGGCCCCACGCGATGTCCTGGTTGTGGCCGATTATCACGCCGGGCATGCCCGCGAAGGTGTAACCCGTGACGTCGTACCGGCACTTGTCGGAGACGCTGCGGCAGTGCAGGCCCATCTGGTACCAGACGGACGGCAGGGAGGCCGACAGGTGGGGGTCGTTGGCGAGCAGCGGCTTGCCGGAGACGGTGTGGTCGCCGGAGACGACCCAGGAGTTGGAGCCGATGCCGTCGCCGTTCACGCCGACGGCGGTGGGGAGGTCCTCCAGCACCCGCTGGAGCCCGGTGAGCTGACCCTCGAAGCCGGCCGCGTCGCCCTCCGCACCGGAGCCCGTGCCGCCTTCCGTGCCGCCTTCGGTGCCGCCGCCGAGCTCCGAACCGGAGCCCTCGCCGGAGCCGGAGCCGTCCCCGGATCCGGAACCGTCGCCCTCGCCCTCGCCGTCACCCGAGCCGCCCTCGGCCTCGAACGTGCCGGTGCCCTCGTCGTAGCCGCCCTCCTGCACGATCGGCTTGTTCCGGCCGTACGGGTACGACGGGTACAGGTCCGCGATCTGCTTCGGGCCGAGGCGGCTGGTCAGCAGTGCCCGGTCGATCTCGTCCTGCATGTTGCCGCGCAGGTCCCAGGCCATCGCCTTCAGCCAGGCCACGGAGTCGACCGGCGTCCACTCGCCCGGCGCGTAGTCGTTCTCGAAGGCCAGCGCCGCGTACTCGAGGGAGATGTCCTTGCCGTCCTTGCCCTCCAGGTAGGCGTTGACGCCCTTCGCGTACGCCTGGAGGTACTTCTTGGTCGCGGGGGACAGCTTCTCCTCGTACTCCTGCTTCGCGACGCGGTCCCAGCCGAGGGTGCGCAGGAACGCGTCGTTGTCGACCTGGCCCGCGCCGAACATCTCCGACAGCCGGCCGGACGTCATGTGCCGGCGCACGTCCATCTCGTAGAACCGGTCCTGCGCCTGGACGTAGCCCTGCGCCATGAACAGGTCCTCGTCGGAGGAGGCGTAGATCTGCGGGATGCCGTAGCCGTCGCGTCTGACGTCGACGGGGCCTGACAGCCCTTCGAGGGTGATCGACCCCTCGGTCTGCGGGAACGAGGCGCGCACGGTGCTGACGGACCAGTACGCCCCGTAGGCGACGCCTCCGATCAGGGCCAGCACCAGGACGAGCACGACGAGACGGCCTTTGCGCCCCTTCTTCCTGCCGGACGTGCCGGCGGCCTGCTGACCCGTGGAGGCGGCGGTGGTGTCGGTGGGCATCGCTGTCCTTGCTGTCCTAACGCGAGCGGCAGGTCGGGCTGTGCTTTTAACTGAGCGCTGGAGCAACGATAGGCGCAGGGCCCGGCGCCCCTTGACGCGGAGTGGGGAACCAGCCCGGACGGGCGTTCGATCTTGCCGCCTTCCGCGTCAAGAACGCGTCAAGAGTTAGGTAAGGTAACGAAGTAGTTCGCCGTGACAATCGAAGCGGTTCGCCCGGAAAGCGGGCGCATCGCCCGCGACGGACGCGCGCTCCCTCACGGGGGGCGCCTGAGCCGGGGAAGGGAACGCCGCTGACTGTCCACCACCTCAACCAGCTCCTGCTCGTCTGCTCGCTCGTTCTGCTCGTCGCCGTGGCGGCGGTCCGGATCTCCTCGCGCAGCGGACTCCCCAGCCTGCTCGTCTACCTGGGCATAGGCATCGCCATCGGCCAGGACGGCATCGGCGACATCCAGTTCGACAACGCCGAGTTGACCCAGGTCATCGGGTACGCGGCCCTGGTCGTGATCCTCGCCGAGGGCGGTCTGGGCACCAAGTGGACCGAAATCAGACCGGTCCTGCCCTCGGCCGCCGCACTGGCGCTGGGCGGCGTCGCGGTGAGCGTCGGCGTGACGGCCACGGCGGCGCACCTGCTGATCGGGCTGGAATGGCGGCAGGCGCTCATCATCGGCGCGGTGGTCTCCTCGACGGACGCGGCGGCCGTCTTCTCGGTGCTGCGGAAGGTGCCGCTGCCCGCCCGGGTGCGGGGCACCCTGGAGGCCGAGTCCGGCTTCAACGACGCACCCGTGGTGATCCTCGTGGTGGCCTTCTCCACGGCCGGTCCGGTCGAGCACTGGTACGTGCTGATCGGCGAGATCCTGCTGGAGCTGGCGATCGGCGCCGCCGTCGGCCTCGCCGTCGGCTGGCTCGGCGCCTGGGGCCTGCGACACGTGGCGCTGCCCGCCTCCGGCCTCTACCCGATCGCCGTCATGGCCATCGCCGTCACCGCCTACGCGGGCGGCGCGCTCGTCCACGGCAGCGGCTTCCTCGCCGTCTACCTCGCCTCGATGCTGCTCGGCAACGCCAAGCTGCCGCACTGGCCCGCCACCCGCGGCTTCGCCGAGGGGCTCGGCTGGCTCGCCCAGATCGGCATGTTCGTGCTGCTCGGCCTGCTGGTCACCCCGCACGAACTCGCCGACGACATCGTGCCCGCGCTGGTCGTCGGGCTGGTGCTCACGATGGTGGCCCGCCCGCTCAGCGTCGTGGTGTGTCTGACGCCGTTCCGGGTGCCCTGGCAGGAGCAGACGCTGATGTCCTGGGCCGGCCTGCGCGGCGCCGTGCCGATCATCCTGGCGACCATCCCGATGGTGCAGGGCGTCGACGGCAGCGAGCGGATCTTCAACATCGTCTTCCTGCTGGTCGTCGTCTACACCCTGGTGCAGGGTCCGACGCTGCCCGGACTGGCCCGGCTGCTGCGGCTCGGCGATTCCGGCGCCGCAGACCTGGGCGTCGAGTCGGCGCCCCTGGAGCGGCTGCGCGGCCATCTGCTGTCGGTCACCGTCCCCGCCGGGTCGCGGATGCACGGCGTCGAGGTGGGCGAGCTGCGGCTGCCCGCCGGGTCCGCCGTCACCCTTGTCGTGCGGGACGGGACGTCCTTCGTGCCGTCGCCGGAGACGATGCTGCGCCGCGGGGACGAACTCCTCGTCGTCGCCACCGACCCGGTACGGGACGCGGCGGAGCGCCGGCTGCGCGCGGTCGCCAGGGGCGGCAAGCTCGCCGGCTGGCTGGGTCCGGGCCGTGACACCGAAGGATCGCAGGCCGGACGCTGAGAGGGTGCTCACTTTCACAGGCGTGCACGCCGTCACCCCCTGTATCATGAAGCGACCCCAGATCGAACCAACTCTGCCTGACGCAGAGCTGGCGCGACCGTATGGCGGCCGGGCGCCCTGAGCTGTGGCGCCGGTATCTACCGCAGTCAGCGCAAGAGGACAGCTCTCGGCGTGCCCGCGCGACCTCGCGCGGGGCGCTACCAGGTGGCGGAAAGGCACGGGCCGTGGCATCCACGGTCACCACGTCGAAGGACTCGGCGGCCACCTCCCGACCGGGATACGGCCGCCTGCTGCGCACCCGCGGCGCGTGGACGTTCCTGCTCCCCGGCTTCGCGGCGCGTCAGCCGTTCGCGATGCTCACCCTCTCCATCGTGCTGCTCGTCCAGCACACCACCGGCTCCTACGGCACGGCCGGGGCCGTCGCGGCCGTCACCGGCGTCTCGATGGCGCTGTTCGCCCCGTACACCGGCCGGCTCGCCGACCGCCACGGCCAGCGCGCCGTGCTGGTGCCGGGCGTGCTGGTGCACGCGGCGGCCGGACTCGCCCTCACCGCTCTCGCGCTGAACGGCGCACCCCTTTGGGCGCTGTTCGCCGCGGCCGTCCCCACCGGCGCCTCCGTGCCGCAGGTCGGCCCGATGGTCCGCGCCCGCTGGGGCGTCCGCCTCAAGGGCTCCCCGCTGATGGCGACCGCCGCGGCCTTCGAGTCCGTCACCGACGAGTTCACCTTCGTCGTCGGTCCGCTGCTCGCCACCGCGCTGTGCACGACGGTCGACCCGTCCGCGGGCCTGATCACCGAGGCCGCGCTCACCCTGGTCGGCGGTCTGCTGTTCGCCGCCCAGAAGGGCACCCAGCCGCCGGTCGCCACGACCGCCGACGGCCACACGCGCGTACGGCACGCCTCCGCGCTGCGCGTGCCCGGCGTGCGCGTGCTGATCGTGACGTTCCTCGGCATCGGCTCCGTCTTCGGCGGCATGCAGGTCTCCCTGGCCGCGTACACCGAGTCCATCGGCGAACCGGGCCTCAACGGCGTCCTCTACGGCGTCTTCGCCGCGGGCAACATGCTCGCCGGCCTCGCCTGCGGCGCGATCGCCTGGAAGGTCGCCCCGCAGCGCCGCCTGATCGTCGCCTACGCCGCCCTCGCGCTGGCCGCGTCCGCGCTGTGGACGGCCGACTCGTCGCTGCTGCTGGGCGCGCTCGGCCTGCTGGTCGGCATGTGCATCGCCCCGGCGCTGATCACCGGCTACACGCTGGTGGAGAGCCTGGTCCCGGCGGGCGCCCGTACCGAGGCGTTCACCTGGCTGACCGGCGCCGTCGCGCTGGGCCAGGCCGCCGCCGTCACCGTCGCCGGACAGTTCGAGGACCGGCTGTGGGACGGCGCCGGGTTCCTGGTGCCGATGGGCGGCACGCTGCTGGCGCTGGCGACCCTGCTGGCCCTGCGCTCACGGCTCGCGGGTGCTCCGCGCGGGCGTACCGTCGCACGTGGCATGGGTCACCGCGAGCCCGTCGCAGTGGACTAGGCCCACGGAATGCGTCACTATGGACCGTCGTTAGCACTCATTGAGTGAGAGTGCCAGGAGGAAGACAGTGCCGACCTACCAGTACCAGTGCACCGAGTGCGGCGAGGGCCTCGAGGCGGTGCAGAAGTTCACCGACGACGCCCTGACCGAGTGCCCCAACTGCCAGGGCCGCCTGAAGAAGGTGTTCTCCGCGGTCGGCATCGTCTTCAAGGGTTCCGGTTTCTACCGCAACGACAGCCGCGGCTCCTCGTCGAGCTCCTCGCCGGCGTCGTCGAAGTCCTCCGGAACCTCGTCGTCGAGCTCCTCGTCGTCGGACTCCGGTTCGAGCTCGTCCTCGTCCGGTTCCTCCGGTTCCTCCGGTTCCTCCGGCAGCTCGACGAGCACCACGGCGGCCTGACCGCCCGACGTACGCTTCCCAGGGCCCTGTCGTCCCCCGACGGCGGGGTCCTCGGCGTTCCCGGCGCCATCGAGGCGGCCGACGGGGCTCTCCTCCGGCGCGTTTCCGGCGTCATCGAGGCGTTCGACGGGGCTCTCCTCCGGCGTTTCCGGGTGCCGTTAGGGTCGGGCCATGGCGAACATGGCTGACGCAGAGATCGGCGTCATCGGCGGATCCGGCTTCTACTCCTTCCTCGACGACGTGACCGAGGTCCGGGTCGACACCCCCTACGGGGCGCCCAGCGACTCCCTCTTCCTCGGCGAGGTGGCCGGCCGGCGGGTTGCCTTCCTGCCCCGGCACGGACGCGGCCACCACCTGCCCCCGCACCGCATCAACTACCGGGCCAACCTGTGGGCGCTGCGGTCGGTCGGCGTGCGGCAGGTCCTCGGCCCGTGCGCGGTGGGCGGTCTGCGCCCCGAGTACGGGCCGGGCACGCTCCTGGTGCCGGACCAGCTCGTGGACCGCACCAAGTCCCGCGCCAACTCCTACTTCGACGGGCTGCCGCTGCCCGACGGCACCGTGCCGAACGTCGTCCACGTGTCCCTGGCCGACCCCTACTGCCCCACGGGGCGCGCGTCCGCGCTGAAGGCGGCCCGCGGGCGGGACTGGGAGGCGGTCGACGGCGGCACGCTGGTCGTCGTCGAGGGCCCGCGCTTCTCCACCCGCGCCGAGTCGCTGTGGCACCAGGCGCAGGGGTGGTCCGTGGTGGGAATGACTGGGCACCCCGAGGCGGCGCTCGCCCGCGAGCTGGAGCTCTGCTACACGTCGTTGACGCTGGTCACGGACCTGGACGCGGGCGCCGAGACAGGTGAGGGCGTCTCCCACGACGAGGTGCTCCAGGTGTTCGCGGCCAACGTGGACCGGATGCGGGGGGTGCTGTTCGACGCGGTGGCGGCGCTGCCTTCGACGGAGGAGCGGGACTGTCTGTGCGCGTCGGCGCTGGGCGGGATGGATCCGGGGTTCCCGCTGCCGTAGGCGTCAGCGGCCGGGGGCTTGGCCTGTGCCGCGCCGTAGGCGTCACGGGCCGAGGGCTTGGGCCTGTGCCGCGCCGTAGGCGTCAGCGCCCGGAGGGCTTGGGCCGCGGGCGCAGCGGCGGGCGCGGCGTCTGAGGCGCGGGTCGCGGCGTCTGAGGCGCGGGTCGCGGAGGCGCGGAGGCGCTCGTTCGGGTGGCGCGGTTTTCCACAGACGAGGATGCGTTCACAGCCCCCGGCGGGATTTAGCCGGGGGCTTCATCGTGGGGTGCGCAAGCCGTTCCCGTGTCCCAGGTGGTGGTCCCGTGTCCATGCCGTCCGCGCCCTCCGTGCCCTCCGCGCCCTCCGTGCCCTCTGCGTATCGTCGCTCCCCCTTCCGGCAACCGCACGGCGCCGATGTGCCGCCGCCGTGCGAGGTGCCGCAGTTCGACCCGGTGCGGGTGCGCGGCACGCTGCCGCTCGCGGGCAGGCTGGCGCGGCACCGCGGACGGGCGGTGGCGGTCGGTCTCGCGGTGACCGCGGCGGCGCTCGTCGCGGCGGGCCCGAGGGACACGGACCGCTCGCGCGGACATCCCGAGCCGGCCCGGGCAGCGGCGGCCGGGACTCCCGTGACGTCCGGCGGCGACGACCGTCCCGTACGACAGCGGCGCGCGGGGGCGACGGTCTCCGCGCCGGTGCGGATCGCCGACGGCGCCACGGTCCGGCTGCTGCGGCCCGGCGACCGGGTGGACGTGATCGCGGCCGAGGAGACGGTGTCCGGCGGTGACGCCAGGGTGGTCGCGCGCGGGGCGCGGGTCACGGAGGTGCCGGAGCCGTCGGGCGGCGACGGGGGCGCGCTGGTCGTCCTGTCGGTGCCGCGCGACACGGCGGCCGAGCTGGCGGGCGCGGGCGCCACGGCGCGGCTGGCGGTGACGCTGTGGTGACGCGCGCGGCGCCGGGCGCCCGGACCGGCCGGCGGCCGTCCCCGCCCGCCCTCTCACCCCTCTCGGCTTCCCCCGTACAGCTCCCCGTACGACGGCCACGCGCCGCCCGGACCGTCGACCGGGGCGGCGGCCCGCACCGCGCGGACGATCGCCCGGGTCACCAGGTCCGCGCCCGCCGCGAGCACCTCGTTCAGCGCGAGCGGGTCCTTCGCGTCCAGCGGGCGTGTACCGGTGGCCAGGGTGAAGACGGTGTCGCCGTCGTTCAGCAGGTGCACCGGGCGGACGGCGCGCGCGATGCCGTCGTGTGCGGTGCCGGCCACCTTCTGCGCCTGCGCGCGGGTCAGGTCGGCGTCGGTGGCGACCACGGCGAGGGTGGTGTTCATCGGCGGCGCGGCGTTGCGCTCGGCCGCCTCCGCCAGCCGGCGCCGTGCGGCCCGGTGCACCTCGGGGCCGGGGAGACGCGGGCGCCCGCCGAAGTAGTCCCCGTAGAGGACGCCCGTCTCCAGGTCCACCGCCGAGCCCACCGCGTTGGCCACCACCAGCGCGGCCACGGTCACCCCCGACGGCAGGACCGTGCTCGCCGACCCGACCCCGCCCTTGAGCTGGCCGACCACTGCGCCCGTCCCGGCGCCCACGCACCCTTGCGGCACCGGCGCCCCCGGGTCGGTGGCCGCGGCGGCCTCGACCGCCTCGCGGCCGAGGGAGGCGTCGGGCCGGGCGTGGAAGTCGCCGCCCCGGCGCAGGTCGAAGACGCAGGCGGCCGGCACGACGGGCACCACGTGCGTCGGCTCGGGACCGACCCGCACCCCGCGGCCCCGCTCCTCCAGCCAGGCCATCACCCCGGACGCCGCGTCCAGGCCGAAGGCGCTGCCGCCGGTCAGGGTGACCGCGTCCACGCGCTGCACCACGTTGCGCGGGTCCAGCGCGTCGGTCTCCTTGGTGCCGGGTCCGCCGCCGCGTACGTCCACCGCGGCGACCGCGCCGCCCTCGGGGGCGAGCACCACCGTGGTCCCGGTGAGCCATCCGTCGCCGGTCCGCGTCGCGTGCCCCACGCGCACGCCGGCCACATCCGTCAGAGCGTCAGCCTTCATGGAGGCAGTCATGCCCCCGCGTGCACGGCCGTACCCTGGAGGCATGAGTACCGCCCCCGAGCCGCCGCGCGAGCCGAAGCCCGCGCTGGTCTTCGACGACCCTCTGGACCAGCCGACCTCCGACGACACGGACCGCGGCTGGGGCGAGCGCCCGTCCGGCGACAGCGCCGCCGACCTGAGGCGTTTCCTCGACGAGAAGCCACCCCACCACATCTGACCGGGCGGCGGGGTCTCCTACCGTCCGTCGCCGGTCTGCCCGCCGTCGTCCGCCCGCAGGCTCTTGCCCCCGCCCTGCGCGCGCTCGGCGAGCAGCGCGTCCCGGATCTCCTTGAGGACCTCCAGTTCGGTCACCTCGACGATCTCGTGGGCGCCTTCCTTCGCCTTCCGGCGCGCCTCCACGCGGGCCAGGTACTTCGCCATGGGCAGCACCATCAGGAAATAGACGACGGCCGCCGTGATCACGAACTGCAGTGTCGCGCCGAGCACCGAGCCCCACAGGATCCGCACCCCGGTCGCCGCGTCCCCGGTGCCCTCGCAGGGGCCCTTCAGGCAGGAGGTGTAGCTGTCGAGATTCTGGGTGCCGAACGCACCCACCAGCGGGTTGATGACCCCTTCGACGACCGAGTTGACGATGTTGGTGAAGGCGGCGCCGATGACGACCGCCACCGCCAGATCGACGACGTTCCCGCGCATCAGGAAGGCTTTGAAGCCCTGCAACAGGCTCGTCTTCTCCTGGTCGCTCACTCCGGGGCCTCATTTCTCGTGCGTAGGGTGCGGAAGAAAGCGCTCCGCAACTTACGTCACCACCGAGGCGACGTGTCCAATCGTGTCGGGCAGCGGGACAGGGAGGGGGGCGGAGCCACCAACGTGCGCGGGGCGGCGCGCAACGGGTCGCATCCCCTCCCCCACGCACCCCTGAAGTACCGTTTGACCAGGAGCAATTCATGCCGGGCCAAGGTTCGTCGGGAACTTCTCGTGTGTTCCGCTCGTCGTTCGGGCATACGTTTTCCCGGTTCCCGGACACGACGGCCGACCGAGGGGCTACGGTATGCACCCACAAGGTGACATGCAGCAACGCCGGGAGAAACCTTGAGCGTTCCGTACGAGACGGCAGCGTGCGAACCACCTGACTCGTCCGACTCACCGGAGGAGCATCTCGCGCGCCTCCTGGGCCGCGCCCTGAACTCCTTCGAGCTGCCGGACGAGGCGATCCGCCGGCTGGACTGCGCGCTGGCGCACGACGGTTCCCTGCACTCGGCGCACCACAGCGCGGGTCTGCACCGGGAGACCTACCGGCACACATGGCTGCTGGCGGACGGTTCGGCGCTGACGTTGTGGGAGCTGGTCCACAACACCGCCCCGGGCAGCGAGCCGCAGCACGAGGTGTACGTGGACGAGGAGGAGCTGCGGACGGCGACCGCGCGGCTGCCGTTGCCGCCGGAGGCCCCGGACTTCGAACTGCCGGTGACGGCGCCCGCGTTCACGCTGCCCGCGGTGCGCCACGCGTACATCCCGGACGACTCCCCCGATCACGCCCGGCGTTTACTGCGCCGGGCGGAGAACGCGGACCGGCCGGACGCCGAGACGGCGGCGCTGCTGTCGACGGCGTGCGCGCACCGCATCACGCAGGCGTTCGGCCGTCCGTCACGGGCGGGCCGCGGGGCGCTGTGCTTCTCGCTGTACGAGCACGCGTTCCTGCTGGGTGACGGAGGTGAGGTGTCACTGTGGGAGGTCGAGCACACGGTGACGCCGGACGGGCGGCACATGTGCGAGGTGTACGCGAGTGAGGACGCCGCACGGCGGGCGATGGAGCGCCGGGCCGCTCAGGGCCGCTGACGCACCCCTGAGCAGGGGCGCGGGGCGGGCCTAGTCCCCTTCGGAGAGACGCCGTACGAGGACGGCGAACGCGTCACGCTCGGCCTCGGTGAGGCGTACGGTCTCCGCGCTCGGGCCTGTGGCCCGCTGACGCGGGATGGTCGGGGTGCCGTGGTGGGTGTGGGAGTGCGCCGGGACGGGCTCCGCACCGGCGTGGTGGCGCGCGCGCCTGCGGAGACGTCCACGACGCCGGAGGGCGTCGGCCAGACCGGCCGCGCAGGCCACAACCACCAGGGTGAGGACGGTGGCACCCGTCGTCCGCGAGAGGGTCTCGTGCTCAGCCATGCCGCCCAGTACACACCACGGTCCGGGGAGTTGTACCCCGGACCGTGACGATCGTGATCTATATCGCACTAGGCATGAACTGCTCACACACCCCCAAACGGACGCATCGTCACACCGTCCGCGCGGCGACCGTTTCCTTGCGCCTTCCCGCGTCGCGCGTTCCCGCGTCCCCGGCCGCCGGTGCGAGGGCGGTGTCCTCGCCCGTCGCCGGACCGGCCGGACCGGCGGTCCCGCGCAGGCCCTTGAAGACGATCACGAGGGCCGTGGTGACGCCGACACCGGCGGCGATGGCGACCAGGTAGAGCAGCGGGTTGCCGATGAGGGGCACCACGAAGATGCCGCCGTGGGGTGCGCGCAGGGTGGCGCCGAACGCCATGGACAGGGCGCCGGTGACCGCGCCGCCGGCCATCGAGGCGGGGATGACGCGGAGCGGGTCGGCGGCGGCGAAGGGGATGGCGCCCTCGGAGATGAAGGAGGCGCCGAGGACCCAGGCGGCCTTGCCGTTCTCGCGTTCGGCGCGGTTGAAGAGCCGGCCGCGCACCGTGGTCGCCAGGGCCATCGCGAGGGGCGGGACCATGCCGGCCGCCATGACGGCGGCCATGACCTTCATCGCGGAGTCGCTGGGGTTCGCGACGGCGATGCCGGCGGTGGCGAAGGTGTAGGCGACCTTGTTGACGGGCCCGCCGAGGTCGAAGCACATCATCAGACCGAGCAGGGCGCCCAGCAGGACGGCGTTGGCGCCGGTGAGGCCGCCCAGCCAGTCGGTCATCGCCTTCTGCGCCTCGGCGATGGGTTTGCCGATGACGACGAACATCAGGAAGCCGACGACCGCCGAGGAGATCAGCGGGATCACCACCACCGGCATGATGCCGCGCAGCGCCGCCGGGATGTTCACCTTCTGGATGGCGAGCACCACGCCGCCGGCGATCAGTCCGGCGGCGAGGCCGCCGAGGAAGCCGGCGTTGATGGTGAGGGAGATGGCGCCGCCGACGAAGCCGGGGACGAGTCCGGGCCGGTCGGCCATGCCGTAGGCGATGTATCCGGCGAGGACGGGGACGAGGAAGCCGAAGGCGACGCCGCCGATCTGGAAGAGCAGCGCGCCCCAGCTGGCGGCCTGGGTCCACACGAAGTGGTCCATCACCGACGGGGCCTCGTTGATCTCGTAGCCGCCGATCGCGAAGCCGAGGGCGATGAGCAGTCCGCCGGCGGCGACGAACGGGACCATGTAGCTGACGCCGGACATCAGCCAGCGGCGCAGACGGGTGCCGTAGCCCTCCTCGTCCGTGCCGGCGCGCTCGACGGGGGTGGACGCGGCGGCGGGGGCGGCGTCGGTGGTCCCACCGCGTGCGGCCTTGTCGCGGACCTCGCCGATCAGGTCGGCGGGGCGGTTGATCGCGGCCTTCACACCGGTGTCGACGGTGGGCTTCCCGGCGAAGCGCTGCTTGTCCCGTACAGGGACGTCGTGGGCGAGGATCACGCCGTCGGCGGCGGCGATCACGGCCGGGTCGAGCCGGGTGAAGCCGGCGGAGCCCTGGGTCTCGACGACGATCCCGACGCCCGCCTCGCGGCCGGCGTTCTCCAGCGACTCGGCGGCCATGTAGGTGTGGGCGATGCCGGTGGGGCAGGAGGTGACGGCGACGATCCGGAAGGGGCGGTCGCCGTGGGGGGCTGCGGGGCCCGTGGCGGCGCCGGCGGAGGCCGCCGCCGGCGCCGCCACGGAGTCGTCGGACGCGGTGTCCGCGCCCTCGGAGGTCGCGTCCTGGGAAGTCGCGTTCTCGGAAGCCGCGTTCAGGGAAGCCGCGTTCTCGGAAGCCGCGCCCACACGAGCGGCGCCGTCGGAAGTCGTGTCCTCGGAGGCCCCGCCCTCGGAAGCCGCGTCCTCGGGAGTCGCGTCCTCGGGAGCCGTCCCGTCCCCCCGGATCAGCGCCGCCGCGTGCCCCGCGTCGGTGGCGGCGCGGAGGGCGTCGGTGAACTCGGTGTTCATCAGGCGCCGGGCGAGGGCGGACAGCAGGGTGAGGTGGGCGTCGTCGGCGCCGGCCGGGGCGGCGATGAGGAAGATCAGGTCTGCGGGCCCGTCGGGGGCGCCGAAGTCGATGCCGGCGCGACTGCGGCCGAAGGCGAGGGTCGGCTCGGTGACGTGGGCGCTGCGGCAGTGCGGGATGCCGATGCCGCCGTCGAGGCCGGTCGGCATCTGCGCCTCGCGGGCGGCGACGTCGGCCAGGAATCCCTCCAGGTCGGTGACCCGGCCCTGGGCCGCCATGCGCTCGGCGAGGGCGCGGGCCGCCGCTTCCTTGGTCTCGGCGGACAGGTCGAGGTCGACCAGGTCCGCGGTGATGGTGTCGCTCATCGCGGGCTCCTTCGCACGCGTATCGCCCGGGTGACCCCTACGGCGGGGTGGGCGGGGGTGGGGACGAGAGGGGGACGGGGGAGCTCGTGGGGGACGTCGTAGGACGTGGGGTCGGTGGGTGTCATCCGGCCGCTCCGTCCAGCGGCCGGTCGACGGGGATGTCGGCGGTGACGGTCACGGCGGCGGGGTCGAGGTCGCCGGGGGTCGGCATGACGCTGCCGGGGAGGCGTACGGCGGCGGCACCGTGGGCGACGGCGGAGGCGAGCGCCTCCGGTCCGCGCCCTCCGGCGACGAGGAACCCGGCGAGGGAGGCGTCGCCGGCGCCGACGTTGCTGCGGACGGCGTCGACGGGGGCGGCGCCGTACCAGGCGCCGTCGGCGTCGACGAGGAGCTGGCCGGCGGAGCCAAGGCTGGCGAGGACGGCGCGGGCGCCCGTCTCGCGCAGGTCTTCGGCGGCCTTGAGGGCGTCGCCGACGGTGGTGAGGGGGCGGCCGGCGGCCTCGGCGAGTTCCTCGGCGTTGGGTTTGACGACGTCGGGGTGCTCGCGGAGGGCGGCCAGCAGGGCGGGCCCCGAGGTGTCGAGGGCGATGCGCAGGCCGGCGGCGTGGACACGGGCGACGAGTTCGGCGTACCAGGAGGGGCCGAGGCCTCGGGGGAGGCTGCCGCAGCAGACGATCCAGTCGGCGCCGGCGGCGTGGCGGCGGACGGTGTCGAGGAGGTTCTCCTGCTCGGCGGGGGTGAGGTCCGGGCCGGGTGCGTTGATCTTCGTGAGGACGCCGTCGGCCTCGGCGAGGGCGATGTTGGAGCGGGTGGCGCCGGTGACGGGGACGGGGGCGACCTCGATGCCCTGGGCGTCGAGGAGGCCGGCGACCAGGGCGCCGGGGGCGCCGCCGAGCGGAAGGACGGCGACGGTGCGGCGGCCGGCGGCGGCGACGGCGCGGGAGACGTTGACGCCCTTGCCGCCGGGGTCGACGCGTTCGCCGGTGGCGCGGACGACCTCGCCGCGGTCCAGGGACGGCACCTCGTAGGTGCGGTCCAGGGACGGGTTGGGGGTGACGGTGAGGATCATGCGCGTACCACTTCCGTGCCGCCGGCCTCGATGGCGGCGGCGTCCTGCGGGTCGAGTCCGGTGTCGGTGATGAGGAGGTCCAGGTCGTCGAGGCCGCCGAACCGGGCGAAGTGCTCCTGGCCGTGCTTGGAGGAGTCGGCGAGCAGCACCACGCGCCGGGCGGCGGCCGTAGCCGCGCGCTTCACCGCGGCCTCGGCGAGGTCGGGGGTGGTGAGGCCGTGCTCGGCGGAGAACCCGTTGGCGGCGAGGAACAGCACGTCGGCGCGGATCTCGGCGTACGCCCTGAGCGCCCAGGCGTCGACGGCGGCACGGGTGCGGTGCCGTACGCGTCCGCCGACGAGGTGGAGCTGGATGCCGGGGTGGTCGGCGAGGCGGGCGGCGATGGGCAGGCTGTGGGTGACGACCGTGAGGGACAGGTCCGGGGTCAGGAAGCCGGCGAGGCGGGCGGCGGTGGAGCCGGCGTCGACGATCATCGTGCCGTCGGCGGGGATCTCGGCGAGGGCGGCGCGGGCGATGCGGTCCTTCTCGTCGGCGGCGGTCGTCTCGCGCTCGGCGAGGTCGGGTTCGAAGTCGAGACGCCCGGCGGGGATGGCGCCGCCGTGGACGCGTCGGACGAGTCCGGCGCGGTCGAGGGCCTTGAGGTCCCGGCGGATGGTCTCGGCGGTCACCTGGAACTCCTCGGCGAGCGAGACCACGTCGACGCGTCCGCCGTCGCGGGCGAGGCGAAGGATCTCCTGCTGCCGTTCCGGTGCGTACATGGACGCCTGCCTCCCGGTTCCGTCCGCGCTCACGTCTCGGGCGCGTCCGTGTCCGAACGTGTGATTTCGCTGGGAGGCTACGTCGGGATGTCCGGAAAGTAAACAGTCGCCGCCGGAAACGGGCATGATCGGGCGTCCGATCATGCCCGCTTCCGGGCGGCGACGCGTCGGCCGGGTCCGTCAGGGCACCAGCTCCGGCTTCTTCTGCCCCGCCGCCGGCGTCTCCTCGACGTCCGCGGCGCCCTCGACGTGCTGGGCCGGCCGCTTCGGCAGGGCGAACATCAGCAGGAAGATCGCGCCGAGCACCGCCGCCACCCAGCCCAGGGCGTGGGTGAAGCCGTCCACGAACGCGGGGCCCACCTCGGCGGGCGCGAGCTGCTCGTCGATGACGCCGAAGAACACCACGGACACCAGACCGAGGCCGAGCGCGTTGCCCATCTGCTGCACGGTGTTGATGAGTCCCGACGCCGAACCGGCATGCTCGCGCGGCACCTCGGACAGCACCGCGTCGGTCAGCGGGGCCACGACGAGGCCCATGCCGACGCCCATGACGGCCAGCGGGAGCGCCATCTGCCAGGAGGTGATGCCGAGTCCGTAGTGGTCGGCCTCCACCAGGTAGATGACCACGCCGGCCGCCATGACCAGGGCGCCCGCCTGCAACACCTTGCGGCCGAACCGCGGGACGAGCTGCTGCACGGAGATCCCGGCGGCCACCGACACCGCGACGGAGAACGGCACGCCCGTCAGTCCGGCGCGCAGTGCGCTCCAGCCCAGCCCGATCTGCATGTACAGCGTCCAGACCAGGAAGAACACGCCGAGGCCGACGCCGAACACCGTCTGGACGGCGATGCCTGCCGCGAAGCTCTTCACCCGGAACAGCGAAAGCTCGATCAGCGGGGAGCCGTCCCGCGCGCCCTTGGCCCGCTCGTACGCCACCAGGGCCGCGAACACGACGAGCGCGCCGGCCATCGACACGTAGCCCCACACCGGCCAGCCCAGCTCGCGGCCTTGGGTGAGCGGATAGAGCAGGGCGAGGGTGACGAGGGCGACCCCGGGCAGGTCGAGCTTCAGGGCGCGGGGCGCCTTGGACTCGGTGATGAAACGGCTGCCGAGGACGAGGGCTGCGACGCCCACGGGCAGGTTGATCAGGAAGATGGGCCGCCACTCCAGGCCGAAGAGGTTGCCCTCCGTCAGCAGCGCGCCCAGCAGCGGCCCCGAGACCGCGCCGAGGCCCACGATCGCGCCGAACAGGCCGAACACCTTGCCGCGTTCGTGCGCGGGGAAGGTGGCGTGGACGATCGACAGCACCTGCGGCACCATCAGCGCGGCCATGGCGCCCTGGAGGATGCGGGAGGCCACCAGCATCTCGGGGTTCACGGCGAGACCGCACAGGGCGGAGGCGACGGTGAACCCGCCGATGCCGACGAGGAAGACCCGCTTGCGGCCGTGGATGTCGCCGAGCCGTCCGCCGGTGACCAGCCCGGCGGCGAAGGCGAGCGCGTAGCCGGCGGTGATCCACTGGATCTGGCTGAAGGTGGCGCCCTCGTCCCGCTGGATCGACGGGACGGCGATGTTGACGATGGTGACGTCGACGAGGTCCATGAAGGCCGCGGTCATCACGATGGCCAGCGCGAACCAGCGCCGGCGGTCGCCCGGGGCGGGCTCCTGTGTCGGTGCGTGAGCGATGTCGGTGGAGTGCATGTCCGTGACGCTAGGACCCCAGTAGGCCAGATCCGGTCCTAGTGGTGGGGCATGCTCGACGCATGACGACGGACACCCCGGCACGGCTGCTCCAGTTGCTCTCCCTCCTCCAGACGCCCCGCGAATGGCCCGGCGGCGAGCTGGCCGACCGGCTCGGCGTCTCCCGCCGCACGGTCCGGCGGGACATCGAGCGGCTGCGGGACATCGGCTACCCCGTGCAGGCGACGATGGGTTCGGACGGGGGCTACCGGCTGGTCGCGGGGAAGGCGATGCCACCGCTGGTGCTGGACGACGAGGAGGCGGTCGCCATCGCGGTCGGTCTGCGGGCCGGCGCCGGACACGCCCTGGAGGGGTTGGACGAGGCGTCGGTACGGGCCCTGGCGAAGCTGGAGCAGGTGCTGCCCGGCAGGCTGCGGCACCGCGTGAGCGTGCTCCAGGCCGCGACGACCCCGCTGACCAGCGGGGACGGCCCGACCATCGCCCCGGAGACGCTCACGGTGATGGCGTCCACGGTGGCCGGGCACGAACGGCTGCGGTTCTCCTACCGCGCCGCCGACGGCACCGAGTCGCGGCGCCTGACCGAACCGCACCGGCTGGTGTCCACCGGCCTCCGCTGGTACCTGGTCGCCTACGACCTCGACCGCGCGGACTGGCGCACCTTCCGTGTCGACCGGGTCAGCGACCCCTTCGCCACCGGCGCCCGCTTCAGCCCGCGCGAACTGCCGACGGGCAGCGCCGCGGAGTTCCTGCGGCGGTCCGTGAACCGCGCGCTCGACTCCTACGAGATCGCGGTCACGTTCGCCGCCCCCGCGGCGACGGTCGCGGCGCAGCTCCCGCCCTGGATGGGCGCGCCCGAGCCGCTGGACGAGGACAGCTGCCGGCTGCGGGCGACGGTGAGCGGCCCGAAGGACTGGATGGCGGTACGCCTGGCCATGACCGGCCACGCCTTCACCGTCCAGGACCCACCGGAACTGGCGGAGGCGGCGCGGACGTTGGGCACCCGGCTGACGGAAGCAGCGGGCGCCGTGGAGTGACTCCCCGGCGCCCCGGGCACGCCGGTCCCCACCGCGCACGGCGTGCCTGTCACGCCCCGGCGCCGACGCCACCGCGTG
>NZ_JBIBXY010000008.1:7655-27964 GCF_043082785.1 Streptomyces sp. NPDC014764 | reverse complement strand
TGCCCATGACGGTGCGTGCGCGACGCCGGCGCCCCAGCACCGTCAACACCCCGCGCCCGCACCGCGTCGACATCCGCGTCGCCCGCGCCACCAGTCAAGGACTGGATGGCGGTACGCCTAGCCATGACCGGCCACGCCTTCACCGTCCAGGACCCACCGGAACTGGCGGAGGCGGCGCGGACGTTGGGCACCCGGCTGACGGAAGCGGCGGGCGCCGTGGAGTGACTCCCCGGCGCCCCGGGCACGCCGGTCCCCACCGCGCACGGCGTGCCTGTCACGCCCCGGCGCCGACGCCACCGCGTGCCCATGACGGTGCGTGCGCGACGCCGGCGCCCCAGCACCGTCAACACCCCGCGCCCGCACCGCGTCGACATCCGCGTCGCCCGCGCCACCAGTCGCGGCGCCCCGCCACCAACACCCCGCGCCCGCACAGCGCTACGCGCCCCTCACTGCCCCCGCACCGGTACGACCGCCTCCCATGGAAAGTCCCGTAGCGCGGCCAGGTTGGCGGCCGCCAGCTCCGCGGGACCGTGCGGGCCCTCCGCGGGGCCGTCGGCCGCCGCCCAGTTCTCCATGGCGGTGCGGACGGCGGCGCTCGCGACGGCCGCGGCGAAGCACAGGCGGGTGCGGGCGGCGACGTCGGCGTCCGGCCGCGTGGACGGGCCCTCGGTCAGCCGGTGGGCCAGCGCGTCCGCCAGGTCCCGTTCCGAGGCCCGGCAGGCCTCCGCCCACACCCTGCCCAGTGCGGGGTTGTCCGCCGCGAGACGGATGAGGGTGCGGACCCAGTTCCAGGACTCCTCGGCGACCCCGAGCCCGGGGGTGAGGGTGTGCCGCGCGGCCTCCTCGAGCACGCGCGGCAGGGGCGTCCCGGCGGGGGCGGTGCGGACCCCGTCCACCCAGCGCCGGGCGCCGAGCGCGTAGAGGGGGCCGATGGCCTCTTCCTTGGTGGGGAAGTACCGGTAGAAGGTGCGCGGGGCGACGCCGGCCGCGTGGGCGATGTCCTCGGCACGGGTGGCGCGCAGGCCGTCCCGTACGAAGAGCCCTGCGGCGGTACGGGCGATGTGGAGGCGGGTCCGTGCCTTGCGTCGTTCGGTCAACGAGCCGTCCGCCACCGGGTCTTCGGGGACCGGCGGGGGCGGCGTCGGGGTGGTGCTGCTCACCTTCGGCAGGCTATGCCCATGTGGCACAATCTGCCATCTGGCGGGCCACCCCGGGGTTCAGGTCCGGGGTGACCCGCTGTGAAGGACATGGGAAAAGCCGGGCCCGGCGCCCGGGGGGACAGGCGCCGGACCCGGCGTGGGAAGTCCCGGCGCCGGGGGGTGGTGCGTCGGGACGTGGCGCGTGGGTCGGCCCGGGGCCCGAGGCCCCGAAGCTTTCCGACTGCGGGGTTCTCACGTCTTGTTCCCTGGCCCCGCCGGGTTGAAGCGGCGGGGAACAGCCATGTTTGCGCGGTCTTCCGCCACCCGGCGCACGCGGCCCGCGCCCCTCACGCGAGCGGCACGACCGTCACGCGGGACGACCGGCATCCGGGGACCGGACGCCGCGCCGGCGGGCGGGCGCTTCCGTCACGCCGCCGCGTCGAACCCGGTGGAGCGGGCCAGCTTCTTCAGTTCCAGCAGCGCGTGCTTCTCGATCTGGCGGATGCGCTCGCGCGTCAGGCCGTGCTCCTTGCCGACCTCGGTCAGCGTGCGCTCCCGGCCGTCCTCGATGCCGTAGCGCATCTTGATGATGGAGGCCGTGCGCTGGTCGAGGCGGCCGATCAGGTCGTCGAGCTCCTCGCTGCGCAGCAGCGTCATCACGGACTGCTCGGGCGACACCGCGGAGGTGTCTTCCAGGAGGTCGCCGAACTGGGTCTCGCCCTCGTCGTCCACCGACATGTTCAGCGACACCGGGTCGCGCGCCCAGTCGAGCACGTCGGTGACGCGCTCCGGCGTGGAGCCGAGCTCGGCGGCGATCTCCGCGGGCTCGGCGTCACGGCCGTGCTCACGGTTGAACTCGCGCTGCACACGCCGTATCCGGCCCAGCTCCTCCACCAGGTGGACGGGCAGACGGATCGTGCGCGACTGGTCGGCTATGGACCGGGTGATGGCCTGCCGGATCCACCAGGTGGCGTACGTCGAGAACTTGAAGCCCTTGCGGTAGTCGAACTTCTCGACCGCGCGGACCAGGCCGGCGTTGCCCTCCTGGATCAGGTCGAGCAGCGGCAGACCACTGCGCGGGTACCGCCGGGCGACGGCGACGACCAGGCGGAGGTTGGAACGGATGAAGACGTCCTTCGCCCGCTCGCTGGCGTCGACCAGGGCCTGGAGCTCCTCGGGGGTGGCTCCGGCCTTGTTCTCCTCGCGCCCGTCGAGGATCTGCTGTGCGAACACACCCGCTTCGATGATCTGGGACAGCTCGACTTCCTTGGCGGCGTCGAGCAGCGGCGTGCGCGCGATCTCGTCGAGGTACATGCCGACCAGGTCGCGGTCGGCGATCTCGCCGCCATGGGCGCGAACACTGCTTGCCGAGTCGACCGTCTCGCCGGAGGCGGACTGACGACGGGCGACGGCACGGGTTGCCATGCGTGCTCCCTTGCGATGATGAGGTCAGCGGGTGGTCCTGTGGACACTCGGCACGGTCTTCAGGGTCCCTTCCGGACTCTGCTCGGGTGCCCGCATCCGTAGGAAACAACGACTGGAATCAGGACAGAATTCCCAACCCGTCCCCCGATTTTTCTGATCATGCAGTACCCTGTCCGGCCACGCAGGGAGGTGCGATGCCGCCGGAGCACGCAGAGGTGCAGGTCAGACCGGGCGACGAGGGTGACCTCGTGGCTCTCACCGACCTCTACAACCACTACGTACGTGAGACGGCCGTCACGTTCGACACCACTCCGTTCACTCCGGAGGAGCGACGCCCCTGGCTGCTCTCCCACCCTGTAGACGGCCCCCACCGCCTGATGGTTGCCACGGACGCCGGGTCCGGCCGGGTCCTCGGGTACGCCTCGTCGAGCCCGTTCCGGGCGAAACCCGCCTACGCGACGTCCGTGGAGACGACGGTGTACGTCTCCCCGGACGCCGGCCGGCGCGGCATCGGCACCCTGCTCTACCAGGCCCTTTTCGACGCCCTGGCGGACGAGGGCCTGCACCGCGCCTACGCGGGTATCGCCCAGCCGAACGCCGCCTCGACGCGGCTGCACGAGCGGTTCGGCTTCCGGTACGTCGGCACGTACCGCGAGGTGGGTCACAAGTTCGGCCGCTGGTGGGACGTGGCCTGGCACGAGAGGGAGCTGTAGGCCACTCCCTCGGCGCCCCGCCCCACGGGACGCGTCTCAGCCGAACTGCACCGACCGCTTGGCCAGCCCCATCCAGAACCCGTCGATGATGGACTTCTGTTCCCCGAGCTCCCCGGCCGCGTCGGCGGCGCCCATGGTGACGAAGAGCGGGGCGAAGTGCTCGGTGCGCGGATGGGCGAGCCGGCCCGCCGGGGACTTGCGGGTGAAGTCGAGCAGCGCGTCCACGTCCCGCGCCCGGAGCGCCTCCCTGCCCCACGCGTCGAACTCGGCCGACCAGGCGGGAATGCCGCCCTGGCGCAGCGCGGCGAGGTTGTGGGTGAAGAAGCCGGAGCCGACGATCAGCACGCCCTCGTCCCGCAGTGGGGCGAGGCGGCGGCCGATCTCCATCAGCTTCACGGGGTCGAGGGTCGGCATGGACACCTGGAGGACGGGGATGTCGGCGTCCGGGTACATCTCGACGAGCGGGACGTAGGCGCCGTGGTCCAGGCCCCGGTCGGGGACGTCCTGGACGGGGGTGCCGGGGGCGCGCAACAGCTTGCGCACGGACTCGGCGAGCTCTGGGGCGCCGGGGGCCGGGTAGGTCACCTGATAGTAGTGCTCGGGGAAGCCCCAGAAGTCGTAGACGAGGGGGACTGTCTCGGTGGCGCCGAGGGCGAGCGGGGCCTCCTCCCAGTGGGCGGAGACGACGAGGATCGCCTTGGGGCGGGGCAGCCCGGCGGACCAGGCGGCCAGCTCGCCGGGCCAGACGGGGTCGTCGGCCAGGGGCGGGGCGCCGTGGCTGAGGTAGAGCGCCGGCATGCGCTCCTGAGTAGCGGCGGTCATGACGGCGACTCCTTCCTTCGCGAACGTCTTCCGGAAGCTTCTACTTGAACTCTCAACTTCCACTGAAGAATGTACGCCTCATTTGTTTAATCTTCAAGGAGAGCGCCCGTACAGTGGAGTGCATGAACACCGCACCCGCATCTTCGGCAGCCGCCGGGGAGCCGCGCTGGCTCACCGACGAGGAACAGCGCGTCTGGCGTGCGTACGTCGACGCCACCACGCTCCTGGAGGACCACCTCGACCGTCAGCTCCAGCGGGACGCGGGCATGCCGCACGTCTACTACGGCCTGCTGGTCAAGCTGGCCGAGGCGCCACGCCGTCGGCTGCGGATGACGGAGCTGGCGAAGGACGCCAAGATCACCCGCTCGCGCCTGTCGCACGCGGTCGCGCGCCTGGAGAAGAACGGCTGGGTCCGCCGCGAGGACTGCCCCTCCGACAAGCGCGGCCAGTTCGCCGTGCTCACCGACGAGGGCATGGACATGCTGCGCCGCCACGCGCCCGGCCATGTCGACGCCGTACGGCAGGCGGTGTTCGACCGGCTCACCCCGGAACAGCAGAAGTCCCTCGGCGAGATCATGGGGATCGTCGCCGAGGGACTTCAGCCGAGCGAAGCGGGTGCGGACCTGCCCTGGCTCCGCTGACGCCGCGGAGGCCGGGGCAGGTCCTTCGGAACCGCTCGGAAGGGGCGTCCCCTTCCCCTCCCGCGCGGACGGCTCCGGGAGGCGGGGCCGTGGGTCAGTGCATGGCCACCGGCACGGCCGCCTCGTTCTCCGCGGCCGCGTCGGAGGACCTGGCGACCGCCGTGCCGCCCGGACGGCCCGCGTTGATGAGGGTCAGGGCGATGACCGCGGCCGCCACCAGGATCCCGACCGCGAACCAGATGGCGCTGGTGTAGCCCTGCACCTGCCCCTGGAGCTGGACCAGCTGCTGCTGGGCCCGGCCCGAGGCGCCGCCGATGTGGTCGGCGACGTAGGCGGTGGTGGCGGAGGCGGCGATCGTGTTGAGCAGGGCCGTGCCGATCGCGCCGCCCACCTGCTGCGAGGTGTTCACCATCGCGGAGGCGACACCGGAGTCACGCGGCTCGACGCCCGTCGTGGCCAGCGACATGGCCGGCATGAACGCCGAACCCATGCCGAGGCCGAGCAGCAGCATGCCGGGCAGCAGCACGGCCGCGTACGAGGTGCCGATCTCCAGCTGGGTCAGCAGCAGCATGCCGACCGCCGCGACCAGGAAGCCGGGGCCCATCAGCAGCCGGGGCGGGACCCGGGTCATCAGCCGGGCGCCGATCTGCGTGGAGCCCGTGATCATGCCCGCGATCATCGGCAGGAAGGCGAATCCGGTCTTGACCGGCGAGTACCCCTTCACGACCTGCAGGTAGTAGGTGAGGAAGAGGAACAGGCCGAACATCGCGATGATCGCCAGGCCCAGCGAGAGGTAGACGCCACCGCGGTTGCGCTCGGTGATCACGCGCAGCGGCAGCAGCGGCGCCTTGACCCGCGCCTCGACGGCCACGAACGACACGAGCAGCACGGCCGAGGCGACGAACATGGCGATCGTGAGGGTGTCGCTCCAGCCCTCGGACTCGGCGCGGGTGAAGCCGTAGACCAGCGCGACCAGACCCAGGGTGGACAGGACCACGCCGGGGACGTCCAGCGGGGAGCGGTTGCGGCCGCCCTTGGGCTCACGGATGACGAAGTACGCGCCGGCCGCGGCGATCACGGCGAACGGGATGTTCACAAAGAACGTCCAGCGCCAGTTCAGGTACTCGGTGAGGAAGCCGCCGAGGATCAGGCCGACGGCGCCGCCGCCACCGGCGATCGCGCCGTAGATGCCGAACGCCTTGGCGCGCTCCTTGCCGTCGGTGAACATCACCGCGAGCAGCGACAGCGCGGCGGGCGCGAGCAGCGCGCCGAACGCGCCCTGGAGCGCGCGGGCGCCGAACATCATCGCCTCGTTGGTGGCCGCGCCGCCCAGCGCGGACGCCAGCGCGAAGCCGCCGAGACCGACCACGAAGGCCCGCTTGCGACCCCACAGGTCGGCGATCCGGCCGCCGAACAGCAGCAGTCCGCCGAAGGCCAGGGCGTAGGCGGTGACCACCCACTGGCGGTTGCCGTCCGAGATGCCGAGGTCCTGCTGGGCGGAGGGCAGGGCGATGTTCACGATGGTGGCGTCCAGGACGACCATCAGCTGGGCGATCGCGATGAAGACGAGCGCTTTCCAGCGGTTGGCGTCCGGGCCGCCCGCGTCGGCGCGGCCCGGGGCCTTTCCGGCCGGGGACACTGTTTCTGGCATGGGGGTACCCACTTCGGGACTTGTAACGGAATGAATGTGTGAGTAACGAAAAATCGGGCGTGTTCTGACAACGGCTCGTCCCCTTCGACGGCCGTCGGTGCCGGTGCCCGTGATCAGGACGGGCGGCCTGCGGGTCTCAGGAGTCGCTCAGCGGCGCAGGTCCTCCACGGTCACGGCCGAACCCGGCAGGACGGAGGGGGCGGGCGCCCGCATGCCGTCCAGGAACAGCTGAAGGTGGCGGTGGACGAAGCGGTCGGCGTTCGTGCAGGCGGTGCCGGCCGGGGGCCGGCTCAGCTGCGCGACGCCCACCATCAGGTCGCCGTACTCCACGTCGTCCCGCAGCTGGCCGGCCGCGCGTGCGCGCTCCATGAGCTGGGCGACGAGGCTCTCGGCGCGCCGCCGCGCCTCCTCCATGTCGGGGTGGCTCCGGTCGAAGGTGCTGGAGATCATCGGGCACAGCGCGCTGATCCGCTCGTCCGCGGCCGTGTGCGCGAAGCGCTCCAGCGCCTCGAAGGCGTCCCCGGTCTCGTTCAGCGCCTGCTCGGCGGCCCGCACCGTACGGTCCATGACGGAGCAGACGACCTCGCGCACGAGCGCGTCGCGGTCGGGGAAGTTGCGGTACACCGTGGCGTTGCCGACGCCGGCCCGGCGGGCGATCTCGTCGAGCGGGACCTCGGGCCCGAACTCGGTGAACATCTCCCGGGCGGCGGCGACGATCCGCTCCCGGTTGCGCAGGGCGTCGGCGCGGGGCCGGGGCGCCTTGCGCGTCACGGGGGTCTCGGTCGTCGCGGTCACGGTGCACTCCTCGGGGTGTTGCTCTGACGTCTGTTCTTGGTCTGCTGTTCTTCGCCTGCGGCGAATCCGGGGAACGCGTCCCCGGATCGTGCGGACACAGAGGTAAACGGGGAGACGATCCCCGGTTATTTCCCGCACGGGGAGTTTTTCCTGTGACCCAAGTCACATTTCCACGTCCGGCGAGCCCCACGATCGGACCACCCGGCGAGCGCACCCCCGACCAGTGACGCAGGGTGATCAAGAGGGTGCAGTCGGAGACGGCGGCTGCCGTGCGGAGCGGAGGTCCCCCCATGCAGCCGCAGCCGAGCCGAGGCCGGATATCCCCCCGCCGCCTCGCCGCCCTGGGCTCCGTCGCCGCCCTCACCCTCGCGGTCTGCAGCTCGGCGGGGAGCGGCCACCTCTCCCCCGCCACCACCGCCCCCGGCGCCGGCCCGAGCGCCCTCTCCCGCAGCTCCGCCCACGGCCCGTGCATGATCGGCAGCGACCGTGAGGTCCAGATGTCCGAGGGCATCCCCACGGCCCCCGGCTACACCCGCTCCACCGGCACGGTACGCGCCCTCACCCTGATGATCGACTTCTCGGACGCACCCGGCGACGGCGACGCCCTGGACCGCTACCGCGAGTTCTTCCCGCAGACCCGCGAGTGGTTCACCACCAGCTCCTACGGCCGCCTCGACTACCGCCCCGAACTGCCCGTCCCCGAGTGGCTGCGCATGCCGAAGTCCTTCCGCCAGTACGGCATAGAGCGCGGCGCCCCGTTCGACCCCGGCTACCGGGAGCTGATCCGCGACATCGTCTCCGTGACCGACACCGAGGTGGACTTCCAGGAGTACGACCTGGTCAACGTCCTCGTCACCCCCAACGCCGGTCCCGCCGCCCTGGACACCGTCCTGTCCGTCACCTTCGCCGGCAACGACGAGGCCCCCACCGCGGACGGCCGGCCCGTCTCCAACGCGTCCTTCGTCTACTCCCGCCAGGACGACGGCTCCGGCTCCTACGCCCGCACCGGCTACCGCGTCCTGCCCCACGAGAACGGCCACGTCTTCGGCCTGCCCGACCTCTACACCGCAGAGGGCGGCGGCGCCGTCGGCCACTGGGACATCATGAGCGAGGACTGGGGTGCCAACAACGACTTCCTCGCCTGGCACAAGTGGAAGCTGGGCTGGCTGGACACGTCCCAGGTGAGCTGCGTGGCCGACCGCGGCACCCGGGAGTACGTCCTGACGCCGCTGGCCCGCGCGGGCGGCCCCAAACTGCTCTTCATCCCCCTCGACGCGCACTCCGGGTACGCGGTCGAGGTGCGCACCCGCGACGGGAACGACGAGGCGGTGTGCCGGCCGGGCGTCCTGATCTACCGGGTCGACGCGGACGTGGACACGGGCATGGGCCCGATCACCGTGCACGACGCGACCCGGGACAGCGGCGGCTGCACCCGGGCCCCCAACGTGCACGCCGAACTGTCGGACGCGACGTTCGAGCCGGGGCAGAGCTTCGTGGACCGGGAAGAGGGGGTACGGGTGGCGGTGCTGGCGGGGGACGAGGACGAGCACCGGGTGAGGGTGACGCGCACGTCGTCCCGGTGACCGGGACAGGGGCTGACCTCTCTCTTACAACTCCCCCCGCTAGGTTGCTCCTTGACAGCTGCCGGCCAGCTCTGGGAGGACGTAGTGACGGAGATATCCGCGGCATCGCTCGAGGCGCGCAAGCGCATCAGGACCGACCAGCCGCACACCGCGCGCATCTGGAACTACTGGCTGGGCGGCAAGGACAACTACCCGGTCGACCAGGCCGCCGGCGACCAGATCCGCGAGCTGCACCCCGGCATCGGCGACTACGCCCTCGCCGACCGGCAGTTCCTCGGCCGCGCGGTGCGGCACCTGGCCGGACAGTGCGGGATCCGCCAGTTCCTGGACATCGGCACGGGCCTGCCCACGGCCGACAACACCCACGAGGTGGCCCAGCGGGTCGCACCCGACTCCCGGGTCGTCTACGTCGACAACGACCCCATCGTGCTGGCCCACGCGGAGGCGCTGCTCACCAGCACACCGGAGGGCAGCACGGCGTACCTCGACGAGGACCTGCGCAACATCGACGCGATCCTCGAACAGGCCGCGAAGGCGCTGGACTTCAGCAAGCCGGTCGCCCTGGTCCTGCTGGGCGTGGTCATCTTCATCGAGGACGACGAGGAGGCGTACGGGGTGGTGCGCAACCTGATGGACCGCCTGCCGTCGGGCAGCCACCTCGTCCTCTCCCACACGATCACCCGCCCGGACATGCCGGACGTGGACGCGGCGGTGGCGTTCTGGAACGAGAACGGCACGCCGAAGCTGACGCAGAGGACACCGGGGGCGGTGTCCCGCTTCTTCGAAGGGCTGGAGCTGCTGGAGCCGGGGGTGGTGTCCTGCAACCGGTGGCGCCCGGACTCCAGCGAGGTTCCGGCGGAGGTGGCGATGTTCGGAGGGGTGGGCCGGAAGCCGTGAGGTGAGGGGGCGGGTGGGGGGCCGGGGAGAGCCAGGTCGATCTTCGGCTGTCCCCGGCCCCCACCCACCCGGACACCGATCCGGTACCCTGTGGATCGAGCGCCCCGGCGGTCGCCGCTGTCCCATGACCGGGCCCGCAGCCACCGACCAGGACGCACGCCTTCGTAGCTCAGGGGATAGAGCACCGCTCTCCTAAAGCGGGTGTCGCAGGTTCGAATCCTGCCGGGGGCACAGCAAGAAGGGCCAGCTCAGGAGGGGTTTCCTCCCAGGCTGGCCCTTCGTCGTTTCAAACGCCGTGCCACACGTGTGCCACTACGCCCGCGTCACCGCCCTGGGCGGCCCGCCTCCACATGGGCAGGAAGCCAGGCAACGGGTCACCTTCCGCGAACTCACGCCGAGTACCGGATGCTCTGCAGGGCCCCGCCGGACCCATCATCAAGCAGCCAGAACGACCAGCCATTGCGGTTCGGGTTTACGTCCGGCTTGTAGTGCGCCACTACCGCCCGGGCCGCCCCAGTCGGCGTCTTGAAACTTTGCCCGGCGAGCGGCCCCGAAGTGATATCGATCCGCTTCGTGTCCCGGTTGTAGCTGCCGCGAGTCCGGTGACCTTCGTAGTCGGCATACACGTCAACCTTGCGCTCCTTCTCCGCGCCCTCATTGCTCGCGGCGGCTGGCGCAGAGGGCGGCACGCTTGCGGTTCTCACAAGCCGAGCAACAACCTCGCCAGCAGTGGTACCGCCCATACGCGCCGCAAACTCGATGGAGCGATAAGTCTGTTCATCGACCTCAATAGTTGGGCTCATGCCCTCCCCCTTGCTAGTCGGTTTCGACCACTGAAGAGTAACGCATGCGAAGAACGCAGAGCAAGCAGAGCACGCATTCGACGAAATCTGCGAAGCAAGCGCAGATCCGGACGCAGGCAGAAGGGCCAGCTCACGAGAGGTTTCCTCCCGAGCTGGCCCTTCACAGTCCAGCGTCACAGCTACGTAGTCGCCGCTACCGCCGCTCAGACCTCTCCCCCGCCGATCCGGCGGCCGCTCCCTCATCGCCACGGATCATGGCGCCGAGCCGGTCGGCAATGGCCCGGTCCCGGTCGCTGGTCATGTGCTGATAGATCAGCGCGGCCCGGGAGCTGCTGTGCCCCATCCGCGTCATCAGCTCCCGCGTGCTGGCCCCGGCCGTCGAGGCCAGCGTGTTGCCCGTGTGCCGAAGATCGTGGAAGTGCAGCTCGGCCGTGACGCCCGCAGTCTTCCGGGCCTTGACCCAGTCGTCGCGGAAGTTGCTGCGCCGCAGCTGCCCGCCCTGCGGTCCGACGAAGACGTGCCCGTCGCGGCCGGGAGCGGCGAAGTGCTCCAGGTGATGCGTGACCGCGTCGAGCAGTTCGGCGGGGAAGGAGACGGCGCGCACCCCGGCCGCGGACTTCGGTGCCTTGTCGAAGAGCCGGCCGTCCTGCAGCTCGGCCTGAGCCCGGCGCACGGTGACGGTCAGCCCTTCCAGGTCGACATCCCGTCGCCGCAGGGCCGCCAGCTCCCCGAACCGCAGGGTGGTGAAGGCCGCCAGGAGCACGAGCAGCCGATAGCGCAGCGCGATGGAGTCAGCGACAGCGAAGACCTCCGCCACCGTGAGGACCGGCCGCTCGGGCACGTCGTAGCGGTCCGCTCCCTTGATCCGGCACGGGTTGCGCCGGATCAGCTCGTCGTCCACGGCCGTGTTCATCAGGGCGCGCAGCAGCTGGTACGCCTTGACCACCGACGGCTCACCGACGCCGGCCGCCAGGAGCTTGCCGCGCCAGCTCCGCACTCGGGCCGTCGTCACGTCGGCCACGCTCCCGGCCCCGAAGGCGGGCAGGATGTGCAGCCGCATCACCGACTCGTTCCGCTCACGGGTGCGGTCGGCAAGTTTCCGGTCCCGCAGCCACGCGGTGGCGTACTCCTCGAAGTTCACCGCCCCAACGTCCGGGTCCGACCACTGCCCGCGCGCGATGTCCGACTCGATGTGAGTCAGGGCAACTTGGGCATCGGTCTTGGTCGCGTACGTCTTCTCCGCCGGGCGCAGTTGCCCCGACTCCGGGTCCCGGTAGCGGACCTGCCAGCGGCCGGACGGAAGCTGCCGGACCGAGCCGAAGTCCCGGCGCCTCCCCTTCTTGTTCGCCATCAGGCAGTCCTCAGCAGGGAGCTACGGCGGTCGCCGATCGGCTGCACCGTGTTGGCGTCGATGAAGGCGTGCAGTGCGCTCTCCGGGATGCGGACGTGCCGGCCGACCTTGACGAACACGATGCGCCGCTCGGCGATCAGGCGGCGCGGGAAGCGTTCCGTGGTTCCGAGGAGTTCGGCCACCTGCGCCACGGTCAGGTAGCGGTCAGCCATGAGTGGGTTCTCCTTCCGGTGAAGTAGCGGAGTTGCGAGAGGTGGCAAGCCAGGTTTCTGCGGCTGTCAGGCCAGTTCCGGCAAAACGCCAGTGGGAGAGAACGAGCACGGTGTCCGGGTCGGGCAGCGGGTGGCCGGCCTCGGCCGCGCGTTCGCGGGTAAGGGCTTCGTTGTGGTCAGCGCGTTCCTGGCGGAGGGCGCCGAGGGTGACGGAGTAGGCGCGGGACTTGGTGGAGAAGTGGCCGCGGAAGCCGAGCATGTGGGCCCACTTGCGCAGGCGCAGGTCTTCGAGTTCGGGCAGGGCGCCGAGGTGCCAGCAGGTGAGGATCATGCGCCGGGCGTGGTCGCTGACGCCGGAGCCGATCAGATCCGTGATCGGATTGCGGATAGGCCGGTCGAGGGTGCCCGCCGTCTCGGCTCCCTTGGTGGCGTACTTGGCGATGTAGGCGGCCACGGCGCGGCTGGACAGTTCCGAGCTGCCTGCGAAGTCGGCCGAGCGGATGGGGCGGATGTCGAGCTGGTCGCCGAAGCGGAAGGTGTACGCGCGGCTGTCGAGGACCGGACCGGGTGCCTCGGCTTCCCTGGCCGCCCAGCGAATCGCATCGGTGAGGAGTTCGGTCGTGGCCCAGGCCGGCGGAGCGTCCTCGGCGCCGTCCGGGCCGTCGAGGCGGATGACGGCGTGGAAGTGGACGGCACCGCGCCGCTGGTACTCGGCGACCTTGGCGTAGGAGACCTTGAGGCAGTGCCGCAGCGCCGAACGGCTCAGGCCCGCGCGGGAGGCGAGGTGCTGGCGCAGGTAGGTGGTGAAGCGGCCCCAGAGCTTCCCCGCGTGGGCATTCCACAGGACGGCCGCGCGGTAGTCGTATCGGTCCGGGTCCAGGGGCGTGCCGAGGGCGGGGTCGTCGTCCGGGTGAAGGCGTCCGCAGCGGCACCTTCCACCGCCGGGGCGGTTGTGCACGGGGCCAAAGGACGGTGCGGTGAAGGTGGCGAAGACGCGCGGGTGTTGGGCCACGGCCGGGCCGATGCCTTTGCCGCCGCTCAGACCGGCCGTGACGAGGTGGAAGGTGTCTTTGCGGTACACCTCGGCGCAGGATGCGCACCGGGTGGCGCGGCGGTTGTTGCAGCGGATGAGGAGCTGTCCGGCCGGGAGGTCGCGGTCGGCGACTTCCCGGACGATCTCCCCGGTGGCGGCGTGGACGTCGAGCCGGTGGCCCTCCATTCGGATGGGCCGCTCGCAGCCGCCGAGGCGCTGGATCTGGTGGGCGTAGGTGCTGAGGTCGCCGTGCCGGGCGAGTGCTGCCAGCTGGCGGATAGCTGCGGTCGGAGCCGCAGGAGTCATGTGCGGTGTCCTCCTTGCATGGGCTTGCGGTTGGTTTTGTCGAGGGGACTAGACAGTGCGAAAAGGCCGGGAGGGCGGCGCGGTGGTGTCAGCGGCGGGCGATGACGGAGCGGATAGTGAGGGCACACACAGCCACGGATGTGGCGGTAAGGGCGACGGCGAGGAGCATGGAGACCAAGACGGCCCCGACCACCAGGACCACGGCGGTGCCGCCGCCGACGAGGGCGAGCACGGTGCCCGGCGTGACCTGGACGGCCGGACGGGCCGGGGCCGGGGTAGCGGGTGCCGGCGGCGGGGCCGGAGTGTCCAGCGTGATGGTGGTCGGTTCGACGACAGCGGGCGGGGTGGTCAGGCCGGTGGGCTGCGGCATGGTCGGGACCTTCGGTCGGAACATGATTGGTCTCCCTTCGCGGGTCACTTGAGGGCGGGGTCGATGACGGGGGCGAGCAGGCTGTCGGCGAGGAGGTAGCCGCCGAGGAGCAGTACGGCGATGAGCCACCAGGGCGGACGGATGAGCTTGACGCCGAGGACGCCGACGACGAGCAGGGCGAGCCAGAGCGGAACGTCCATGTCGGTGGTCTCCTGTCAGGCCGGGCAGCGGTGGGTACGGGCGGCGAGTTCGGCGGCGGCACGGCTGTCGTACTCGGCGGAGAAGTCGCAGCGGGGAGCGGTGCAGGCGGCCAGGTGGCGGTTCCGGCCGCGTTCGACGTAGGAGGCGACGTTGACGGGGCCGATGCGTCGGAGGTTGCGGAAACGGCGGTTCACGGTGGGGCTCCTCTCAGAGGTGTGCGGCGACGGATGCGGTCATGGACGGGGGCAGGCCGAGCCGAGTGCGGACGGCGTCGGGGTCGGCGGGGCGGCCGGTGGCCGAACGGTGTTCCTCGGCCACGGCCCGGACGCGGTCGACGAGGGCGGGCGGCAGGGCGACGGCTGGAGCAGGCGCTGGGGCGGGAGCGGTGGCCGGTGCAGCAGAAGGCTCGGGAGCCGGTTCGGGATCGGCGCTGTACGGAACCTTGTGATCGGGCCCCTCCATGTCGGACGAACCGCCGTCAGGAGCCGCTACCGCGTCCGTCGCGGGAGAGGCGGCGGGCTCTTCCTCGGTGTGCGGAGCGTGGGCCAGCAGCGTGCCGCCGAAGAAGGCGACAGCCGGCCAGCCCGCGACCGTCACGCGGAGCCAGGCGGGTACGTCGTCCAGGTCGAGGAGGCCGGCCGTGGCGACGTTGGCGCCGAGGGACGCGGCCAGCGCTACGAGGAACCACAAGCGCGGACCGCCGGCCGCCTGGCCCGCTCGCTGCGACTGGCGCATCCGACGCCAGGCGGCGACCAGGAGCAGGTCGACACTCACGGGATAGGCCCACGCCTTCCAGCCGTCCTGTCCGGCCGCCGCGGCGACGTCGTGCAGGTGGGAGAAGGACAGGGCACCGGCGATGACGGCCTGCACGATCACGGCGTCCACGCGGGCCAAGTGGGCACGCATCGGCTCGGGCTCCTTCGGTTTGGGCATGGCAGGGGTAGGGACTTGGCGTGAGGCGGTCACGCCGGCCGTTGGAGGGAAGTGCGGCTACCCGGTCACCGGGCGCGTGGCGGGCTGTGCGACGGGAGCAGTGGAAGGCTGCGGCACCACGGGGCGGAAGGTGTCCAGGCGGGGCAGTTCCGGAATCAGGCCCGAAGTGTCGCGGCAGACGGCCGCCGCATTGTCGAGGGTGAGGTGCGGGGAGCGGACGCGGGACCAGCCGCCGGAGGAGTCACCGACGACCGCGACGCCGGGTCGTTCGGCCGGGATTCGGGTGGCCGCCAGCGCTGCTTCCGGTGCGATGTCGCCGAGGGCCATGTTGGCGGATGTCTCGTCGTTGACGCGGTGGCAGACCCGACCGGTGAGCTGGGCGCGGAGCATGGTGGCGCCCTTGCCGAGTTCAGCGCCGAAGCGCTGCCCGCACACCTCCAGATAGATGCCGGCCGCGCGCCCGAGCTGGGCGAGGCGGATGAGCTTGGTGACCATGGCGTCCCGCCGCTTCTCGTCGTCCTTGCTCGGGGCGAGGAAGAGTTCGGCGACCTCGTCGACGACGACCACGACCGGCACCGGCCGCGCCTTCTCCGGCAGGCCCCAGACATCCGAGGTGAGCACGGCATCCGGGCCGGCCCCGCCCCTCATGCCGATGAGGCGGAACCGTGCTTCCATCTCGTCCACCAGGACGTCGAGGAGGTCGTTGGCACGGTCCGGCGTGTCGGCGAGTGCCGACAACCGGGGCGCGAACGGCGCCAGTTCGACGCCCCATTTGCAGTCGATGCCGACGAGTGCGACGGGTTGCCGGGCCAGCCCGCAGAGCAGGTTCCGCAGGTACACGGACTTGCCCGACTGCGTTGCGCCGAGGATGAGTTCGTGCGGCACGGTGCGGAAGTCCCGGACGTGCCAGTGTCCGTCCTCGCGCAGCGCCTGAGGCAAGGTCAGCGGTTCGGTCCGCAGCCACCGACGAGGGGGCCGTACGTCGGTGAGGACGTCCCAGCCGACCAACCGCAGCTCCAGCCGTCCCGGCTTGGTGGGCCGGACGTGCACGGCGTGCGCACCCCAGGCGTGCCGTAGCCGGTCGGCCGATGCGTTGAAGTCTTCGAGTGCCTGGCCGGCCGCCATGCGCAGCCGCATCACGAGTCCGGACGCGGTCGGCAGTGGCAGCGACCGACGAGGCGGCACGGGAGCGGCCTGCCGCCCCACCATCCGGGCGGTGGCTCGGCGCATGGCCGAGGCGGGCACAGTCAGGCCGCAGGCGTCCATGGTGGCCCGGTACGTGGTGAGCACCCGCAGCGTCACGGCCGGATACCCGACCAGCCACCAGAACAGGACCGGCAGTCGACGGCGTACGGCGACCAGCCCAGCCGCCACCAGCAGCGCTAACAGCAGAATCCACAGGGCATCGGCCATGGCGCTCAGCCCTGCACCGCAGCGGGGGTGCCGACCATGACGGCGTCCGCCCGGTAGGCGATGCCGTGCCGAGTACGGCCGCCGAACTCGCTCTCCCAGGGCCGGGCGATAAGGCCGGACAGGAACACCGGTGCGCCCATGACCAGTCCCTCGCCGATGCCCTTCTCGGGCACGGTGACCTTGATCATGTCCGAGCCGCCCTGGGCGATGAACACCAGCTCCATGACCATGAGCCGGTCGTTGGTGACCGGGTCCACGGCCACCTCGCCGGTCTGCCGGTCCCTCACCTTGACCTCGGGGAGCTTGGTGACCAGCAGAGTGGCGGACGAGGTGTCCACGGGGATGACACGCATTCTGTACCTCACTTGATTCGGGCGCCTTCGTGGACGCCGAGCCGTTGAATACCCCCCTAGACAGCACAGGGAGGCGACCGCCCCAACTGTCTAGGGGGGTTGACGACTACCGTAAACCGACGCCCCGTCAACTGTCTAGGGGGGTATACGAGTGTGTCGCGCGAGCGTCGATGGGACCACCCGATCTCGCAGCGGCCAGTGACACCATTCGGGAGCCCCTCGCGCGCCTTTAGACCACCACCGTCACGGGTTGTCGAGCAGGCCCAGCGCCGTATCCGGGCGGCAGTGCACGCATGCCGGCACGCCATGCCGCAGAGCTTCAACCACCTGCTCGCGGGACGCGGGACGACACCGGCCCGACTTCGTCGCTGCCCAGCAGTCCCCGGCATGGACGGCATCCACGTTTTTACGGTTGAGCCCGTACTGGAGCAGCCAGTCCGGAGGCGGCGGCCGCATCTCCTCACCTCGGCGCCGCTCCTCGTCCGCGATCCACCCGTCGAGCTGCCGCACGGCAGCCGTCGCCTGCTGCACGACCACACGGCGCGCGAAGCGCAGCAGCTCCAGTCGGGACGGTTGGTCGCTCACACGTTCGATTCTACGGTTGGGTGCGCGGCTACGACGAGGGCACCCAGTGGATGTCCCGTGCCATCGAAGGTCAGGAGTGGCCGTCCTCGGCAACAAGCTGCACCACACCCACCCATGGGAACTCGCCGGCCTGATGGACCGCACGCACCCTCCACCGACCTGCCGGGAGCTGCACTGGAGCCTGGTCCGGCTGGCCCCCGTCGGGATACTCCACTCCCAGATCGGCGCCCGCTTCAGCCGAATCCATCAACACCGCCGGGCCATCGGTGACCCACAGTCCGCCGCCCTCCCAAGCGGTGTCCGGATCGGCCAGCACCGCCTCGGCTGCCGCGAACAACTCGGCCTCGGAGTCCGCAGCCAGCCACCGCACGAACAGCAGCTTCTCTGGCAGGAAGCACGTCTTTGCAGGTTCATCGGCCAGGACAAGCGCAGTGGCGGCGCCGGCGCCTACGGCGATGACACCGGCCCAGTCCTCCACCTCGCAGGCGCGGTCGTAGTCATCACGGCCATCGGCATCACCGAGGACAGAACCGTCCTCCGTGCATCCACCCCAGGCGGTCACAGAGGACTCCGGAACGACGATCAAGGGGCCGCCCATCGACCGGACCCACACCACCCCAGCACGGTCACAGCGATCGGTGTCGAGAGAAGCATCCATGCGCGCAGTCTGCCGCCCTCCACTGACACCGCTCGGAGGCCGGAGCCTTGTCGGCCGACCTGGTCACTCAAACTTCGATGTCACAGGACAGTGGAGAACCGTGGCGTCGTCCCTCGCCTTTCCGCGAGGCCATCGCTGCCCGTCGGGATCGCTGTTCTCCGCTTCCCGTACACGGCGGATGAGTTCGTCCGGGCTGGCGGACGCGAGCACGTCCAGCACGTCCGTCCAGTCGGCGAGGCCGAACCGGTCGACGAGGCGTGTCGCGCCGTCGCTCAGCAGGGTCACGGACGCCAGCGACTCCAGCGGCACCGTTCCGGTGAGGGCGTGCTCGGCTGCCCGTGGTTCGGGGCCGGCGATCCAGAAGCCGCCCGGCCGGTTACGGAGTCCCGTCAGGTCGTCGCGGTACTGGGCCAGGGCGGCAGCGTGCTCGGGCGTGCCGGTGGGTAGTCGGTCGACCGGCGCGCGGAGTTGCTTTCCGACCTGGTCCAGACGGTCGTCGGTGACAGCGGTCGTCTTCCCGTCCTGGTGGGCCAGGAGGAGGGTCGAGTCACCGAGGACGAGGTATTCCAGCGCTCCCCCGCCGACGCGGACCGCGACGACTGTGCTGGTCGGGCTGGCCCGGTAGGTCAGATCGCACGTGTCCTCGTGCAGGGACCGGACGCCGCGGAGCGCGTCGGCGAGACAGTCGGCGAGCGGCCGGGCGGGATCTTGCGCGATGTTGCCCAGCAGCAGTCCGCCCAGCGTCGAGGAGAACCACGCGATGCCGTGGACGCATCCGGTCTCGGCCCCGGCGACGCCGGCACCGTCGAGGAGGACGGCCGCGCCGGGGGCGACGGCCGCGAAGTCCTCGTTCTGCTGGTCTGGTTCGGCGGGCAGCGTGCCGAGGGCGACGTTCACGCCGTCGCCTCCTCGTCGTGCAGGTAGAGGGGGCAGAGGAGTTCGGCGGATTGCGGCTCTTCGGTCTCGGGGTCGTACTCAACACTCACCAGCGTGGAGAAGTGCCGCTCGCCCACCTGCCCCCACAACGTGCTGAGGTCCGAGGTGAGCAGGTGGACGACGCCGAGGGAGCCTGCCGTGTGGATGCCGGCGATGGCCAGCACCGAGCCGTTGCCGTCCGGGCGAGGCAGTCGGCCCAGGTATCCGACGTCATGCGGACGGCTCGGCTCGAGGTCCGCCCCTGCGTGGTACGCCGTGCCGGTACGCCGGTCCACCAGCGCCCAAGGCTCACCCTCCGGGTGTTCCCAGGCGAGTACCGGGTCCTGGGCGTACAGTTCGCGCATGGCCTGGGACATGCCCGGCCCGCAGACGACGACCAGGCCGTCACGGTTGAGGTCGACCTCGCCGCTCACCTGCACGTGGCCGGAGCTGACGTCGAGCCCGTACGACTTCGCCAGCTCCTCCAGCCGCTTGCCGGAGTTGATGTCGGCCATTGCGACGACCGGGCGCTTCTTCGCGTCGTCCCACCGGAGCGGCGTCACCACCGTGACGGAGCCCGTCCCGAGGAAGGCACCCTCAGGTGCCGGGCCGGTGTGCCGGATCTGATGGATACGCCCGCGGCTCAGGCCGGCCTTCTCGGCGATCTGCGCGTAGGACATTCCTTGCGCGTGGAGGTCCTGAACCACGCGGCGGCGGAGCCGGGCGAGTTCGGTCACCTCCTGCTGCGCAGCGGCCAGCCTCGTGGTGACCTCACGCAGGAGCAGGTACGGATCATCGATCGCCATGATCCGCTGCAACTCGTCCGACATGACCACACCTCCCAGAAGTACCCAGGAGTCTAGGGCCCTAGACGGAATGGGCGGGAGGCGCCGTCCCGTACGACTTTCAACGACAAAGAAACGCGACCGCCGCCGAGGCACACCCCGAGGAGTCACCCGTCACCGCCGACACGGCAACGGCCCCCCATCAGTGACGGGCGCCCGGTCACGCGCCCTCCCAGGCCAGCTCCGCCCACACGGAACGCCCGTCGGGCCAGTTCTTCACACCCCAGTCTTTCGCACAGGCCGCGATCAGCAGCAGCCCGCGCCCACCCTCTTCCTGGCTGGTCACACCGCACAGGTGTGGGACCCGTTCGCCGCCCTGGTCGACCACCTCGATACGGACTAAGCCGTCACCGAAGCCGACGACCACGAGGAACCAACCGCCTTCCGCACCGCTCAGCGAGTGACGTACGGCATTGGTGGCCAGTTCGCTGACAACCAGGGTGGCGTCATCGACCGGCCCCTTCTCGGCGACTAAGGCAGCGACGAAGTGACGGGCCTGGACCACTTGCTCGGCCAAACCGGGGAAAGCGCGGCACCACTTGGTACGCATGGCAAGCTCCTTGTCTGCGTCTAGGGGACTAGACAACGCGACGGCAGGCTATGCCCACAGGAAGCCAGCACGCTAGGCATGTAGAGGAATTATTCCTCTAAGGGGTGACCGTGTC
>NZ_JBIBXY010000008.1:0-7555 GCF_043082785.1 Streptomyces sp. NPDC014764 | reverse complement strand
AGCCCAGCGGGCAGCCCCGCAGGTTCGGAGTCGGTGGTGATCACAGACTCAACAGCGACGAGCAGGTCATGGACTTCCCCGGCCGCCGACTCATCAAGTGCGGCTCGCTCCGCTCCCCGCGCGCGGCCCGGCCCCCGGCCGGGCCTGCGCTCCTGTCTCCGCCCCGCTCCAGCCCGGCCGGCGCCCGGCCCGCGCGCACAGCAATCAGCCGACCGAGGCCGGAGAAGGGATACATCGTGGTTAGGGCGGTCGACTCCGCGGCTCCAGCCACCTCCCCGGTCAGGGTCTCGCGTCGAGCAAGACCAGGGGGCCACTCGTGCACGTTGCGGGCAGGTCCAAGACCTACCCAAAATGCCAACTAGCGTACGACCCCTGATCATGCTCGACCCCAGACCGGGCAGGGGCCACCGGCCAAACCCGCTCCGTCGACCTCAAGACGCTGAGTCTGAGGCAGATCCGCGAGAAGCCTCCCCAACCAACTACTCACTGCCTAAACTCAAGCGGATGAGGTCCAGGGGGGCGACTGCACCCTTGACCGGTGCTCCCTTGGTGTTGCCCAACTCAAGGAAGTCTCCGCCGCCAGACCGCAGGGGGAAATATGGATTACAAGGTCTTTCTAGGGTACTCGAAGGATCCCGCTGATGTCTCTCAAGAAATTCAGCACGCGGCAGCGGTAGTAAACAAGAGTAGGTTCGCCGAGGCGAAGACTTGGGAATCAAACCCCGCCACGGGCAGAATAATCATCGAGACCGTCCTTCAGGACATCGACGATAGCACCATCTGCCTCTTTGACGTCACCACACTAAGCGAGAACGTCCTATTCGAGGTCGGTTACGCTTTCAGCCAGCGTAAACACATCGTATTGTCTGTCTGTAGAAGCCCTGAAACCATGCGCGACTGGCGGGCATTCGATATTTTCTCAACAATAGGATGCATCTTTTACGATAACGGGGGAGAGCTCGCTACAAGGTTCATGAGCGGCATCAGCGCAGCAAGCGAAAAGACTCTTTGGGATGATGTCTCCCAGTCTCTGGATCGAACCGTAAAGAACTCACTCTTTTATGTTCCCTCATACCATACATCTGAAGCAGAGCGCAACCTTCGCAGAATGGTCGGAAAGGAAAGAGACCTAGGAACTAAAGTCACCATCGCCGATCCGGCAGAACAAGGATCAGCTCCTCTTGCTTGGTATGTTAATTCCGTTTATTCGTCTGCAGCCACACTTCTTCAAATGTCGGGCGAAAGGCACGATCGGGATCGCCTGCATAACGCTCGAAGTGCGTTCATCGCTGGGCTTGCTAGAGGTCTTGAGCGGCCTTTGCTGGTGGTTGTCGAAGATGACTACCACGGCCCGGTCGACTATAAGGACATCCTGTACACCTACCAAAGCAAGAAGAGGCTCGCAGAAAAACTAAGTCGATGGCGTGAGCAAGCTTTCCGAGCCTGGAGTCAAGAAGGAGTTGCAGACCAGCCCCCCACCCCAAAGGTCGAGCTTGCCACAGAACTCAAGGACCTAAAATTCGGCGATTACGTGGCCGAGAATGAGTCAGATACCCTCGATGAATATTTCGTAGAGACTGCGGAATACGAGGCAGTACTAAATGAAAGCAGCGTCGTGTTCGTCGGGCGCAAGGGGGTGGGGAAATCAGCGAACATGATCCGGGCCTCACAAGTGCTACGAGACGACAAGCGAAACTTGGTTTGCGTAGTCCGGCCCCCCGATTATGACTTGGATGGCCTCGTGAGCGTATTACAATCCCTCGGAGGTGACGGCGACCAGTCTTTCCTAGTAGAGAGCTTTTGGCGATTTCTGCTCTACTCCGAAATCTCTCTGACAGCTGTAGCCGCAGCTGACAGGACGCCTGCCGGCATCAGCAATGGAACTCCGATGGCTCGGCTTCGAGATTACTTGACACAGAATGAGATCGCCGAGGAGTTCTCAGTTCGGCTTGAGCGAGTCATCAAATCTGTGCGTGGCGAGTTTCGGGAATCTTCCCATGCGTACTCGATCGAAAAGCAGCGAGAACGGATTGCCAACGCTTTGCACGGCAATCTCGTCGGGAACCTCCGCCGACTGCTTGGTGATGCACTGCGTGACCGCCATCGCGTAGCCCTTCTGGTTGACAATCTCGACAGTGCTTGGACGAAATCAGCTCAACTGAAGTCGCAAGCAGTCTTGCTTGTAGGCCTACTGAGCACAGTGAGCAGAATTGCCGAGGAGTTCCAACGAGAGAACAATAGGCTGCGATCTGTGAACGTCACAATCAGTGTCTTCCTGAGGTCTGACATCTACGACGAAGTGATCAAAGAAGCTCGCGAGCCAGATAAAATTAACACGAAGAGAATCGATTGGAGTCAGCCCGAGCTACTGAAGCGGGTAATGGATGAGCGATATCTATCCGTACGCCCGAAAGGAACCTCGCCAGACGAGCTTTGGGAGCGGTATTTCTGTCCGCAAGTTAACGGTAAACCCACCCTGGACTATATCTTCTCAACCATCCTTCACCGCCCCCGAGACTTGGTCTACTTCTGCAAGGCTGCCGTATACAATGCCGCTAATGCCCGCCACTTGATGGTCGAAGAGTCGGACATGAAGGAGGCAGAGAAGAGCTATAGCAAGTTCGCCCGTGAAGCACTGCTCGTCGAGTACGGGTCGACCATAAGCGACCTCGAAGAAGTCATCTACGAGTTCGCCGGATGCCCGCCCGTAATGCCCAAATCCATGGTGCTAGAAATCATCCAATCAGCACTTGGAATGGGAGAGCCAAGGCAGGCCGCTGAATTCCTAGATAGCCTGCTGAGAATTTCTTTCCTAGGTATTGAAGTGCGAGAGGGGAGCTTCTCATATCCGGACCGAGCAGATGATTTGAAAAAAGCAAAGGTTCTGGCTCGGAATGCCTCACGGCGCGAAAAAAGGGAAGAACGGTACGAGGTGCATCCGGCATACCGCAACTTTCTCGAAATCGAAGATTAGTTACGCGAGAGCCGATGGTCAGGCTCAGCCCCGCCCGCAAGACCGTCGCTTTCTCGAACCCCCCTGCCAATCGCGGCGGATTCCAGGCGGTAGCGCAACATACGACCCACAGAGCACGCATCGTATAACCAAGCAGGGGCCGGCCGGGCATTCCGGCCAAGGGCGGTTTAGTGTCTTGGCCTGCGATGCACGGCAGAATACCAACTCAGACTAAGGAGCGTCGTGCCGAAGCACGTGTTCGTAAGTGTTGACTATGACAATTCCCTCAAGGATTTTAATGGCAGGCAAAGAGCCCCGAATCGTCCTTCGGGATCCACGACTGGTCGATCAAGGAGGCGTCCCGCGCGGTGACCACGCTTCCTGAGCCGAACCAGCAGCCGGAGGTATTCGAGCTCTACAAGCTCGCCGTAGAGATGGCCGATCGCGTCTCCGCACGTCGGGGTACCGCCAACGCCTTCTTTCTGTCAGTACAGACCGCGCTCGTCACTTTGATTGGCTTCGGCATACCGAAGCTCTCCGAGTCTCCATGGTGGGTGTCGTGGGCCGTGGCCCTAGCCGGCATCACCTTGTCCGCCGCCTGGTGGATGCAACTTCGTAGCTACCGGGACCTCAACACCGCCAAGTTCCAAGTCATCAATAAGCTGGAGGAACATCTCCCCGCCAGAATCTTCGCTGACGAATGGGAAGCCCTGAAGAGGGACCCGATCCCCGGTTGGCGCAAGCGCTACGCCGAGCTGGGCACGTCCGAACGCGTCGTGCCCCTGGTGTTCACAGGAGCGCATCTAATCTTGTTTGTGGGCACACTGACCGTATGACATACCTCGATCCCCTCGCTGACCTGATCCAGTCCTGTCTCCCCGATGATGCTGAGCCTCCTACGAACTCTGACGACCTGTTCCGCATCTACGCCGTGCTTCTGCTGGCCAAGGGGGAACAGGTCACCGACGAAGACGTCCATAATGCCTGGTCAGCCTGGACTCAGTCGATGGACAGCTCTCATGAAGCACTGGTCCCCTTCCGTGATCTCGATCCGCAAACCCGCGCCTTCGATACCCCGTACGCAGAGGCTATTCGTGCAGCAGCTCGCCGACTGGGACCCAACACTGATTGAACAGTGCTCATCGTTGAGTATGTGTTCGGTGCGCTTCACAAGTTGGATCACCCGATCCGTGTGCGTTCGACGTTGTGCTGGTAGGCAAAGGTAGGGATCACCGCGGAATGGCGGGCCGCTTCTGCCAGCTAACGTCGCTCGTGGACTCCGTGACTGGAGCCTTTCCTGGGCCGTCCGAGGTCGCTCGACAGGGGTCAACATCGAACTCCTTAAAGCTGGTGTCGCAGGTTTAAATCCTGCCGGAGGCACCAAGGGCAAACGGCCTAAACCGTAATCGATTTAGGCCGTTTTTCCCACGCAGCCAACAAAAACGCGAGACTTCACCTTGCCTCATGATGCTTAGATTCGAAGAGCTACGACCTAGACAATGAATTTTTCGCCGCACATAAGACAGTGGATTGGATCGAGCCAATCTTCCGCTACTTTGAGCGGCTCGAACGTATGACAGGGGGGCTCGACGATCATCATGTCATCGGGATCGATGGGGGGTGAAAGCGGCTCCGGAACGGACCCTTTGCTGACTTCGAAGTTGATGCTGAGTCCGCCACGTTTCCTTCTATTTCTTCCGAATTCTTCCTTAAGGTCCTTCGTTAATTCCTCCATCACTGGTCCTGCGATAGAGGACTGGGCATATTCCAACTGCGCAGGAGTCCACCACGAGTCTTTACCTGCAGGGACGCCGCAGTAAGGACAGAAGTAGTTCTCGGGCTCCAAGAAGTCGTCAGGACGGCTCTCCGTATGTCCGTAAAAGCACTTGAACTCTTTTTCGCAGGTCGGACACTCTCTCCTTAGAAACCCTGACGAGTCAAGGAAAATGGTGATGGAAAATTCCATTACGACTCCACTGTCAGAGGCTTATTTTGCAAGGAAATTCTACGGGCGTTCCGTCCTCTAGTTTCCCTCGGACGGTAATATCGAAAATTGACTTTCCACCTCCCATGGAGGTTATGGCAAGAAGCTTTACTTGCTCTCCGGGCCGAAGTACGTCGATGGGCAGTTCATCGTCCCGAAGGTGGAAGCTTCCGGCATGTGGCGGAACGTCGACTGCTACCTGCTCAACGTTTTGATTCCCTGTATTGGACAAGACAAGTCGATGACTTCCGCGTCCAGAGTTTTGGAGTGTAGCACTGATGCGTGCGGAAGTCCTTTGCGCGGGAGGTGTTGCCAAAATTCTCCCTTGAGGAATGCGTTCGCGCTCCGTGACCGCTCGAATTGTTCTGCGCAGGCGCTGCCGCAATGTTGCTCGAGATCCGTTTGGATTGTCTTGGCCGTACATAACTGCACGATGGCCGGCGACGTCAAATGGAAGGTCGTGGGTGCCTTCGGCAATCAGAATGGGATCATGATTCTTCCAGGCGTATCCCAACTCGAAAAATACGTTGGCACTTTTCCCTGTACATACAGCAAAAACCATGTCTGCCGTGTCGATATCACTCAAAATCTGCTGCAGAACTGAACCCGGCGCAAAGACGTCGTCCCCGCGCATTGCTGTAACGCCCTCGGCGTCACAGGCAAAGATGATCTCTTCGTGTAGCCAGTCAAGTTCTCGATCGAACGGCATGATGATGAATGCCTTGCCGCTCATGTGAGGACTCCCCAACTCCGCCCACCTCTGGTGATAGTCAACTGCTGCTGAACCACATCCATCCGTAACGCTACGCCCGCCGTACTGTAGTTGCTAGTGGAATACGTCGCCCTTGTACAGGTCAGTTCAGTGTCTTCCCACAGTCCACCTGAGCTTCCCAAGCTGAGAGCTCAGGCACCGTCAGCACGTGCCGAACGTCGTGGCATGCTCTGGTCGACGACACTGGCAGCGTGGCGGAGGCCGGTGGGGGTGCGGCGAGGCATACGCGCGCCTAGTCGGCTGACGCGCCCGCCATCGTGGCGGACTGTCGGTGGTTGAGGTTCGTGCCACAACCGTGCCAGATGCAGGGGTCAGTTACGGTCAACACCGGTGTCCCGGGGTCGAGTAGCCGCCTGCTTCCTCGGTCGGTGAAGCCGCAGCTCAGGAGGGACGTCACCCCGCCTCTCTCCTAAAGCGGGTGTCGCAGGTTCGAATCCTGCCGGGGGCACCAGGCAAAAGGCCCCGGACCGATCATGGCCCGGGGCTTTTGACATCCATTCCTGACGTCAACGCGGGCAGAACGGGTGCATCCGGGGTGACGAGAGACGAGGGCCTCGACCGATTGAGGCAGCTGGCAGAGGCTCGGGCACTCGGACGTCACGTCGGCTCGGACCGCCTGCCCGAGCGACGGCGACCCCCTGGCGGGCCCGTTCGAGAGGCACGCCCGGCACGGCGGCACCCCTAGGCACGGACGCCTGGACAGCTTGCGTGAACGGATTTCGCAAGCCTCCCGATGGCAGAGTGCATCGGATGTGGTCAGGCGACCACGAAATTGGTCACGGCCAGCGCCTTCTCCACACGAGCGGCGGCCAGGTCGTCGTGACGGATCACGAAACTCGTGTAGTACTCCTCGTAGACCCGGGCTTCACTGACGAGCGATATCCACTCGCTCGTCAGCCGGTGCTTTTCCTCCTCCAGGTGAGAAGGCCATTTCGCGATCGGGATGGCCGGGATACTGCCTGCCTTCTCGCGTCCCGCGAGGGTCTGCTCCGCGATGCTGTTGATCACCTCGTCATCGGCATACCCGCCGATGACGACGTAGGCGCCGGACGGCCAGAGGTCGTGAGCCAGAGCCCGAAGTTCGTCCAGGTGTGGCAGGTCACGCTCCATGTACCGGAACAACTGCTGCTGGAAGGGCGACATGTCCTCCCACTCGAGATCCTCCCAGAACTCGTGCCAGTCCTCGTCCTCGCCCTCCTGGAGCCAGAGGGGCAGTTCGGCTCTGAGCTCGGCGCCGACGTCGAGCTGCTCGCGGACAGACACGGAGCTGGGAGCTTTCGCGACTGCGGTTTCGGTGCCGTCCGGCACGTACACGACTCGCGCGTACCTCCCAGAACGGTCCTCGTGGTCCATCTCCTGGTGCACGAAGAAGAGCAGAGTCCCGTCCGCCGGCAGGTCGAAGCCGTCGACTCGCGGCAGCGCCCCACAATCGACGGAGAGGAGGAACGGCAACGGAACGTCCCCGGCGGACGGCCACTTCATGCCCACCGGCAGCCGGGGCAACCCACCGAACTGCCCGACCGGAGTACCACCGCCCACGGACAATCCGATCGACAGACGAAGGTGCCGTGTGAATCTGCTGATCTCGTCGTCCGGGATGCCCAACTCAAGGGCTGCCCGACGGAACTCTCCCTGGTGATCCATGCCCGGAAAGATAAGCCACTCCCAACCCGGCTGTTTCATCAAGGTGTTGAGGAACATGGCTGTACGTGGTGGAGTGAGGCGTGGGCCCACGCTCCCGACTGCGCGACTCTCGTCGAAGAGATCAAGCGGTGTCTTCTGCGGGCGTGCCCCCGGTCACCCGCGCTTCCGGTCGCCGCACACGGCCCGGTCCAGCATGCGGACC
>NZ_JBIBXY010000007.1:450654-460013 GCF_043082785.1 Streptomyces sp. NPDC014764 | reverse complement strand
GGCCTCGGCTCCTACACCGAGCTGCCCTCCTCCAACCCCGCCGTCCTCGCCTTCCTCCGCGAGGCCCCCCCGAACGGGGAAGACGGGGACGACCTGGTCCTGTGCGTCAACAACTTCTCCCGCTTCTCCCAGCCCACCGAGCTCGACCTGCGCGAGTTCGACGGCCGGCACCCGGTGGAGCTGTTCGGCGGGGTGCGCTTCCCGGCCATCGGCGAACTGCCCTACCTGCTGACCCTCGGGGGCCACGGCTTCTACTGGTTCCGGCTCACCCGAGTCGCATCCCGCATCGGCCGACGACTGTGAGCGTGTGCCGGCGAGAGGAGGCGTCACGATGACGAAGACCGCATTCCTGCGCCCGCGGAGCGCGCCCGCCGAGTCCCTGGAGTCGCTCGCCGGGCTGCTGCGCGAGTGGCTGCCGTTGCAGCGCTGGTTCGCGGGCAAGGACCGTCCCGTCACCGATCTCGGCGTGCTGTCCACGACCGAGCTGTTCCCGGGCTGTCTGCACGTGCTGGTGCACGCCGCGCACGGCGGGGTGCCCGCGCCCGGGGGCGCCACCCCCGCCGGCGACTGCTACCAGTTGCTGCTCGGGGTGCGTGAGCGGCCCTCGCCCCGCCTGGGCAAGGCGCTCATCGGCACCGTGCGGGACGGCCTGCTGGCCGGGCTGACGGTGTACGACGCCCTCCAGGACCCGCGCGCCGCCCAGTTGCTGCTGGAGCGGCTGCGCCGGCCGGGCACCGCGGGCCCGCTGCACTTCGAGGGCGACCCCGCCCAGGAGGTCCCCGCGGGTCTGGTGCCGCGGGTGCTGAACGCCGAGCAGTCCAACTCCTCGCTGGTGTACGGCGACGAGTACATCCTGAAGGTCTTCCGGCGTATCCAGCCCGGCGTCAACCCCGACCTGGAGGTGCCCGGGGCGCTGGCCCGGCAGGGCTGCCACCGGGTGCCGGCGCCGGTGGCCTGGCTGCGCACCACGCACCCGTTCAAGGCGACGCTCGGTGTGCTCCAGCCGTATCTGCGCAACGCCGCCGACGGCTGGACGCTCGCGCTCGACGCGCTCGCCGCCGGGGACGACTTCACGGCGCAGGCGCACGCCCTCGGCCGCGCCACGGCCGACGTCCACCTGGCGCTTTCCTCCGCGTTCCCCGTCGGCACGCCCGGCGAGAACGGGCGGACGGCGGCGGCGATGACCGAGCGGCTGACCGCGGCCGCGCACGCCGTGCCCGCGCTCCAGCCGTACGTGCCGGGGCTGCGGAGCGCCTTCGCCGCGCTCTCCACCTGCGACGCGGGGCCGCCCGCCCAGCGCATCCACGGCGACCTGCACCTCGGCCAGGTACTGCGGGCGGGACGCGAGTGGTTCGTGATCGACTTCGAGGGCGAGCCGTCCCGGCCGCTCTCCGAACGGCGCAGCGCCCACTCCCCAGTGCGGGACATCGCCGGGATGCTGCGCTCCTTCGACTATGCCGCCCGGCAGCGCCGTCCCTGGCGCCCGGAGTGGGCGCGGCGCTGCCGCGAGGCCTACTGCGCGGGCTACGCGGCCCGTGCCGGCTGGGACCCGCGCAAGAAGCACGGCCTGCTCCGCGCCTACGAGACGGACCGGGCCGTGTACGAGGTGCTGTACGAGGCCCGGCACCGACCCGACTGGCTGCCCGTACCCATGGCGGCGATCGAGCGCCTCGCCGTGAGAGGAGACTGAAGCCGTGGCCCTGCACGAAACGCCGCTGCCCGGATCGGGCGGGTCCGCCCCGTCCGCCGCCGCCGACGACGAGGCGGCCGCACCCGCCCTCGACCCGCACGACCGGGGCCGTCTGCTGGCGGGCGCCCACCACGATCCGCACGCCCTGCTGGGCGCTCACCCGGTGCCCGGCGGTGTCGCCTTCCGGACGCTGCGCCCCTTCGCCCGCGAGGTGAGCGTGGTCGTCGACGGCGCCCGCACCCCGCTGGTGTCCGAGGGCGACGGGCTGTTCTCGGCCGTGCTGCCGCTGGACGAGGTCCCCGAGTACACCCTCGCGGTGGCGTACGGGGACGACGAGCCGGCGGAGACGCACGACCCGTACCGGTTCATGCCCGCGCTAGGCGACTTCGACCTGCACCTGATCAGTGAGGGCCGGCACGAGGAGCTGTGGACGGCGCTCGGCGCGCACCCCATGACCCACCAGGGCGTGACCGGCACGCGCTTCACCGTGTGGGCGCCCAACGCGCTCGGGGTGCGGCTCGCCGCGGACTTCACGTACTGGGACGGGACGGCGTTCCCGATGCGGTCACTCGGCTCGTCCGGCGTGTGGGAGCTGTTCCTGCCGGGCGTGGGCGAGGGCACCCGCTACAAGTTCGAGATCCACTCGCGTCACGGCCACCGGTTCCTCAAGGCGGACCCGATGGCCCGGCGCACCGAGGCGCCCCCGAACACCGCGTCGGTGGTCACCGCCTCGCACTACGAGTGGGGTGACACGGAGTGGATGGCGCGGCGCGGGGAACGGCCCGTGCACGAGGCGCCGTTCTCGGTGTACGAGGTGCACCTGCCGTCCTGGCGGCCCGGATCGACCTACCGCGAGCTGGCCGAGGTGCTGCCCGCGTACGTGAAGGACATGGGCTTCACCCACGTGGAGCTGATGCCGGTCGCCGAGCACCCTTACGGGCCGTCCTGGGGCTACCAGGTCACCGGGTTCTACGCGCCGACCGCCCGGCTCGGCACCCCCGACGACTTCAAGTACCTGGTCGACGCCCTGCACCGGGCCGGCATCGGCGTGATCATGGACTGGGTGCCGGCGCACTTCCCGAAGGACGACTGGGCGCTGGCCCGCTTCGACGGGGAGCCGTTGTACGAGCCCGGCGACTCGCGACGCGCCGACCACCCGGACTGGGGGACGTACACCTTCGACTACGCCCGTACCGAGGTGCGCAACTTCCTGGTCGCGAACGCCGTGTACTGGTGCCAGGAGTTCCACATCGACGGGCTGCGGGTCGACGCCGTCGCCTCCATGCTCTACCTCGACTACTCGCGCGAGGACGGCGGCTGGGAGCCCAACGCCTACGGCGGCCGTGAGGACCTGGCCGCGATGGCCTTCCTCCAGGAGATGAACGCCACCGTGTACCGGCGCTGCCCCGGCGTGGTGACCATCGCCGAGGAGTCCACGGCGTGGGGCGGGGTGACCCGGCCCACCGACACCGGCGGGCTCGGCTTCGGGCTGAAGTGGAACATGGGCTGGATGCACGACTCGCTGGAGTACGTCTCGCACGAGCCGGTGCACCGCAGGTACCACCACCACGAGATGACCTTCGCGATGGTGTACGCCTACAGCGAGAACTACGTGCTGCCGATCTCCCACGACGAGGTGGTGCACGGCAAGCAGGCGCTGGTGTCGAAGATGCCCGGCGACTGGTGGCAGCGGCGGGCGAACGTGCGCGCCTACCTCGGCTTCATGTGGGCCCACCCCGGCAAGCAACTTCTTTTCATGGGCCAGGAGTTCGCACAGGGCGCGGAGTGGTCCGAGAAGGCGGGCCCCGAGTGGTGGCTGCTGGACGAGGACTACCACTCGGCGGGCGACCACCGCGGCGTGCAGGACCTGGTGCGCGACCTGAACGCGCACTACCGGCGGCTTCCGTCGCTGTGGCAGCGCGACACCGACCCGTCCGGCTTCCGCTGGGTCGCGGTGGACGCGGCCGACGACAACGTCTTCGCGTTCCAGCGGTACGACGCCGAGGGCCGGCCGCTGCTCGCGGTGTCGAACTTCTCCCCCGTGGTCCGGCACGACTACCGGCTCGCCGTCGGCGACGACGTGGTCGCCTGGGAGGAGATCCTCAACACCGACGCGGCCCGCTACGGCGGCGGCGACGTGGTCAACCCCGACCCGGTCAAGCCCGAGGACGGGCACGTGCGGCTCACCCTTCCCCCGCTCGCGACGGTCTGGCTGGCGCCCACGCCGCTGTGAGTCCGCGCTCCGGCGCCCGGCGGCCCTCGGCCGACGACACCAGGTGTTCCGCGCCCAGCGCGGGGCATGCGGGTCGTACGGCCGAGGGCTGCTCGGCGTCGACGCGGCAGGCAGAAGGGCGAGGCATCAGGTGCGCACCGTGGGAGTGGAGGAGGAACTCCTCCTGGTCGATCCGGAGACGGGTGAACCGCGGGCGATGTCCGCGGCGGTGCTCGCCCGGGCCGAGCGGGAGGACGCGGGGCAGGACGTCTTCGAGAAGGAACTGCACGAGCAGATGGTGGAGTTCGCCACGCATCCGCAGTCGTCCATGGAGAGCCTGCACGCGGAGATAGTCCGCTGCCGCAAGGAGGCCGCGGGCCACGCCGAGGAGATCGGCTGCACGGTCGCCGCGCTGGCCACGTCGCCGCTGCCGGTCAGCCCGGCGGTCGGCATGAACGAGCGGTACCGGTGGATGGAGCAGCAGTACGGCATCGCCACCCGTGAGCAGCTCGTCATGGGCTGTCATGTGCATGTGTCGGTGGAGTCCGACGAGGAGGGCGTCGCCGTCCTCGACCGGCTGCGGCCGTGGCTGGCGGTGCTGACCGCGCTGAGCGCGAACTCGCCGTTCTGGCAGGGCAAGGACTCGGGATACTCCAGCTACCGCAGCCGGGTGTGGCAGCGGTGGCCGTCGGCGGGGCCGACCGAGCTGTTCGAGTCGCCGGAGCGGTACCACCGGCGGGTCGCCGAGATGGTGGCGACCGGGACGATCCTCGACGAGGGGATGATCTACTTCGACGCCCGGCTGTCCGAGCGGTACCCGACGGTGGAGATACGGGTTTCGGACGTCGCGCTGCACGCGGAGACGGCGGGGCTGGTGGCCACGCTGACCCGGGGGCTGGTGGAGACGGCGGCACGTGAGTGGCGTGAGGGCCGCGAGCCGGTCGACCCGGGGGTCTCCCTGCTGCGGCTGTCCGCCTGGCAGGCGGCCAGCTCCGGCCTCACCGGCGAGCTGCTGCACCCGGGGACGATGCGGAGGATGCCCGCCGAGGAGGTCGTCCGCGCGCTCCTCGACCACACCGCGGACGCCCTCTCCGACCACGGCGACCTGGACCGCGCCCGCGAGGGCTGCGAGCGTCTGCTCCGCGACGGCAACGGAGCGATGATCCAGCGCGCCCTCCTGGAACGCACGGAAAGCCTCCGGGACGTGGTCACGGAGTGCGTCCGCCATACGCAGGCGTAGCCGGACACGGATCCTGCGGGTGTGTGGGGGCTGGTCGCGCAGTTCCCCGCGCTCCTTAGGGGCGCTCGGGCGGAGTGGGCCCATGGGGGCGCGGGGAACTGCGCGAACAGGGGTTCGGGGGCGGGCCGCGCCGGGTCCCGCCGCCGGCCTGTGCGGCCGGTGGCTGAGGGGGCCGGCGGCTCAGAGGAGCAGGATGATCGCGTAGACCAGGAAGAACGCCGCGATGAAGGCGACCACGGCGAGGATCGCGGTCAGGGGGCCCTTCGCCCAGCCCTTGGCGGGGTTGTGGTCCAGCTCGTACGGGCCCGCCTCGGGCATGCTGCTCTCCGCGGGCGGGGTCTCGCCCGGTGGTACGCCGCCACCCGCCTCGAGGCCGGTGGTGCGGTCCGGATCGGGATCGGGATTGACGTAGGTCATGGACACCGGGTCCCCAGAAAGCGGCCGGATCATCAGTGCGGACACACTTGACGTGATCCCGGCCCAGGGCACGGCCCGCTGGACTACATTCATGCACCGCCACCCCCCGTCACCGTGAGGAGCAGTGCATGCGCGACCTCGCTCTCGCTCCGCCGTCCGCCCCGCCCTTGACCGGCGGCCTCGCCGACAGCCTGTTCGGGAGGGCGGCCGAGAGCCCGACCATGCCGGTGCTGGCCCGCCGCACCGGGGCCTCCGCCGTCTGGGAGGAGGTCAGCGCCGTCGAGTTCCGTGACGAGGTCGTCGATCTGGCCAAGGGCCTGATCGCGTCCGGCATCTCCCCGGGCACCCGCGTCGCCATCATGGCGCGCACCCGTTACGAGTGGACCGTCCTGTGCCACGCCCTGTGGACGGTGGGCGCCGAGGTCGTGCCGATCTACCCCACCTCGTCGCGGGAGCAGGTCGAATGGATCCTGCGTGACGCCGGCTGTGTGGCCGTGCTGGTCGAGGACGAGCAGAGCGTGATGACCGTGGGCTCGGTGTGCGCCCAGCTGCCGCGCCTGCGGCACGTGTGGCAGCTCGACGCGGGCGCCCTGGACCAGCTGGTGGCGCGCGGCGAGGCCATCCCCCCGGCGACGGTCGACTCGCTGCGGCGGATCGTTCTGCCGGACGCCACGGCCGTGGTGGCGTACACCTCCGGCACCTCGGGGCACGCCATGGGCTGCGCCATCAGCCACCGCGGGCTCGCGTTCATCTGCGACACGCTGCTGGCGGGCTGGGGGCATGTCGCGGCGCCGCCCGGCGAGCAGGGGTCCGTGCTGGCGTTCCTGCCGTTCTCGCACGTCTACGGGCTGATGATCCAGAGCCTGTGCATCCGCGGCGGCCTGCTGATGGGCCACGAGCCGGACCTCGGCGCGGACGCGCTGTCGACGTCGCTGCGCTCGTTCCGGCCCACGTATCTGTACGCGGTGCCGTCCCTGCTGGAGAAGATCTACAAGAACTTCCTGCGCGCCTCGCAGCTGTCGGGGCGCGGGGCGCTGTTCGAGCGGGCCGCCCACACCGCGCGGGACTTCGCCGCGGCGACGGAGCGGCAGCGCCTCGGACGCGGCTCGGGCCCCGGTCTCGACCTGCGCATGCAGCACGCGCTGTACGAGCGGACCGTGTACCGCAAGCTGCGGGCGACGCTCGGCGGCCGGGTGCTGCGGGCCACGTCCGGCGGCTCGCCCCTCGCCCGCGACCTGTCCCTCTTCTACGAGGGCATCGGCATCTACGTGCACGACGGCTACGGCCTCACCGAGACCAGCGGCGGCGTCACCATGCAGCCGTACGGCCGGGAGAAGTCGGGGACGGTCGGGCAGCCGCTGCCGGGCACCGCGGTCGAGGTGGCCGAGGACGGGGAGATCCTGGTGCGCGGGCCGTCGGTGTTCCAGGGGTACATCGGCGACCCGGCCGCCACCCGGGCCGCCCTGCGGGACGGCTGGCTGGCCACCGGCGACCTGGGCCGGCTGGACGGCGAGGGTTACCTCACGATCACCGGCCGCAAGAAGGACATCATCATCACCAGCAGCGGCAAGAGCGTCGCCCCGGCCGCCCTGGAGCAGCGGCTGCGGATGCACCCCCTCGTCCACCAGGCCGTGGTGGTGGGTGACAACCGTCCGTGCGTGGGCGCCCTGATCACGCTGGACCCGGACTTCCTGGCGGACTGGCGGGCGGCGCTGTCGCTGCAGGGGGACGCCCCGGCGCGCGAGGCGCGGGAGGAGAACGCGCTGCGGGAGGAGGTCGGGCGGGCGGTCGCCGCGGCCAACAGCAGCGTGTCCCGCTCGGAGTCGATCCGGGTCTTCCGTGTGCTGCCGGAGCCGTTCGACGTGTCCAACGGCCTGCTGACGCCGTCGATGAAGCTGCGCCGGGACGAGATCGTGCGCCGCTACGCGCTGGAGATCGACGCGATGTACCAGTCCCGTACGCACCCGGCGCGCCCCCCGGCGCCGGCCGACGCGTCGGTGTGGGACGAGGACGACGTGTTCCGCTGATCACGCGCGCGCCGGGGTGCGGGGTTTGTCACCCCGCACCGTCGGGCAGGCGGGCGCGTAGGCTCCGCCCGCACGGGAACCCACAGATCGGGGAACGCAACAGCAGCGACGACCGCCCCGGCAGTGACCGGGGCCTGGAAGGCGACATGGCACCCGAGTCGCGTAGGGACAGGACACTGGCCGGCGAGGAGATCACGAACCGCATCGCCAGCTTCCCGGGGGAGCTGCACGATGTGACGGACGCACGTCTGGTCGCGGAGGGATTCCTCTTCGACCTGGCCCGTGCGTCGGCGCCGACGGCGCCGGAGCACTGGGACGACATACTCCTGGTGGTCACGGAACTGGCCGCCAACGCGGTGCAGTACGCCCCCGGCCCGTTCGAGCTGCGGCTGCGCCGCACGTTCGACGGGGTGCATGTGGTGATGCACGACACCAGCACCACCGAACCGGCCCCGCGCCCGTTCCATCCGCACAGCGGCGGGGGCGGCATCGGGTGGCATCTGATCCACACGCTCTGCGACCAGGTGAGCGTCGTGACGCACGAGCGGGGGAAGGAGATCCACGTCTTCCTCCCGTGGTGAGCGCCCCGGAGGCGGACCTGCCGGGGCGCGTGCTTCATCCGGCGGGCCGCTCCTCACGGGGCAGCTCGCCGTAGTAGAGGCCGACGGCGGTGAGATAGACGGGGTCCATGGTCTCGCTGTCGGTGCGGAAGCGCGGGGCGGCCTTCAGCTCGGCCCGGGTGCAGGACACCGTCAGCTTCCGCCCGGCGGTGTCGACGGATGCGATCACCCCGACGGGGACCAGCAGACTGCGGCCGAACACCCACACACCGGTGTCCACGACGAGGTGCGGCATACCGTGATGGTCGGCCTGACGGTCGACGTGGCCGGCGGTTCCGTCGCTCGCGACGACGGTGTAGCCGGTGAGGTCCGCACCGCGGGCGTGGTCCAGGCCCGGCGCGTACGACCAGATGCTGTCGGTGGGCACTGCTTCCGGCCTCCCCGGGATACGACTGCTCCCCATGAACTGCTCCCCCTTCTCAGGAGCGGGGCCGGACACTCCGCCCCCTCCATCCGAGCAGATACCCGTCCGGCGGGCACACATTCGAACGACGCCCGTCGAATGCGGCCGACCCGGCCGCGCGGACGTGAAACCGCATCAGGTACCCCGCTTCCGCGGAAACATGCGCGCCGGAAAACGTGATTCTCGACCGGTCCGGAAAGCCCGCCACCCGCTTTGTGGCGCGCCCGCGAGGTGGGTTAATCTGCGGCGTATTTCTCTCCGCGCGACTCCGCTGATCTGCGGAAATGCGCACTGAATGGGGCCGGAACGAGGGTGCGCATGACCAGGGGAAGCACCGAGGGGACCGACACGGTGCCGGGGGACAAGGAGCTGAGGCAGCTCCTCGCGGGACTGACGGCCGTACGGGACGGGGACTTCGGGACCCGGCTGCCCGGTGACGCCGACGGGCTCATGGGGGACATCGCCAAGGTCTTCAACGGGATGGTGGACCAGCTGTCGCTGTTCACGTCCGAAGTCACCCGCGTCGCCCGCGAGGTGGGCACGGAGGGGACGCTCGGCGGGCAGGCGCAGGTGCCGGGGGTGTCGGGCACCTGGGCTGACCTCACCGACTCGGTGAACGCCATGGCGGGCAACCTCACGGCGCAGGTCCGCAACGTCGCGCAGGTGACGACGGCGGTGGCGAAGGGCGACCTGTCGCAGAAGATCACCGTCGACGCGCGCGGCGAGATCCTCGAACTCAAGAACACCATC
>NZ_JBIBXY010000007.1:0-450556 GCF_043082785.1 Streptomyces sp. NPDC014764 | reverse complement strand
TCAACACGATGGTCGACCAGCTCTCCGCCTTCGCCGACGAGGTCACCCGCGTCGCCCGCGAGGTCGGCACCGAAGGACGCCTCGGCGGACAGGCCGACGTGCAGGGGGTCAAGGGCACATGGCGTGACCTGACCGACTCGGTGAACTTCATGGCCGGCAACCTCACCGGCCAGGTGCGCAACATCGCGCTGGTGGCGACGGCGGTCGCGCAGGGCGATCTCTCGCAGAAGATCACCGTCGACGCGCGCGGCGAGATCCTCGAACTCAAGAACACCATCAACACGATGGTCGACCAGCTCTCCGCCTTCGCCGACGAGGTCACCCGCGTCGCCCGCGAGGTCGGCACCGAAGGACGCCTCGGCGGACAGGCCCAGGTGCGGGGGGTGTCGGGCACCTGGAAGGACCTCACCGACAACGTCAACGTGATGGCGTCCAACCTGACGAGCCAGGTGCGCTCCATCGCCCAGGTGGCCTCCGCCGTGGGCCGGGGCGACCTGTCGCAGCGGATCCGCGTCGAGGCGGCCGGCGAGGTCGCGGCGCTCGCGGACGTCATCAACACGATGGTGGACACGCTGTCCGCCTTCGCCGACGAGGTCACCCGCGTCGCCCGCGAGGTCGGCACCGAAGGACGCCTCGGCGGACAGGCGCACGTGCCCGGTGTCGCCGGCACCTGGAAGGACCTCACCGACAACGTCAACTCGATGGCCAACAACCTCACCGGCCAGGTGCGCAACATCGCGCTGGTGACGACCGCCGTCGCGAAGGGCGACCTGTCGAAGAAGATCGACGTCGACGCGCGCGGCGAGATCCTGGAGCTGAAGACGACCATCAACACGATGGTCGACCAGCTCTCCGCCTTCGCCCAGGAGGTCACCCGCGTCGCCCGCGAGGTCGGCACGGAGGGACGCCTCGGCGGGCAGGCGGAGGTCGAGGGCGTCTCCGGCACCTGGAAGCGGCTCACCGAGAACGTCAACGAACTGGCCGGGAACCTCACCCGGCAGGTCCGTGCGATCGCCGAGGTGACCAGCGCGGTCGCCGAGGGCGACCTGACCCGCTCCGTGAACGTGGAGGCGTCCGGGGAGGTCGCCGAGCTCAAGGACAACATCAACGCGATGGTGGAGTCCCTGCGCGAGACCACCCGGGCCAACCAGGAGCAGGACTGGCTGAAGACCAACCTGGCCCGGGTGTCCGGGTTGATGCAGGGCCACCGCGACCTGCCCGTGGTCGCGGAGCTGATCATGGACGAGCTGGTGCCGCTGGTGTCCGCCCAGTACGGGGCGTTCTACCTCGCGGAGGACGGCCGGGGCGGCCCGGAGCTGCGGCTCGTCGGCTCCTACGGCTACCCGGACGACAGCGGGCGGCCGACGCGCATCGCCTTCGGCAAGACCCTCGTCGGGCAGGCCGCGCGCAGCCGGCGCACCATCCTGGTGGACCAGCTGCCGCCGGACTACGTGACCATCTCCTCCGGGCTCGGCCAGGTGGTGCCGACGGCCCTGGTGCTGCTGCCGATCGTGGTCGAGGGCCAGGTGCTCGGCGTGATCGAGCTGGCGTCGGTGACCCCGTTCACCCAGACCCACCAGGACTTCCTGGAACAGCTGATGGAGACCATCGGCGTCAACGTCAACACCATCGTGGCGAACGCCCGCACCGACGAGCTGCTGGTGGAGTCGCAGCGGCTCACCGCCGAACTCCAGGAGCGGTCGGCGGAGTTGCAGACCCAGCAGGAGGAACTGCAGCGCTCCAACGCCGAGCTGGAGGACAAGGCCGCGCTGCTGGCCTCGCAGAACCGGGACATCGAGGCGAAGAACCTGCAGATCGAGCAGGCCCGGCAGGAACTGGAGGCGCGGGCGCAGCAGCTGTCGCTCGCCTCGAAGTACAAGTCGGAGTTCCTGGCGAACATGAGCCACGAGCTGCGCACCCCGCTCAACAGCCTGCTGATCCTGGCCCAGTTGCTCGCCCAGAACCCCTCGCGCAACCTCTCCCCCAAGCAGGTGGAGTACGCGCAGATCATCCACTCGGCGGGCTCGGACCTGCTGCAGCTGATCAACGACATCCTCGACCTGTCGAAGGTCGAGGCGGGCAAGATGGACGTCAGCCCGGAGCGGGTGGAGCTGCGCCGTCTCGTCGAGTACGTCGAGGCGACGTTCCGGCCGATGACCATGCAGAAGAGCCTGGACTTCACCATCACCACAGCGCCGGGCGCGCCCGCCGACCTGCTCACCGACGACTCGCGGCTGCGTCAGGTGCTGCGCAACCTGCTGTCCAACGCGGTGAAGTTCACCGAGCGCGGCCAGGTGGAGCTTCGGATCGAGCCTGCCCCGGACGACGAGGTGCCCCAGGAGGTGCTGCGGGGCGGTCCCGTGGCCGCCTTCCGGGTGCGCGACACCGGCGTCGGCATCCCGGAGCAGCACCTGGAGTCGATCTTCGGCGCGTTCCAGCAGGCCGACGGCACCACCAGCCGCAAGTACGGCGGCACGGGCCTGGGTCTTTCCATCACCCGGGAGATCGCGCACCTGCTGGGCGGCGCGGTCACCGTGGACAGCGTCGCGGGCCAGGGCTCGACGTTCACGCTGTTCCTGCCGGTCGCCCGGCCCGACTTCGAGCAGCAGCTCCGGCCCGCGGCCGCCGTGGAGAGCGAGCCGGCCGGACAGGAGCTGCCGGAGGCCGCGTCCCCGCGGACGCCCGCGATCGAGGTGGCGCCCGCCCCGCAGGGGCAGCGTCCGCGCCGCCTGCTGGTGGTGGAGGAGCGGCCCCGTGGGCTGCTCACGCTGGTCGCGGAGAGCGTGGTGCAGGACGTCGCCCACACGGGCGGCGGATCCCGGCCCTCGGTCGACATCATCACCGCCGTCGGCGCCCAGGAGGCGGCCGGGGCGCTGGCCGCGGATCCCTGCCACTGCGTGGTGCTGGAGCTGGGCATGGCGGAGGCGGAGGTGACCCGCTTCCTGGAGGCGCTGCGCGGCGACTCCGCCCTGGCGAGCGTGCCCGTCCTGGTGCACAGCGGGCACCGCGCCGACGCCGGGGTGGAGGCGAACCTGCGGGACCGCGCCTCGGGCACGGCGCTGGAGTTCCTGTCCAGCCTGGACGAGCTGCGGGAGCGGATCGCGCTGCACCTGTCGGCGGAGGAGCCCGGCGACGTGCTGTCGCTCGTGCGCCCGGACGAGGCGCAGCGGACCGCGCCGGAGGCCGTGGTGGACGGCTCGTTCGCGGGCCGGACGGTGCTGGTCGTCGACGACGACGCGCGGAACCTCTTCGCGCTCAGCGGCATCCTGGAGCTGCACGGTTTCCGGGTGCTGCACGCCGAGGACGGCCGCAAGGGCATCGAGAGACTGGTGGACAACCCGGACGTGGCGCTGGTCCTGATGGACGTGATGATGCCCGAGCTGGACGGGTACGCCGCCACGGCCGAGATCCGCTCGATGCCGCGGTACGCGGACCTGCCGATCATCGCGGTGACCGCGAAGGCGATGCCCGGGGACCGGGAGAAGAGCCTCGCGTCGGGCGCCAGCGACTACGTCACCAAGCCGGTCGACAGCAGTGAGCTGATCGCCTGCGTCCGCCGCTGGCTGCCGGCATGAGCGTCCAGGAGGACCAGGAGCACATGGGCGAGGCGACGCCCGAGGAGATGGAGCTGCGGCGTCCTCCGGCCGGTCCGGCGGGGGTGGCCACGGACTCCCCCGTCGGCCGGCTCGCGGCGACGGTGAACCGGCTGAGCCGTGAGGTGCGGGCCGCGCAGGCGGAGGCCGAGGGGCGGGCGCTGATCGAGCTCGCCAAGGGCATCCTCGTGGAGCGCCTCGGGTGCGGTCCCGCGCAGGCGGCCCGGCAGCTCGCCGAGCTGACCGAGCAGGCGGGGACGACCCAGCTGGAGTTCGCCGTCGAGGTGATCAACCAGGCCGCCCGGGACCGGATGTCCGAGGTGACGCACGCCTTCCTGGCCGCCACCCGGGCGGCCGGCGAGGCGGAGGCGGACCCGGCGGCCGTACGGCTGCGGGCGGCGGAGAGCGGCGCGCTCGCCGCCGACGACACCCAGGCGGTGGCCGAGTCGCTGCTGGAGCAGGCGCTGCGCCCGCTCGGCGCAGTGGCCGTGGCGATCTGGGCGGCCGGCGCGGACGGATCGCTGACCCTGGCCGGCAGTGCGGGCTTCTCCCCCGCCGAGGCGGCGCGCTGGTACTACGTGCCGCCGGACGTGGCGACGGTCGCGCGGTGCGGTCTGGCCGAACGCGAGGGGCTGTGGATCGAGTCGCTGGCCGAGCGGGGGCTGCCCAGCGTGGGCCGGCACCACCATCCGGACGGCGGCCGTGCGGCCGTGCCCGCCGGCACCGGCGGGCGGGTGTACGGCGTGCTGGAGATCGTCTGGCCCGTTCCGCTGCCCCCGCAGCGGCCGCAGATCGTGCGCCAGGTGGAGGCCCTGGCGGAGCTGTGCGCGCACACGCTGGAGACGTACACGGCGCCCGGCGGGCCCGCCCGCCCGCAGCGGGTGCTGCCGGACGCGGCGGAGCTGATGGACCTGGCCGACGGGCTGTACGACCCGGCCCTGGTGCTGGTGCCGCACCTCGACGAGTCGGGGAACCTGCTCGACTTCCGCATCCAGCACGTCAACAGCCGCTTCCTGGACCCGGCGGGCCGGCCGCGTGGCATGGTCGGCGGGGCTCTGCTGCTGGAGGCGTACCCGATGGCCGCCGGGGAGAGCGAGCTGTTCCAGCGGATCGAGCGGGTGTACGCCACGGGTGAGCCGTTCCGTGCCCGGCGTATGCATCTGACGGCGCTGGTGGACCAGGTGCCCCTGTCGGCGGTCGCGGACATCAGCGTCAGCCGGCACGGCGCGGGGATCCTGTTCATCTGGCGGATCGAGGACGAGACGGCGCGGCTGGCGAGCCTGCTGCAGCACGCGCAGCGGCTCGGCCGGATCGGCGGGTTCGAGGAGAACCTGCTGACCGGAGAGATCACCTGGAACGATCAGCTGTTCGACCTGTACGGGCGTCCGGAGACCAGTTCCCCGGTGCCGCTGGAGGACCTGCCGGCGCACGCCCACCCGGACGACGCGGTGGCCATCGGCCGTTTCCTGCGCACGCTGCTGCACCACCGGCGCCCGGCCTCGGCCGCGTTCCGGCTGCAGCGGCCGGACGGCGTGACCCGGCACATCCGGGTGGTCGCCGAGCCGGTGCTGGACACCGACGGGCGGCTGCTCACCCTACGGGGCGCCTACCAGGACATCTCGGCGCAGCACTGGACCGAGGTGGCACTGGCGGCGACCCGCGACCAGCTCGCGCACACCGAGCAGCAGGCCAGCGAGCGGGACCGGCTGGCGCTGCAGCTCCAGCGGGCGATCATGCCACCGACGCAGGCGCCGCTGCAGATGCCCGACCTGGACGTGGCCGTGCGCTACCGGCCCGCCGAGGCGGAGCAGCTGGTGGGCGGCGACTGGTACGACGCGGTGGTGCTGCCCTCGCGTCTGGTGCTGCTGTGCGTGGGCGACGTCGCCGGTCACGGCATCGAGGCAGCGACCAGCATGGTCGTGCTGCGCAACGCGCTGCGCGGGCTGGCCGTCACCGGCGCGGGCCCCGGGCAGCTGCTGTCGTGGCTGAACATGGTGACGCACCATCTGACCGGCGGGGTCACGGCCACGGCGGTCTGCGGCCTGTACGACCCGGCCACGCGCACCCTTCGGTGGGCGCGGGCGGGCCATCTTCCGCCGGTGCTGGTGCGCGGCTCCGAGGCGTCCCCGCTGCCCCCGGTGAGCGGCCTGCTGCTGGGCGCCGTCCCCGAGGCGCGCTACGAGGAGGGCGAGGTGCAGCTCGCCGCGGACGACAACCTGCTGATGTACACGGACGGGCTGATCGAACGCCGGGACCGCTCGGTGGAGGAGTCGCTGACGCACCTCCTCACCACCGCGGCCAAGGTCCCGGGCACGCTCGACCAGCGGCTCGACCGCCTGCTCACGTACAGCCGGTCGGACACCGACGACGACACCTGCATCGTGGGGATCAGAGTGGGTTAGGTCACCCCGGCGGCCGATCCGGTACAGGCAGGCATGAGGGGGCGATTCGGGGGTACGCGCGGCTGCGCGACGAAGAGCTTGATCACCTTGTTGGAGGTACTCGTGCCCATTGCCCAGGACCCGTTGTCCGTCGAGGTGACACTTCCTCGTGAGGACGTGGCCCTCGTGACCGTCGAGGGCTACTTGGACGTCGACACGGCGACCGAGTTCCAGCACCATCTGGCGAACCAGCTGCACCACGGTCGCCGGCACTTCCTGCTGGACCTGTCGGCCGTCCCGTTCATGGACTCCTCCGGCATGAACATCATCCTGCGCGTCTACCAGGAGGCGCGGGAGCTGCCGGGGAGCGTGCACATCATCTCGCCCACCCCCGCGGTGCGCCGGATCCTCGATCTGACGGGCGTCAGCATCACCGTGCCCGTGTCGGAGAGCGTCGACGAGGCGCTGGAGCGCGTCGACCGTCCCCGGACGGCCCCGGCCGAGCCCGAGGTCTGAGCGGGACCGCCCCGCCCGCCCGGCCCCGTCACGGGTCCGGGCGCTTTGTGACGATCAGGAGGAGAGCAGACAGGTGCCGGAGCACGAAGCGGACGCGACCCACTCGACCCCCGCAGGAGAGGTCGGTGACTTCCTGCGGCGACGACGGGAGCAGATAGCCCAGCGATGGGCGGACGAGCCCCTGTTCCGCACGGTGTTCACCGTCTCGCGCGACGAGGCGGTGGACGCGGGCCGGGTGATCGTGGACGCGCTGGCCCAGGTGGCCGACGCACAGCGGATCGAGGACCCGGACGCCGCGGGGTTCAGCGGGGTCCGCGAGCAGCTCGCCCGGATGGGGGCGGCCCGCTCCCGCGCGGGTCTTTCCACCACCCAGGTCTCCAGCGAGCTGGCCGCGCTGCTGCCGCCGGTGGAGAACCTCCTGGTGGCCGATCTGGAGCAGGAGGACCCCGAGCGGCGGCGGGAGTGCGCCATCGCGCTGAGCGTGTTGATGGGCACGCTGCGGCTGGTCACCATGCAGACCGCGCTCAGCGAGAACCAGGCACTGATCGACCGGCAGCGGCTGCAGCTGCTCGAGGTGGCGACACCGGTGATCAAACTCTGGGACGGGATCGTGGCGGTCCCGCTGATCGGGACGCTGGACAGCGCCCGCAGCCAGGTGGTGATGGAGACGCTGCTGGACGCGGTGGTCGACCAGCACGCCCGCTTCGCGATCCTCGACATCACCGGTGTGCCGACGGTCGACTCACTGGTCGCGCAGCACCTGATGAAGACGGTCGCCGCGGCCCGGCTGATGGGCGCCGAGTGCGTCGTCTCCGGCATCCGCCCGGCGATCGCGCAGACCATCGTCCACCTCGGCCTCGACCTCGGCACGGTCAAGACCCGCGCGAGCCTCGCCGACGCGCTCGGGTACTGCCTCAACGAGCTGGGCGCGAACATCGTGAACGCCCCGGCCGAGGGTGCGGTCCGGCGGTGAGCGAACACTTCGCCCGCCCGGTCGCGGGCCATGTGCCGGTGCTGCGGCTCGGTGACGTGCTGCTGGTCACCCTTCAGGGAGACCTGCATGACGGCATGGCGTCCCAGCTACAGCAGGACCTGGCCGAGACGATCGTCGCCAGCCGGGTCACCGGGGTGGTGATCGACATCTCCGGGGTGGAGATCGTCGACTCCTTCCTCGGCCGGGTGCTGGCCGAGACGGCGGCGCAGACGGAGCTGCTGGCCGCGCGGACCGTGGTGGCGGGCATGCGGCCCGCGGTGGCCATCACACTGGTGGAGCTGGGGCTGACGTTCCCGGAGCTGCGTACGGCTCTGAACACGGAGGCGGCTCTGGCGATGCTGGCGCAGCCCGTCGTGGCGAACCGGCCCGGCGGCGAGGGGAGACCGTGATGGACACCGCCGCGGACGTGGATGCGCGGCTGCCCATCCGGTCGGACCTGGACCTCGCGTGGGTGCGTCAGCACGTGCGGCAGGCCGCCACCCGGGTCGGCTTCGGTCTCGTTGACCAGACGAAGCTGGTGACGGCCGCCAGCGAGCTGGCCCGCAACACGCTGGTGCACGGCGGGGGCGGCGTGCTGGAGACGACACGGGTCACCGCCGCCGACGGCACGGCTGGACTGCGGCTGACCTTCTCCGACGAAGGCCCCGGGATCCCGGATCTCGACCGGGCCCTCAGCGACGGCTACACCTCCGGCGACGGTCTGGGCATGGGGCTGGGCGGGTCGCGGCGCCTGGTGCACGACTTCGAGGTGGACAGCACCCCGGGGGCCGGCACCACGGTGCGGGTGACCTCCTGGGTGTCCCGGCCGCTCCGGCCGCGCGGGGGTGGGTGATGCCCCGTGTGTGGCACATGCCGGTGCACGACGCGACGCGGGTGCGCGACGTCAGGGTGGCGGCGGAGGCAGCCGCGGCCCGCGCCGGGCTGGACGAACAGCGCCGCGCGGCGTGCGCGCTGGTGGCCACCGAACTGGCGACCAACCTGGTGAAGCACGCGAAGGCCGGCGAGGTGGTCGTCGACGTCGTCGACCCCGCCGTGCTGCCGGAGGGGCGGCCGGGACGGGCCGTCCAGATCACCGCCCTCGACCACGGGCCGGGCATCGCCGACGTGGCCGGCGCGTTCGAGGACGGGTTCAGCACCGGCGGCTCGCTCGGCGCGGGCCTCGGCACGTGCCGGCGGATCGCCGACGCGTTCGGCCTGCACAGCGAGGTGGGCCGGGGCACGGTCGCGGTGGCCCGGGTCGGCCCCGCCACCGCCGGGCGCGCCCCCGGGGAGGACCCGGTGCGCTCCCCCGGCGTGCACGCGGGCGGCGTCAACGTGCCGTTCGCCGGCGCGGAGCAGTCCGGCGACGCTTGGTCGTGGGTGCGGTCCGGCGACCGGGTGACGCTGATGCTGGCGGACGGTCTCGGTCACGGCGTCGAGGCCGCCCGCGCCTCCGACGCCGCCGTCGAGGAGCTGCGCCACTGTGCCCGGCTGCCGCCCGCCGAGCTGCTCCAGCGGCTGCACACCGCGCTGTCCGGGACCCGCGGCGCGGCGGTCGCCGCGGCCCAGCTCGACACCTGGACCGGGCGGCTGCGCTTCGCGGGCATCGGCAACGTCACCGCGCGGCTGCGGGACGGCGGGCGCTGGCGGACGCTGCTGTCCCGGCCCGGGATCGTCGGCGCGCACCGGCCGCGCACGGTACGCGAGGACGAGGCGGACTGGACCCCCGGGAGCCTGCTGATCCTGCACACGGACGGGCTGTCGTCGCGCTGGACGCCGCCCGCGGACACCGGCGAGCCCCCGGCCGACCCGGCCGTGACGGCGGCCGTGGCGGTTCGCGACGCGGGAAGCGCGGCGCGTCCGGTGCGGGACGACACCGCCGTGGCCGTGCTCGCCAACGTCCCGGAGGCTTCCTCATGACGCGTGCCTGGCGCATCGCGACCGTCACCGACGCGGCCCGCGCCCGGATCGCGGTGGCGCGGCTGGCCGCCGCGTGCGGGGTGCTCACCGTGGAGCGGACCCGGCTGGCCGTGTCCCTCAGCGGACAGCTGCGGCAGTGCCTCACCAAGGGCGGCACCTGGCTGCTCACCGTGGAGGGCACCCGGGGCGCGGACGGCGGTCCCGGCGAGCTGCACGTGGTGGTCGTCCCGTCCCCGGACGGCACCACCGGGGAGCGCGCCCCGTGGACGACGGGCGTGCCCTGCCCCGAGCCGGGCCGGCTGTCCGATCCGTGCCCGGTGCCGGAGGAGACGGCCGCGCTGTCCGAGGGACTGCTCGGGGCCGACGAGGACGCCTCGGTGGTGCTGGAGGAGCTGGCGGAGCAGGAGGGTCTGGTCGCCTTCCACCGGGAGGAACTGCACCAGACCAACCAGGGCGTCCTCGCGCTGCACGCCGAGCTGGACGCGGCGGGCAGGGCGCAACGGGAGGCGTTCGCCGCGGAGCGCCGGGCGCGCACCGAGGCGGAGAACGCGCGGCGGCGGCTCACGTTCCTCGCGGACGCCAGCGCCGAGCTGACCGCGTCGCTGAACCACGACGAGATCCTGCGCCGGCTGCCGGAGCTGCTGGTGCCGCGGTACGCCGACGGCGTCGACGTCTGGCTGTTCGACCACGAGGACGGCCGGCCGCTGCCCGCCGACCATCCGGGCGCGGCGGTGCAGGCGGCCCGCACCGGGCGCCCGCAGTACGCCGCCGACCACCCCGGCAACCTGCCCGGCGTGGAGGACCGGCCGCCGTCGGCGCTGGCCCCCCACCGGCCGCTGCTGTGCGTACCGCTGCTCACGCCGCGCCGGGCGCCGCTGGGCGTGCTGACGCTGTCGCCGCAGGGCGAGCGGTGGGACCCGGACGACGCGGTGATGCTGATCGAGCTGGCCCGGCGGGCCGGGATCGCCCTGGACAACGCGCGCCGCTTCGAACACAACCGGGACATCGCGGAGACGCTGCAGCGCGCCCTGCTGACGGAGCTGCCGTCCGCCCCCGGCGTGGGGCTGGCCGCGCGCTACCTGCCCGCCACGCACGGCCTGAACATCGGCGGCGACTGGTACGACGCGTTCCGGCAGCGGGACGGCAGCCTGGTCACCGTGATCGGCGACGTGACCGGTCACGGACTGCACGCGGCGGTGATGATGAGCCAGCTGCGCACCGCGTTGCGCGCCTACGCCGTGGACGGCGACAGCCCCGGGAGGCTGCTCACCCGGCTGCACGGCTATCTGCGCCATCTCCAGCCGGACCTGTTCGCGACGGCCGTCATCGCCCGTTTCCACCCGGACGACCGGACGCTCACCTGGGCCGCGGCGGGCCATCCGCCGCCGGTGCTGCGGCTGCCGGACGGCGAGGTGCGCACGCTGGACGCCAAGCCGGGCGCGATGCTGGGCATCCCGCTGAGCCAGGACATCCCCGACCACACGGAGCGGCTGGCGCCCGGCTCGACGCTGGCCCTCTACACCGACGGCCTGGTGGAGCGGCGCTCCCGGGGCATCGACCCGGGCATCGAGCGGCTCGGCTCGGCCCTCGCCTCGTTCGACCGCGCGGAACTGGACACCGACCTGGAGGACGCGGCGGACCGCGTTCTGCGGCCCCTTCTCAGCGACTCCGAGCGCGACGACGACGTGTGTCTGCTGCTCTGCCACCTGCGCGGCTGAGGCCGCGCCGGGTCCCCCGCCCCGACCGTTCCCGGTGCGGTAGAGGGCCGGGGCGGGCATCGTGGTGCTGAACAGGGGCACGCGTCAGGCATCGACGTTCGAGGCGGACCGCCTGAAGCCGCACGAAGGGATGGACATCGTGACACGACCCAGGATCCTCGTGGTGGGCGCCGGTTTCGCCGGTGTGGAGTGCGTGCGGCGGCTCGAGCGCAGGCTCACCCCGGGCGAGGCGGAGCTGACGCTGGTGACGCCGATGTCCTACCAGCTGTACCTTCCGCTGCTCCCCCAGGTCGCCTCCGGGGTGCTGACCCCCCAGTCGATCGCGCTCTCCCTGCGGCGCAGCGAGAAGTACCGGACCCGGATCATCCCGGGCGGCGCGATCGGCGTGGACCTGCGGGCCAAGGTGTGTGTCATCCGGACCATCGCCGGGGACACCGTCGACGAGCCGTACGACTACATCGTGCTCGCGCCCGGCAGCGTCACCCGGACCTTCGACATCCCGGGCCTCACCGACCACGCCTTCGGGCTGAAGTCGCTGGCCGAGGCCGCCTACCTGCGCGACCACGTGATCTCCCAGCTGGACCTGGCGGACGCCTGCACCGACCCGGCGGTACGCGCCTCGCGGCTGCAGTTCGTGGTGGTCGGCGGCGGTTACGCGGGCACCGAGACCGCGGCCTGCCTGCAGCGGCTGACGCACGCCGCCGTCAAGCGCTACCCGCGCCTCGACCCGGGCCTGATCAAGTGGCATCTGATCGACATCGCGCCCAAGCTGATGCCCGAGCTGGGCGAGAAGCTGGGCCGCAGCGCCCACGAGATCCTCACCCGGCGCGGCATCGAGATCTCGCTGGGCGTGTCCATCGCCAAGGCGGGCGCCGAGGAGGTCACCTTCACCGACGGCCGGGTGGTGCCCACCCGCACGCTGATCTGGACCGCCGGGGTGGTGGCCAGCCCGCTGATCGGCACGCTCGACGCGGAGACCGTACGGGGCCGGCTCGCGGTGAACGCGGACATGCGGCTGCCGGGGTACGACGGGGTGTTCGCGCTCGGTGACTCGGCCGCGGTGCCGGACCTGGCCAAGGGTGACGACGCGGTGTGCCCGCCGACCGCGCAGCACGCGCTGCGGCAGGGCCGGCACGTCGCGGAGAACGTCATCGCCGTCCTGCGGGGCCGGTCGACCCGGCCGTACATGCACCAGGACCTGGGGCTCGTGGTGGACCTCGGCGGCACCGACGCGGTGTCCAAGCCGCTCGGCTACGAGCTGCACGGGCTGCCCGCCCAGGTGGTGGCCCGCGGTTACCACTGGTCGGCGCTGCGCACCGGGGTCGCCAAGACCCGGGTGATGACCAACTGGCTGCTGAACGCGGTCGCCGGCGACGACTTCGTGCGCACCGGTTTCCAGGTGCACCGGCCGGGCAGCCTGCGCGACTTCGAGTACCTGGACGCCTACCTGACACCGGAGCAGGTGCGGGCGCACGTCGAGGAAGCGGGCCGGGCGGCTCGGTGACCCGGCGCGACGAGGCCGGGGCGAGGGACGGAGCGGTGACGACGGGGGAGTGTGCGCGGGCGTGAAGGCGGCGGGACGCCGGTCGGGCACACGGCTGCGCGACCACCTGGCGGCGTCCGACCCCGGGCTGCTGCGGCTGACCGCCGGGCTGCGCACGGTGGGGGCCATCGCCCTCACCCTGGCCGTGCTCGGCCCGTCCGGCGCGGACATCACCCATCTCGTGGCGGGCGCGATGACGTCGATGGCCGCCACGTTCTCGATCCGGGAGCGGCGGCGCGGGGCGCAGGCGGTCACGCTGGCGCTGGGGCTGCCGGTGACGCTGGTGTCGGTTTCGCTGGGCGCGCTGCTCAGCCAGCGGGTGGTGGTGGGCGACGTCTTCGCCGTCGCCCTGATCTTCTGCGCGGTGTACGGCCGCCGGTTCGGCGACCGCGGGACGACGCTGGGGCTGGTCGGCTTCCAGATGTACTTCGTGTCGCTGTTCGTGGGCGCGACGCCCGAACAGCTTCCCGCCCTGTGGGCGGTCATGGCGGTCGGCTTCGCGAGCAGCGCCGTGGTGCGGTTCGCCGTCGTGCCGGTGACGCCGACCGGGCTGCTGGTGCGGCTGCGGCAGGCGTTCCGGGTACGGCTGGCGCGGCTGGTGTCGGCGCAGATCGCGCTGCTGGACGCGGAGCCCGAGGAGGCCGACAAGGCGCTGGAGGAGTTGCGCGAGCGGACCGCCCGGCTGCACGAGACGGCGCTGATGATCCAGAGCCGGCTGGAGGAGGGCACCCCCGACGAGCCGACCGCGCGGCTGGTGCAGCGGCGCGTCGCCGACGCGGAGATCGCCTCCGAGCGGCTGGGGCTGCTGCTGCTGTCCGCGCGCAGCGCGGAGCGTGCGGACACCCTGACGCTGCATCTGCCGGGTGCCCCCGCGCCGGAGGTGGGGCGGCTGCCGGGCCCCGAGGAGGGGACCGCGCTGCTGCGCCGTGACCTGCGGGCGCTGCGCGCGCTGGTGCTGCGGACCGGGACGGCGGGGGCGGGCGTGGCCCAGCTGCGGAACCGGCTGCTCGGCTACCGGGACGAGGAGAACATCCCGGCCGCCTCCGCGCCGGTACGGGACGTGTTCCGCGGCATCGGGGAGGCGGCCCGCGCGGTGATGGGGCTGCGGATCGCCCTGGACGGGCCGCAGGACGAGTCGGACGACAGTCCGGCGACGGCCAGGTCCCGGGAGGAGCTGGACGCCGAGGACGCCGCGATCGACGCCGAGGAGGCGGAGGAGGCCGACGAGCCGAAGGGGCTGCAGCGGCCCACCACGCGGGCGGCCGTGCAGGTGTCCGTCGGCTCCACGCTGGCCATCGTCGGCGGGGAGCTGCTGTCCACGGACCGCTGGTACTGGGCGGTGCTGACCTGCTGGATCGTCTTCATCAACACCGCATCCACCGGGGAGATCCTGGTGAAGGGCTACCGGCGGCTCCTCGGCACGGTGTTCGGCGTGGTGGCCGGGATCCTGCTGGCCGGTCTGGTCGGCGGGAACACCGTGGTGGCGTTCGTGCTGGTGCTGCTGCTGATCTTCGCCATGTTCTACACGGCGCCGTTGTCGTACACCCTGATGTCGTTCTTCGTCACGGCGATGCTGGGGCTGTTGTACACGCTGCTGCACACCTACAGCTGGGAGGTGCTGGTGCTGCGGGTGGAGGAGACGGCGCTGGGCGCGTTGTGCGGGGTGGTGGCGGCGGCGCTGGTGCTGCCGGTGCGGACGGACCGGCGCACCAACGAGTTGCTGGTGACGGTCCTGGAGCGGCTGTCGGACGTCAGCGACGCCGCCGTGACGCAGCTCAGCGGCGGGCCCGCGGAGGAACTGCTCGACAAGGCGCGGGAGCTGGACCAGGCGCTGGGCGACCTGCGGTCGGCCACCAAGCCGCTGACCCACCCGGTCACCCCGCTGCGGACCCGGCGCACCACGGCGCGGTACGTGGTGGCCCTGCTGGAGACCTGCGCGTACCACGCGCGCTCGCTGGCCGCGACGGCCGAGCTGCTGCCGACCCACCCGTCCATCGCGGCGGACCCCCGCCTGCGGGGCGCGGCGGGCCGCACGGTCCGCAACATCCGCACGATCGCCGCCCGCGTGGCCGACGACGAGGTCACGGCCCCCGTCGAGACGGGTCCGAGCATCGCATCGCTCCTCGCCGACGACGACGCGTCCCGCTACGGCCGCATCACCGGGCGGGTGCTCCGCCATCTGGAGCGCCTGGACGAGGCGGTGATGGGTCTGGCCCGCCCGCTGGACGTCCCGGTGAAGGCACCGGACCACTGAGCGCACCGTCGTCGGCCGCGGTGCCGAGGGTGTGCAACACGTGTTGCGGCGGTCGCGGTCCCGCCCCGCGAGCTCGGGACTCGCCGTAGCGGGCGGGTGCGGCGGCGTGGGAGCCGTTCGCGCAGTTCCCCGCGCCCCCTGGAGGGGAGGGCTGGGCCTCGGGCGGCCCTCAGCACAGCCGCACCTACAGGAGCGGGCGCGGCGGCGTGGGGGTCGTTCGCGCAGTTCCCCGCCGCCCCTGGAGGGCTGGGCTGGGCCTCCGGCGGCCCTCAGCACAGCCGCACCCGTAGGAACGGGCGCGGCGGCGTGGAGGCCGTTCGCGCAGTTCCCCGCCGCCCCTGTACGGGCGCCGGGGCCCTGATCCGTGGATCAGGGCCCCGGCGGTGAGGGGGAGGGAGGTGGTTCAGAAGTCTGTGGGGAGGCCGCTGGCCTCGGCGATGCCTCGCAGCTCCTCGTTCTGGCGGTGGCGGTCGCGGATCATGCCGGCGATCTCGCCCAGCCGCGAGGGGTCCGACGCGGTCTCCGCGTCGGTCACCACCCGCACCGGCCCGCTGTCGTCGTCGACGTCGAGCTCGACCACCTCGTTGTCGAGACGGCCGGTGACCGCCGTGGCGATGACCAGGGCGGCCTCGTCGCGGACCTCCTGGGGGAGCTCCTCGTCCCCGCCGTCCAGCGCGAGGTCGAGGCCCGACAGGCGGTGCTCGTCGATGGCCTCGAGGACCGGCTCCACCAGTCGGAGCAGAAGCCGGTAGTCCTCCGTGTCCATCCGCACCCGCAGCAGGTCGAGATACACGTCCACGGGGCGGTTCTCCGGGGTGAACTCGGATTCGCTCATGGGCCTCGGGTTCCCTTCCTGCGTCGGGTCACACGGCGGCAGGCGCCGCCGCGGCGGTGTCACGTCCGTCCGGTGTCAGCCAGGCGCGCGCCGTGGCAAGCGCCATGCCCACGTCCCGAGTACCGGTCGACACGCACAGGGTGTAGGCCAGGTCGGCGATCCGCGACTCGGGAGCCGTGGCCGGGGCCGCCGTCAGGGTCTCGTACTCCTCGATCAGACGGCGCAGCACGGTGGGGTGGGGCTTGAGCATGGGACTCGCTTTCTCGGCGAACGGTGCGGACGGTGGGGGGTGGAGAGGGTCAGGCGGTGGGCCGGCCTCCGCCGCGGGCGGCGCGCTGCCCCAGCACGTCGGCGCGCACGCGGGCGCAGCTGCGGCTGATCAGGCGGGAGACGTGCATCTGGGAGATGCCCAGCCGGTCGGCGATCCGGCTCTGGGTCATGTCCTCGAAGAAGCGCATGTACAGGATGGCGCGCTCCCGCTCCGGCAGACGCCGCAGGCCCTCCTTGGCCGACTCGCGGTCGACCACCACGTCGTAGGAGGAGTCGGAGGCGCCGAGGGTGTCGGCGAGGCTGTAGCCGTCGTCGTCGGTGGAGAGTTCCGCGTCCAGGGACAGGGTGCTGAAGCTCTCCAGCGCCTCCATGCCGGCGGACACCTCCTCCTCGGTCAGCCCGGTGTGGGCGGCGATGTCCGCCACGGACGGTTCGGGGCTGCCGGGGTTCTGGGTGAGCTCGCGGCGGGCGACGCGCACCTTGTTGCGCAGCTCCTGGATGCGGCGGGGCACGCGCAGCGCCCACATGCGGTCCCGGAAGTGGCGCTTGACCTCGCCGGTGATGGTGGGGACTGCGTAGCTCTCGAAGGCCCCGCGGCTCGGGTCGAACCGGTCGATGGCCTTGACCAGACCGAGGGCCGCGACCTGGCGCAGGTCCTCGATGGACTCGCCGCGGTCGCGGAAGCGGCCGGCGATCCGGTGGGCCATGGGCAGCCAGGCGGTGACGAGCTCGTCCCGGACGGCTTCCCGCTCGGGTCCGTCCTCGAGGGTCGCAAGCCGGGAGAAGAGCGTCGTGGTGTCGGGGGCGTCGTCGTGCCGCCGGCGGGTCGCGGCGGGGGTCGTTCCGGAGGAGCCGGGACGTGGTGCGGACGTGTCAATGAGCATGCGGTTCAGCTCCCGAACGGTGGTTTCAGGGATCTACCGCGGGGTGGTCGTCGCGGGACCGCACGGAGGGGTCCCGGTGCGGTCGTACCACTCCCGCCGGCGCGCCTCCGGTCCGAAGCACGAACCTCCGATTGCCCCCGGCCCGGTAGAACAAACTCCACTTCTTCGCGGAAATTGCCGCGGACCTTTGCCGGGGCCCGGGAGGGCGCCCGGGACGCCTCAGATCAGGGGGACGAGGGCGGTGATGCGCTTGCCGCCGGAGGGCAGGTCGGACACCTGGACGTCGCGGGCCAGCCGGCACACGATGGGCCAGCCGTGGCCGCCGGGGCGGCGCCGGCCCTCGCCGTCGACGGGCGGCACGGCGACCGGGAGGGCGTCGCTGCGGTCGCTGACGGACAGCAGGACGCCGGGGCCGTCGACGTCGACCTCGAAACCGGTGACTCCCCCGCCGTGCAGGATGGCGTTGGTGGTGAGCTCGGAGGCGACGAGCAGGGCGTCGGCCAGCGCCTCGGCGTCGCAGGGGGTACGGGTGGCCAGACAGCGTTCGGCCACCGCCCGCAGCACGGCCTCGCGGACGTCGGCGGGCCGGGACGGACAGGGCTGCCCGGAAGGCCGGTCGCCGGACAGCCGGACAACGGGTTCGACGAGGTGCTCCTCGCTCATGGGGCCTCCCTGGGCAGGTGACAGCAGTGGGCGGTTTTGCCTCGGACCTCCCTTTTCGGCTCACCTGTCACGGTTCAGGCAAACCTCCCGGGCCGTTTCCCGTCCGCCCCGTGTCGCTCGTCCACTGCGGGTACCCGTGTCGCATGACCGATGTGGTGGACTCGGACGAACTGCTGCGGCGCATCCAGCGGGCACGGGCCTGCGCGGCCCAGGAGGAGCGGGCCTGGCGGGCCCGGGGCGAGCGGCTGGGCCGGGAGGGTCCTGGGGACTCCGCCGAGGTACGGGACGCCGAGATCCGCACGGTGGCGTACGGGGTGGTGCTGCGGGTACTGGGCGAGATCCTGACGCCGGGCAAGCACGGGACGCCCGGCTGACGCGAGCCGAGGTGGACGCGACGGATCCGGACCTGGAGACGGTGCGGGTCGTCGCGTAGAGCACGTGCGGGTGGTCGCATCGAGACCGTGCGGGCGGCCGCGTGATCCCTGATTACGCGAACCTCTGGTCAATGGTTTATCGTTCACTCATACGTGGTGACGGAGTCGACCAGGCTCCTCCGGACACCACCGCTTTACGGCCCTGGCTGGCTTCCCCCGTCCAGCCAGGGCTTTTTCATGCCGTGACACGGTCCGGCCGCAGGTTTCCGGACCGGATCCCTCCGCCGAGGTGCCCCGAACGGCGGCAGCGGCTGAAATGAGTAGGGAGGGAAAGCACCCGGACCGCATCCCGGCGAGGAGCCCCGTCCCATGACCAAAGCGATCAAACTCCTGACCGCCCTCCCCCACCACCAGCGCGAGCGCATGATGACGCTGGCCCGTGAGGTGTACTTCCCGGAGGACACCCGCATCTTCGAATCCGGAGGGCACGCCGACCGCTTCTGGGTCATACGCTCCGGCGCCGTCTCCCTGGACCAGCGGCTGAACGAGGTGCAGCGGATCACCGTCGCCGGGCTCGGCGCGGGCGACCTGCTGGGCTGGTCCTGGCTGTTCCCCCCGTACGAGTGGGACTTCGGAGGGCTGGCGTTCACCCCGGTCCGGGCCTACGAGTTCGACGCGGCGACCGTGCTGAAGGTGTGCGAGGCGGACACCGCCCTCGGGCTGTCACTGGTCCGCTGTGTCGCCGAGGTGCTCGCGCACCGGCTGGAGATGACCCGCGGCCAGCTGATGGAGCAGTACGCGATGCGACGCGGCTTCGTGCTGTAGAACGACGCGGGCTCCGTGTTGCGGAACGCGGTCAGACCCGGTAGCGGCGCAGTGCCGGCATGGCGGCGGCCAGGGCCAGCATCACCACGGCCACGAGGATCCCGCCGCCCGTGACGGCCGTACGAGGGCCGAAGGCGGACCCGGCGGTGCCGTGCAGCACGTCCGCGAGACGAGGGCCGCCGGCCACGACGACGGTGAAGACGCCCTGCATGCGGCCGCGCATCTCGTCGGTCGCGGCGGACAGCAGGATCGCCCCGCGGAACACCATGGACACCATGTCCGCGACCCCGGCGAGGGCGAGGAAGGCGACCGCGAGCCACAAGCTGCCGCTGAGCCCGGACCCCGCGACGGCCAGCCCCCACACCACGACCGAGCCGATCACCATCCAGCCGTGCCGCCGCGCCCGGGAGAACGTGCCGGAGAAGAGCCCGCCCAGCACCGCGCCGAGCGGGATCGCGGCGAACAGCAGCCCCAGCGCGAAGCCCTCCCCGTACGGGGCGTACGTCTCGGAGGCGAGCTGCGGGAAGAGCGCCCTGGGCATGCCGAGGACCATGGCGACGATGTCGGCGAGGAACGACAGCAGCAGGACCGCGTGCCCCGAGATGTAGCGGAAACCCTCCAGGACGCCGCGCAGCCCGGCGCTCCCGGCCTTGGCGGCGGTGAGCGGCGGCAGAGCGGGCAGGCGGTACACCGCCCAGACGGTGACGCACAGCGCGAGGGCGTCGATCAGGTACAGCTCGGCCAGCCCGATCACGGGGATGAGGGCGCCGGCGAGGAGCGGCCCGGCGATCTGGCCGGTCTGCATCACGGTGGAGCCGAGCGCGTTGGCGGCGGGCAGTTCGTCCGCGGGGACCAGTCGGGCGATGGAGGCGCTGCGGGCGGGCGCGTTCAGTCCCCAGAAGGCCTGCTGGAGCGCGAGCAGCAGCATCAGCGTCCAGACGGACTCCAGGCCGGCGAAGGCCTGGACCCAGAACAGCAGCGAGGTGACCGCGATGCCGGTGTTGGTGAGCAGCAGCAGTTTGCGGCGGTCCATGCTGTCGGCGATCGCGCCGCCCCACAGGGCGAACACGATCAGCGGCAGCAGTCCGGCGAGGCTCGCGGCGCCGACCCAGGCGGAGGAGCCGGTGATGTCGTAGATCTGCTTGGGCACCGCGACGGCGGTGAGCTGGCTGCCGACCGCGGTGACCACGGTGGAGGCCCACAGCCGGCGGTAGGCGGGGCGGCGCAGTGGACGGGTGTCCATGGCGAACCGGCGCCATCCGCGCGGTGGGCCGTCCTCCTGTTCCGCCTTCGGTGTCCGGGGTTCGGTACTGCTCTCGCTGGTGTCCACGACCGTCCTGGTTGGTGCTTACATCCACTTGGCCGGGACTCACTATGGCAGGCCGCCCGTGCGGCGTGTCCTCAGGCTCCCGCGAGGAGCGTCGCACCGAGGACGATCATGGTGGTGGCCACCAGGGCGTCCAGCACCCGCCAGGCGGCCGGGCGGGCCAGGAACCGGCCGAGCAGCCGCGCGCCGAAGCCGAGCGCGGCGAACCAGCAGAGGCTGGCCAGCACGGCCCCGACGCCGAACGTCCAGCGTTCGGTCCCGTGGTCGGCGGCGACCGAGCCGACGAGGAACACCGTGTCCAGGTAGACGTGCGGGTTGAGCCAGGTCAGAGCGAGACAGGTGAGCACGGCCCGGCGCCGTGACCCGTCCACCTCCCCGCCCTCCGCCTCGAGGCCCCTGGGTGCCGGACGGACCACCCTGCGCGCGGCCAGGGCGCCGTAGCAGAGGAGGAAGACGCCGCCGATCCAGCCCACCACCGTCAGCGCCGAGGGCCAGGCCACCACGACCGCCCCGACGCCGCCGACGCCGAGCGCGATGAGGACGGCGTCGGAGAGGGCGCAGATCCCGACGACGGCGAGCACGGCGTCCCTGCGGATCCCCTGGCGCAGCACGAAGGCGTTCTGCGCGCCGATGGCGACTATGAGGGACAGTCCGGTGCCGAAACCGGCGAAGGCGGGGGCGAAAGCGCTGGTCATGGCGTCGACGGTAGGCCGGACGGAGTGGTTCAGTACAGCTAATGATTCTTACGTACCCTTAGCCGGTGTGATGGAGGACCTTCCGCTGGACCAGGTACGGACGCTGCTCGCGGTGGTCGACGAGGGGACGTTCGACGCGGCGGCCGCCGCGCTGCACGTGACGCCCTCGGCGGTCAGCCAGCGGGTGAAGGCGCTGGAGCAGCGCACGGGAAGGGTGCTGCTGCTGCGCACCCGCCCGGTGCGGCCCACCGAGTCCGGGGAGGTACTGGTGCGCCTGGCCCGGCAGGTGGCCCGGCTGGAGCGGGACGCGTACGCGGAGTTGGGGCTGAGCGGCGCCGGGGAGCCGACGCGGGTGTCGGTCGCGGTCAACGCGGACTCGCTCGCCACCTGGTTCCTGGACGCCCTGGTCCGGCTCCCCGCCCGGTCCCGGCTCTGCTTCGAGCTGCGCCGGGAGGACGAGTCGCACACGGCGACGCTGCTCCGCGAGGGCACGGTGATGGCCGCGGTGACGTCCTCCCCCGACCCGGTGCCGGGCTGCTCGGTGCGGCGCCTCGGCACCATGCGTTATCTGCCGGTGGCGCACCCGGAGTTCGCGGCGGAGCTGCTGACGGAGCCGCTGGAGGAGTCGGTGGCCGCCGCGCCGGTGGTGGTGTTCGACCGGCGGGACGACTTCCAGGACGGGTTCGTGCGCCGACTCACCGGGGGCCGCACGGGGGCGAGCACCCTGCGCCACTACGTGCCGACGTCGGAGGGGTTCGCCGAGGCGGTCGCGGCCGGACTGGGCTGGGGCATGGTGCCGGAGGCGCAGGCGGTGCCGCTGCTGCGGGCGGGCCGGGTCGTGGTGTTCGCACCGGGCCGGGAGGCCGACGCGCCCCTGTACTGGCAGCAGTGGAAGCTGAACTCCCCCGCCCTCGCGGCGGTCGCCGACGCCGTCACGGAGACGGCGGCCCGGACTCTGCACCCCTGACGGTGAGGCCGGCCAGCTCCCGCTCCGCGCTCGACAGCAGCATGTCGAGCGCCGTCGGACAGGCGCTCTCGACCATGCGGGCCGCGAGCAGCGGAGCGGCCTCGGCGATGCGCGGATGGGTGGCGGCGGACAGCCGGGCGTAGGTCGAGCGCCACATGTCCTCGTCGGCCCGCCGCGCCGCGTCGGGCAGCGCGAGGGAGGCGGCGTCGAGGGCGGCGAACGCCAGCGTGGTGTCGATGAACGCCTGGTAGACGCGGACGGTGTCGGCGGGCGGGAAGCCCGCGGTGCGCAGCACGTCCAGCACCGCCTCGTCGGCGGCCAGTTCGTTGGCCCGGCCGGAGACCCGGCTCGCGGTGAGGACGGCCGCCTGCGGGTGGGAGACGTAGGCGGCGTGGATGCGCAGGCCGAGGGCGCGCAGGTCCTGGCGCCAGTGCCCGGTGCGGTGCCAGCCGTCCAGCGCCTGGCCGATCAGCGCGTCGCCGATGGCGAGGGTCAGGTCGTCCATGCCGCGGAAGTACCGGTAGAGCGTGCTCGGGTCGCAGTCGAGGGCGAGTCCCAGGCGGCGGGCGGTGAGGCCCGCGCTGCCGTGCTCCCGGAGCAGCCGCAGCGCGGTCTCCACGATCAGCCGCTCCGACAGCACGACCCCGCTCCTGGTAGGCCTGCGGCGCCTCCGCCGCTCCTCGGGCACCACACGCTTGGCCATGTCCCCGCCTCCAGTCACGTCCGGCCCTTATGCCAACGCCATTGACCTTACGTCCGGCCCCGGCGTTTCATCACGCCAGGGGCCCCGCAGAACATTCCGGATCCACGCGGATCCATGAGGACGAAAGGGAGTGCTCCGTCATGCGCGTACTGCTGGTGGGAGCGGGCGGTGTGGGCACCGCCGTCACCCGGATCGCGGCCCGGCGGCCGTTCTTCGAGCTGATGGTGGTGGCCGACCACGACCCCGCCCGCGCCGAGGCCGCGGTGGCGGCGCTCGGCCCGGAGGGCGGCCGGTTCCGTGCCGAGCGGGCCGACGCCGCCGACGAGGCGCAGGTGACGGCGCTGCTGGAGCGGCACGGCTGCGACGTGCTGCTGAACGCCACCGATCCCCGTTTCGTGATGCCGCTGTTCCGCGCGGCGCGGGCGGGCGGCGCCGCCTACCTCGACATGGCGATGTCCCTGTCCCGTCCCCACGGCGAACGGCCGTACGAGGAGTGCGGGGTGAAGCTGGGCGACGAGCAGTTCGCGCACGCCGCCGAGTGGGAGGAGGCCGGGCTGCTGGCGCTGGTCGGCATGGGCGTGGAGCCGGGCCTGTCGGACGTGTTCGCCCGGTACGCGGCCGACGAACTCTTCGACCGGATCGAGGAGATCGGCGTCCGCGACGGCGCGAACCTCACGGTGGACGGCTACGGCTTCGCGCCGTCGTTCAGCATCTGGACCACCATCGAGGAGTGCCTCAACCCGCCCGTGGTCTACGAGAAGGACCGCGGCTGGTACACCACCGAACCCTTCAGCGAGCCCGAGGTGTTCGACTTCCCCGAGGGCATCGGCCCGGTGGAGTGCGTGAACGTGGAGCACGAGGAGGTGCTGCTGGTCCCCCGCTGGGTGGACGCCGGCCGGGTCACCTTCAAATACGGTCTGGGCCGCGAGTTCACCGACACCCTGCGCACGCTGCATCTGCTGGGCCTGGACCGCACCGAGCCGGTCACCGTGCCCGGCCCGGACGGGCCCGTGAAGGTCTCCCCGCGGGACGTCGTCGCGGCCTGCCTGCCCGACCCGGCGACCCTCGGCGACCGCATGCGCGGCAAGACCTGCGCGGGCACCTGGGTGCGCGGCACCAAGGACGGGGCGCCGCGCGAGGTGTACCTGTACCACGTGGTCGACAACCAGTGGTCGATGAGCGAGTACGGCTGCCAGGCGGTGGTGTGGCAGACGGCCGTCAACCCGGTCGTCGCGCTGGAGTTGCTGGCGACCGGCGCCTGGTCCGGGGCGGGCGTGCTCGGCCCCGAGGCGTTCCCGGCCGGACCGTTCCTGGACCTCCTCACCGAGTACGGCTCGCCCTGGGGGCTGCGCGAGCAGTGACCGCTTCCACGCGGATCGCGCTGTTTCACGACGACTTGACAGGTCACCCGAAAGGAAGCAAGGCATCCGAAAGGGTGCGCACCGACTTCGGACGCAGGTGACTTTCGATGGACAACTGGCGGCACAGCGCGGCCTGCCGGACCGAGGACCCCGAGCTGTTCTTCCCGATCGGCACCTCCGGACCGGCGCTGTTGCAGACCGAGCAGGCCAAGGCGGTCTGCCGCGGCTGCCCCGTGCAGGAGCAGTGCCTGGAGTGGGCCCTGGCGACGGGGCAGTCCATCGGCGTGTGGGGCGGCACGAGCGAGACGGAGCGCCGCGCGCTCAAGCGGCGCATCGCGGCCCGCCGTTCGTCGGGCAGGGCCTGACGGACGAGGCGGGCGGTGCGGGAGTGACGGCGCGAGCGGCCCCCGGGGATCTCCCCGGGGGCCGCTTCCGTGTGCGCCCGCCGGGGACGGCGCGGGGCGTCCCGCTCGCCGTGCCCGGGCCCGGGCGTCGCAGTAGGCTCGCAGCGACCAGGCGGAAGGGGCCCACCATGAGCGTGCGCGTGCGGCGCGTCTACGAAGCGCCCGAGCCCGACGACGGGGTGCGGGTCCTCGTCGACCGGCTGTGGCCGCGCGGCCTGTCGAAGGACGCGGCCCACGTCGACCGGTGGCCGAAGGGGCTGACCCCGTCCACGGAGCTGCGCCGCTGGTACCACGCCGACGAGGGCACCTTCGAGGAGTTCCGCGAGCGCTACGAGGCGGAGCTGGCCGACCGGGAGGCGGCGGAACAGCTGGAGCAGGTGCGGGAGCTGGCCGGGGACGGCACGGTGACCCTGCTGACCGCCTCCAAGCAGCCGGAGCGCAGTCACGCGGAGGTGCTGGCCCGGCTGCTCTCGGAGTGAGGCGACGTTCCGGCCGGCGCTACGCCGTCTGCGCGCACGCCGCCCGGCCCGCCGCGCGGCCCGAGAAGAGGCAACCGCCGAGGAAGGTGCCCTCGAGGGCGTTGTAGCCGTGGACGCCTCCGCCGCCGAAGCCCGCGACCTCGCCGGCCGCGTACAGCCCGTCGACCGGGCTGCCGTCGACGCCCAGCGCGCGGGAGTCAAGGTCGGTCTGGATGCCGCCGAGCGTCTTGCGGGTGAGGACGTGCAGCTTGACGCCGATCAGCGGGCCCGCCGCCGGGTCGAGGATGCGGTGCGGGGTGGCGACCCGGCCGAGCCGGTCGCCGATGTAGCGGCGGGCGTTGCGGATGCCCTGCACCTGGGCGTCCTTGCTGTAGGCGTTGGCGAGCTGCAGGTCGCGCGCCTCGATCTGCCGCCGGACGAGGGCCGCGTCGAGCAGCGGCTCGTCGGTGAGGGCGTTCATCTTGTCGACGAGTTCCTCGACGGTGTCGGCGGTGACGAAATCGGCGCCCTTGCGCAGGAAGGCGTCCACCGGACCTGGCGCCCCCTTGCCGAGGACGCGTTCGCGCAGGAAGCCGGCGCGGTCCTTGGCGGTGATGTCCGGGTTCTGCTCGGAGCCGGAGAGCGCGAACTCCTTCTCGATGATCTTCTGCGTGAGGACGAACCAGGAGTGGCTGTACGGCGCGATGTCCTCGGTGGTGCGCAGGTGCCCGAGCGTGCCGAGGGTGTCGTAGCCGGGCAGGCAGGGCTCGGGCAGCCGCCGGCCGAGGGCGTCGAACCACATGGAGGACGGGCCGGGCAGGATGCGGATGCCGTGGCCCGGCCAGACCGGGTCCCAGTTCCGGATGCCCTCGGTGTAGTGCCACATGCGGTCGCGGTTGACCAGCCGGACGCCCGCGCGGGCGCTGATGTCCAGCATCCGCCCGTCGACGTAGGCGGGGACGCCGGTGACCATCTCGCGCGGCGGGGTGCCCAGCCGCTCGGGCCAGTGCTTCCGGACGATGTCGTGGTCGGCGCCGATGCCGCCGCTGGTGACGATCACGGCCTGCGCGGTCAGTTCGAACTCGCCGACGGCCTCGCGGCTGGAGGCGACGCCGCGCGGTGAGTCGTCTTCGGCCAGCACGGTGCCGCGCACCCCGCGGGCGGCGCCGTTCTCCAGGACCAGTTCGTCGACGCGGTGGCGGTGGTGGAAGGTGAGCAGGCGGTCGCGCACCGCCTGACGGGCGTACCGGGTGAAGGGGGCGACGACGCCGGTGCCGGTGCCCCAGGCGATGTGGAAGCGGGGCACGGAGTTGCCGTGGCCGCCGGCGCGCAGGTCGCCGCGCTCGGCCCAGCCGACGGTGGGCAGGAAGGTGATGCCGTGGCCGTCCAGCCAGGACCGCTTCTCCCCGGCCGCCCACTCGACGTAGGCGCGCGCCCAGCGCCGGGCCCAGGAGTCCTCGTCGTCGAGCCGGTCGAAGGCGGCGCTGCCCTGCCAGTCGTTCCACGCCAGCTCGAAGGAGTCCTTGACGCCGAGGCGGCGCTGCTCCGGTGACCCGACCAGGAACAGCCCGCCGAACGACCAGTAGGCCTGGCCGCCGAGGTTGGCGGCGTTCTCCTGGTCGACGAGTGCGACCCTGCGGCCCTTGCTCGTCAGTTCGTGGGCCGCGACGAGGCCCGCGAGGCCCGCTCCGACGACGATGACGTCGGCATCCATGGCGACCGTCCCTTCCTTGTGGCGTCCGGAGGCTGTCGTCCGGGGCTTCACCCGGTGAGCAGCGCGGTGAGCAGTTGTCTCAGCCAGGCCCGGGCGCGTTCGACGTCCCGGTCCAGCAGCAGTTGGGTGGTGACGCCGTCGTAGGCGGCGACCACGGCGTGCGCGGCTTCCTCGGCGTCGCCGAGCACGGCGGGCAGCGCGGTGTGGCCGCGGGCCCGCTCCAGGCGGTCGGCGACGGCCCGCCGCAGCCGGGCCCGGTGGTCGAGGAGCGTGTGCGCCACGCGGGGGTCGCGGGCGGCGTGCACCAGGAAGTCGGTCTTCACCAGCAGCCACTCGCGGTCGAGCAGGAGCACCTCGGAGACCCGGTGGACAGCGGCGGCCACGTCGAGGTCGGGCCCGTCGGAGGCGAGGGCGCCGGCCACCTGCTCGGCGATCAGGTCGGCGCGCTGGGCGTAGAGCGCGAAGAACAGCTCGTCCAAGCCGGCGAAGTTGGAGTAGAAGGCGCCGCGGGTGTAACCGGCGGCCTCGCAGATCTCCTCAATGGAGACGCGCCCGAAGCCCTTGGCCGCGAAGACGGTGAAGGCGGCGTCCAGCAGGTGGGCGCGGGTGCGCAGCCGGCGTGCGGTGACGCGCCCGGTCCCGGTGTCCGCCATGCCGTGCCCCCTCCCCGCCGTCCGATACGGGAACGTATCCGATACACCGGTGTATCGAACACCCCCCGGAGCAGGGCAGCCGTCCGGACGAAGGTCTTTCTAGAACGTATTTTCGATTAGGGGTACGCTGGCTCCCATGAGCACGCACCACCTCACGGCGCTCCAGGGCTCGCTCTTCGACCAGGACGACGAGCTGCGGCTCGGCACGCTCGACGGGGTGCGCCGCACCGAACTCGGCCGGGGCGCCTGGATCGACCTGCTTCCCGGCTGGCTGCACGGCTCCGACGCGCTCTTCGACCACCTGGCCTCCGAGGCCCCCTGGCGGGCCGAGCGGCGCCAGATGTACGACCAGGTCGTCGCCGTGCCGCGGCTCCTGGCGTACTACGGCGTCGGCGCCCCGCTCCCCCACCCGGTCCTCGCCGAAGCCCGCGACGCGCTCAGCGCCCGTTACGCGGAGGAGCTGGGCGAGCCGTTCGCCACGGCCGGACTCTGCTACTACCGGGACGGCCGGGACAGCGTCGCCTGGCACGGTGACCGGATCGGCCGGGGCGCCCGCGAGGACACGATGGTCGCCATCCTGTCCGTGGGCGCGCCCCGCGACCTGCTGCTGCGCCCGGTCGGCGGCGGCGAGACCGTGCGCCGCCCGCTGGGCCACGGCGACCTGGTCGTCATGGGCGGCTCCTGCCAGCGCACGTGGGAGCACTGCGTGCCGAAGAGCAACAAGGCCGCCGGGCCGCGCATCAGCATCCAGTTCCGCCCGCGCGGGGTGAACTGACCCCGTCCGGGACCACGGCGGAAGCCTGTCCTCCCCAGCCGGGCCTCCCCCGCACCGGGTCCACCCGGGCGGGGAGGAGCGACGGCCGCCGACACGGGGCCGCCGGGCGCGGGGTCCGGGCCCGGGGTGCGGCGGTGGGCGGTGACGCGGTGGCTGTCCGGGACCCGGCCGACGGCATGCCCGAAGGGTGGACGACCGCGCCCGCACGCCCCCTGATCTGCTTTTCTGTGCTCGTTCGACCGGTACGAGGCACGACTGGCGAGGCGACCATGAAGACAACGGTGCGGCAGGTGGCGGACGGCACCTTTCTGGTGCACGGCACGAGCACGAACTGGGTGATCCTCACCGAGGGGGACGCCGTCACACTGATCGACACCGGCTACCCCCGCGACCGCGAGGGACTGCTCGGATCGCTCGCGGAGGTCGGTGCCGCGCCGGAGGCGGTGGCGGCCGTGCTGATCACGCACGCGCACAACGACCACCTGGGGTCGGCCGAGTTCCTGAACGCGACCTACGGCACCCCGGTGTACACGCACAAGGAGGAAGTGCCGCACGCCCGCCGGGACTTCCTGCACCAGGTGACCGCGGCGCGGGTGCTGCGCAACGGCTGGCGTCCCGGCGTGCTGCCGTGGGCCGCGCACGCCCTGCGCGCCGGCGGCACGGCGAACGTGGCGGTCACCTCGCCCCAGCCGTTCCCGGTGTCCGGCGACGGTGAACCGCTCGACCTGCCGGGCCGGCCCGTGCCGGTGCACACGCCCGGCCACACCGCCGGGCACTGCGCCTTCCACCTGCCGCACGTCGGGGCGGTGGTGTCCGGCGACGCCCTGGTCAGCGGGCACCCCGTCTCCCGTGTCCAGGGCCCGCAGTTGCTGACCGACATGTTCCACCGTGAGCGCGCCCGCGCCGTGCGGTCGCTGGACGTGCTGGCGGAGCTGGAAGGCGACCTGCTGCTGCCCGGGCACGGCCCGCTCCACCGGGGCCCTGTGCGGGACGCCGCCCTGCTCGCCCGGGAGCGCGCGCAATAGGCTGAGACGATCACTCACGGGACGATCACCTTCGAGACGAGGACACCGCCGCCATGGCACTGCAGATCAACGCCACCAACCCGGAGCACCCCGCGCTCCTGTTGGAACTGCCGTGGCACCTGCCGCTGGAGGAGTGGCCCGACAAGTACCTGGTGCCGCTGCCGCGCGGCATCTCCCGGCACGTCGTGCGCTACGCCCGCGCCGGCGACGAGGTCGTCGCGGTGAAGGAGCTCGCCCGGCGCCCCGCGCTGCGCGAGTACGAGCTGCTGCGCGACCTGGACCGGATCGGCATCCCCGCGGTGGACCCGCTCGCCGTGGTGACCGGCCGCACCGACCCGGACGGGGAGCCACTGGAGTGCGTGCTGATCACCCGGCACCTCGGCGGCTCCATGCCGTACCGGTCGATGTTCGAGACGACGATGCGGCCGGCCACCATGCACCGGCTGATGGACGCGCTCGCCGTGCTGCTGGTGCGGCTGCACCTGGCCGGCTTCGCCTGGGGCGACTGCTCGCTGTCCAACACGCTGTTCCGGCGTGACGCGGGCGCCTTCGCCGCCTATCTGGTGGACGCCGAGACCGGCGACCTGCACCCCGAACTCACGCGCGGTCAGCGGGAGTACGACCTGGACCTGGCGCGGGTCAACATCAGCGGCGAGCTGCTCGACCTGGAGGCCTCCGGCGCGCTGCACCCCTCCGTCGACCCGATCGACTTCGGCACCGAGATCTGCGCCCGCTACCAGGAGCTGTGGAAGGAGCTGACCCGCACCTCGGTGTACCCGGCCGGCAAGCACCACTACATCGAGCGCCGCATCCGCCGCCTGAACGAACTCGGCTTCGACGTGGCCGAGATGCAGATCGAACACGCCTCCAACGGCGACTCGGTCACCTTCGTGCCGAAGGTGGTGGACGCCGGGCACCACCAGCGCCAGCTGCTGCGGCTGACCGGTCTGGACACCGAGGAGAACCAGGCCAGGAGGCTGCTGAACGACCTGGAGAGCTGGATGGCCACCCAGGACGACTACGCCCCGGGCGACCCCCTCGGCGCCCGTCCCGAAGTGCTCGCCCACCGCTGGGTGCGCGAGGTGTTCCGGCCCACCGTGCGGTCCGTGCCGCCGGAGCTGCGCGGGCAGATGGACCCCGCGCAGATCTACCACGAGTTGCTGGAGCACCGCTGGTACCTGTCCGAGCGGGCCCAGCACGACATCGGGCTGGACACCGCCGTCGAGGACTACATCCGGCGGGTGCTGCCGAAGCGGCGGGAGCCGCTGCGGCCCGCGGAGGAGTAGCCGGGCGACCGGGGTCAGGCGGGCGGCACGACCGCCACCGGGCAGTCCGCGTGGTGCAGCACGCCGCCCGCGACGGAGCCGATCCGCGCGCCCACGGCCGAGCGGCGGGCGCGGCGGCCGACCACCATCAGCTGGGCCGTGCCCGACACCGACAGCAGCACCTGTCCGGCGCTGCCCATCTCCACGTGCTCCACGACGCGCACGTCCGGGTAGCGCTCGCGCCACGGCGCGAGGGCGGCCGCCAGGTTCTTCCGCTCGAACGGCTCGAGGCCGCCGGCCTCGTCGAGGAGCTGCAGGGAGGCGGGGCTGTACGCGAACACCGGCGGCAGCGTCCAGGCGCGCACGGCCCGCACGGTGGCGCCACGGCGGGCCGCGGTCTCGAAGGCGAAACCGAGCGCGGCGGCGCTGTCCTCCGGGTCGCCCTCCTGGCCGACCACGATCTCGCGTCCGGCCACCTCGTCCGAGGCCTTGTCGCCGGCCCGGACGAACACCACCGGGCACGCGGCGTCCACGATCACCTGCTGGCCGACGGAGCCCACCAGGAACCCCACGAGCCGCCCGTGCCCGCGCGAGCCCAGCACCAGCATCCCGGCGTCGGCCGCGGCGGCCGTCAGTGTCTCCACGGCGTCGCCCTCAAGCACGTCCGTGGTGACGTCCAGGCCGCCGTGGCGTTCCCGGGCGGCGCGCACCGCCTCCTCGGCGGCGTCCCGTACCCACTGCTCCTGGGCGGCCCTGTCCCCGGTCTCCAGCGCGTCGTGCGCCTCGTACCGCCAGGCGTGCACCACCCTGAGCGGCAGGTCCCGGCGGACCGCCTCCCTGGCCGCCCAGGCCAGCGCCGCGAGGCTCTCCTCGGTGCCGTCGATCCCTGCCGTGATCGGGCGCGTCATGCCGTTCCTCCCGGAGTCGTGTTCCTGCGCGACCAGTCTCCCCTACCGGGCCGCCGCCCCCGCACCGCGGTCACCTCGTACGACGCCCCCGCGTCCTCGCCTTCCCGTGCGGACCTCGCGCACGCCCGCGCGCCCGGCGGCCCCCGCACATACGATGGGCACGGGCCGGTGCGGAGGACGCGACACGGAGTCGGTCCGCCGCGCCGGGGATCCGACCACGCTGTGGGGGTCGCATGTCACAGCCCGCCGACGCCGCCCGGACCGTCATCATGACCGTGGACGACGACCCGGGTGTATCGCGCGCCGTGGCGCGGGACCTCAGGCGGCGCTACGGGGCGTCGTACCGCATCGTGCGCGCCGAGTCCGGCGAGTCAGCCCTGGAGGCGCTGCGCGAACTGAAGCTGCGCGGCGATCTGGTGGCGGTGATCCTCGCCGACTACCGGATGCCGCGGATGAACGGCATCGAGTTCCTGGAGCGCGCCATGGACGTGCATCCGGAGGCCCGCCGGGTGCTGCTCACCGCGTACGCGGACACCGGCGCCGCCATCGACGCGATCAACGTCGTCGACCTCGACCACTACCTCCTCAAGCCGTGGGACCCGCCGGAGGAGAAGCTGTACCCGGTGGTGGACGACCTGCTGGAGGCGTGGAAACGCAGCGACCACCGGCCGGTGCCCAGCACCAAGGTGGTCGGGCACCGCTGGTCGGCGCGCTCCTCCGACGTGCGGGAGTTCCTCGCCCGCAACCAGGTGCCCTACCGCTGGTACTCGTGCGACGAGCCCGAGGGGCGGCGGCTGCTGGCGGCGGCGGAGGAGGACGGGATGCGGCTGCCTCTGGTGATCACGCCGGACGGGACGCCCCTGGTGGACCCGGACCCCGCCGACCTGGCCGCGCACGTGGGTCTCGCCACCACGCCGGCGGCCGACTTCTACGACCTGGTGGTGATCGGCGGCGGCCCGGCGGGGCTGGGCGCGGCCGTGTACGGGGCGTCGGAGGGTCTGCGCACGGTGCTGGTGGAACGGTCGGCGACCGGCGGGCAGGCGGGGCAGAGCTCGCGGATCGAGAACTACCTGGGCTTCCCCGACGGCGTGTCGGGGGCGCAGCTCACCGATCGGGCTCGGCGGCAGGCCACCCGGTTCGGCGCGGAGATCCTCAGCGCCCGGGAGGTGACCGGCCTGGACGTGGGCGGCGCGGCCCGGGTGGTGCGGTTCGACGACGGGTCGCAGGTCGCCGCGCACAGCGTGATCCTTGCGACCGGGGTGTCCTACCGGCGGCTCACGGCGCCGGGCTGCGACGAATTGGGCGGCTGCGGCGTCTACTACGGTTCCTCGCTGACCGAGGCGCCCGCCTGCCAGGGCCAGGACGTGTACATCGTGGGCGGCGCCAACTCGGCCGGGCAGGCGGCGATGTACCTGTCCCGGTTCGCCAAGCAGGTGACGCTGCTGGTACGCGGTCCTGACCTGGCCGCGTCGATGTCGTACTACCTGATCGAGCAGATCCGCCGGGTGCCGAACATCGCGGTGCGGTGCGGCACGGTCGTCGAGGAGGCGCACGGCGACGGCCATCTGGAGCGGCTGACACTGCGCGAGACGGCCGGCGGCACCGACGTGGTGGACGCGCAGTGGCTGTTCGTGTTCATCGGGGCCGCCCCGCTGACCGACTGGCTGGACGGCACCGTGCTGCGCGACGGGCGCGGCTTCATCCTGGCCGGGCCCGACCTGACGGCCGACGGGCGCCCGCCGGCCGGCTGGGAGCTGGACCGGCCGCCGTACCACCTGGAGACCAACGTGCCCGGCGTGTTCGTCGCGGGCGACGCGCGCGCGGAGTCGGCCAAGCGTGTCGCCTCCGCCGTCGGAGAGGGAGCCATGGCCGTGATGCTCGTCCACCGTTACCTGGAGCAGTCGTGAGCGCGCGGCCGGTGGAGTGCCTGCCGGAAGAGATCGGCTCCCTGTTCCTGTTCGAGAAGCTCACCCCCGAGCAGCTCGGGCGGCTGTGCGAGGCCGGCCGGGTGGAGCAGTACGAGCCGGGCGCCGTCTACGCCGAGGGCGACCCTGCCACCTGTTTCTACGTGATGGTGGAGGGCACGGTCGTGCTGTCCCGGCGGGTCGGCGGGGACGACGTGGAGGTCACCCGCACCTCGCAGCGCGGGGTGTACGCGGGGGCGATGCAGGCGTACCTCGGCGACCGGGTGCCGCAGGTCTACAACAACTCGCTCCGGGTGACGGAGCCGACGCGGTTCTTCGTGCTGCCCGCGGACACCTTCGCGGACATCATGCAGGACTGGTTCCCGATGGCGGTGCATCTGCTGGAAGGGCTGTTCTTCGGGGTGAAGAACGCCCAGCAGGCGGTCGGCCAGCGGGAGCGGCTGCTGGCCCTCGGGTCGCTGTCCGCGGGGCTCACGCACGAGCTGAACAACCCGGCCGCGGCGGCCGTGCGGGCGACGGCCTCGCTGCGGGAGCGGGTGGCGAAGATGCGCCGCAAGCTGCGCGTGATCTCGGAGGGCGCCTACGACCGGGAGACGCTGGCGGGGCTGATCGAGATCCAGGAGCGCACGGCCGAGCGGGTCGCCAAGGCGCCGGTGCTCGGCCCGCTGGAGGCGTCCGACCGGGAGGACCTCCTGTCCGACTGGCTGGACGACCACGGCGTGACCGAGGGCTGGCGGGTCGCCCCCACGTTCGTGCAGGCGGGACTGGACACGGACTGGCTGGAGCAGGTGGCAGCGGCCGTGGACGAGGAGATGCTGCCGAGCGCGGTCGGGTGGCTCAACTACACCGTCGAGACCGAGCTGCTCATGAACGAGATCCAGGACAGCGCGGCCCGCATCTCCCACCTGGTCGACGCCGCGAAACAGTACTCGCAGCTCGACCGCGCCCCCTTCCAGGTCGCCGACGTGCACGAACTCCTCGACAGCACCCTGCTGATGCTGTCGGGGAAGCTGGGCAAGGCCATTCGCGTCGTCAAGGAGTACGACCGCACCCTGCCGCGCGTCCCGGCGTACCCGGCGGAGCTGAACCAGGTGTGGACCAACCTCGTGGACAACGCGGTCGCGGCGATGCGCGAGGCGGACGGGGAGGGCACGCTGACGGTGCGCACGGCGCGGGAGGACGACCGCCTGCTGGTGGAGTTCGGCGACACCGGACCCGGCATCCCCGCGGAGATCCGCGACCGGGTGTTCGACCCGTTCTTCACGACCAAGCCCGTGGGCGAGGGCACCGGGCTGGGCCTGGACATCTCCTGGCGGATCGTGGTCAACAAGCACCACGGCAGTCTCCGGTTCGAGTCCGAGCCGGGCGACACCCGCTTCCAGGTGCTCCTGCCGCTCACTTCCCCCGCCTCCGACGACCCCCTACAGGAGGAGTCCGTATGACCACCGAACACGCCATCGACCCCAGCGTGCCGCCCTCGGGCGCGGGCTGCGCCGACTGTGACGCCTCGGGCGGCTGGTGGTTCCATCTGCGGCGGTGCGCGCAGTGCGGCCACGTCGGCTGCTGCGACAGCTCACCGGGACAGCACGCCACCGCCCACTTCGGGGCCACCGGGCACCCTGTGGTCAGCAGTTACGAGCCGGGCGAGGACTGGTTCTGGAACTACGCCACCAACGAGCTGTACGAGTCGGGGCCGTCGCTGGCGCCGCCGGTGAGCCACCCGGCCGAGCAGCCCGCGCCCGGACCCGCGGACCGGGTGCCCGCCGACTGGACGCGGGCCCTGCACCGCTGAGCCGCAGCCTTCCGGCGGCCCGGGAACCCGCGGGCCCCGTCCGTCGTTGTCCGGACACCCCACACCTGTCGGACGACGGCGAACAGGGCGGTGTCATGAGCGAGTTGATCCCCGGCGGCAACATCCCGCTCCCAGGTGGTGCGGTGACCGTCCGGGTGCCCGGGCCGTTCGACGTGTCCGCGCTGGTCACGGACGACGGCCGGAAGGTGTCGGGGGACGCCGACTTCGTCTTCTACAACCAGCCCTCCGCGCCGGGCGCGCGGCTCGGCGGGGACACGCTCGTCGTCGACCCGGCGGCGCTGCGCGCGGGCGCCACCCGGGTCACGGTCGCCGTCAGCCCCGAGGAGCCCGGCACCCCGCTCAGCGCGCTGCCCTCCCCTGTCCTGGAGGTCACCGGCCCCGGCGGACGCGCGCTGGCCCGCTTCCGGCCGCCGCGCCCCGACCGGGAGACGGTGCTGCTGCTCGCGGAGGTCTACCGGCGCGGCGACGGCTGGAAGCTGCGCGCGCTGGGTCAGGGGTACGCGGACGGACTGGCCGGTCTCGCCCGGGACTTCGGCGTCGACGTGGAGGACGACGAGGGAGCGGTGTCCACCCGTACCGCCCCGGTCGTCACCGGCAGGGCGCCGGTGAGCCCCGCCCCGGTGGTCCGGGCCGCCCCGCGGACGCACCCGGCCGTCCCGCCCCGCCCCGCGGCCCCGCCGTCCGCCGGGGGCGACTTCCTGGACCTGGTCAACTCCGCGCGCGGAGCAGCCGGTTCGCCGCCGGTGTCGCACGACGGGCGGCTGGCCGAGGCGGCCCGCCGGCACGCGCGGGCGATGGCGCGCGGCGGACGGCTCGGCGTGGAGGGCCCGGACGGCGTGCCGGTGTACCGGCGCGTGGTGGCCGCCGGGTACCCGTACCTCACCGTCGGCGAGCACCTGGTGTCCGGGCCGCTGTCCGTGGACCGGTTCGTGGGCCACTGCCTGCGGCACGAGGCGGCCCGCCGCACGGTGTGCGATCCGGCGTTCACACACGCCGCCGTGGCCTCCTGCGAGGGCGGCGGGGACACGTACTGGACGGCGCTGTGGGCGCGTCCGCTCACCCCGGAGGGCCTGGACCGCACTGCGGCGGAGGTCGTCGAGCTGACCAACAGGGAGCGCACGCGGGCCGGTCTGCCGCCGTTGTCCCGCGACCCGCTGCTGACCACGGCCGCGCAGGCGCACAGCGGCGACATGGTGGCGCGGGACTTCTACGCGCACACGGCCCCGGACGGGAGCAAGCCCTGGGACCGTGCCGCCGCCGCGGGCTCCCGGTGCCGCACGGTCGGCGAGAACATCGCGTGCGGGCAGCGGTCCGCCGCCGAGGTGGTGCGCGGCTGGATGAACAGCCCGGGGCACCGCGCGAACATCCTCGGGCCGGGGTTCACGCACATCGGCGTCGGCTTCGCGGGCGGCGGCCGGGCGGGCACGTACTGGACGCAGTTGTTCGGCGGCTGAGCGCGCGGCCGAATTCGTGTCGTGTCGTACGTGCCCGGTTCTGGCCGGGGCGCCGGGGGGCGGGCGAGGATGGCCCCCATGAAGGGTGACCTGTTTTCCAGTGAGCACATGGTGCAGCCGGCCGCGGCCCCGGGCATGACGGTGGAGAACGCCAAATGCCTGCGCTACACCGTCGACGGCGAGATGCTCGCCCGCCAGGGCGCGATGGTCGCCTACCGCGGCAACCTCCAGTTCGAGCGCAAGGGCCAGGGCGTGGGCGGCATGCTCAAGCGCGCGGTGACCGGTGAGGGGCTGCCGCTGATGGCCGTGCGCGGGCAGGGCGAGGCCTGGTTCGCGCAGGAGGCGCAGAACTGCTTCGTCGTCGAGATCGGCCCCGGCGACGAGTTCACCGTCAACGGCCGCAACGTGCTGTGCTTCGACGCCACGCTGTCCTACCGCATCGCCACCGTGAAAGGCGCCGGCATCACGGGCGGGGGCCTGTTCAACAGCGTCTTCACCGGGCACGGCAAGCTGGGCCTGGTCTGCGAGGGCAGCCCGCTGGTGATCCCGGTGACGCCGCAGAGCCCGGTGTACGTGGACACCGACGCGATCGTCGGCTGGACGGCGGGCCTGTCCACCTCGCTGCACCGCTCCCAGTCGCTGGGCTCGATGCTGCGCGGCGGCTCGGGCGAGGCGGTGCAGCTGCTGCTCCAGGGTCAGGGACACGTCGTGGTCCGGCCGAGCGAGGCGCCGCCGCACAAGGCGCAGCAGCGCTGAACCTCGTTGACCCCGGCCGTCCGCCGGGTGAGGCTGGGGCACGGCGCGGATCACGCCCCCGCGCCGGAAAGGTGACAGTCGTGATCGAGATCGCCGACATCGAAACCGCCGCCGAGCGGATCGCCGGGCACGTGGTGCGCACACCGACCGTGCCGAGCCCCGGCCTTTCGGCACTGCTCGGGGTGCCGGTGACGGCCAAGCTGGAGCTGCTCCAGCACACCGGGTCGTTCAAGGTGCGCGGTGCGGCGGCGAAGCTGCTGGCGCTGGGCGGGGCGGAGCGGGCCGCCGGAGTGGTCGCGGTGAGCGGCGGCAACCACGGCATCGCGCTGGCGGTGACGGCCGCCGCGCTCGATGTGAAGGCGACCGTGGTGATGCCGCGTTCGGCGCCCGTGCGGGCCGTGGAGATCGCGCAGGCGTCGGGCGCCACGGTGCGGGTCACGGACGACATGGCCGGGGCGTTCGCCCTCACCGCGGAGCTGCGGGAGGAGGGCCTGACCCTGGTGCACCCCTTCGACGACCCGGTGGTGATCGCCGGTCAGGGGACCGTGGGACTGGAGTTCGCCGAGGACGCCGGTGAGCTGACCGACGTGCTGGTGAGCATCGGCGGCGGAGGGCTGATCGCCGGGGTCGCGGCGGCGCTGCGCGCCCGGCGGCCCGGGGTGCGGGTGTGGGGCGTGGAGACCGAGGGGGCGCAGGCGATGTCCGAGGCGCTGGCGGCGGGCGGGCCGGTGCCGGTCGCGCTGTCCTCGATCGTCTCCACGCTCAGCGCGCCCGCCGTGTCGCAACTGACGTACGACCATGTCGCGGAGCTGGTCACGGAGGTGCTGGTGGTGCCGGACCGGGAGGCGGTGCAGGGCTCGCTGGACCTGGCGGATCACGCCAAGGTGTGGGCGGAGCCTGCCGCCGGCTGTCTGCTCCCGGCCGCCCGCCGGGTGCTGGAGCGGGTCGGCGAGGACGCCAGCCTGGGTCTCGTGGTGTGCGGCGGGAACGCCACCACTACCGACATGATGGCGTGGACGGACCACTTCTCCCTGCGCTGAACGCGGCGGTCCGCGCGAGGCGTGCGCCCGGCCGTTGAACGCTCCGCCCCCTCTCCTCCGTATCAGGGGGGACGGAAGTCAGCGGTTCGACGAGGGATCACCGGACGAGGGATCACCAATGGGCTGGGCGCACGCCTCCACCGACCGGCCGGTCGCCGGCCGCTACCGGCTGGTCGAGATCACGCACCGCGAGACCAACCGGGTCAGCTGGTACGCCGACGACCTGGTGACGGGCCGGCCCTGTCTGGCCACCCGCATCGAGCTGCCCGCGGCCGCCTCGGAGGGCGTCCGCCGCGCGCCTTCCCGGATCCTTCGGGCCACCGAGAACGTGGCCCGGCTCTGCCCGGACCGGATCGCGGACGTCGTCGACGCGGTCGGCGAGGGCGGCTGCCTGTGGACGGTCACGGCGTGGATCGACGGCGCCCCGCTGGACGACGTCCTGCTCCAGCAGGGCACGTTCGCACCCGCGCGGGCGGCGCGCGTCGCCCTGGACCTGCTCGACGTGCTGGACGCGGCGCACGCGGAGGCCGTCACCCACGGCGAGCTGAGCCCGGGCCAGCTTCATCTGCGCGAGACCGGCCCGGTGATCGTCACCGGCTACGGCGTGGCGGGCACGACATCGGCGCCCCGACTCACCGCGCCGTCGTACGCGGCGCCGGAACAGGCGCGGAACGAGCAGGTCGGCCCGGCCGCCGATCTGTGGGCGCTGGGCGCGATCCTCTACACGATGCTGGAGGGGCGCCCGCCGTTCCGGGACCGGGGCAGGGTCGCGGCCACGCTGCGCGGGGTGGACCGGCTGCCGCTGCGCCCGCCGGTGCGCTGCGGGCCGCTCACCGAGGTCGTCACGGGCCTGCTGCGCAAGGAGCCACGGGAGCGCCCGGGCCGCCAGGTGGTGCGGGACGTACTGACCCGGGTGCTGCGGGAGGCCCCGGGCTGCGGCGCCGAGCCGGGCGAGGCGTACGCGACGGCCGGGCGGGGGTGGAAGCGGAAGGGTGTGCTCGTCGGGACGCCCCTCGCGGTGCTCACGGTGACGGCGGCCGTGGTCGCGGCGGCGACCGGTCTGCCCGACGGCGGCGACGACCGGGCCGGCGGCGGTCCCGCCGCGTCGGCGTCCGCACCGGCCGGAGGGGCCGGGGCGGCGGACACCGCCCCGCGGGTCCCGCCCTCGGCCGGCGCCGCCCCTCCGTCGTCCACGCCTCCCTCCTCTCCCCCGCCGCCCTCTCCGTCCGGGTCCGCCTCGCCGTCCCCGTCCGACCCCGGCGGCCTGCCGGCGGGCTTCCGCACCTACCGGGCTCCGGAGGGGTTCTCCGTCGCGCTGCCCGGGGGCTGGGAGCGGCAGCGGACCTCCCGCGCCGCGGAGCTGTCCTACCGCGTCACGTTCGGCTCCGAGGACGACCCGCGCACCCTCGCCGTCACCTACAGCGAGCGCGTGGGGGCGGACCCCGTCGCCGTGTGGCGGGACACCGTGGAACCGGGCCTCGCGCGCGCCGGCGCCTATCGGCGGATCGGCGCCATCGAGGCCACGACGTACCAGGGCCGTGAGGCCGCCGACATGCAGTGGATCACCGCGGACGACGGCGCCCGGGTACGCACCTTCGGCCGAGGCTTCCTGCTGGGCGGCGGCCGGGGCTTCTCCCTGCGCTGGACCACCCCGGCCGCCGACTGGACGAACGCCGACAGCCAGGAGACCCTGCGCACGGTCCTGCGCACCTTCCGGCCCGGCACGGCGGCGTAGGGCGGCCCTTCGTCCAGGGGCCCTAGCCGCGCGGGGCCCGCAGTGCGCGCAGGGGCCAGGGGACCAGCGGTGTGGTGAGCCAGTGCGCGCGGAAGGTGCGGTCGGTGAGGGCGCAGGTGACGCGCAGCCGGTGCGGGGTCTCCAGGAAGGCGACGTCGACGGTGAGCGTGTCGGGTCCGTGCCAGCCGCCGGTGACCGCGACCGGCACCGCGCCCTCGGTGACCGTCCAGTCCGTGCCGGTCCAGCGGGCCGCCAGCCGGTGGCCGCCCTCCTCGAGGGTCAGCGTCCAGCCGCCGCCGTCGTCCGCCGTGAGTTCGGCGGCAGTCAGCTTCGGCTGCTCGGCGACGAGCCCGCCCTCCGCGGCGAAGGCCGCCCCGGCCCAGTCACCGGTCCCCGGCGCGGGAGCGCCGTCCGTCGCCGGCAGGGCGAGGCGCTCCAGACGCTCGCGGAGGGCCGTGTCCTCGGCGTCGCGCCCGGTCAGCGGGGTGTCGCCGAATGCGGGCAGCAGGTGCCGCCACACCAGTTCGAGGTAGCGCTGCATCTCCGCGGTGGCGGACGTCGCGGCGATCACCGCGTCGTGCTCGGGCAGCACGACACAGAACTGGCCGTAGGCCCCGTCGCCGCGGTAGCCGTGCCGGCCCCGCCAGAACTGGTAGCCGTAGCCCTGGTCCCAGTCGGGGCGGTCGTCGCCGCCCATGGCGCCGGCGGTGTCGATGTGGGCACGGGTGGCGCGCTCCACCCATCCCTCGGGCAGCAGCCGCTCGCCCTGCCAGACGCCGTCGTTCAGATACAGCAGGCCGAACCTCGCTATCGCGTCGGTGGTGGTGTGCAGTCCGGCGAAGCCGATCTCGCGTCCGGCGCGGTCACGGGACCACAGCGCCTCGTCGATGCCCAGCGGGTCGAACAGCCGCGGCCGCAGATACTCCACGAGGGTCTGCCCGGTGACCCGCTGCACGATCGCGGCGAGGGCGTACGTGCAGGGCTGGTTGTAGGTGAACAGGGTGCCCGGGTCGCGCTGGGGCGGCTGGAGCAGGAAGCCGCGCACCGGTTCGGCCGGGTCGGCGCCGAACGCCTCGTCGACGGTCTCGTGGTCGTGTCCGCTGGCCATGGACGCCACGTGACGCACCAGCATCGCCCGGCTGCGCGGGTCGGTGATGTCGGCGTCGATCTCCGGGAAGTACGACAGCACGGAGGCGTCGAAGTCGATCAGCCCCTCCCCCTCGGCGAGCCCGGCCGCGGTCGAGGCGAAGCTCTTGCTGAGCGAGTACAGCAGATGAGGGCGTTCGGCGGTCCAGGGCGCCCACGAGCCGGAGGCCACGACCTTGCCGTGGCGCACGATCGTCACGCCGTGCGGTTCGATGTCCGGGTCGGCCTCGAGCGCGTCGAGGAAGGCGTGGACGCCGGACGCGTCGACGCCCTGGGTCGCGGGGGCTGCGGTCGGGAGGGCTCGGTGGGTCATGGGGGCATCCTGCCCGGGGCACCGGCGGGTGATCCACCGTTTTCGCCGGTCGCCGCGGGGGACCCGGACGCCATGGTGCAATTCGGGTACACGATGATGACCGAGCAGGCCGGCCCGCGTGAGCTGGTGGAGCACGTGGTGCGCGCCGAGAACGCGGGCTTCGACTTCTCGGTGACCTCGGACCACTACTTCCCCTGGCTGGCCGAGCAGGGCCACTCGCCGTACGCGTGGAGCGTGCTGGGTGCGGCCGCGCAGGCCACCTCACGGATCCCGCTGATGACGTACGTGACGTGTCCGACGAAGCGGTACCACCCGGCGGTGGTGGCGCAGAAGGCGGCGACGATGCAGCTGCTGTCGGACGGCCGGTTCCGGCTGGGACTGGGGTCCGGCGAGAACCTCAACGAGCACGTGGTGGGCGGCGGCTGGCCGCCGGTGGACGTACGCCACAAGATGCTCGAGGAGGCGGTGGAGATCATCCAGGCGCTGTTCGAGGGCGGTCATGTGAACTACCGGGGCGAGCACTTCGACGTGGAGTCGGCCAAGCTGTGGGACCTGCCGGACCAGCCGCCGCCGATCGGGATCGCGGTCTCGGGCAAGCGGTCGTGCGCCCTCGCGGGGCACCACGCCGACCTTATGATCGCCACCGAGCCGAAGCCGAAGCTGCTGGAGATGTTCGACGAGCACGGCGGTGAGGGAAAGCCGCGCGTGGGCCAGCTGCCGGTGAGCTACGACCCGGACCGGGACACCGCCGTGGAGCGGGCGCACGCCCAGTTCCGCTGGTTCGGCAACGGCTGGAAGGTGAACTCCGAGCTGCCGCACCCGGACTCCTTCGCGTCGGCGACCCAGTTCGTACGGACCGACGACGTCGCCTCCTCGATCCCCTGCGGCAGCGACCCGGACGACTTCGTCGAGGCGGTCCGCCCGTACGCCGAGGCCGGTTTCACGGAGATCGCCCTGGTGCAGATCGGCGGGGAGTCGCAGTCGGCGTACCTGGACTGGGCGGAGCGGACGCTGCTGCCGGCGCTGCGGAAGGCCTTCGGCTGACGGTCCGTGCGTGAGGTGTGACGGATTCACCCGGAGAGCTGAGCATCTCTCCGGGATCCGGGGTACTAGAGGGCTCTACGTCGGTACGTCCCGGAGGCACTAGGTGAACTCGTTCGTGCACAAGACCCTGGTGGTGGAGCTCCAGGCGGGCGACACGGAGCGCTTTCCCGTGCTCGCCCACCTGAGTTACGACCCGTCGGACCCGTTCGCCGTCACGGCCGTCTTCACCCTCGACGGCCGCGTGCTGGCTCGCTGGCAGCTGGACCGGGAGATGGTCACCGACGGGCTGAGCCGCCCGGTCGGCATCGGCGACGTACGGCTGCGTCCGCAGGCCCGCGGGGTGGGGCGGGAGCTGCGGATGGAGTTCCTGGGCGAGGCGCGCCCGGACGGCGGCCGGCACCACGCGGTCGTGTTCGCCTGGGCGGAGGCCGTCGGGGAGTTCCTGACCGAGACCCACCGGATGGTGCCGCCGGGGTGCGAGGAGGTCCGGGTGGACGACTTCCTCGCGGACGTCCTGGCCAACAGGTGAACCCTCGTGAGCCGTCGCGGGTCAGCGCGTGGTGTGGCGGTAGCGCGCCCACAGGGGCAGCCCGAACCAGCACAGCAGGTACCAGAACACCACCCCGGCCACCAGGTACGGCACGAAGTCGTCGTGGGTGGCCACACGCAGGATGAGCAGCAGCGAGGAGCTGGTGGTGACCAGCAGGAGCGCCAGTCCCAGCAGGGTGAGCCGTGAGGCCCACTGGACCGCCTGGGGTTTGATGCGCCGTCCGCTGACGAGCCGGTGCAGCGACACCGGGCCGATCAGTGCCCCGGTCGCGCAGGCGCCCAGCACCACCGTGACGATGTAGATGGTCTTGTCGGTGCCGGACAGGTCCTCGTAGGTCGGGGTGAACACGACCGTCAGAAGGAAACCGAACAGGATCTGCACGCCCATCTGGGCCACACGGACCTCCTGGATGAGCTCGGTCCACATCCGGTCCGCTCTCTCCTCCTCGGTCTCGTTGCGCCCCCGGCGCCTGCTCCCGTCCTGCTCCGCGTCCGGCACGGTGCCTCCTTCGATCGGGTTTCCCCCTCCCGGTTTCCCCGCTTTCCCGGAAAAGAGAGCTGCCCCCCACCGCCGGTTTGGCCGCGCGGGGCACGGTTACACGGTCGGCGACACGACCAGGCCGGACGAAAGTGGGACACATGCCGGACACCCAGCTCACCCTGACACTCAGCGGCGGGGACGCCGACGACGCCCGGGCGGTCGTCGGGGCGCTCGAAGGCACGTTCGGACCGCCGCAGGAGCGGCCCTCGGACACGGACGCGACCGTCCGCATGGCGACGTTCGGCGGCGAAGGGGAAGGCACGGGCGCGCCGGAGGACGGTCGCCGACCCCTGTCGGAACCGGTGACCGTCACCGTGCAGGGCACCCCCGAGGCGGTACGCCGGGCGAGCGACGCGCTGTCGCGGGCCTTCACGGCCCGCGACGAGGGCGCCGCCGCCGGCGACCAGGAGCAGGAGCGTCAGCTCGTGCTGGAGTCCTGAGGCGCCTTCGCTACCAGCGGCCCTCCACCTGCTCGCGGATCCGCCGGTCGTACAGGCCGGCGATCGCGGACAGGGTGGCGTCGGACAGCTCCGGCAGCCGGGCGGCGGCCGCGTTGGCGCGGGCCTGCTCGGGCGAGCGGGCGCCGGGGATGACGGTGGTCACGCCGGGCTGCTGGACGATCCAGCGCAGCGCGAGCTGGGCCGGGGTGTACCCCTCGGGGGCCAGCGCGGCGAACTCGGCGGCGGCCTCGACACCGGTCGCGTAGTCCACGCCGGAGAAGGTCTCGCCCTGGTCGAAGGCCTCGCCGTGCCGGTTGAAGGTGCGGTGGTCGTTCTCCGCGAAGACGGTGTCCTTGGTGTACTTGCCGGACAGCAGCCCCGAGGCCAGCGGGACGCGGGCGATGATGCCGACGCCGGCCTCGCGGGCGGCCGGGAGCACCTCGAGCAGCGGCTTCATGCGGAACGGGTTGAGGATGATCTGCACGCTGGCCACGTTCGGCCGGGCGATGGCGGTCAGCGCCTCGGCGCAGGTCTCCACGCTCACGCCGTAGGCCGCGATGCGCTCCTCCTCGACGAGGGTGTCGAGGGCGTCGAAGACCTCGTCGGTGGAGTAGACGGGGGTGGGCGGGCAGTGCAGCTGCACCAGGTCGATGCGGTCGACGCCCAGGTTGCGCCGGGAGCGGTCGTTCCAGTCGCGGAAGTTGTCCAGGACGTAGTTCTCGGGGATCTGGTCGACACGGCGGCCCATCTTGGTGGCGACCAGCACGTGCAGGTCGGGCCGTCCGCCGAGGAACGACGCGATGGTCTCCTCGCTGCGTCCGTCGCCGTAGACGTCGGCGGTGTCGAAGAAGGTGACGCCCGACTCGGCGGCGGCCTCCAGCACCGCGAGGGCGTCCTTGTCGTCGACGTCGCCCCAGTCGGCGCCGAGCTGCCATGTACCGAGGCCGATCACGGAGGCGTGCTGACCCGACCTGTCGAAAGTGCGCTCTTCCATGCCGGTCAGTCTGTCATCCGTCCCGGCCCGGCGACCGGCGGCTCCCCCGCCGGGGCGGCGGCTCAGGCGCTCACGGCCGTCCGGCACTCGGGGTGGCCCCAGCCCTTGTCGTTCCTGGCGATGGGCTCGCCGGCCGCGTACGACCGTCCGCACGGGCAGCGGCCGGGGAACTTCGCCTTGATGGTGCGGGAGGAACTCCCGGATTTGCGGGCGGACTTGGCGCCGCCCGAGGCACGGCGGGAGGAACCGCCGGAGGACGGGCGTGGCACGGACGGCGGCGGCTCGGGCGAGCCCTGCGCGCTGCCCGCGTCCTGCTGGGCGGAGGCCGCCTGGCTGGCGGCGCGGTCGGCGAAGTCGTTGAGCCGGTCGCCGTCGACCTGGTGGGCGGGCACGTAGCGGAACTCGACGGAGCGGTCCTGGAGCAGGCCGTCGATGCGGACGACGAGCTCCTGGTTGGCGACGGGCTTCCCGGCGGCGGTGCGCCAGCCGTTGCGCTTCCAGCCGGGCAGCCAGGTGGTGACGGCCTTCATGGCGTACTGCGAGTCCATCCGCACCTCGAGCGGCACACCGGGGTCGGTCGCCGCGAGGAGTCGCTCCAGGGCGGTGAGTTCGGCGACGTTGTTGGTGGCGGTGCCGAGGGCGCCGGCCTCCCAGCGGTCCGGCGTCCCGGAGCCGTCCGCGATCACCCAGGCCCATCCGGCGGGTCCGGGGTTTCCCTTCGAGGCCCCGTCGCAGGCGGCCACCACACGTTCACGCATGCGACCGATCATGCCATGGCCGGGCGGGTGTCCCGGTTCCGGTCAGCCGACGGGTTCGGTGCCCGGCATCCCGCCCTTGGCGGTGGTGAGGTCGATGACCGAGAAATCGGCGCCCTGCGGGTCGCCGACCGCCGCGAACCGGCCGAACGGCGAGTCCATCGGCCCGAAGCGCAGCACCCCGCCGCGTTCGGCCGCGCGGGCCACGGCGGCGTCGCAGTCGTCGACGGTGAAGTACACGTTGACGTACGGGGGCGCCTCGGGCGGGAAGTCGTCGGTCATCCGCATCCGGCCGAGGACGCTGCGCTCCCCCAGGTCGAAGACGCGGAAGTCCATCTCGCCCTCGAGCTGCTTCGAGCGGTAGCCGAAGACGGCCGGGAAGAACGCGTCGGACTTCTCCGGCTCGCGGGTGCAGACCTCCGCCCAGCAGTACGCGCCCGGTATCTCCGTCGCCTGGAACCCATCGTGGGTGCCGGACTGCCACACCCCGAAGACGACCCCGCCGGGGTCACGGGCGAGACACATCGTGCCGTGGTCGGCGACCTGCACGGGCTCCATCAGCAGTTCGCCGCCCTGCTCGCGGATACGGGCGGCGGTGGCGGAGGCGTCCCGGGCGGCGAGGTGGACGCACCACTGGGAGGTGCCGTCCTGCCCGGGCATGGGCGGCACCACGGCGGCCACCGCCTTGCCGTCGGCGTACGCCTGGGTGTAGCTAGCCGCCCTGTTCGGGCGAGGTCTCGCCGAAGGTCCAGCCGAGGACGTGGCCGTGGAAGTCCTTGGCCCGGTCGAGGTCGTCGAACACGGCGTCGGCCCAGCAGGGCGTCCCTTCGGGTGCTACGGCCATGGCTGCGGCCCTCCGTGTCACGGGTGGACTGTCGTCCCCTCACGCCAGCCACGGCCGGGCGGACCCGCGCGCCGGACGCGGAGAGGTCCCCGACGAAGCGGATGAAGAGCCCTGGTCCGGCGTGGCGAGGAGGCGCAGCCGTTCGGCGGACTCGGTGTTCTCCTCCGCGCCGCTGAAGATGACCCGCACGCCAGGGGCGTCGGTCAGCCGCAGCACCTCCTCGTCCAGGAGGAGGGTGCCGACCCGGGGGTGGCGGTAGCCGCGCTTGGAGTACAGGCAGTCGCTCACCGGGTGGGCGGACCAGATGCGCACGAAGTCGGGGCTGCGGGCGCGCAGCTCACCGATCAGCGCGTGCAGTTCCTGGTCGTCGGGGTGCTGGGCGGCCGCGTGGCGCAGGTATCCGGTGATGTCCCTCGCCTGTGCTTCCCAGTCGAGGAGCAGGTCCCGGGTCGAGGGATCGAGGAAGGTCATGCGGGCGATGTTCGGCCGGGGTCCGCCGGGGGCCTCGTCGGGTGCGGGCAGACCCCACAGGGCGAAGCCCAGCCGGTTTCCGCCGAGGACGTCGGCGCGCCGGCCGACGACGAGGACCGCCTGGCTGTCGGCGGCGTCCACGAGCGCCTGTACGGCAGGGCGCAGGCGTTCGGGCTCGCCTGTGCCGTTCCCTGCGCCGGCAGTCCGGCCCGGTCTGACCAGACGGGCGAGGTAGGCCTGCTCGTCCGGGCTCAGTCTCAGGACCCGCGAGAGGGAGGCCAGGACCGAGTCGGAGACCTGGTGGCTCTCCCCCCGTTCCAGGCGGGTGTAGTAGGTGACGCTGATGCCGGCGAGCTCGGCCAGTTCTTCCCTCCGGAGGCCGGGCACCCTGCGCTGCCCGGACGACGGCAGACCGGCCTCCTCGGGTGTGAGCGCCGCACGCCGGTTCCGGAGGAAGGCGCCGAGCTCCGACGACGACGACCAGGCGATGCTCATGCGTGAAGTATCCCAGGCGGCGTGCAGTCGTACCTGTCCACCGCGTGGCCTACAGGAGTCCGCCGGCCGCGCCGGGGGTCCATGGCGTGCTCCGGCCCGTCCCGCAGTGCCGTCCGGCCAGGGGGCGTGGGGGCGGCCGGCCCCGTCCGCTCAGCCGATCCGCACGCTCGCGATCAGGCCGTCGCGCAGGTGGAAGGTCATCGGGCCCGTTCCGTTGTACCCGTTCCCGGTGACCGCGAGCGTGACGACGTAGCTGTCCGGGTCCGGGCCGGGTTCGACCCCCTCCGTGCCGAAGTGCGACTGGACGCCGATGTTGTCCGTGCGGTTCCAGGACCGCACCCCGTCGTGGCCGTGGAACTCACGTCCCCAGTCGTTGAGGTAGGCGTCCTCGGTGAAAGCGGCCACGAAGGCGTCGCTGTCACCGCGGTTGGTGGCCTCGACGAACGTACGGATGGCGTCCGGGAGATCGGGAGTGGACATCCGGTTCCTTCCTCGCAGCATGCCGGCCGGGCCGGCGCGGGGGCGTGGGTCCGCGGGCACGCCCCGCGCCGCCCTCACGCCTCGCCCGCGTACGCCTTCTCCAGTTCCGCGATGTCCAGCTTGCCCATCGTCATCATGGACCGCAACGCGCGGTTCGCCTTCTCGCGGTCCGGGTCGCCGATCATCTGCGTGAGCCGCTTGGCGTTGACCTGCCAGGAGACGCCGTAGCGGTCCTTGAGCCAGCCGCACGGGCCGTGCTCGCCGCCGCTCTCCACCAGCTTCTCCCAGTAATGGTCGATCTCCGCCTGGTCGTCGCAGTCGAGCTGGAAGGAGACCGCCTCGTTGAACGTGAACTCCGGTCCGCCGTTCAGGGCCACGAACCTCTGGCCGTTGGCCGTGAACTCCACGGTGAGTACCGAGTCCTCCTCACCCGGGGTGGCCCCGGTGTTGCGGACCACGTCGCCGAGCTTGGAGTTGCCGAAGACGGAGACGTAGAACTGGGCCGCCTCCTCCGCCTGGCCGTCGAACCAGAGGCAGGTGGTGAATCCGTCGGTGTCCATGAGTACCTCCCGTGTGGGGCGCCCCTCGAGGGAACGCGGTCACCGGTGAAGACCGGCCGCGGCGACAGAAGTCATCGGTGGGTCCGAAATCCACTGTGCACGGCCCGTCCGTGACCGCTCTGCCCTGGGCGAATCTGCCGCGGGCAGAGATTCCCCCGGCGGCGGTCCCGCGCGCCGACAGTGGACGCACACGGCCGTCCGGCCGTGCTCCGACCAGTGATCCACGGGAGCGTCCATGTCACCACTCATCGCCGGCCCCGGGCCGGCCCAGCCGCGGGCGGAGGACGGCGACACCCCGCCGTCCCGCTTCGACGACCACCTCGCCGCCCAGCTGCTCGCTCAACGGATCGTGGTGCTCGGCACCCAGGTCGACGAGGTGTCCGCGAACCGGGTGTGCGCGCAGCTGCTGCTCCTGTCCGCGGAGGACCCGCGCACCGACATCAGCCTGTACATCAACAGCCCCGGAGGCTCGGTGCACGCCGGGCTCGCCATCTACGACACGATGCGGCTGATCCCCAACGACGTCGCCACCCTGGCCATGGGCTTCGCGGCCAGCATGGGGCAGTTCCTGCTCTGTGTCGGCACGCCCGGCAAGCGCTACGCCCTGCCGAACGCGCGGATCATGATGCACCAGCCGTCGGGCGGCATCGGCGGCACCGCGGCCGACATCGAGATCCAGGCGGAGAACCTGGAGTTCACCAAGCGGACCATCGAGCGGATCACCGCCGAGCACACCGGCCAGACCCCGGAGACCATCTCGCGGGACGGCGACCGGGACCGCTGGTTCACGGCCGAGCAGGCCCGTGCGTACGGGATGGTCGACCGGGTGCTGGACTCGCTGGACGACGTCCGTCCGGCGGCCACCCGACCGAGGATGGGGCTGCGCTGATGGGGACGTACACGATTCCGAACGTCGTCGAGCGCACCGCGCGCGGCGAGCGGTCCTACGACGTGTTCAGCAGGCTGCTGGCCGAGCGGATCGTCTTCCTGGGCACGGAGATCGACGACGGCGTGGCCAACGTGGTCGTCGCACAACTGCTGCACCTGGAGTCGGAGGCGCCGGAGAACGAGATCGCGGTGTACCTCAACTCCCCCGGCGGCTCGTACACCTCGCTCATGGCGATCTACGACACCATGACGTTCGTGCGGGCCCCGATCTCCACGTTCTGCGTGGGGCAGGCGGCGTCCACTGCGGCCGTGCTGCTGGCCGGCGGGGACCCGGGGCGCCGGTTCGTGCTGGAGCACGCGCGGGTGCTGCTCGGCCAGCCGGCCTCCGGCGGGATGCAGGGCACGGCGTCCGACCTGGCGCTGCGCGCGAAGGAGATGACCCGGATCCGGGCGCAGGTCGAGGAGGTGCTGGCCCGGCACACGCACCACGACGTGGCGACCCTGCGGGCGGACATGGACCGGGACAAGGTGTTCACCGCGCAGGAGGCCGTGGCGTACGGCCTGGCCGACGAGGTGCTGACCCGGCGGCCCGCTCCGGTGTGAGCGGCCGCCGGGCCGTGCGGTGCGGGCGCGTCCCGCTCAGGCGGCCAGGCAGAGCCCGCCGTGCGCGGCGCCGTTCCGCGCCGAGCCGTCGTGCAGGGAACCGTTCCGCACGGAGCCGGCGGGGACGGCGGACCGGCGCGACGTGACCCGGACCAGCTCCGCGTGCGTGCGGGCGAGCAGGTCGCCGAGGCCCAGGCCGAGCGCCCCGGCGGCGGCCGCGAGGACCTCCGAGGAGGCCTCCTTGCGGCCGCGCTCCACCTCCGACAGATAGGGCATGGAGATCCGCGCCGCGTCGGCGACGTCCTTGAGGGTCCGCTCCTGGGCCTGCCGCTCCTTGCGCAGCACGTCGCCGACGAGGTGCCGCCAGAGCGGCTCTCTGGGCGCGGCGGCGGGCGGGGCCGGCGGGCCCGAGGCGGCCGGGCCGGGTCGCAGGGGAATGACGCGGGCTTCGTTCGGCGCGTGATCGGTCACGTCCTCAGCCTAGGAATCCCGCTCCCGCGGGCAAGGGAGCGGGATTCCGCCCTGAGTGAAGCCGAAGAAGCGGACGACTTTCCTCCGCCCTGATGGTGCCGCGCCGCACCGTCGGCCGTACCATCGGACGACAGGCGTGACGGCCGGTGCGGACCGGGTCTCCCCGAGCGGTCGTGTGCGGTCCGTCACGGAGAAGACAGGCATAGGTCCACGGAACCGGGGTATCCGGGTGCTTCCAGTCTCGTGGCAGCCATGACGTTCGTGGGGAGAGGGCAATGACGACCGCCGTGATCCGGTCGCAGGAGCGGACCGTCGACGGGCACACCGGGGCCGCCGGGAGCGAGGACCTTCACGATCCCGCCGACCCGCGCGCCGTCGCGCCCCGCGACGCCCGCGAACTCTCCCGGCAGTTCTTCCGCCGTCTCGCGGAGCTGGAGGAAGGCACCCGCGAGTACCAGTACGCGCGGAGCACGCTCATCGAGATGAACATGTCCCTCGTGCGCTTCGCGGCAGGGCGGTTCCGCGGCCGGGGCGACGACATGGACGACGTCGTGCAGACCGGCATGATCGGCCTGATCAAGGCCATCGACCGGTTCGAGCTGTCCCGCGAGGTCGAGTTCACCTCCTTCGCGCTGCCGTACATCGTCGGCGAGATCAAGCGCTTCTTCCGTGACACCACCTGGGCCGTGCACGTGCCGCGGCGGCTGCAGGAGCTGCGTGTGGAGCTGGCCAAGGCCCGCGAGGAGCTGTCGAGCCGGCTGGACCGCGAGCCCACCGTCGCCGAGCTGGCGACCCTGATGAACATCAGCGAGCAGCAGGTCGTCGAGGGCCAGATCGCCGCGAACGGCTACAACTCCTCCTCCTTGGACGCTGCGCTCACCGGCGACGGTCCGGAGCACGGTGAGGCCGTCCTCGCCGACTTCATCGGCGTCGAGGAGGAGCGGCTGGCCCTGGTGGAGGACTTCCACGCGCTGGCCCCGCTGATGGCGGAGCTGAGCGACCGCGACCGCGAGATCCTGCACATGCGGTTCGTCGAGGAGGCCACGCAGGCGGAGATCGGCGAGCGGCTGGGCTGCACGCAGATGCACGTGTCCCGGCTGATCAAGCGGATCATCACCCGGCTGCGGACGGGCATGCTGGGCGAGCTGGGCTGCGCCTGACGGCGGTGCCCACCGTCCCCCGGCACACCGAAGGCGCCCCTGACGCTTCAGGGGCGCTGCTGTGAGAACAGGGGCGTGTCCGTCGTTCAGCCGCCGGTGAGGTCGATCACCGCGCGGACGCGCTTGCCCACCGGTACGCGTTCCACGCCGACCTCCTGCGCCAGCGCGCGCACGATCTCCAGACCGTGGCGTCCGATCCGCTGCGGGTCGCGCGGGAACACGCGGGGCAGGGTGCCGTTGCTGTCGTAGACGGCCACCGTGAGGGTGGTGTCCGTGCCCTCCAGCTCCAGGATGTACGGACCGGTGCTGTGCCGGTCGGCGTTGGTGACCAGCTCGCTCACCACCAGCAGCACGGCTCCTTCCGCCTTGGCGTCGATCGTGGCGCACCACTCGGTCCTCAGCTGGTCGAGGAACTGCGCCGCGAAATGCCGCGCCTCGGCGATGCAGCCCGGCTCGCCGGTGAAGTGTGCCGCCCGCCGCAGCGGTTCCACGGGCACGTCGAAACCAGTCGGTATCACTACCCCGTCCAAGCGATAGGTCATGCGTTTCTCTCTGCGACGCCGGGTCGGCCGGACGATCCGCACCGGTCCTGGTACCCCGAGTCGGGCGGGGCAGTCCCACTGATCCGGAATCGACTTCCCCGTGGGGGGTGAGGGTATGCCTGACGGAGCGCGCGGGGCCCTTTTCCAGCGCCGCGACGGAACACCCCCAAGGGCGCGGGGAACTGCGCGACCAGCCGCGCACGGCCCGCTCCCGGCGACGAGCAGCCCCCGGCACCCCGGTAACCGTAGGGGGTGTCGCGCAGTTCCGCGCTGACGAGCCGGCGAGGGCGAGCGCGCGGACGGACCCCGTCGGCGGGCGCCCCACGCCCCCGCTGATTAGCGTGCTCGCGTGAGCGCACACTCCCCTTCCCCTCCGCGGTCCCCCCTGCACGGCTGGGTTCCCGCGCTGGTCGCGGTGGTCGGCTCGCTGGCCGCGATGACCGTGGTGGCGGCCCTGGGGGTCTGGGCGGCCGGGGCCGCCGATCTTCCGGAGGGCGCCTTCGGTCCGGTGCTCGCCGCCGTTCTGGTGCTCGCCGTCGGCGGGACGGTGCGGCTCTCCGGGGACGCCGGCGGTCTGGCCGGTACCGAGGGCGGTCTGACCGCGATCCCGCTGACCGTCACCCTCACCGGGGCGCTGCTGCTCGGTTGGTTCTTCCTGCGGCCGCTGCACCGCCGGACGGTGGTGGGCGCGCCCGGGCTGGCGGGGTGGGCGGCGCGGATCGCGGTGCTGTGGCTGCTCGCCGTCCTCGGTCTGGCCCTGGCCGCCCGGCGCACGTTCGAGGTGTCCCTCGGGGACGATCTGCTCGGCGATCTGGGCGAGCTGTTCGGGGTGAGGCCGACCGTCGGCTTCGCGGCGGACGTGCTGCCGACCGTGCTGATCGGACTGGTGTGGCTGGCGGGCGTGCTGGTGGTGGCGATTTTGGTGTCGCGCGGCGCGCCGCTGCCTCCCGAGCTGATGCGGTTCCAGGCGGGGGCGCGGCCCGCGGCGCGCGCGACGCTGGGGCTGCTGCTGGCCGCCGTGGCCGTGGCGCTGGTCGTCGCGCTGGTCGTGGCCGCCACGAAGGGGCACGCCGCCGAGACGTTCGCCGTGATCCTGCTGGGGTTGCCCAACGTGGCCTGGCTGGGGCTGACCGTGGGACTGGGGGCGACCTGGGAGGGCCGGGTGCAGGGGCCGTTCGGGCTGCCCATGCCGCAGGTGCTGGACGAGGTGCTGCGCACCCCGGACGTCTCGGAGCTGAACCTGGGCTCGCTCGTCGACCACGACGGCGGCCGCTGGTGGTGGCTGCTGGTGGGTGCGGCGGTGCTGGTGGCCGGTGCGGCCTGCGCCATGGCGGCCGCCTCTCCCGCCCGGGTGCCGCCCTGGCAGCACGCGCTGCGGCTGGCGGCGGCGCTGGCGCTGGCGGTGCTGACGGTCGGTCCGACCGCCCGGGTCTCCGCGCGGATCGGCCTGTCGGTGCTCGGCATCGGCGACCTGGGCGAAGGGCTGACCGGGCAGGTGCTGCTGGAGCCGCAGCTGTGGGGCGCGCTGGGACTGGCCCTGCTGTGGGGCCTGGTGGCGGGGTTCGCGGGGGCGTGGGCCGTACGGGGTCTGCGGCGGTGGAGACGCTGACGGGCGGTCCGGGCTCAGGCGACCGGGACGCCGAGCACCCGGGCGGCCCGCTGCATCCGCAGGGCGTCGACGGACTCGGCGAGGAGTTCGTACTCCGTCGTTTCGTCGCCGGTGGCGACCCGCACCATCCGTCCGGCGGCGAGCGCCTCGGCGACTTCCTCCTGCCGGTCGACGTCGCCGCACCAGGTGCGGAGCACGGTGGGCACGTCGGTCACGTCGTCGGCGACGGGGACGAGCGCGCCCGGGGGTAAGTGCTCGGATTCGGGCTGCGGGTCGAGCCGCTCGGCGATCCAGAGGGCGCGGTCACGCAGCCACCACAGGGCGAGCGCGAGGGTCGGGGCCCGGTAGGTGCCCAGCGGGACCCCGATGCGCCGGCCGTCGCAGACCCCGTACGCCGTGACGTGGCACAGGAATTCGTCGTGCACGTTCCCTCCCCCGCTGCGTGCTCGCCCGCCGGTTCCGGGCCGGCTGCCCGCTCCGTGGCTCGCGTGCTGTGCGTGAGGGCGCAGTCGCTCGGTGTGAAGCGCTCTCGTGTCGAGTATGTTCACCGCTGAATCACTGTCACCATGTGTTTCCGGCCAGTCTCCTGGCATATGCGGGCCCCGTCCTGGCCGAAACGGCACGGGTGGGCGCATCGGCCGAGGTGACCGGTCTGCCGGAAGACGAAAGCACCGGCCGCCGCCCCCGTGGACGGGGGTGACGGCCGGTGACGGAAGCCGCTTACTGCTTGACGATCGCGTCGATCCGCGTCAGCTCCTCGTCGGAGAAGTCGAGGTTGCGGGTGGCGGCGACGCTGTCCTCCAGCTGGCGGGGACTGCTCGCACCGACCAGCGCGGAGGTGAGGCGGCCGCCGCGCAGCACCCAGGACAGGGCCATCTGCGCCAGGCTCTGGCCGCGGGCGGAGGCGATGTCGTGGAGCGCGCGCAGCCGGCCCACCAGTTCCTCGGTGAGGGCGTCGGTGTTCAGGAAGGGGCTGTCGCTCGCGGCGCGGGAGTCCTCGGGGATGCCGTCCAGGTAGCGGGACGTCAGCAGGCCCTGCTCCAGCGGGGAGTACGCGATGGAGCCGACCTGGAGTTCGTCGAGGGCGTCCATCAGGCCCTCGTCCTCCGGGCGGCGGTCGAGCATCGAGTAGCGGGGCTGGTTGATCAGCAGCGGGGTGCCCAGGTCGCCGAGGATGCGGGCGGCCTCGCGGGTCTGCTCGGCGTTGTAGTTGGAAACGCCGACGTAGAGCGCCTTGCCCTGCTGCACCGCCGTGTGCAGGGCGCCCATCGTCTCCTCGAGCGGGGTGTCCGGGTCGAAGCGGTGCGAGTAGAAGATGTCGACGTGGTCCAGGCCCATGCGGCTGAGGCTCTGGTCCAGCGAGGACAGCAGGGACTTGCGCGAACCCCATTCGCCGTACGGACCCGGCCACATCAGGTAGCCGGCTTTGGTGGAGATCACCAGCTCGTCCCGGTACCGCGCGAAGTCGGCCTTCAGGGCCTCGCCGAGGACGGACTCGGCGGCGCCGGGCGGCGGGCCGTAGTTGTTGGCGAGGTCGAAGTGGGTGACGCCCAGGTCGAAGGCGCGGCGCAGGATGGCCCGCTGGGTCTCGGCCGGACGGTCGGGACCGAAGTTGTGCCACAGGCCGAGCGAGAGCGCGGGGAACTTCAGGCCGCTGCGTCCGGTGCGCCGGTAGGGCATGTCCGCGTAGCGGTCGGGGTGTGCGGTGTACAACGCGACTCCAGAGGGGTTGGCACACGTCTTGACGTTCGTCGTGGCGGTTCGTCGGACCGCCCGTCCACTCTGTCGTGACCTGCGGGGAGTGGTCCAACAGAAGAATCCGATGCAATTCAGCGGCTAGGCTTCTCAATCATGGAACTGCGCCATCTCCAGCACTTCGTGGCCGTCGCCGAGGACCAGCACTTCACCCGTGCGGCGGAACGGCTGATGGTCTCCCAGTCGGGCCTGTCGGCGTCCATCCGGGCGCTGGAGCGCGAGCTGCAGACGCCGCTGTTCGTGCGCACCACCCGCAGGGTGACGCTGACCGAGGCGGGGCGGGCGCTGCTCGCGGAGGCAGAACGCATCCTGGCACAGGTGCGGGCCGCGCACGAGGCGGTCGCGGCGGTGCAGGGGGTGCTGCGCGGCACCCTCGCGGTGGGGACGGAGCAGTGCATCGCCGGGGTGCACGTGGCGGAGCTGCTCGCCGCGTTCCGCCACCGCCACCCGGACGTGGAGATACGGCTGCGCCAGTGGGGCTCGGCCGCGCTCGCCGAGGAGGTCGCGGCCGGGCGGCTGGACCTCGCCTTCGCCTACCGCGTCGACGCCGAACCGGACCAGCTGCGCGTCGTGCCGCTGACCGGCGAGCCGATGACGGTGCTGTGCCACCCCGACCACCTGCTCGCCCGCGCCGGGGCGCCGGTCACCCCGCGGGACCTGGCCGACGAGGTGTTCGTCGACTTCCACCCCGACTGGGGGCCGCGCCGCGCCACCGACGCGGCGTTCGCGGTCGCGGGCGTACGGCGCACGGTGGCTCTGGAGGTGAACGACGTGCACAGCCTGCTCGACCTGGTCGACGAGAACCTCGGCGTGGCGGTGGTGCCGCGCCACTTCCGCCACAAGCGTCCCTCGCTCACCGCGCTGCCGCTCAAGGACACCGGCGAGGCCGCGTACGAGACGGTGGCGCTGGTGCCGTCGCCGCGCGCCACGAGTCCGGCGGCCCGGGCGCTCATGGAGCTGCTGGACACCGGGGCGCGTGACGCCGGAAGCTGAGCGAGTCTGGAGGCATGCATGCCAAGGACATCCTCATCGAAGGTTACGGACGCATCCGGGAAGAGGTCCACGCCGCCGTTGGAGGGCTCGGGCCCGACGAGCTCGCCGCCCGGCCCACGCCGGAGGCGAACAGCGTCGCGTGGCTGGTGTGGCATCTCACCCGGGTCCAGGACGACCACGTCGCGGACGCCTTCGGCCTGGACCAGGTGTGGCTCGCCGACGGCTGGGAGAAGCGGTTCGGGCTCGGCCTGCCACGCGGCGCGACCGGGTTCGGGCACACCCCGGCGCAGGTGGCCGAGGTGCGCGTGGACTCCCCCGACCTGCTGACCGGCTACCACGACGCCGTCCACGCGCAGACCCTCGGCGCGCTGCGGACGCTCACCGCGAAGGACCTGGAACGCGTCGTGGACGAGAACTGGGACCCGCCGGTCACCCTGGGCGTACGGCTGGTCAGCGTCCTGTCCGACGACCTCCAGCACGTCGGACAGGCCGCCTACGCCCGGGGGCTGCTTCAGAGCGCCGCGTCGTAACCCGGCAGGACGACGTCCCGGATCAGCGCGACGCGCTCGTCGTACGGCAGGAACGCGCTCTTCACCGCGTTGAGGGTGACCGTGCGCAGGTCCTCGGCGGTCCAGCCGGCCTGCTCCACCAGCAGGGTCATCTCGCGGGTCATGGTGGTGCCGGAGACCAGACGGTTGTCGGTGTTGACGGTGACGCGGAAGCCGAGGTCCTTCAGCGGGGTGACCGGGTGCTCGGCGATCGAGGTCGCGGCGCCGGTCTGGAGGTTGGAGGTCGGGCACATCTCCAGAGCGATACGGCGGTCGCGGACCCAGGAGGCGAGCCGGCCGAGCTTGCCGCCCGCGAGGTCCGGGATGTCCTCGGTGAGGCGCACGCCGTGCCCGATGCGCTGGGCGCCGCACACCTGGACGGCCTGGTGGATGCTGGGCAGCCCGTGGGCCTCGCCCGCGTGGATGGTGAACGGCACGTTCTCGCGGCGCAGGTGCTCGAAGGCGGCGAGGTGGTCGGCGGCCGGGAAGCCGTCCTCGGCGCCGGCGATGTCGAAGCCGACGACACCCGCATCACGGAAGGCGACGGCCAGGTCGGCGGCCTCGCGGACCCGGTCGAACATCCGCATGCCGCACAGCAGCGTGCCGACCCGGACGGGCGTCCCGGCAGCGGCCGCCTTGGCCATGCCGGCGGCCAGCCCTTCCTGGACGGTCTCCACGACCTCGGCCATGGTGAGCCCGCCGCGGGTGTTCAGCTCGGGGGCGTAGCGGACCTCGCCGTAGACGACGCCGTCGGCTGCGAGGTCGAGGACGTACTCCTCGGCGGTGCGCAGCAGGCCCTCGCGGGTCTGCATCACGGCCAGGGTGTGTTCGAACGTGGCGATGTAGCGCACCAGGTCGCCGGAGTTGGCGGCTTCCACGTACCAGGCGGCGAGCTCGTCCGGGTCGGTGGTGGGCAGGGTGTGGCCGACGGCCCCGGCCAGCTCCACCACCGTGGCGGGGCGCAGACCGCCGTCGAGGTGGTCGTGCAGGACCGCCTTCGGGAGGCGACGGATCACGTCGGCGTCTATGCGCGTAGATGTCATGGCGTGCGGTTCCTCGGCGTGTGGTTCGGCATGGTGGGTCGTGGCGGGTCAGCCGGCGGGCTGGAGCAGGTCCCAGCGATTGCCGTAGAGGTCCTGGAAGACGGCGACCGAGCCGTACGGCTCGTGGCGCGGCTCCTCCAGGAAGGTCACTCCGGCGGCGGTCATGCGGGCGTGGTCGCGGGCGAAGTCGTCGGTGTGCAGGAAGAAGCCCACACGTCCGCCGGTCTGGTCGCCCACCCTGGCCCGCTGCTCCTCCCCCGCGGCGCGGGCCAGCAGCAGCGCGGCGCCGGTGTGCCCGGCGTCCGGCTCGACGACGACCCAGCGGCCGCCGTCGGGCCGGGGCGCGTCCTCGGCGAGCCGGAAGCCGAGGGCCTCGGTGTAGAAGCGGATCGCCTCGTCGTAGTCGTGGACGACGAGGGTGACCAGGGCAATGCGTCTCATCGTCACCTCTCGGAGGGGTTGACCGGAGAGGTTATACGTAAAACTGCGGGAAACGCCAGTCCCGCCCCGGCGGCCCTTCCGGGGCGGGACCACGAGATCCGCTACGGGTAGGTGTAGGTGTTCAGCGCGTCGACGGCGGCCGTGGGATCACCCAGGTCGTAGCGGTCGACGGCGAGGTAGGTGGGCTTCTTGCGGGCGGCCGGCTGGCAGAAGCGGCGGGCGCGGTCGGCGAGCTTGGTGTTGTCGGTGGTGGCGGTGGAGGCGACGGCGGCGTCCCGGAAGTGGTTCATGACGAAGAGGGGCCGGAAGCCGGGCTCGGTGCGGGTGAGCGGGATCGTGGTGTTCGCGTCGTACCATCGGCTGTAGCAGGACCAGTCGGAGGAGCCGATGCCCGGGCCCATGGACCAGTGATTCTCGACGGTCCAGTCGCGCTGGTACATCACGCCGAAGGTGTCCCGGGTCAGCCCGGCCGAGCGGTCGGCGTCCTTGCTGTGATCGGTGAAGATCAGCAACCGGTGTCCGGCAGCGGCCAGTTCGCCCATGGTGGGCCAGCCGTTCTCCCGCACCCCGGTGCGGTCGGGGCGGTAGAGCACGTCCGACAGCCCTTGTACGCGGTCCAGTTCGGCGCGCAGGACACCGGGGTCGACGTAGTCCTCCAGGAAGACGGTGACGAACTCGTCCGGGTGGGCGCGCAGGAAGTCGGTGATCCGCTGGAGGTCGACCCACAGGGCGACGGGTCTGCGCACCAGGGTGCAGCTGTTGTGGCAGAGGATGGCGCCGTCCGGCGTCTGGTGGATGTCCAGCATGAACCCGCGCACACCGTCACGGAGTTGTTGTTCGATGCCCCGGCTCTGGTTGGGGAAGAGGTCGACGAAGGGCGGGGCGAAACCGCCGTCGACGCCGTTCGCGTAGGCGTTGTGGGCGGTGAGGAACGTGACCTCGTCGAGGGTGCGCTGCTCCCTGGGCGGCATGGGGCCCCCGGGCGCGTCGGCGGGGGTGAGGTACCAGGCGGCGAGGTCGCCGGCGCCGCCGATCGACAGCGGAGCGGGGTGGGTGGCGCCGACGGGCTTGGGCGCGACGGTGAGGCGCCGGTCGGTGCCGGGGGCGGCGAGCGCGTACCGGTCGGCGCCGAGCGGGGTGATCTGCCAGCGCGCCTCGGCGGAAGCGCAGGAGACGGTGCGGGCCCGGTCGCCGGCGCGTCCGAGGCAGGCGCCGGGGGTGTCGGTGTTCTCCAGCAGGTGGTGGGCGCCGTCGGGGCGCAGGCTCCACTGCTGGCGGTCCTCGTTGCCGCGCGGGCGGTGCTGTTCGACCGTCCCGGAGGCGTCGGCGGCGTTGAGGCCGGTGACGGCGTTCTGGACGTAGTACGTGCCGGGCCGCGGTACGGCGTCGGCGGGCGCGGCGGGCGCGGGCGTCACGGCCGCCGCGGCGAGCGCGGCGGTCGTGACGGCGATGGCGAACAGGGCGTGGGGGGTGCGCATGCGGTTCCCTTCGTCCGGAGGGGGCGGGCCGTGACTCCGGGGCGGGCCCGGAGTCACGGTCAGGTGCATGACACCACGTCGCGCCGTCCGCGTCAGCAGTACAGGTTGCCGCCGGGGGTCGTCCCGAGGATCTGGGTGAACTGCTGATACTTCGTCACCCGGCTCTGGACCTGCGCCGGGTTCCTGCCGTCGCACTCCAGGGTGCCGTTGATGCTGCGGATCGTCTGGCCGAAGCCGGCCCCGTTCACCATGGCGGCGTGGCCGGTCATGCTGCCCGGACCGGACTGGGTGTTCCAGTACCAGAGGGCGGTCTTCCAGGCGACGGCCGCGTCGTTCTGCACCAGCCAGGGGTTGTTCAGCAGGTCGATGCCCAACGCGTCGCCCGCGGCCTTGTAGTTGAAGTTCCAGCTGAGCTGGATCGGACCGCGGCCGTAATACGCGGCCTGGCCGGCCGGGCAGCCGTACGGCTGTCCCCAGTCGCAGTAGTGCGGGTAGTTGGCCTGGTTCTGCTCCACCACGTGCACCAGACCACCGGTCTCGTGGCTGACGTTGGCGAGGAAGGCGGCCGCCTCCTGCTTCTTCACCGTGTCGCTGCCGGTGTTGGCGAAACCGGGGTAGGCGCTGAGCGCGGCGGTGAGGCCGCTGTAGGTGTAGAAGGGGTTCCGGTTCGGGAACATCTGGTTGAACTGCGCCTCGGTCACGACGAAGTTCCCGACGGGCGTCCCGGGCCCGTTGTCACAGGCGTAGGGCTCCCAGTACCAGGTGCTGATGGTCGGGTCGTAGCCCGGGTTGGCGTGCTCGGCGATGTACGCCTTGCCGTCGGTGTAGCGGACGATCGCGCCCGCCTCGTACCACTGCCCGGCGGCCCAGGCGGGGTAACTGGAACACGCGGCCGTCGTGGCGGCCGAGGCGGTGGTGGCCGCCGCGGGGAGCAGCATCGGCGCGCTTCCGGCGAGGACGAGGGCTGCGGTGACGGCGGCGATACGGCGTCTCGACAAGGGATCAACTCCTTTGCGGAACACGGCCGCTCCCGCGACGAGGACATGCCGGGGCGAGACCTCGCCCGCACGCGCCGGCGGGGCCGGTCACGGCGTGGGGGCGGCCGTGGTGGGGGGTGTGCAGCACACTCAAGCGCTTTGGTCTGTACCAGTCAAGGGTCTGGACCAGTCACAGTGGCGCGTACATGTCGCTGAAGGAAGTCCTTCAGCCGGCGGACGCGAAAGAACCCCGCCCCCGATTACACATAAAGGGGAAATAAGAGCACAATGGGACATACGCGGCGCGTACCGCATACCGCACCCAGACGCGGTCAGGCCTGCTAGTCAAAGGAGACGACCATGGCCAACGTCTCACACCAGCGTGGAGATCTTTCCAGCCATCCGGATGCACCGGAGATGCGGGCACGCTACGAGCGCGTCCTCGGCAGCCGTGACGTCGCTTTCGTGGACGGCCCGGTGTTCCTGCTCGGCCTCTACTGCGCAGTGTCACCGTGGATCCTCCACTACACGACGAGTCAGCCACCGCTCGTGACGCACAACCTGATCGTCGGCATCGCGATCGGTCTGCTGGCCCTCGGGTTCACGGCGGCCCCCTCACGCATGTACGGCCTCAGTGGAGCCATGTGCGCGCTGGGCATCTGGATGATCATCTCTCCATGGGTCGTGGGCACCAACCCCGACGCCGGGGTGATCTGGAACAACGTCGTCATCGGCGCCCTCACCGTGATCCTGGGCACCGCGTGCGCCGCCACGGCGGCCAGGGCGGCATCCAAGGCGTCGTAGGAACCCACGGCGACTCTCCCTCCCCCCGGCCGGTCCGCGTGATCTCGCGGACCGGCCCCTTCTGTGCGACTGCCGCCGCTGCCGGCGGGCAGACGCTTCTCAGCGGAGGACAGGGAAAGGGGAGACATGGAGATCGACGGCATCATCAGCGCCCTGGTCATCGGCATCGTGATCGGCGTCCTCGGCCGCCTGGTCGTCCCGGGCCGTCAGCGCATCGGCATCCTGTGGACGATCCTCGTCGGCATCGCCGCCGCCCTCATCGGCTCGGCCCTCGCTTCGGCCCTCGGCGTGGCGGACACCAAGGGCGTCGACTGGGTGGAGTGGCTGATCCAGATCGCGCTCGCGGCGGTGGGCGTGGCGGCCCTGGACCGGGCCAAGCTGAACCGCTGACGCGGAGGGCTTGCCGTGGAGCGGTGACTGTCCCACGGGTGGTGAGTGTCCACCCCCGTCGGGCCGGTCACCGCTCTTGTGCGTCCTGGCCGGCCGCGCCCCGGCCTACCGGGGCGGCTCGTACACGTACGGGGTCGTCACCGTCAGCGGGGTGAAACCGAGGCGTCGCAGGATGGGGCGGCTCTGCGGGGACGCGTCCACGTGGAGGACGCGGTAGCCGCGGGCCGCCGCGATGCGGGCCCGGTGGGTGACCAGGGCACGGTAGATGCCTCGGCCCCGCCACTCCGGAACCGTGCCGCCGCCCCACAGGCCCGCGAAGCTCGTGCCGGGGGTCAGCTCCATACGGGCCGCGCTGACCGGGACGTCACCCGCGAGGGCGAGGACGGCGGCGACCGTGTCCGGAGTGGCGGACAAGGCGTCGAGGAGCTGGCGGCGGAAGCGGGACGCGTCGTCGCCGAAGGCGCGTTCGTGCACCTCGGCGGCCTGGTCGACGCCGGCCGCGTCCGTGACCGGGACGACGCGTACGCCGTCGGGGACGGCGTTGTCCGGGCCGAGCGCGTCGGTCTCCGCCGCCATCAGCGTCTCGTCCGGCTCGGCGGTGAAACCGGCCGCCGAGAGGCGGCCGCCCAGGTCCGCCGGCTCGTCGTGCGCGTACAGCTTCCACTCGAAGGACAGGCGCCGGGACGTGTAGTGCGCGATCTGGTCGGCGATCGCCTCGTCCGCTTCTTGCGCCGCGGTGAAGCCGGACCACACGACTCCGTTCCAGCCGTGGGCGGGGGCCGTGCGGCGGACCACCCGGCCGACGCGTTCGACGACGACATCGGGTCCGTCCGGGCGGGCGTGCAGACGCATCTCACGGTCGTAGCGGGCGAGCAGGACGGCCGGTGCGGTGGTGGCAGGCATGCCGGGAGTGCATCATCCGGCTCCCGGCCGGGCAACGGGATTATCGTTGCCGACGATCAAGCCGCCCAGGAAGGACGGGACCATGGCCGTACGGGACGACGAACTGCCCCACCTGCGCCGCTGCGTGGAGCTCGCCGCCGAGGCGCTGGCGGCGGGCGACGAGCCGTTCGGCTCCGTGCTGGTGTCCGGGGACGGCGCCGTGCTCGCCGAGGACCACAACCGGGTGGCCTCCGGCGACCGCACCCGGCACCCCGAGTTCGAGCTGGCGCGCTGGGCGGCGGCACACATGGCGCCCGGGGAGCGGGCCGCCGCCACCGTCTACACCTCGGGCGAGCACTGCCCGATGTGCGCCGCCGCCCACGCCTGGGTGGGCCTGGGCCGCATCGTGTACGTGGCCTCGTCCGAGCAGCTGACGTCCTGGCTGGCGGAGCTGGGAGTTCCCGAGCCGCCCGTGCGGCCGCTGCCGGTCTCCGCGATCGCCCCGGACGTCACCGTTGACGGACCCGTGCCGGAACTGACCGACGACATCGCCGCCCTGCACCGGCGGTTCCATCGACGGAACGGCTGACGCGACCCGCCCCCGGGTTCGGCCGGCGCGCGGCGGACCCGGGGGCGGGGGCGGGCGGAGCGTTTCCGTGGGGCGGTCAGACGCCCGTGCGGAGCCGGGCGCGACGGTACAGGGCGACTCCGCCCAGGAACATCGCGGCGCCGGTGGCGAGCACCGGGACCGTGTGGTCGGCTCCGGTCTCGGCGAGTGCGACCTGCTCGGCGGGGGCCGCCTCCTGCTCTTCCACGGGGGCGGGCAGGGTGCGGGCCGGCACGGTCCGCTCGGGCGCGGGCTCCGGGCGCTCGCCGGAGTCGTTGACGGAGCTGTTGTCCGTCGACGGGTTGCCGATGCCGACCACGTTCACGCTGTTCCCCGTCACGTTGACCGGCACGTGCACCGGGAGCTGAACGCCGTTGCCGGACAGCAGCCCCGGCGAGCCGTGCGCGTCGCCCTCGGCGGCCGCGCCCGACGTGCCGGAAGCGCCGGACGTCCCCTTGGAGGAACCGGCAGCCGCCTCGTGCCGTACGTCCTCGTTGACGCAGGTGTTGCCCGCCGCGGGGTTGAGGAGGCCCACCACGTTCACCGTGTTCCCGCACACGTTCACCGGCACGTGCACCGGGAGCTGAACGCTGTTCCCGGACGCCACTCCGGGCGACCCGGCCGCGACGCCCTCCGCCCCGGAATCGGCGTACGCCGGCATCGCCACGGCCATCGCGCCGGACGCGGCGGCGACGGCGATCACACCGTTTCGGGTCACCCTTCGCATGAGTTCCCTGCCTTCCAGACTTGGTCGCGAGCGTTCGCCCGCCACCGGGTAGAACGCGGGCGTGGCATCCGGGTTATGGCTCCTCCGTATGCCGCAGCCGGTTCACCCCATAGGGGGTCCCGAGGTTCGAACCTCCGGCAAAGTCCGTCGAACTCGCGGTGCCCGAACGCACGGACGCGGCCCGTCGCCGGCGCCGCACGGCCGACGGGCGGGCGGGGCGGGGCCCGCTTATGGTGGGCGAGGGCGCCGGTCGGGCGCCTTGGGAGGCTTCGATGCTGGGCGAGCTGTCCGAGCGATTCCGGGGCGGTCACCACGCGAACGCGCTGCCGCCCTCCTTCCGGCGCGGCGCGGCGGCCGGAGCGGTCGGGCTGGTCCTGCTGGCGACGGGCCTGACGGCCACCGCGCGCGACGAACCCGATCTGGGCCGGTTCTACGGCCAGGAGATCGAGTGGGCGGCCTGCGAGGGCACGGAGCTGCCGAAGGACCTCCAGTGCGGGACGCTCACCGTGCCGCTCGACTACGCCGACCCCGGCAAGGGCAGCCTGGAGCTGGCGCTCGCCCGTTACCGCGCGTCCTCCGACGACCCGCGCGGCTCGGTCGTGCTGAACTTCGGCGGTCCCGGCGGCTCCGGGGTGCAGGGCCTGGCGTACGGCCGCAAGGACTTCCTCGGTCTGACCGACGACTACGACGTGGTGTCGTTCGACCCGCGGGGCGTGGGCCGTTCCTCCCCCGTGAGCTGCGGGGCCGACGCGACGAGCCGTGCGCTGGAGGCGACCGACGGCGAGGAGACGGGCGATCCGCGCGACGCGCTGCGGCAGTTGCGCGAGGTGGCGGCCGAGTGCGAGAAGCACTCCGGCCCGGTCCTCGCCCACATGGGCACCGTCGACGTGGCCCGCGACCTGGACGTGATGCGTCAAGCGCTGGGCGACAAGAAGCTCAACTACCTCGGCTTCTCCTACGGGACCCGGCTCGGCGCGGTGTACGCGGCCCGGTTCCCCGACAAGGTGGGCCGGATGGCCTTGGACGGCGTGGACACGCTGACCGAGCCGCTGGCCGAGCAGGGTCTGGCCAGCGCGCGCGGGCAGCAGACGGCGCTGGAGAACTTCCTCACCTGGTGCACCGAGGAGCTCGCCTGCCCGTTCGGGCAGGACGCGCGCGCCGCCCGCGAGCACGTCGTCGACCTGGTGCGCTCCCTCGACGACACCCCCGTGCCGACCGACTTCGGCTACGAGTTCACCGGCCAGGACCTGGCAGGCGCCATCGCGCAGGGCCTGTACACCAAGGAGATGTGGCCGGTGCTCCAGCGGGTGCTCGCCCAGCTCATGGAGGACGGCGACACCAGCGGCGTGGAGGCCCTCGCGTCCGGCGGGTCGGCCCCCGTGCCCGCCCCGCCGCCCGCGCCGTCCCCGGCTCCCGCCCCGGCACGCGACGACGAGCCGCTCGCCGACGAGGAGGACGTCCCGCTGGACAACCTCCCGGCGGCGCTGATGGCGGTGAACTGCGCCGACGACCCGGACCGCCCGGACGAGAAACAACTCACCGGGGACCTGGCCCGCTTGCGCGCCGCGTACGAGGAGGCCTCGCCGGTGTTCGGGCCGTACCGGCTGGCGCAGGTGGTGCTGTGCCACGGCCGTCCCAGGGGGACCGACTACATCCGGGAGAAGGTCAAGGACCTGGACACCCCGAAGATGCTGCTGGTCGGCACCCGCGGCGACCCCGCCACCCCGTACTACTGGACGGAGCAGACGGCGAGGCGGCTGGGTCCGTCGGCCGTGGTGCTGGACAACCGCAACGAGGGCCACACGGGCTACGGTTCGTCCGAGTGCGTCCACCGCAAGGTCGACGACTTCCTGCTCTACGGCTCCCTCCCGCCGAGCGGCAGCTCCTGCGGCACGGAGGACGAGGACCGGATCTGACGCGGGCCGTCCCGTCGGCCGGAGTGTCCGTCGGCGCCGTCCTCAGCCGGAGGCCTCCTCGACACCGTCGTCCTCCTCGTCCGCGTCCCCGCCGGACCGCAGCGACCCGGCGGCCTCCCCCGCGTCCGGCACGGACACCGCGAGCCGCACGAACGGCGCCGGGGGCCTCAGGTCCAGGACCACCACCGGGACACCTGCCCGTACGGCGACGAAGTCGCGGCCCAGCACGTGCTCCCGCTCCCCCACGCAGAACCGCCCCGGCCGGCAGCGCCCGACCACCGGCGTACCGCGCATCGCGCGCCACCAGTCGGGCTCCACCCCGGCCGCCGCCACCCACGCCCGCGGCACCCGTACCGCGCGGCGGCGGGCGAGCAGCGCCTCCCACCACGCCAGCCGGACGACGACGGCCCACCCGTCCGCGTCCCGCTCCACGGCCAAACGCGCCATCGGCGGTCACCTCCCCCACCAGCGTGCACCCGCGGCCCGCAGGACCGCAGCGCGCCCGGCGGGCATTTTGCCCCGAATGCCCTACCGCGGATTCCGCCCTATGGTGCTGTCATGGAGCACGATCTGAGTCCCTCCGCCCTCGCCGAACTCCGTCGGCCGCGCCCCTACCCGGCGGTGTCGGTGCTGACGCCGACCCACCGCCGCGACCCGCTGAGCACCGAGGACGCGGTGCGGCTGCGCACCATGGTGGCCGAGGCGAAGAAGAAGCTGGAGTCCGATCCCGCGGTCCCCCGGGACCGGCGCGCCGACGTGGCCGCCCAGCTGGACCGGGCCCTGGCCGAGGTCGATCTGGCGCACGCCGAGGACGGCCTGGTCATCTTCGCCGCCCCCGGCGAGCACCAGGTGTGGTCGCTGGCGCGCAGCGTCCCTGAGCGCGTGGTGCTCTCGGACACCTTCCTGACCCGCAACCTGGTCTCCGCGCAGACGGCGGAGCGCCCGTTCTGGGTGCTGTCCGTCGCCGCCGACCGGGCCTCGCTGTGGAGCGGCGGCCCGGACCGGGTGGTCGAGGAACACGCCGGCGGCTTCCCGCTGGTCCGTGAGGAGCCCAACTTCGACCCCGAGCGGCTGGAGCGGGTCGGGGACCAGCCCAGCAACTACCGGGACGAGGACACCCGTCGCTTCCTGAAGGAGGCGGCGACGGCGCTGGCGTCCCTGGTGCGGGCCCACCCGAGGCAGCTGTACATCACCGGCGAGCCGGCGGCACTGTCGCTGCTGTGCGAGTTCGGCGGCGTCTGCAAGGACGCCGTGCAGGTGCCGCGCGGCGGACTGGCGCACGGGACGCCGGAGATGGTGTGGCAGGCGGTGCGGCCCGCGCTCGAGGAGCAGGACCGCAAGCGCGCCGAGGAGGTGGCGCGGGAGCTGGAGTCCGCGCGCAGCCGCAAGGAGTTCGCGGCCGGTGTCGACGAGCTGTGGCAGAACGCCCGCGAGGGGCGGATCCGGCTGCTGGCCGTCGAGGAGAACTACCGGATCACCGTCCGTGACGACGGTGAGCATCTGATCGTCGCCGAGGACGACGACCTCGACGCCCGCGAGGACATCGTGGACGAGATCGTCGAGCAATGCCTGGAGACCGGCGCCGACGTGCGGTTCGTGCCCGACGGCGCACTGGGGGACGCACAGGGCATGGCGGCGGTGCTGCGCTACTGACGGGCGGCGTCGGGACGCGGAGAGATCACCGGGTCACCGCGTCCCGACGTCGAACTGACACCCGATCCTCGAACGTTTGAGTGAATCACGACGGGGCACCTGACGCCCCGTCAGTTCACCTGCGTACCATGAGAGTTGGGGTGTCCGACGGGCATCTCGTGATCACCTCGAGGTAACTCCGTGAAGACGGTGGCATATGCCAAAGGCACCACCTTATCGTGTGTTGCCAAATCCCTTACAGGCCGTGGCGGGCTGTGCAACAGTCGTAACGGTCCCTCCGCCCGCCCGAAGGCCGTACCGTCCCGCATCGGAGTGCGTCATGCCGTCCCCTCTCTCCGCGGACCGCCCCGCCTCCCGGCCGCCGGGAGGCGGCCAGGTCGACGCCCTCATCTCGCAGACCCGGCGGCTCAAGGGCGATGTCGACGCCGTCCGCCGCGACACCCCGGCCGACGCGGGGGACCCCCGGGAGCGCTGGCGCCGGGCGCTGTACGACCTGGCGATGCACCAGCTCGACGACCTGGACGAGCACCTGGCGCAGCTGCGCGACGACCCGCCGCCCGCGCCCGCCGAGGAGTTGCCCGCGCCGCCGGCCCCGCCCCGCTCCGCCCTGCTCAGCCGGGTCGGCAGCGCCGAGTGGGACCTCCTGACCGACGCGGTGAGCTGGTCCGGCGAGCTGTACCGGATCCTCGGCCGCGACCCGGCCGCTCCCCCGCTCACCCTCGACGAACTGCCCTCCCTCGTGTGCGACGAGGACCGGCCCCGGCTGACCCGGATGGTCACCGGCTGCCTGGTCGACGGCCACCCCATCGACGGGGAGTTCCGCGTGCTGCACGCGGCCGACGACATACGGACCGTGCACATGATGGGCGAACCCGTGCTCGGCGCCGACGGGAGCACCGTCTCCATGTGGGCGGTCCTGCGCGACGTCAGCGAACTGCGCCGCTGCCGAAGGGCGGTGAGCGAGACCCGTGACTCGCTGCACCGGCACCGACACGCCGCCGCACGGAGTGAGCACCGGCTCGCGGTCGAACTGCAGGAGGCCGTGCGACCGGCGTGGCACGGCTCCCTGCGGTTCCCGCGGCGCGGCCCGCGCGCCCTGGACGTGGCCGCCGCCCATCTGCCGCCCTCCACGCACGCGTCGGTCGGCGGCGACTGGTACGACGCCCTCGAACTGTCCGACGAAGCGACCCTGCTGGGCGTCGGCGAGCTCACCGGACAGGGCGTGGGCGCCGCGTCCGGTGTGGCCATGCTGCTGGGCGCCGTACGGGGCATGGCGCTGGCCGGCACCGCGCCCGGCCCCCTCCTCGACTGCCTCGACCGGCTGCTCGACACCACCGCCCAGCCGGTCCTGGCCGGCGCCGTCTGCCTGCGCTACCGGCACGACACCCGCACCGCGGTGTGGGCGCGGGCCGGCCACCCCGCCCCGCTGCTCTACCGCGGCCGGGCGGGGCGGGCGCTCGACGCGCCGCGGGGGACGCTGCTGGGCGCCGCCCCGGGCTCCGCACACGAGCAGGCCGAGGAGACCCTCGAGGTCGGTGACCTGCTTCTGCTGCACACCGACGGCCTGGTGCCCGGGCACACCGGGACGGCCGTCGTCCACCGGCTCCTCGCCCTGGCGCCCCGGTTCGCCGGGGGCCGTTCCGCCCAGGACTGCGTCCGGGAGGTCGTACGGGAGTTCGGTGAAGGAGAGCGTGCGGAGCACGCCTGTGTGCTGGTGGCGCGCGTCGCCTCCTGACAGGGGCGCGCACGTGACAAGTGACCCCTGACGAGGGCCGCGTGCCCCTCAGGCCTTCGCGGTCCCGCCCTTGCCCCGCGGCCTGGGCAGCGCCAGCTCGATCTCCTCCCGCAGCTCCTGGATCCTCGGGTACGAGGAGTACTCGGCGGTCAGCCGGTACATCTGGCGCAGCCGGTCCCAGGTGCGGCGCGAGGAGTTCTGGCCCATCGACACCAGGGCGAGCCGCGCGAAGCGGTCGGCCTGCTCGGGATCGTCGGCGATGAAGCACGCGGAGGCCATCGACAGGAAGTCGAAGATCTTCGACCGCTGCTGGGCGTCCACCCGCAGCGCCAGCGCCTTGTCCGCGTAGTGCTGGGCGTGGACGGCCGCGCCCGGCTCGAACTCCGCGAGCGTGCGGTAGGCGAGGGCCTGCATGCCGTACAGGTCCGCCTCGTTGAACAGCTGCATCCAGTTCGGCGGCGGCGCGTCCTCCTTGTCCGAGACGAACAGGTCCTCCGCCCGGCCGAGGGTGCGGCGCATCGCCTGGCCCTTGCCCATGGACGCCTGCGCCCACGCCTCGATGGTGTGGAACATGGCGCGGGTGCGCGGCAGCACCCGCTCGCCCGAGCCGGACTGGGCGAGTTTCATCAGGTCGAGCGCCTCGTCGGGCTTGCCCAGGTGCACCATCTGACGGGCCGCGCGGGACAGTGCCTCGCCGGCGCGCGGGCGGTCGCCGCCCTCCCGTGCCGCGTGGGCGGCGATGACGAAGTACTTCTGCGCCGTCGGTTCCATGCCGACGTCGTGCGACATCCAGCCGGCGAGGACCGCCAGGTTGGCGGCGACGCCCCACAGGCGCCGCTGGAGATGGGGCGGATGGTGGTAGGCGAGCATGCCGCCCACCTCGTTGAGCTGTCCCACGACCGCCTTGCGCTGGAGGCCGCCGCCGCGGGCGGCGTCCCAGGCACGGAACACCTCCACGGAGCGCTCCAGTTCCTCGATCTCCTGCGACCCGATGGGGGCGGCCTCGTAGCGGTCGAACCCGGCGGGTTCGGCGTGCAGGGGATCGTGCAGGCGGGGGGCGTCTGCGGTGAGAGCCGGATCGGTGTGCAGCCAGTCGTGCATGGCGCTGCTGAGTGCGGAGCCCGCGGTGAGGGCGGCGCCCGCACCCACCAGGCCGCGTCGGTTGAGCATGAGGTCCATTCCCGTGAATTCGGTGAGGACCTCGGCCGTCCGCTCGGGCGCCCACGGCATTCCGTCGGGATGTTCCGCACTCCCGGCGCGTGGCCGTTTCCCCGTACGCCCGTGCCGGACCAGACCGAGATCCTCGATGGTCACGACACGGCCGAGACGCTCGGTGAACAGAGCCGCCAGCACCCGCGGCACCGGATCGCGCGGGATCTCTCCCATGTCGATCCACCGCCGCACCCGGGAGGTGTCGGTCGCCAGCTGCGGATGGCCCATGGCCGCCGCCTGCCGGTTCACCAGCCTCGCGAGTTCGCCCTTGGACCAGCCGGCCAGGCCGAACAGGTCCGCGAGCCGGGTGTTGGGTTGTCCGCTCACGTCAAGCCCCCAGGTTCTCGGCTGAGTTGACAGTAGCCCGGTGGGCAGTGCCGGGCGACTATTCGCCAGGGTTCGCCAGGGTCCGCCAGATGGTGTGCCAGGGGCCCTCGGGTGTCGAGTAGGAACGCGCCACCACGACCCCGTCGCCGCAGGGGCATTCCCCCAGGGTGCGGCCGGGCGGCCGGGTTGGGTGGTGCGCTGACGTCGCAGGCACACGAAGGGATCTGTATCACCCATGTACGCAGCATCGTCCTCCGTGTCCGCCCCGCCCCGGCCGCTGCGTGCGCGTCCGTCGGACAGCGGCCCCTACCTCGCCCCCGCACGCCCGGCGGCCGCCCCTGTGCTCGGCGCGGGCAACGCACGGCGTCTCGCGGGACCGGGCAACCAGCCGCTCAGCGGGAGGCTCGACCTGTCCGGCGCACAGGGCGCGCAACTGCGCACGGCGCTCGCGTCGGTGCACCGCATCTGTCCGGAGTTCGCGCCGGTCCAGGTGCTGCGCCGCACCGGCCGGTCGGTCCTCCTGGTCGGCACGACGGGCCGCAGCACGGCGGTCGCCAAGTGCTTACTGGACCACTCCCCCGCCTGGAGCGAGCGCATCCGGCACGAAATAGCGGCATACCGCTCGTTCGTCCGGCAGCGTCCGCCCGTGCGGGCGCCCCGGCTGATCGCAGCGGACCCGGACAACTGCACGCTGGTCATCGAGCGCCTGCCCGGCCGGGTGGTGGCGCTCCAGCGGCACCCGGTGGAGGCGCCACCCCGGGCGGACATCAGGGCGGCACTCGGCGCGATCTGCCGGCTCAACTCCTGGCGGCCGCCCGCCGGGACGTTCGACGCGCCGCTGGACTACGCGGCCCGGATCAACCGGTACCACGAGCTGGGTCTGCTCACCGACCGGGACCTCGGGGACCTGCAGAAGCTGTTGCACGGCATCGCCGTGGCGGCGGGCCGGCAGGGCATGGGCCAGTTCTGCCACGGCGACGCGCTGCTCTCCAACATCCTGATCTCACCGGCCGGTCCGGTGCTGGTGGACTGGGAGCACGCGGGCTGGTACCTGCCGGGCTACGACCTGGCGACGCTGTGGTCGGTGCTCGGGGACGCCCCGGCGGCCCGGCGTCAGATCAGCCAGATCGCCCAGTCGGCGGGCCCCGCCTCGCGCGACGCGTTCCTGGTGAACCTCATGCTCGTACTGACCCGGGAGATCCGCACCTACGAGACGGCCGTGCAGCGTTCGATGCACGAGTCGGCGCCGGCGCCCGCGGGGGGCCAGCCGGGTGGCACGCCGTCCGGTGAGGAGCAGAGGCTGCTGCTGCGCCGGCTGCACGACGACTGCCAGATGGCCCGGAAGGCCGTGCGCGCGGCGGTCGGCACCCGCTGAGCCGACGGCCGCTGCGGCTGGCGCACCCGTGCGGGTCCTGATCTCCGGCACGGCCGGAGGCCCGTGACGGGCGCCGCGCACCTCGACCGCCGCGACAGCGACGGAGCCGTCAGGGCGCCGGCCCGACGCCGACCGCAGGCGCGGGAACGCGCGGCCGGCTCGACGAAGCGGCGGCACCCTTCGGGCGCCCACCCTCGCAGCGTGCCTGCGGGCCGTCCCTCGGCATCGGCACGACTGCCGTAGGCGGCCTCTCCAGTGGGCACGGGGGCCGTCTCCCGGCATCGGTATACAGCCAGGGCGCGGGCGTCGCGGGGGCGTGCCACCGGTATAGACCGGTGACGCGCCGCAGGTCCGCCGGGACCCGCCACGAAATCTCGCCACACCCCGATTGACAAGGTAATTCTCGCCCTCCTGGGCATGATTGACGGATCATCGGCCTGCCGGTACCACTGACGGGTCGCACGACCGTCCACAGGAGGCTGCATTGCGAGATCTCGCCACCGAGCCCGGCCATGCGGCCGGGCCGTCCCGACGCGCCGTCCGGGGCGCCCTCGGCGCCCTGGCCGCAGCCGCGTTGACGCTGCCCCTGTTGGGCGCGGCGCCCGACCCGGCCCCGCCGGCCACCGCCCGGCTGCAACAGGCGTTCGCCTCCGCGGCGGCCGCGTACGACGTCCCGCAGAGCGTGCTGCTGGGCGTCTCCTACCTGCAGTCCCGCTGGGACGCGCACGGCGGCGCCCCGAGCGTCACCGGTGGCTACGGGCCGATGCACCTGACCGACGCCCGGACCGCGCTCGCCTCCGCCGGGCACCACTCCACCGGCGCCGAGGACCCGCGCGGCGACGACGCCCGTCCCGCGCTGCGCCCCTCGGAGCTCGGCCCGGACACCGCGAAGCTGCCGGACCGGCTGACGACCCTGCCGAGGGCGGCCCGGCTGACCGGGCTGGACGCCGGGACGCTGCGCGAGGACCCGGCGGCGAACGTGGCGGGCGGCGCCGCCCTGCTGGCCGAGGCGCAGCGCCGGCTGGGCGCGCCGGCCAGCGACGACCCGGCCGACTGGTTCGGGGCGGTGGCGCTGTTCTCCGGCGCCGACGACCGCGCCTCGGCGACCGCGTACGCGAACGAGGTGTTCGCGGTGATCAGGGACGGCGAGGAACGGGTCACGGACGCCGGGCAGCGGGTCGCCCTGGACGCGAGCCCGGATCTGGCGCCCGATCCGTCGGCGCTGGAGCGCGCCGGGCTGCGCAAGGGTTCCGCGGCCGGCACGGAGTGCCCGCGGACGGTGTCCTGCGAGTGGATCCCGGCGCCGTACGAGGAGTTCGGCGACGGCGACTACGGCAACCACGACCTGGGGAACCGTCCCGCCTCGCAGCGGATCCGGTACATCGTCGTGCACGACACGGAGGGCGCCTGGGAGGGCGTCCTCGACATGGTCCAGGACCCGACGTACGTGTCGTGGCAGTACAGCCTGCGCTCCACCGACGGCCACATCGCCCAGCACGTGAAGGCGAAGGACGTCGCCTGGCACGCGGGCAACTGGTACGTCAACGCGGCGTCGATCGGCCTGGAGCACGAAGGTTTCCTCACCGACCCGGACGCCTGGTACACGGAGGCCATGTACCGCTCCTCGGCGCGGCTGGTGAAGTACCTGTCCGACAAGCACGGCATCCCGCTGGACCGGCAGCACATCCTCGGCCACGACACGGTGCCGGGCACCACCACGGCCACCATCCCGGGCATGCACACCGACCCCGGCCCGTACTGGGACTGGCGCCACTACTTCGAACTGCTCGGCGCCCCGCTCGAGGCCTCAGGCGCGAAGAACGCCGGCGCCGTCACGATCCGGCCCGACTACGACACCCACCGGCCGGTGTTCACCGGCTGCGAGACCGCCGGGGAGCCCTGCGCCCCGCACGGGTCGAGCGCGGTGAGGCTGTACTCGGACCACGACGTGAACTCCCCGCTCATCAAGGACATCGGCCTCGGCTCCACGCCCACCACCGGGGTGAACGACCTGTCCTCGCGGGTGTCCACGGGCCAGCAGTACGCCGTGGCGGACCGCTGGGGCGACTGGACGGCGATCTGGTACCTCGGCCAGAAGGCCTGGTTCCGGAACCCGGCGGAGAAGCCCACCGCCGTGCCCGCCAAGGCCAAGGTGATCACCCCGCGCAAGGGCCTGGACACCGTCCCCGTGTACGGGCGCGCGTACCCGGAGGCGGCGGCCTACCCGGAGGGGGTGCCGGCGCAGACGGTGTCGCCGCTGCCGTACAAGGTGCTCGCCGGGCAGCGGTACGTGACCGGCGGCAAGGTGCCGGGCGAGTACTACTACGCGGTGACCTTCGACGCGGCCTCGCACCAGGTGGTGCGCGGCAAGGACCAGTACTACGAGATCCAGTTCGGCCACCGCGTCGGCTTCGTGCGGGCCGCGGACGTGACGGTGGTGCCGTCGTAACACGGGAGCGCGCACCACACGACGGGCGCCCCCGGACCTCTGCGGTCCGGGGGCGCCCGTCATCGTCCGTGAGTAGGGTCAGCCCTGCTGGAACAGCTCCGCCGGCAGCGGCTTGAGGAGGGCGTACAGGTCGTCGGTGATCGGGCGGTCCCAGGCGGCGATGGTCACCAGGACGTTGTCGCTGCGGTCGAACTGCACGCAGGAGATCCGGCTCTCGGACAGCTTGACGCGGCGCACGATCAGCAGGTTGTCGCCCTGCATCACGGGCACGTCCTCCGTGGAGGCGACGGTGACCTCCTCGTCGTTCTCCAGCGCCAGCAGCAGCTGACCGACCTCGAAGGGCACCTCGCCCTCGGGGACGTCACGCGCAGGTGAGCCCTCGGGGAGGTTGCCGATGATCATCGCGGGACCGCGGCCGCCGAACAGGTCGTAGCGCAGGAAAACGCCCTGGCAGGTTCCGTCGGGGGCGGGCAGCAGACCCGCGCCCAGGTTGCCGGGCCAGTCGCCCGGGTCCATGGCCAGTACGTCGAATTCGGGCCCGGCGGGTGTGGCGCTTCGGCGGCGGAGGAACGACATGCCGCCATGGTACGTGGCCGAAGCCCGGTTCGGACGGTCGGACGGGAGCCCCGCGGTCCTCGTCCGCCCGCCCGGTCCGGGGCTTCCCGCTCACTCCTCGGCGGGTGCGGGCGGGACCACCGCGACCGGGCTGTGCGCGTGCAGCAGGACCGCCTGGGTGACGGAGCCCATCATGCGGGCGGGCGCGAACAGCCGGCGACGGTGGCGGCCCACCACGACCAGTGAGGCGTCCCGGGACTCGCCGACCAGGTGACCGGCCGCGTCCCCGGGCACCACGACGGCCTCGGCTTCGACTTCCGGGTGCTGCTTCCGGAGCGGGGCGAGCAGGCCCTCGGCGAGGACGCGCGTCTCGTGCTCCACGGCCTCCTGGTCGACCTGCGCGGGCGCCACCTCGCCGGGCAGCAGCATCGTCTGCAGCGGCCACGGGTAGGCGGTCACGACCCGCAGGCCGGAGCGGCGCAGGGCGGCCTCGGTGAAGGCGAAGTCCAGCGTCGCCGTGTCGGGGCTGTCGGCGCTCGTCCCGACGACCACGGGGCCTTCCCGGTGCACCGGCGACTCCTCGCGCTCCTCGCCGCCGCGTCCCGGCCGGGGCACCACCACGACCGGGCATCCGGCGTCCCTGGCGGCGGCCAGGGAGTTCGAGCCGAGCAGCAGGCTGGTGAAGCCTCCACGGCCCCGCGAGCCCAGTACCAGCAGCCGGGCCTCCGTGCCGGTCTCGGGCAGCAGCGCGCTCGGCATTCCCTCGGTGACGACGTACTCGGCGGACGGCGTGCCGCCCAGTTCGTCCACCCGGGCGCGGGCCTGCGCGAGCACCGGGTCCTCGTCCGCGTCGGGCGGCCCGGTGTCCTGCGGGTCCTGCCGGGTGCGGAGCGGGTCCGCGCGGACGTGCAGGACGCGCAGGGTGGCCCTGTGCCGCCGGGCGGCGTCCAGGGCCCACTCCAGGGCGCGCAGTCCGTCCGTGGAACCGTCCACCGCGGCGACCACCGGCTGGTCGTCCATGTGCCTCGCCTCCGGATACGGCATCGGGTCCACGCCGTCCCTCACGGTCCGGCGCGGCTTTCTGCTGATCGCGTGTCCGGAAAAACGCGCGGCACACGTCGCCGGGCGGTGCGCGTCAGGTCAGGTCGAAGTCGCCCTCCCGTGCGCCCGACACGAAGGCGCCCCACTCCGCAGGGGTGAAGATCAGGGAGTGGCTTTCCGGCCGGCCGCTGTTGCGCATGGCGATGAAGCCCTCCACGAAGGCGATCTGGACGTCGCCCAGACCCTTGCTGCCGGACTGCCACTGTGCGTTGCTGAGGTCCAGCTCGGGCTTGTCCCAGCCTGTGAGCGGGCGCCGCTGGGTGGTGCTCTCGGCCACGTCCGTGCTCCTCCCTGTTGCCGTCGGCGGCCAGCCTAGCGAGGGGTTTGTCCTGCGGACAGGCCGCGGAAGGGGGATGTGGGAAGGGCGCCGGTGACGGCTGCGGGCCGGTGGGAGCCTGTCGCGCAGTTCCCCGCGCCCCTCAGGGCGTCGCGGTCGCCGTGTCCCTGACACCATCCGCCGGGAGAAGTGCAGGCCCGGCTCTTGCACCGGAGGGTGGTCGGCTGCGTTACTGGGGCCCGACGCAAACGACCGAATGATCGGTCGTCCGGAATGGGATGGTGAAGGGAAGGTCCTGATGACTCAGGCGGCGGACCTGCTGGACCCGGCGGAGCGGCTCGACCTCGACGGGTTGCGGGCCCTCCAGCTGGAGCGGCTGCGGAACTCCTTGCGGCACGCGTACGAGAACGTGCCGTTCTACCGGGAGTCCTTCGACAAGGCGGGCGTCCACCCGGACGACTGCCGTTCACTGTCCGACCTGTCCCGCTTCCCCTTCACCACCAAGGCGGACCTGCGGGCGAACTACCCGTACGGGATGTTCGCCGTCCCACAGGAGCGGATCCGCCGGCTGCACGCCTCCAGCGGCACCACCGGCCGCCCCACGGTCGTGGGCTACACGGAGAACGACCTGTCCATGTGGGCCGACATGGTCGCCCGGTCGCTGCGCGCGGCGGGCGGCAGGCCCGGCGACATCGCGCACATCGCGTACGGGTACGGCCTGTTCACGGGCGGGCTGGGCGCGCACTACGGCGCCGAGCGGCTCGGCTGCACGGTGATCCCCGCGTCCGGCGGGATGACGTCACGTCAGGTCACGCTGATCCAGGACCTCCAGCCGTCCATCATCATGGTGACCCCGTCCTACATGCTCACCCTGCTCGACGAATTCGAGCGGCAGGGCGTGGACCCGCGCTCCACGTCGCTGCGGGTGGGCGTCTTCGGCGCCGAGCCGTGGACCCAGGACATGCGGCGGGAGATCGAGGAGCGGTTCGCGATCGACGCGGTGGACATCTACGGCCTGTCCGAGGTGATAGGCCCGGGCGTCGCCCAGGAGTGCGTGGAGACCAAGGACGGGCTGCACGTCTGGGAGGACCACTTCTTCCCGGAGGTCGTCGACCCGATCACCGGCGAGGTGCTGCCCGAGGGCGAGCAGGGCGAGCTGGTGTTCACCTCGCTCACCAAGGAGGCCATGCCGATCGTCCGCTACCGGACGCGGGACCTGACCCGGTTGCTGCCGGGCACGGCCAGGGTGTTCCGGCGCATGGAGAAGGTGACCGGGCGCAGCGACGACATGGTGATCCTGCGCGGGGTGAACCTCTTCCCCACACAGATCGAGGAGATCGTGCTGCGCACGCCGGGCGTGGCGCCGCACTTCCAGTTGCGGCTGACGACGAGCGGCCGTATGGACGCGTTGACGGTGCGCGCGGAGGCCCGTCCGGATGCGGACGCGGCGACCCGTGAGGCGGCGGCCCGGTCGATCGTGCAGGCGGTGAAGGACGGCATCGGCGTCTCGGTCGGGGCGGAGATCGTCGACCCCGAGTCGCTGGAGCGATCGGTGGGCAAGATCCGGCGGATCGTGGATCTGCGGGAGCGGCGCGGCTGATCCTCACCCGGAGGCCGGGGTCACCGCTCGTCGGCCAGGATGCGCTCATCCGTCACGATCCGCTCGGCCGCGGCGGTGACCGGCCGGTCCAGCTCCTCGGGCGTGAACACGTCCGGCAGGGCGAGCTGTTCGACGGTCGGCCGGTCCAGGGCGAGGTGGGGCAGTTCGACGGCCTTCTGCGCCTCATGCTCCTCTGTCCACAGCCATTGACATCCGGCACCCCTGACAGGAAAGTTTCATTCGGCGCGATGATCCCCGGAAGTTACTTTCAAAGAGCTCGGGGACCGGACTCGGGAGGGTGGACGGATGGCGGACGCGAGAGGGATGAGCAGGCGTCAAGTGGGGTTGGGGGCGCTGGCTCTGGGAGGCGGGCTGGCGTTCGCGTCGCTGCCCGCGGATCCGGCCGCCGCGGCCGCCTCGTCCCGCGGGGACGGCCGACCCGCGCTGCGGCACGGGTCGGCGCGGGAGGCGGGGCTGCTGCCCGGTCCGCTGAAGCAACTCGTCACCGACGCCGAGGCGTTCCTCCAGCCGTCCCCTGAACACCCCTGGTTCGCGGGGGCCGTTCTGCTCGCCGGTCGCGGACGCACGGTGGCGCTGCACAAACCTATCGGCATGGCCGTGCGCTACCAGGCCTACGACGAGGAGACCGACACCGGCGTCGAGTTCCCGCCGGACCAGCGGATCCCGATGGCCGAGGACACCGTCTTCGACCTGGCGTCGGTGTCGAAGCTGTTCACCTCGATCCTCGCCGTGCAGCAGATCGAGCGGGGCCGTGTCGAGCTGGAGGCGCCGGTCGCCTCGTACCTGCCGGACTTCGGCCGGGCCGGGAAGCAGGACGTGACGATACGCCAGCTGCTGACGCACACGTCCGGCTTCCGGGCGTGGATCCCGCTGTACGAGGCGCCGACGTACGAGGAGAAGGTGCAGCGCGTCTACGACGAGGCGCTCGCGAGCCCGCCGGGCACCACGTACCTGTACTCCGACCTGAACCTGATCTCGCTCCAGCTGGTGCTGGAGCAGGTCACCGGGCGGCGGCTGGACGTACTGCTCCGCGAGGAGATCACCGAGCCGCTCGGGATGCGCCGCACCCGCTACAACCCCCCGGCGTCCTGGAAGCCGAAGATCGCGGCCACCGAGGACGCCCGCAAGCCGTGGGCCGGGCTGGACAGGGGGCTGGTGTGGGGCGAGGTCCACGACGAGAACGCGTACAGCCTCGGCGGGGTCGCGGGTCACGCGGGCGTGTTCTCCGACGCGTGGGACCTGGCGGTCCTCGCGCGGACGCTGCTCGACGGCGGTGTCAGCGGGCGCAACCGGATCCTGCGGCCGGAGTCGGTGGAGCTGATGTTCACCGACTTCAACACCGCGTTCCCGGGCGACGAGCACGGCCTGGGCTTCGAGCTCTACCAGCACTGGTACATGGGCGCGATGGCCACCCCGCGCACGGCCGGGCACACCGGGTTCACCGGCACCGCGCTGGTGCTCGACCCGACCACCGACTCCTTCCTCGTCGTCCTCGGCAACTCGGTGCATCCGGTGCGCAGTTGGCGGTCCGGTTCGGCGCCCCGGGTGGCTGCCGCCAACCAGCTGGCCCGCGCGGTGCCGGTGCGCCCGGCACGAGGGCGCACGGCGTGGTTCTCGGGAATGGCGAGCGCGGCCACCGCGACCCTCGCGCTGCCGGCGCTGGACACCGCGTCCGGCGCGGCCAGGCTGAGCTGCGCGCTGTGGTGGGACACCGAGCCGAAGGCCGACGTCCTGGTGCTGGAGTCCTCGGCGGACGGCGGGACGACCTGGGAGCCGGTGCCGTTCACGACCCGGCGGCGGGGCGGCTCCGCCGAGCAGCACCCGACGGGCACGGCCACCGGCTGGTCGGGCCGCGTCTGGCACGACCTGACCGCCGACCTGCCGGCCGCTCCCGGCCTGGTCGTGCGCTGGCGGTACACCACGGACCGGCTGTACGTCGGGCGCGGCGCCTACGTCGACGGCCTGCGCGTCGAGAAGGGCCGCCGCCGTCTCTTCGACGAGTCCCGCCCCGCCGACGCGACACGGCTCCTCGCGGAGGGCTGGAGCCGGGAGGACGGCTGAGGTTGCCACCCGGCCGGCCGGGGCGTCACCCACGGTTCCGGCCCGCATGCCCCGGCCCGCATGCCCCGGCCCGCACGCCCCGGCCTGCACGCCGTCTGGCGGACACCATCCGTCGCGGATCCGCCTACAGGAGTCGGGAGTACGACTGAGCGGACTTCCGCCCGGTCAGCCTGTCGATCACGGACCTGGCCGACCGCCCGGCCTCGTCGTCCACCGGCGGCTCACGACGGACCGCCTGTTCGACGGGCGCGGCTCTTCGCAGGCAAAACCTGCCCGCCGACGCCCCACCCGGCGTCGGGCCGACGACCGGTGCCGGGAAGGCGGCCCTCGCGCCGGGAAGGCGGCGGGTGCCGGGCCGACGACCGGTGCCGGGAAGGCAGCCCCCGCGCCGGGAAGGCGGCGGGTTCCTCCGGTAACGCGGCCGGTGCGGGAAGGCGGCCGGTGCCGCCGGTAACGCGGCCCGCGCAGGGAAGGCGGCCGGTGCAGGGCCGACGGCCGGTGCCGGGAAGGCGGCTGGGGCCCGCCAGGGCGTCAGGCCTGGACGGACTCCAGCACCGCCATCGCCGCGTTGTGGCCCGGCACCCCGCTGACTCCGCCGCCGCGTACCGCTCCGGCGCCGCAGAGCAGCACGTTGGCGTGGAGCGTCTCCACGCCCCAGCGGCCGGTGCCGTCCTGGGCGTGGGGCCAGGTGAGGTCGCGGTGGAAGATGTTGCCGCCGGGCAGCCCCAGGTCGCGTTCCAGGTCGAGGGGCGACCTGGCCTCGATGCAGGGGCGGCCGTCGGCGTCCGTGGCGAGGCAGTCGGCGATCGGCTCGGCCAGATGGGCGTCCAGCTGGGCGATCGTCGCCCTCAGCAGTTCCTCACGCACCGCGTCGTTGTCGCGCTCGAACAGCCGCGCGGGCGTGTGCAGTCCGAACAGGGTGAGGGTCTGGTAGCCCTGTGCCGCGAGCTCGGGCCCGAGGATGGACGGGTCGGTGAGCGAGTGACAGTAGATTTCCGAGGGCGGCGCGTCGGGCAGCCGGCCCGCGTCGGCCTGCGCGTGGGCGGTGGCCAGCTGCTGGTAACCCTCGGCGATGTGGAAGGTGCCGGCGAACGCCTCACGCGGGTCGACGGAACTGTCACGCAGCCGGGGCAGCCGCTTGAGCAGCATGTTCACCTTGAGCTGCGCGCCCTCGGCGTGCGGCGGGGGCGTGTCGCCGGTGAGCCGCGCCAGCTCCTCCGGGGAGGCGTTTACGAGGACGTGGCCCGCGGTGACGACGCCCTCGCCGTCGGCCGTGCGGTGGGTGACCTCGGCGGTGCGGCCGTCCGTCTCGATGCGTACGGCCTCGTGGCCGGTGGCGATGACGGCGCCGGCCTTGCGGGCGGCGTCGGCGAGCGCGTCGGTGACCGCGCCCATGCCGCCGACCGGGACGTCCCAGGCGCCGGTGCCGCCGCCGATGACGTGGTACAGGAAGCAGCGGTTCTGCTTCAGGGACGGGTCATGGGCGTCGGCGAAGGTGCCGATGAGCGCGTCGGTGAGGACGACGCCGCGCACCAGGTCGTCGGAGAAGCGGGCCTCGACGGCGACGCCCAGGGGCTCCTCGAAGAGGATCCGCCAGGCCTCCTCGTCGTCCACCGTGCGGCGCAGCTCCTCACGGGTGGGCAGCGGCTCGGTGAGCGTCGGGAACACCCGGCGGGCGACCCGGCCGGTCAGGCCGTAGAAGCTCTGCCAGGACCGGTACTCGCGGTCGGAGCCGGTGAGCCGGACGAACGCCTCGCGGGTGCGTTCCTCGCCGCCGCCGACGAGGAGGCCGGTGGGCCGGCCGTCGCGCTCGGTGGGCGTGTACGAGGAGATGCTGCGGGTGCCGAGCCGGACGTCGAGCCCCAGGTCGGTGAGGATCTTCCGGGGCAGCAGGCTGACCAGGTACGAGTACCGGGACAGGCGTGCGTCGACGCCGGCGAAGGGGCGGGTGGAGATCGCCGCGCCGCCGGTGTGGTCCAGCCGCTCCAGCACCAGTACGGAGCGCCCGGCACGGGCGAGATAGGCGGCGGCGGTGAGACCGTTGTGGCCTCCTCCGACGATGACGACGTCGTACGTCCGGGACTCCTGAGCGGCGGTCATGCCTCTTCGTAACACGTGATGATCGTCCGCGGCCAGAGGTGACCGCGAGGGAGAGGGCCAGGGCCGGCCATGAACCGGACTACGCGCCTCCGGCCAGGCCGTGCCCCCGCGCCGACGCCACCCGCCCGTACAGGTCCGCCGCCTCCTTCAGGTGGCCGAGGCGCTCCAGGCAGTGCGCCTCGTCCTCGCGGGCGGCCAGCGTGTCGGGGTGGTCGGCGCCGAGGATCCGTTCCCGGGCGTCGGCGACCCTCCGGTACTCGGCGAGCGCGTGGGCCCAGTCGCCCAGCCAGCCCAGCGCGACGGCGACCTCCCTGCGGCTGACCAGGGTGTCGGGATGCTCCGCCCCGAGCACCCGTTCGCGCAGGGCGGCCACCTCGCGGGACTCGGCGAGGGCGTCCGTCCACCGGCCCAGCCGGCCGAGGCTGACGCCGGCGCCGTGCCGGGCGCGCAGCGTCCCGGGGTCGTGGGGGCCGTGCACCCGGGTGCGGTCGGCGACCAGGCGGCGGTACACGTCGAGGGCCTGCCCGACGCGGCCGAGGCGGCCGAGGGCGACGCCCACCTCGTGCCGGGCGGCGAGGGTGTCGGCGTGGTCCGGGCCGAGGACCCGGGTGCGGATCACGGCCACGTCGCGGTAGGTCTCCAGGGCCGCCTTCCAGCGGCCCAGGCGGCCGAGGACGTAGGCGACCTCGCAGCGGGTGACGAGGGTGTCGGGGTGCTCGGGCCCGAGCACCCGGGAGCGCGCCCCGGCCACCTCGCACGCCATGGTGTGGGCGTCCTCCAGGCGGCCGAGTCTGCTGAGGCTGAAGGCGAGGTTGTGACGGCAGCGCAGGGTGTCTGGGTGGCCGGGGCCCATGGTCCGTTCGCGCGCCTCCAGCACCGACAGGTACACGCGGTGCGCGTCGGCCGGGCGGCCCAGCTGGGCGAGGACGTACCCCATCTCCTGGCGCGCGGCGAGGGTGTCGGGGTGATCGGGTCCGAGGACGCGGATCCGGGCCTCGGCGACGTTCTTGTAGGCGCGCAGGGCGTCGGCGGGCCGGCCGGTACGGCTGAGGGTGAACGCCACCTCGTAACGGCTGGCAAGGGTGTCCGGGTGCTCCGGGCCCAGGAGGCGCTCGCGCTCGGCGGCGACCTCGCCGTGCAGTTCGCCGGCCTCGTCCCAGCGTCCGATGCGGCCGAGGCGGAGGGCGGCGTGGTGGCGCTCGGCGAGTGCGGTGGGCACGGCCGCCGACGGGGTGGGCCGGGGGGCACCGGCGGAGGCGTGCGGCGGGGCTCCGGCGGCGCGAACGGCGTTCACGCCGCGCGTCCAGGACGGCAGCCGTTCGGGGCGTCCCGCGCCGGCCGTGCGTCCCGCGGGAGGGCCGTCGGCAGGGCCGGGGGGCACCGGGCGTCCGGCCGTGTCCGGAGCGGAGCGCAACTCGACGATGCGCGCGGCGACTTCGAGGGCGCCGTCAGGCCGGTCGTCCGGGTCCTTGGCCAGCAGGTCGAGGATGACGCGGTCCAGCCGCCCGGGCAGGTCCGCGCGGTGGCTGCGCGGCGGCCGGGGCGGGGTGTCGCGGTGGCCGACGAGGACCGCCCAGGCGTCGTCCAGGTCGAACGGGGGCACGCCGGTGGCGATCTCGTAGAGCACGCATCCGAAGGAGTACAGGTCGCTGCGCCGGTCGACCTCCTCCCCGGCGATCTGCTCCGGCGACATGTAGTGCGGGGTGCCCATGGCGACGCCGGTGCCGGTGAGCCGGGAGGTGAAGCCGATGTCGTGCCCGAGGCGGGCGATGCCGAAGTCGCAGATCTTCACCGTGCCGTCGTCGAGCCGCACGATGTTGGCGGGCTTCAGGTCGCGGTGCACGACACCCTGGTCGTGCGTGTAGGCGAGGGCGGCGGCGACCTGCGCGGCCACCTCCACCACCTCGTCGACCGGCAGCGGACGGTGCTTGGCGTCCTCCAGGAGCCGGCTGAGGTCACGGCCCTGGAGCAGCTCCATGACCAGGTAGAGCACGCCGTCCGATTCGCCGAAGTCGTGCACCACGGTGATCCCGCGGTGCTGGAGCGAGGCCGCCACCCGCGCCTCGCGCCGGAACCGCTCGCGCAGGACCCGCCCGAACGACGGGTCGCGCTGCGGGCCGAGCGGGTCGAGGCACTTCACCGCGACCTGCCGGCCGAGCGAATCGTCCCGCGCCCGCCAGACCTCCCCCATGCCGCCGCGTCCGATGCGGTCCAGCAGTCTGTACCGGCCGCCGATCAGCCGTTCGTGGTCCCCCATGTCCTACGCCGCCCCCGTCGTAGTCCGTCCGCCCTCCCCCTGTCTCGTCCAGTATGGCGACAACTCGCCCGAGTTTGTACGGGGCCGGGGGCGGCGGGGACGGTGTGGGAGCGGTGGGTCAGTTGAGGGTGTCGAGGAATTCGGTGCAGGCCCGGGCGCAGGCGCGGCAGGCCTCCGCCGTACGCTCGGCGCCGGGGTGTCCGTCGAAGACGTGAGCGCTCTCCAGGCACACCTGTCGGCACCACTCGACCTGCATCCGGATGGTGGCCTCGTCGGCCTGGTTCTGCTCGGACAGCACCCGGCAGGTCGCGTCGCAGACCTCCGCGCACATGATGCCCTTGCGTCGTACGAGTTCCTGGTTCTCGGCGCCGTCGGGGTCCACGAGGCCGGCCCGGGTCGCGCAGGCCCGGGCGCACTCGGTGCAGGCCTGGGCGCAGGCGAACCGGTCCTCCAGGAACCGGAACAGCTCCTCCTGCGATGTCGTCGTCACACCGCGCGGGTTGCCGCCGTTCGGGGGGTCAAACCCGGTCCGCCCCGTCGCCGCGAGGGTTCCGCGGCCTCCCGTGGGCGGGTCGGTCGGGGGCGGGCTGGTTCGGGGCGAGGTCCCGGGGTACCCGCGAGGACATGATGAACGCGATGGAGACAGCCGACCTGGCGGCGGGACGCGGTGCCCTCGGCGTCGGACTGGTGGTGGCGGGGATCGTGGTCCTGGCCCTGCTGATCGGCATGTTCCTGCTCGGCAGCCGCAAGGTACGCGACAACGACTCCCGGCGGCCCCGGCCCGACGAGCAGCCCCGGATGCCCGAAGGCGGCCCGGTCCGCGAGGTGCAGGAGCACCGGGAGCCGGAGGCGATGCCCCGGACCGACGAGCGGCTGACCCCGCACGAGCTGAAGGGCCACGGCAACGCCGGCACCCGCACCGGCACCGCCGAGGGCGGCCCCCGCTGGGACGAGGGTGGCAGCGGCGGCTTCGGCAGCGGCGGGCCCGGCGCCCACTGACCCGCGAAACGGCCCCGGCATCCGCCGGGGCCGTTCTCGTGTCACCGTGGCGTCGTGCCGCACGAGGTCACCGTGCCGCCGCGTGTACCGGCACGAGGCCACCGTGTCGCGTGGGGCGCCTTGTCACGAGAGGCCGTCCTGTCCCGGGGCGGTCGCCGTGTCATGCCGCACGGCTCAGGCCCCGACGACCGGCCCGTTCGGTACGAAGCCGAGGTCGACCGGGGTGGCCGGAGCGCCCGACCTCCGCACCTCGGTCAGCAGTTCCGGCAGCTGCGGTGGCCACAGCGGCTCGTGTCCGGCCGCGAGTTCGGCCGGTGACCACCACCGCCACCGCTCGATCCTGTCCTCCGCGTGCGCGGCCGTGAGGTCCCCGGCCGGCTCCCGGTGCGGGGCGTACGCGAGGTAGATGTGCTCGTGCTGGCGGACGGGCACCCCGGCCCGGGTGAAGTCGTGCTCCCACAGACACAGCACGCCGTCCTCGATCACGAGGTCGCTCCACCCGGTCTCCTCCCGCACCTCCCGCTCGGCCGCCTCCAGCGGTGACTCGCCCGGCTCGATGCCGCCGCCCGGCATCGCCCAGTGGACGCCGACCTCGGGGTTGTCGTAGCGGAACAGGAAGACCGATCCCGCGGGGTCCAGCACTGCGACGCGTGCTGCTCTTCTGGGTGTGCGCATCGGATCAGCCTGACGCGTTCCTCCGGGCACTGTCATGCGTGTTTCCGGACGTGAGGCGGGTCACAGCACTGTGCTGCATCGTTTCCCCCTCCCCAGTGCCTTCTTCCAGATGCAAGGGCTTGTACGACACGGGGCGGTAAGGGATGCAGCGGTTTCGGGCCGACGGCTTCGACGAGTTCGTGGCCGCCCGCTGGTCGGCGCTGCTGCATGTCGCGCGTCTCCTCACCGGCGGCGACCGCCAGCGCGCCGAGGACCTGGTGCAGGAGTCCCTGGTGAAGCTGTGGTTCGCCTGGCCGAAGGTCGCCGAGCAGGCGCCGGAGGCGTACGTCCGTCAGGTTCTGGTGCGGCTGGCCGCCCGCTCGGCCCGCCGGCGCTGGTGGGGTGAACGCCCGGTGGGTGAGCTTCCCGACCGTCCGGGACCGGGCGACGTGTCCGCGGCCGTCGCCGAGCGCTCGCGTCTCGAGGCGGCGCTGGCCCTGCTGACGCCCCGCCAGCGGGCGGCCGTGGTGCTGCGGTACTACGAGGACCTGCCCGAGGGTCAGGTGGCGCAGGCCCTCGGCTGCCCCGTGGGCACTGCCCGCTCCCACGCGTCCCGCGGTGTGGCGAGGCTGCGGGAGATCCTGTCCGACTCCGCCCGGCCCGTGAAGTGAGGGGAGCAGCGATGGACGACTTCGAGCGTGAGCTGACACGCATGATGCGCGAGGGCCGGGCGCACACCCCCTTCGACCCGGGTCACCGCGCTCGCCTGCACGAAGGCATCCGGGCCCGCCGCCGGACGCGGGTGCTGGTGCGGGCGGGCGGTTCCGCGCTCGCCGTGGCCGGGCTGAGCGTCGGCCTGGCGTTCCTGCCGCACCTCGGCTCCGGCCCCGCGCCGGCCGACCTGCCGCTGCCCGCGACCGGGTCGACGGCTCCCCCACGCTCGGGCGGGCCCACCGGCACGGCGGATCCGAGCTCGTCGGCGCCGCCGACCCGGAGCACGGAGTCCGGCACTCCGGACGGCTCCACGACGACCGGACCGGCCATGACGGACCCCAGCTCGACGGCCTCACGATCCGACCCCCCGGAGTCGACGGAGTCCGGGACCTCCGAACCCGACGTGAACGGCACCCCGACCTACCCGCCGCCGAGCGGGTGACCACCGGAGGCGGCAGTGGACCCGCCTCCGCATCCCTCTGCCTCCCGCACCGCGGACCACCCGACGGGCGCATTTGGCATGCCCATACCAAGATCTACCGACCTTGCTTCCACCCCTCGACCCCAGGCGTACGCCGGAAAGGGACCCGCCCTCATGAGAACCGCCCGGCGGCCGGCACGGCCCCTCGATCCGGGGCTCCCCCACCCCGAGCCAGTCCTGGAGGTGGTCGTGCCCGTGCACAACGAGGAGCACGACCTCGAAGCCTGCGTCCGGCGGCTCCACACGCACCTCGCGGAGACCTTCCCGTACCCGTTCCGGATCACGGTCGCGGACAACGCCAGCACCGACCGGACCCCGTGGATCGCCGCCCGTCTGGCCGGTGAGCTCCCCGGAACCCAGTGGGTGCGGCTGGAGGAGAAGGGACGCGGACGCGCCCTGCACACCGCCTGGTCCCGCTCCTCCGCCCCCGTGCTGGCGTATCTCGACGTGGACCTGTCCACCGACCTCGCGGCGCTGCTGCCGCTGGTCGCCCCGCTGATCTCCGGCCACTCGGACCTCGCGATCGGCACGCGTCTCGCCCCGGGCTCCCGGGTGGTGCGCGGGCCGAAGCGGGAGATCATCTCCCGCTGCTACAACGGGCTGCTGCGCGGCACGCTCTCCGTCGGGTTCACCGACGCGCAGTGCGGGTTCAAGGCGGTCCGGCGGGAGGTGGCCGAGCGGCTGCTGCCGATGGTGGAGGACCGCGAGTGGTTCTTCGACACGGAGCTGCTGGTGATCGCCGAGCGGGCCGGGCTGCGCATCCACGAGGTGCCGGTGGACTGGGTGGACGACCCCGACAGCCGGGTGGACCTGCTCCCCACGGCGCTCGCCGATCTGCGCGGCATGGCCCGGCTGGGGCGGGCCCTGGCGCACGGACGGCTGCCGCTGGCCGCGCTCGGCAGCGCCGCGACGACGGCCGGCACCGCCCCGGTCCGGCCGCCCGGCCGGCTCGCCCAGTTGCTCCGCTTCGCCGCCGTGGGCGCCGCCGCCACGCTGCTGCACCTCGGCCTGTACCTCCTGCTGCGGCCGGCCGCCGGGGCACAGGCGGGCAACGCGCTCGCCCTGCTCCTGTGCACCGTCCTCAACACCGCGGCCAACCGGCGCTTCACCTTCGGCGTGCGCGGACGGGCGGGGCTGCCCGCCCATCACCTGGGCGGGCTGACGGCCCTGCTGGCCGGTCTCGCCGTCACCGGCGCCGCGCTGGCCGCCCTGCACCGCGCCGCCCCCGGCGCCGGCGCCGGCGCGGAGCTGTCGGTGCTGACCGCCGCGAACCTCGCCGCCGCCCTGCTCCGCTTCCACCTGCTGCGCGCCTGTGTCCTCCCCGGCCGCCGCTCCCGCCGCACGACAGGAACCTCCGCCTCATGAGTGCCACAGCGACGGCCCGCGAGCCCGGACCGGCGGCAACCCCCTCCCCCGCGCCTGCCGAACCCGCGCCCGGCCGCCCGCGCGAGCGACTGCGCCGTCTCGCCGCCCGCTTCGGGCCCGTCCTCGCCGTGTACGGCGTGCTCAAGCTGGCGGGCTTCACCGTCTTCATGGTGCTGCTGGACTCGGCCGGCGACTTCCGGGAGAAGCACCCCCGGTTCGGCGGCGGGGCACGCCCGTGGGACGTGCTGGGGAGCTGGGACGGCTGGTGGTACCAGCAGATCGCCCTGCACAGCTACGACCCTGCTCTGGAGCCGGTTCCCGGGGCGACCGGGATGATCACTCTGGAAGGCAACTCGGCGGCGTTCTTCCCGCTGTACCCGGCGCTGATGCGGCTGGTCTCGGAGGTCACCGGACTCGGCCCGTACGGCGCGGGGATGGCCGTGTCCGTGGTGTGCTCGTTCGTCGCCGCGCTGGGCATCCACGCCGTGACCGCGCGTCTCGGCGGGCGCCGGGCGGGGCTGGTCGCCGTCGGCCTGTGGGCGGTGTGGCCGGGGTCGGGCACGGAGTGGGCGGTGTACTCCGAGTCGCTGTACACGGCACTGGCCGCCTGGGCGTGCTGGGCCGTCGCGACCCGCCGCTGGGCGGCCGCCGGGGTGCTGGTCTTCGCCGCCGGGCTGACCCGGCCGACGGCGGTCGCCCTGGTCGCGGCGCTGGCCGTCGCGGGGCTGGCCGCGGTGGTCCGGCGGCGGGAGGACTGGCGGCAGCCGCTGGCCGCCGTGGTGATCGCCCCGCTCGGTGTGGCCGGCTACCTGGCCTGGGTGGGGTACCGGATGGGCGACTGGGGCGGCTACACCAAGCTCCAGGAGGGCGCCTGGGGCCACACCTTCGACTGGGGCCGGCACAGCCTCGACGTGCTGACCTCCGTGCCGGTGGGCCATTTCGACTACCTCTTCGCCATGCCGATGGAGGACACGATCGGCGTCGGGGTGGTGCTGCTGGTGCCGGTGCTGACCGTGCTGCTGGTGCGGCTGCGTCCGCCGTCCGTGCTGGTCGTGTACACGGTGCTGTCCTATCTGACGGTGATGGGCACGCAGCAGTACTTCGGCAACGTCTCGCGCTATCTGCTGCCGCTGTTCCCGCTGTTCGTGCCGCTCGCCCTGGCCATGCGGCGGCTGAGCGGGCCCGTGCTGGCCGCGGTGCTGGGCACGGCGGCGGTGGCCTCGGGGTCGTACGCGGGGTACGTGCTGTTCGAGCTGGGCGTGCCCTAGGCCACCGGGTGGGCGACGGTCCGGCGCAGTACGCTGAGCGCAGTCGGCCACCGGGAGCTTTCCATGTGGAAACGCAGGAAGCACGTCCGTCGATCCGCCCCCGTCGCACCGGAGTTGTGCGATCTGTGCGGGAGGACGTTCCCTGTCGAGGAGGCGGTGCGCGGGCATGTGGCCGACTCCTCGGCCGTTCACCCGGACGACCCCCTGCACGACGGCCTGCGCCGCGTCACCGCGTGCTGCGAGGCGCACCTGGAGCTGATCCGCACCGCCTACCGGCGGCGGCCCTTCGTGCAGGAGGAACTCTGGGCGGGCAAGATCGGCCGCGTCCTGACGGCCGGCCCGCCGGTCCTCGGCATGACCGAACTGGCTTGCCGTACGGGCCTGGACGAGCCCGACATCCGCCGCGCGATCGCCTGGCACAACGAGCGGCGGCGGCGCTTGGACGAGTGACGGCCCGTGACACAGCCTCGCGGCCCCGGCCGGACAGGTGTCCGGCCGGGGCCGCGAGGTGTCGTCGGGACCGAGGTCAGGCCGGGGCCGGGGCCGCCGGGCCGACCAGTTCGGTCAGGACGTCCTCCATCGTCACGAAGCCGATGACCTTGCCGTTCTCGCCGACGGCCGCCGCGAGGTGGCTGCCCTCCGCGCGGAGCGCGGTGAGCGTGTCGTCGAGCGGGGTGTCGATGCGGACCCGGGTGACCTTGTGCAGGGCCGTGCGCGGGAACGGGCGGTCCCGTTCGGTCACGCCGAGGGTGTCCTTGATGTGCAGGTAGCCCAGGAGCGCGCCGTCGGGCCCGGTGACCGGGAAGCGGGACAGGCCCGCACCCGCGGCCACCCGCTCCAGCCGCGCCGGGGTGACCGTGTGGTCGACGGTGTGCATCTTCCCGGCCGGGACGAGGATCTCTCCGACCGGGCGGGTGCCCAGCTCCAGCGCGTCCCGCAGCCGCTCCCCGTCCGCCGGGGTGAGCAGTCCGGCCTCGCTGGAGTCGACGACCATCCGGGCGAGCTGGTCGTCGGTGAACACCGACTCCACCTCGTCCTTCGGCTCGACCCGCAGCAGCCGCAGCAGCACGTTGGCGAAGGCGTTGATGCCGAACACGAAGGGCCGCAGCGCCCGGGTCAGCCACACCAGCGGCGGGCCCAGCAGCAGCGCGCTGGGCACGGGCGCGGCGAGGGCGATGTTCTTCGGCACCATCTCGCCGATCAGCATGTGCAGATACGTGGCGAGGGTCAGGGCGATCACGAACGCGATCGGGTGGACCAGCGCGTCCGGGACGTTGACCGCCTCGAACGGCGGCTCCAGCAGATGCGCGATGGCCGGTTCGGCGACCGCGCCGAGCACCAGCGACGACACCGTGATGCCGAGCTGGGCGGTGGCCATCATCGCGGACAGGTGTTCCAACGCCCAGAGCGTCATCTTCGCGCGCTTCTCGCCCGCGAGGGCGCGCGGCTCGATCTGGCTGCGGCGCACCGAGATCAGGGCGAACTCGGCGCCCACGAAGAACGCGTTGGTGAGCAGGGTGAGGAGGCCGATGGCGAGTTGCAGGACGGTCATCGGGCTTCCTCCAGGACCTCGGCCCGTACGGGGGCCGGGGCGGTGACGCGTATGCGGTCGGCGCGGTGGTGCTCGACCGCGAGCACGTCGAGCCGCCAGCCGTCCACGTCCACGGAGTCACCCGTGACGGGGATGCGGGCGAGGCGGGTGGCGATCAGTCCGGCGACCGTCTCGTACGGGCCGTCCGGGGCGGTGAGGCCCAGGGCGGTGAGCCGGTCGAGGCGGAGGCCGCCGTCGGCCTCCCACACCTTGCGGCCGTCGTCGGTGGGGAGTGCGGGCGCCAGTTCGGGCACCTCGACCGGGTCGTGCTCGTCGCGGACCTCGCCGACGACCTCCTCGACGATGTCCTCCACGGTGGCGACGCCGGCCGTGCCGCCGTACTCGTCGATGACGACGGCCATGGCGCGGTGGGAGCGCATGCGTTCCAGCAGCCGGTCGGCGGGGAGGCTGTCGGGGACCAGCAGCGGCGGCGTGGTCAGCTCGGTGACGGGCGTGGCGGCGCGCCGCTCCGGCTCCAGGGCGAGCACGTCCCGGATGTGGACGGTGCCGACGACCTCGTCGAGGCTGTCGCGGTACACCGGGAAGCGGGACAGGCCGGTGGCGTGGCTGAGCGTGGCGGCGTCGGCGGCGGTGGCGTGCACCTCCAGGGCGCGGACGTCGACGCGCGGGGTCATGACGTTCTCGGCGGTCAGCTCGCTCAGGTGCAGGGTGCGCACGAAGAGCTCCGCGGAGTCGGCCTCCAGGGCGCCCTCGGCGGCGGAGTGCCGGGCGAGCGCGCCCAGCTCCTCGGCGGTGCGGGCGGACGCCAGCTCCTCCGCGGGCTCGAGGCCGAAGCGTCGCACGAAGCGGTTCGCGGTGCCGTTGAGGTGGGAGATGAACGGGCCGAACGCGGCCGTGAAGGCGCGCTGCGGTCCGGCGACGACCTTGGCGACCGCCGCGGGGCGCGAGATGGCCCAGTTCTTGGGGACCAGCTCGCCGATCACCATCAGCACCACCGTGGACAGGGCCACGCCGAGCAGGGTCGCCACGGTCGGGGCGGCGGAGCCGAGGCCGGCCGCCCGCAGCGGGCCGCGCAGCAGCGCGGCGAGGGACGGCTCGGCGAGCATGCCGATCACCAGGGAGGTGACCGTGATGCCGAGCTGGGCGCCTGACAGCTGGACCGTCAGGCGGCGTACGGCGGCCAGCGCACCGGCCGCGCCGCGCTCACCCGCGTCCGCGGCGCGCTCGAGTTCCGCGCGCTCGACGGTGGTGAGGGAGAACTCGGCCGCGACGAACACCGCGCAGGCAAGCGTCAGCAGCAGGGCGAGCAGGAGCAGCAGGATCTCGGTCACCGTGCCACCCCCGCTCCCTGAACGGCCGCATGACGCGGACTGCGGGTGGTGGCACGGCTACTACTGGGAGGATCACCCATCGGGGGACCGTCGCTCCTTTTCGAACAGTACGAAGATGTGTGGAAGCAGAATGGACTGCTTACACGCCAACTGTAAAGGACCCGCAAAACATCCCGCTCGCGCGTGCCTTCCTGTGCGGGGAGGAGCGGCACGGCCGGAGGGCGTGCCGCTCGGGTCAGCCGTCCCAGGTCCAGTCGGCGACCTCGGGCAGGTCGGTGCCGTGTTCGCGGATCCAGTCGTGGTGGCGCAGGCGGACGTCCTCCATCCGCTGCCGTACCGCGGCGGCCCGCACCGCGAGGCCGGGGACGCGGTCGATGACGTCCATCACCAGCCGGTAGCGGTCCAGGTCGTTGCGGACCACCATGTCGAACGGCGTGGTCGTGGTGCCGATCTCCTTGTAGCCGCGCACGTGCAGGTGGTGGTGCCCGGTACGGCTGTAGGCGAGCCGGTGGATCAGCCACGGGTAGCCGTGGTACGCGAAGATCACCGGCTTGTCCGCGGTGAACAGGCCGTCGTACTCGAAGTCGGACATGCCGTGCGGGTGCTCCGCGCGGGGCAGCAGCCGGGCGATGTCGACGACGTTGACGACCCGCACGGCCAGCTCGGGCAGGTGCCGGCGCAGCAGCTGCGCGGCAGCCATGACCTCCTGGGTCGGGACGTCGCCCGCGCAGGCCAGCACCACGTCGGGTTCGCGGTCGCCGGTCTCCGTGCCGGCCCAGTCCCAGATGCCGGCGCCGCGCGCACAGTGCGTCCGCGCGTCCTCCATGGACAGCCAGTCGAAGCAGGGCTGCTTGCCGGCCACGATCACGTTGACGTAGTCGCGGCTGCGCAGACAGTGGTCGGCCACCGACAGCAGGGTGTTGGCGTCCGGCGGCAGGTAGACCCGTACGGCCTCCTGGCTCTTGTTGAGGATGTGGTCGACGAAGCCGGGGTCCTGGTGGGAGAAGCCGTTGTGGTCCTGGCGCCAGACGTGCGAGGTCAGCAGGTAGTTCAGGGAGGCGATCGGGGCGCGCCAGGGCAGGCGGCGGGTGACGCGCAGCCACTTGATGTGCTGGTTGACCATCGAGTCGACGATGTGCACGAACGCCTCGTAGCAGGAGAACAGGCCGTGCCGGCCGGTGAGGAGGTAGCCCTCCAGCCAGCCCTGACAGGTGTGCTCGGAGAGGATCTCCATCACCCGGCCGTGCCGGTCGAGGTCCTCGTCCACGTCGTACGTGCGGGCCTGCCACGCCTTGCCGCTCGCCTCGTACACGGCCTGGAGGCGGTTGGAGGCGGTCTCGTCGGGGCCGACCAGCCGGAAGTCGCGGCGGTCCGCGGTGGCCCGCATGACGTCCTGGAGGAGGTCGCCGAGGACGCGGGTCGGCTCGTGCATCGTCGCGCCCGGCTTGTCGACGGGGACGGCGTGCCGTTCCAGCGGCGGCATCGGCAGCTCGCGGAGCATCAGCCCGCCGTTGGCGTACGGCGTGGAGCCGAGGCGACGGGCGCCGGCGGGGACGCAGGCCAGGACGTCGGCGCGGGGCCGGCCGTCCTCGTCGAACAGCTCCCGGGGCCGGTACGACCGCAGCCACGCCTCCAGCTGCCGCAGATGGTCGGGGTTGTCGCGGACGCCGGGCAGCGGCACCTGGTGGGAGCGCCAGGTGTTCTCCACGGGCAGCCCGTCGACCTCGGCCGGCCCCGTCCAGCCCTTCGGGGTGCGCAGCACGATCATCGGCCAGCGGGGGCGTTCGGTCGCGCCGTCCTCGCGGGCGGCGCGCCGGATGGCGGCGATGCGGTCGAGGGCGGCGTCCATGGCGCGCGCCATCGACTGGTGCACGGCGGCCGGGTCGTCGCCGATCACGTGCAGGGGGTCGTGACCGTAGCCCTTGAGCAGCGCGTCCAGCTCGTCGTCGGGGATGCGGGCCAGCACGGCCGGGTTGGCGATCTTGTAGCCGTTGAGGTGCAGGATCGGCAGGACGGCCCCGTCGTGGACGGGATCGAGGAACTTGTTGGAGTGCCAGGAGGTCGCCAGCGGCCCGGTCTCCGCCTCGCCGTCACCGACCACACAGGCCACCACCAGGTCGGGGTGGTCGAGCGCCGCGCCGTACGCGTGCGACAGGGAGTAGCCGAGCTCGCCGCCCTCGTGGATGGAGCCGGGCGTCTCGGGGGCGACGTGGCTGGGGACGCCGCCGGGGAACGAGAACTGCTTGAAGAGCCGCCCCATCCCCGCAGCGTCGCGGGTGATGTCGGGATACGTCTCGGTGTACGACCCCTCCAGCCAGGACCCGGCGACCACGGCCGGCCCTCCGTGCCCCGGCCCCCACACGCACAGGGCGTCCAGGTCGCGGGCCCGGATCACCCGGTTGAGGTGGGTGTAGACGAGGTTCAGACCGGGCGAGGTGCCCCAGTGGCCGAGCAGGCGCGGCTTCACGTGCTCCGGGCGCAGCGGCTCGGTGAGCAGGGGGTTCGCCATGAGGTAGATCTGGCCGACGGCCAGGTAGTTCGCGGCGCGCCAGTGCGCGTCCAGCGTCCTCAGCTCGTCGTCACCGAGCGGGTCGGAGGCCTGGTGCGTGTCGACGGACATCGTGGTGTCCTTCCACGTCGGGGGGGTCGGGGTGGGTGAGGGCGGGGGCACGTGAGGGTCCGTGGAGGTGTGTACCCTCCTCACCTTCCCCGGGACGGGGAGGTCCCGACAGGGCAACGTGGGCCATTGAGGGGGCACGGCGCGGCGGACGGGGGTCCGGGCGAGGCGCGGGCGCGGGTGGGATGCCCTTGGGCGCCGCCCTGGCAAGGTCCCCGCAGGGGCCGGGCCCGCGGCCCCGGCCTGCCGACCGCCGGCGCGCGGTCGGGCCCGGCGGGCCGGGAGGGCCATGGGGGTCATGGGGAGGCCGGGAGGCCGATGAGGCGGTGGAGCAGGCTGTGGCGGGCCAGGCAGTCCTCGCGCCCGCGAGCTGCGCGGGCCAGGTGAGCTCAGCCAGCGGGTCAGGCCGGCGAGTCTGCCGGGTGGCCGGGCCGGCCAGGCCGAGCCGGAGGGCCAGGCAGGGCGAGCGCAGCAAACCGGACGCGCCGGGCACCCCGGCAGGCCGACCGAACGCCCCGCTGTCACACCCATTGGGCCGTGCGAGCCATGCGGGTGCGTTCCTCCCCGACGGCGGAGCGCCTTAGGGAGCCGCCGGTGTTCCTGCCGTCGGCCCCACGGCCGATGACGGCGTCGCCGGTGTTCCCGGTCTCCACGTCAGCGGTTCGTCCCGGTGCGGGACGGGCCCCGACCCCGGCCCCGGCTCCCTCACAGCTTCAGGGCCAAGGACGGCCCCATCAAGGCGCAGGCGCGGCGCAGGATGACCGGGAGTTCACCCGAGGGGCAGTCAGGGAGCCACTCGTCGAGGGCGCAGCGCCATGCGGCCACGAAGAACTCGATCGAGAGACGGAGCTCGAGGGAGTCCGGTACGCCCAGCCGACGGACGAGTTCGGCCTGGGTCTCGGCGCAGTGACGCAGGGCGTGACCGTCGAGCGCGGGTGAGCCGGCGACGAGGCGGAGCGTAGGAGGGAAGCGCCGGTACCAGTCCTCGTCCATGCGCTCCAGGGTGGTCAGCATGGCGCCGAGGAGCACGTCGACAAGCGGTCCCGACTTCTCGGCTGCGTCCACGGCCTCCAGATACGTGTCCCACAGCTCCTTGACGGCCGTGAGCGCCACGTCCTCCTTGGAGCGGAAGTTCCGGAAGAAGGTCCGCCGCGAGACCTCCACCAGCTCCAGCAGCGCGTCCAGCGGTGTGCCGTCGAAACCGCGCTCGCCGAAGAGCGTGACGGCCGTGTCGGCCAGCGCCTTGCGCGTCCGCAGCTTCTTGCGTTCGCGCAGAGTCGCGGGCTGCTCGGGCGAGGAAGTGGTCGGTGCCATCCGCGCACTGTAGCGGATGCGCCCGACACGCGCATATGCTCTACTGGCGCTCATGCCACACTGTGGCACTTTCTGTCCGCAGCGACACTCCATGCCTCGACACCCCGGAAGGGACTTCCGTGCGCGCACTCGTCGTCGACCACGCCTCACCCGGACACCTCACGCTGACCGACGTGCCCGACCCTCGGCCCGCCCCGCACGAGACGCTCGTCCGGGTGCGGTCCTTCTCGCTGAACTCCGGCGAGATCCACACCGCGACCCGGCCCGACACCCCGGACGGCACCCGGCTCGGCTGGGACGCGGCCGGTGTCGTCGTACGGGCGGCGGCCGACGGGTCCGGTCCGGCCGAGGGTGAGCAGGTCGTCACCGTCGGCCATGCGGGATGGGCCGAGCTGCGGGCCGTCCCCGCCGCCCTGATCGGCACCGCACCCGAGGGTGCCGACCCCGGCGCGCTCGGGACCCTTCCGGTGGCCGGGCTGAGCGCTCTGCACGCCCTGCGCCGGACCGGCCCGCTGCTCGGCCGCCGCGTCATGGTCACCGGCGCCTCCGGCGGGGTCGGCCGTTACGCCGTCCAACTGGCCGCCCGTGCGGGAGCGCACGTCGTCGCCGTGAGCCGGGATCCCGGACGGGCCGAGGAACTGCGGGAACTGGGCGCCTCCGAGGTGCACCCGGAGCCCGGCGCCATGCGGGGGTCCGTATCGGCCGTGGTCGACAACGTCGGCGGGCCGTACCTCGTCGACGCCTTCGCCGCGCTCGGCGCCGGCGGCACCCTCGTCAGCGTGGGCCGCTCCTCCGGGGCCGACACCGTGCTGCCGCCGCACGCCCTGCTCGGCGACGGCGGGCGGCACGACCGGTCGATCCGCACCTTCTACCTCTTCGGCGACCCCGCCCCCGACTTCTCCGCGGACCTGACCTGGCTGGCGCACGAGGTCGCCGGGGGCCGCCTCGACCCGGGCATCAGCCTGCGCGTCCCCTGGACGCGCCACGCGGAGGCCGTACAGCCACTGCTCCAGGGGCGCCTGCACGGCAAGGCCGTCCTCGACGTGGAGTGACGGCCCCCGTCCACCCTCAGGACTCCGCCACGAACGGCTGTTCCGTCCAGATGATCTTGCCGGTCGCCGTGTGCCGGGTCCCCCACCTGTGGGCCAGCTGGGCCACGATCATCAGGCCGCGGCCGCCCTCGTCCGTGGTGCGGGCGTGGCGTGGGCGGGGTGACGTGCCGCTGCCGTCGGCGACCTCGCAGATCAGGGCGCGGTCGCGGATCAGCCGCAGGGAGACCGGCCCGGACGCGTGCCGGATGGCGTTGGTGACGAGTTCGCTGACGACGAGTTCCGTGGTGAACGCCAGGTCGTCCAGGCCCCACTCCGTCAGCTGCCGTACGGCGGCCGTGCGGGCGGTGCCGACGGCCGCCGGGTCGCTGGGCAGGTCCCAGGACGCGACCCGGTCCGCCGGCAGCGAGCGGGTGCGGGCGAGCAGCAGCGCCGCGTCGTCCGGCGGCGGCCCGGTGAGCAGGGTGTCGACCACGCCCCGCCCGATCTCACGCAGGGTGGGGCGCGGTTCGGCGAGGGCGGCACCCAGCCGGGCGATCCCCTCGTCGATGTCCCGGTCCGGGGTCTCGACGAGTCCGTCGGTGTAGAACGCCAGCAGGCTGCCCTCGTCCAGCTCCCGCTCGCACGACTCGAAGGTCAGGTAGCCGAGCCCTAGCGGCGGCCCGGCCGGCAGGTCCATGACCTCGGCCGTGCCGCCCGGGCTGACGAGGACGGGCGGGAGATGGCCGGCGCGGGCCATCGAGCACCGCCCGCTGACCGGGTCGTACACGGCGTACAGGCACGTCGCGCCCAGGAAGGCGGCGCCCGCGGCGGCGGGCTCGTGGTCGTCGTGGGCGCCCATCAGCCCGATGACCAGGTCGTCGAGGTGGGCGAGGAGTTCGTCGGGCGGCATGTCGAGGTTGGCGAGGGTCCGCACGGCGGTGCGCAGGCGTCCCATGGTCGCGGCGGCGTCCATGCCGTGTCCGACGACGTCGCCGACGACGAGGGCGACGCGGGCGCCGGACAGCGGGATGACGTCGAACCAGTCGCCGCCGACGCCGTTCGGGGCGTCGGCCGGCTGGTACCAGGACGCCACGTCCACCGCGGAGCCGCCGGTGAGCGCCTGCGGCAGCAGCGCCTGCTGCATGGCGCGGGCGGCGGTCCGCTCGCGGGTGTAGCGGCGGGCGTTGTCGACGGCCACCGCGGCGCGGGAGACGATCTCCTCCGCGAGCCGCACGTCGTCGTCGTCGAAGGGGCCGGACCGTTCGGTACGGGCGAAGGTCGCCACGCCGAGGGTGACGCCCCGGGCCCGGACGGGCACGACCATCAGGGAGGCGTAGCCGTACCTGAGGATGGACGCGCCGATCGAGGGGTCCTCGGTGACCCAGGGGCTGGTCTCGCGGTCGAGGGTGCGTTCGACGAGGGTGCGGCTCTCCATGAGGCAGCGGGTGACGGGCGAGGAGGGGGCGCGCCGGACGGCCTCCCCGAGAGCGAGACTGCCGCCGCAGCCGCCGTCCCGCCCTGACGTCTGCCCGGCGCGGCGGATGACCGGGGACAGGCCGACGGGTCCGGGCGCGGGTTCCTCGCCGCGCATCACGGTGTCCAGCAGGTCCACGGCGACGAAGTCGGCCACGGTGGGCACGGCCTCGTCGGCGAGTTCCTGCGCCGTGCGGCGGACGTCGAGGGTGCTGCCGATGCGGGCGCCGACGTCGTTCAGCAGGGCGAGTCTGCTCTGCGCCCGCCACCGTTCGGTGACGTCGACGACCATGTACAGGACGCCGACGGTGGTGTCGTGCCGGTCGGTCACGCCGAAGAACGACACGGAGACCGCGCGGGCGTCCTTGGGCTCCTCCTCCTCGCTGCGGAACTCCCAGTCCATGACGGGCTCGCCGGTCTCCAGCACGCGCCGCATCTGCTCCTCGAAGCGCCGGTAGGGAGGGGTCGGCTTCAGTTCGGTGAGGCGCCGTCCGATGCGCTGCTCCAGGGGGATCAGCCGGGCGAGAGGTTCGTTCACCCACACGTACCGCAGGTCCGTGTCGAGCATGGCCAGGCCGACGGGTGCGCGGGTGAGGAAGGGGGTGAGCACCACCGAGCTGGTGCCGCCGCCGGGCATCCGCCAGAAGGCGCGTTTCGGCGGCCGCCCGACGTACCGGCCGAAGAGGAGGGCGGCGACCGTGGCGGCGATGACGCCCGGGACCATCTCGTAGACGCCGGTCCGGAACGGGCCGAGCAGCGGGTTGACCCAGTCCCAGGCCAGGACCGTGCCGGCGCCCGCGACGATGCCGGCCATGGCGCCGGCCGAGGTCATGCGGGGCCAGTACAGCGAGAGCAGTACGACCGGGCCGAACGCGGCGCCGAACCCGGCCCAGGCCTCGGCGACGATGTTCAGCAGCCCGCCGCCTCTGAGGGCGATCACGTACGCCACCACGATGACCAGGACGACGGTGGCGCGCCCCACCCAGACCAGCACCCGATCGGGGGCCCGGCGGTGGAGGAACGCCCGGTAGAAGTCCTCGGTGAGGGCCACGGAGGACACCAGCAGCTGGCTGTCCGCGGTGGACACGATGGCGGCGAGCACCGCGATCAGCAGGATGCCGGCGATCCACGGGTCGAGCAGCAGGCGGCTGAGCGCGATGTAGACGGTGTCCGGGGAGGACAGCGCCGGGGTCAGCTCGCCGATACCGGCGAGACCCACGAGGGTGGCGCCGGTGAGGACGAGGACCACCCAGCCGGTGCCGATGCGGCGGGCGGCGGGGACGTCCCGGGTGCTGCGGATGCTCATGAAGCGGGCCAGGATGTGCGGCTGGCCGAAGTAGCCGAGCCCCCAGGCGAGCAGCGAGATGATCGCCACCATCCCGAGCGGTCCCCCCGCCGTCCAGGACTCCCCCGAGTACGCGACGCGGGAGCTGAACTCGCGCAGCGCGGGCTGTCTGCCGTCGAGGGCCTCCCCGAGGGCGCCGAAGCCGCCGAGCCGCGCGATCGCGACGGCAGGCAGCACGATCAGGCCGAGCAGCATCAGCGAGGCCTGCAGCACGTGCGTGAGGCTCACCGCGAGGAAGCCGCCCAGGCACGAGTAGATGACGATCAGCAGCCCGGTGAGGGTGACGCCGACGGTGAAGCGCAGGTCGAAGACGGTCTCGAACAGCAGCCCGCCCGCCACCAGGCCGCTGGCGACGTACACGGTGAAGAAGACGAGGGTGACCGCGGCGGAGACCAGCCGCAGCATGCGGGTGCGGTCCTCGAACCGCTCCTCCAGATACCCGGAGAGGGTCACCGCGTTCCCGGCGCGCTCGGTGTAGGTCCGCAGGCGTGGCGCGACGAACAGCCAGTTCAGGTACGTCCCCACGGCCAGTCCGACGGGGAGCCACACGGAGCCGAGCCCGGCCGCGTAGACGGCGCCGGGCAGCGCCAGGAACAGCCAGCCGGACATGTCGCTGGCGCCCGCGGACAGCGCGGCCACCCAGGGGCCGAAGCGGCGGCCGCCGAGGGCGAAGTCCTCGAAGGTGTGCGTGCGCGTGTAGGCCCGGATCCCCGTCCCGATCAGGGCGAGCACGTACAGGACGAACGTGGCGACGATCGGCGCGCTCAGCTGGAACATGTGGTCCTCGCCCGGAAGTCCCGCGATGCGCGGCACACCCTCGGTCCGGCGGGCAAAACATGACTTCGGCGCCAAATCTACTCAGGTCATGCCACTCCAACCAGGGGAACGCCGGCGCCGGGACGTCCGGCCGTGCGGTCACGGGGATCCTCGGCCCCTCGGCCGTACGGCGGACGGCCCATGCGGGAGGCGCCGGGCCGGGGGAAGGTGGCTGCGGAAGCGGTGGGGGCCGGTACGAGAACGCATGGAGGCACGGTGGCCGGAGTGGTGGTCGTCGGAGTGGACGGGTCGGCGTCGGCCCTGGCCGCGGTGGAGGCGGCGGCGCGGGAGGCGCGGCTGCGGGGCGCGTCGTTGAAGGTGGTGCACGCGTTCATGTGGCCCGCGATGCACGTCCCGCTGGGCCCTTCCCCGCTCGGCCCGCCCGAGGGCGGGCTGCGGACCATGGTGGAGCGGCTGGTGGCGGAGGCCGTGGAGCGCGCCGAGGCCACCGCGCCCGGGGTGGAGGTGACCGGTTCGGTGGTGACGGGCGAGGCGCTCACCGTCCTGGAGGCGCAGTCCAGGGCCGCCGGACTGGTGGTGGTCGGGTCGCGCGGCATGGGCGGTTTCGTCGGCCTGATGGTCGGCTCGACGGCCGTGCATCTGGCGGCGCACGGGCGGTGTCCGGTGCTGGTGGTGCGCGGCGACGTGCGCACGGAGGGTCCGGTGGTGGTGGGCGTGGACGGCTCCGCCGCCGGCGAGCGGGCGGTGGACTTCGCCTTCCAGGAGGCGGAGCTGCGCGGGACGACGCTGGTGGCCGTGCACGCCTGGACCGCGTGGAACGCGCCCGTGCCGGAGCCGCAGGACCCCGCGGAGCCGTACGCGAGCCCGCCGGGCGCCCTCGCGGAGGCGGAGGAACGGCTGCTTGCGGAGGCGCTGGCGGGCCATCGCGAACTGCGTCCCGATGTCGTGGTGGAGCCGAGGGTGGTTCACGGCCCCACCCGCGAGGCCCTCATCGAGGCCGGCCGGGGCGCCCAGCTGACGGTGGTCGGAGCGCGGGGGCGCGGCGGCTTCACGGGTCTCATGCTGGGGTCCGTCAGCCAGGCCCTGCTGCATCACGCGCCGTCGCCGGTGGCGGTGGTACGGGGCGGCCAGGATTTCCAGCCCGGATCAGCCTCGCCGTGAGGTGCGGGGCGTCCCCGGCCGGCCCGAGCGGGGTCCGGTGCGGGGATCCCCGGCGCGAGCAGCAAGCCGAGTCGCCTCCGGGCCCCGGCGCGGTCCCAGTGACCACGGGTCCCGCGCCGGGGCCCGGACGTCCCCGTGCGGAGGGGAGCGTCAGTTGCCCCGCAGCGCGGCGAGGGCGGCCTCGAGGTTCGTGCCGCGCGGGCGGTTGTGTGGCAGCTTGCCGAGGACGACGGCCATGCCGCAGGTGTCGGTGAGGGCGGAGAAGACCAGTCCGCCCGCGATGGCCGCGGACAGGAGCTGGAACGCCGGGTGCACCAGCAGGCCGAGCACCAGACCGAGCAGCACCAGCGTGCCGGCGGTGAAGCGCACCTGCCGCTCCATGCCCCACACCGCGCGGGTGTCGCAGGCCGCGGGGCGCTCGAGGTCCCGGCCGTCGGACGCCCAGGCGGTGGTGCCCCCGGCGAGGGTGGCGGCGGGCACACCGTCGGCGGCGATGATTCCGGACGCCTTCTCCGAGCGCGCCCCGGAGGCGCACACGACGAGGAGGTCGGCGCGCTCGGCGGCCTGCCGGATCTCGGGCAGGGCACGCTTGACCTGGTCCAGGGGGACGTTCACCGCGCCGGGCAGGTGCCCGGCGGCGTACTCGGCGGGGGTGCGGACGTCGATGACGGTGAAGCCGTCCAGTCGGGCGGCGGCCTGGGCGACGGTCAGGGTGTCCGGGGTGACGGGGGTGGTCATGGCGGGTGTGTGTTCCTTCTCTCTCGGCCATCGGTGGGGGGTGGCGGTCGCTCGACGTGGCGGCGGAAGCGGACGTAGAGTACCCCACGGGGTATTTCGTCAGGGAGTGGACGTGGACTTGGATCTCGCGGGCGCGGAGCTGAAATCCGTGCTGAACAGGCTGCGCCGGGCGCAGGGTCAGATCTCCGGCGTGATCCGGATGATCGAGGAGGGGCGCGACTGCGAAGACGTGATCACCCAGCTCGCCGCGGCCTCCCGCGCCCTGGACCGGGCCGGTTTCGCGATCATCGCCACGGGCCTGCAGAGGTGCGTGGCGGACATCGAGTCCGGCCGCGTGAACGGGGAGAACGGCGAGAGCGCGGAGCAGATGCGGGCCCGGCTGGAGAAGCTGTTCCTGTCACTGGCGTGACGCCCCTGAGCCTGCGGCCCGCGCACGGCCGGTGGCCTCGACTGAGGCGCGGCGTGGCGGGCTGCCGGAGAGCGTCGACGACATCCGCGGACGGTACGAAAGGCCCGGCTCCGGCGCGGTCCGGCCCGCGCGGGGCACCGGCGCGCGGGAGCATCACCGCGAGGGACTGCTGACGCCCACGGGACCGCTGCGCGCGGACGGCGGACGGCCTCACGGCGTCACCGCGAAGGCCTGACGCAGCACGCTGCCCGGAAGCCGCGCGGACGGCCACCGGCCCCCGAGGCACCGGGCACGGCCGCCCCCGTGAAGGGTCCGGCCACGGCCCAGTCCAGTCCAGTCGCTCCAGCGTGCCGGCGCGCCAGGAGCAGTGCGGCGAGGGCGTTGACGGTGCTGCGACGGAAGGTGCGGGCCGGGCCAGCCTCCGCGAGCGGCCAGGGGCTTCGGCGATGAAGGCCACCGAGGTCGGCGCCGTCATGACCGCGGACGTGGTAACCGTCGCGCACTGCACTCCGCTCGAGGACTTGCTTCTCGCACTCGGGGAGCGCCGCGTGGGCGGCCTTCCGGTGACGGACGAGGGGGACCGCGTGATCGGCTTGGTCTCCACGTCGGACCTGGCGCGCTCCCGCCCTCACGCGCCGAGGCCGCGCGGCACGCCTTTCCCTGATCGGTCCGCCTGTTCAGCAGCATGCCCGGCCTGGGCCGGGCCCGCACCGCGAGCGGTGTGATGACCGCCCCCGCGGTCACCTCGAGGGCGCGTGCCACCGTCGCCGAGGTGTCCTGCATGACCGGGCACGGGGTCGAACGGCTGCCGGTGATGAACGACGAGCAGCGGATCGTCGGCATCGTCACGCGCGGCGACCTGTTGCCGGCCGTGCTGCGCACCGACGGCGACATCGAGCGCGCGATGCGCAGGGACGTCCTCGGGACGATGCTCCGGCTGACGTCGCGGGCGCTCGCCGTGGCCGTCGAGGATGGCGTGGTGACCGTCACAGCAGGCTGCAGCGGCGTCGACGAGGCGGAGGCGTGTCGGCCATCCGGTACGACAGTTGGTCGTCGACCGCGACCACATCGTCGATCTGGCTCGCCGCCCGCGCGGCTTGGGCGGCCGCCGAGGCCGAGGAGACGGTGGCCGGGACATGACCGGCGCCGGGGTTGCCGGGGTACCCGGGTCCCACGGACGTTTCCCGGGACCTTCGGCCCCCTGCTTCGCGTCCGCCGGAGCCGGACGGTGGAGATGAGGCGACCGGCACGTCCGAGCCGTCCCGATCGAGGAGGCAGTCATGTCGCACACCCTGGAATGGAAGACCCGTCTCCACCTTTTCGAGGAGGACGGAACGACGAAGGCGCGCGCCACCCTCGACACCGGGACGACGACCCTCGCCGGTCACGGCGCAGCCCACCGGAACCCGGCGGACCCGGACGTCCCTGAGATCGGCGACGAGCTGGCCGCGGGCCGCGCCCTGCGCGACCTGGGCCGACAGCTTCTCGACATCGCGGACCGTGACATCGAGGGCGTGGACGCGCCGAGCGGCGCGGAGACCGGCCCGGTCCTGGGCTGGTCCCTGTGAACGAGAACCCGGCGCACGGGGAGGCGGCGTGCCGGATCCCCGGCCCGCCGCCGCGTGTGTCAGGCTTCCCGCCTCCGCAGCACGGTCGCCGCTCCCGCCAAGGGACTGCCGAATCCCACAAGCGGCGCCGGTAACGGCCACGCGCCCGGACCGCCCACCATTCCGCAGCCACGGCGTTCGCGAGGGGTGGCGGCTGGGGCCGGGGGATGCCGCGGCGCAGCCGGGGCAAGGTACGGCTCACAGGCTCACGGCAGGAGTCTTTCCGCGGCCGCGCGTACGACCGCGGGAGTGCACGCCGTGACGGGACACCGCGAGCGAAAGGCGGCGACGCCCCCTTGGAACGCACCGGCGCAGGGCCGATCCTGAGCTGTGGCCGTGTCGGCCGCCGAGATCGTCCGGCTCGCCGGACGCCGTCTCACGTGCCCTCTTCGGGCGCAAGGCCGATACTGCCCCTGTAGGGCTCCTACCGCTTCACAGTCGCCCTGCGACAGCTCAGCGACGCCTTCACCGGCCGCCCGACCGGCACCACAGGTCCGACGACCCACCTGCTCAGCCCCCAGGAGGTACCCATGAAGATGCTGATCAACGTTCCGGAGACCGTGGTGGCGGACGCGCTGCGCGGTATGGCGGCGGCCCATCCCGAGCTGACGGTGGACGTGGAGAACCGGGTGGTGGTCCGCAAGGACGCCCCGGTGACGGGCAAGGTGGGCCTGGTGTCCGGCGGCGGTTCGGGGCACGAGCCGCTGCACGGCGGCTTCGTGGGCCCGGGGATGCTGTCGGCGGCCTGTCCCGGCGAGGTGTTCACCTCCCCGGTGCCCGACCAGATGGTGCGGGCCGCGGCGGCCGTGGACAGCGGCGCCGGGGTGCTGTTCATCGTGAAGAACTACACCGGCGACGTGCTCAACTTCGACATGGCGGCCGAACTCGCCGAGGACGAGGGCATCCAGGTCGCGAAGGTGCTGGTCAACGATGACGTGGCGGTCACCGACAGCCTGTACACGGCGGGGCGCCGGGGCACCGGGGCGACGCTGTACGTGGAGAAGATCGCGGGTGCGGCGGCCGACGAGGGCCAGCCGCTGGAGCGGGTGGCGGCGCTCGCGCAGCAGGTGAACGAGAACTCCCGCAGCTTCGGCGTGGCGCTCAGCGCGGTCACCACGCCCGCCAAGGGCTCGCCGACGTTCGATCTGCCGGCCGGCGAGCTGGAGCTGGGCATCGGCATCCACGGCGAACCGGGCCGCGAGCGGCGCCCGATGATGACGTCCGGCGAGATCGCGGACTTCGCCGTCGGCGCGATCCTCGACGACCTCACCCCGCGCAACCCGGTCCTGGTGCTGGTCAACGGTATGGGCGCCACTCCGTTGCTGGAGCTGTACGGCTTCAACGCCGAGGTGCAGCGCGTCCTCGCCGAGCGCGGCGTGCCGGTCGCCCGGGTCCTCGTCGGCAACTACGTCACGTCCCTGGACATGGCGGGCGCCTCCGTCACCCTCTGCCAGGTCGACGAGGAGCTGCTGCGTCTGTACGACGCGCCGGTGAGTACGCCCGGGCTGCGCTGGGGTATGTGATCCACTCCGGGCCAGATCAGCACCGGGGCCTGCGCCCCGGTCACCTACCACGCGAGGAGTTCCCGTGCTGGACGCCGACTTCTTCCGCCGTTGGATGACGGTCACCGCCGCGTCCGTGGACAGCGAGGCGGAACGGCTCACCGCCCTCGACTCGGAGATCGGCGACGCCGATCACGGCAGCAATCTGCAGCGCGGATTCCGGGCGGTGAAGGACGCGCTGGACAAGGAGCCGCCCGCCACGCCCGGCGCGGTGCTCACCCAGGCCGGACGCGTGCTGGTGTCCACGGTGGGCGGCGCGTCCGGCCCGCTGTACGGGACGCTGCTGCGCCGCGCCGGGAAGACGCTGGGCGAGGCCACCGAGGTGGACCGGCAGCAGCTGGCCGAGGCGCTGCGGGCCGGGGTGGACGCCGTGATGAAGCTGGGCGGGGCGGCGCCGGGCGACAAGACGATGATCGACGCGCTGCTTCCCGCGGTGGACGCGCTCGGCGAGTCGTTCGCGGCGGCGCGTGACGCGGCACGGGACGGCGCGGTCGCGACGACGCCGATGCTCGCCCGCAAGGGCAGGGCGAGCTATCTCGGCGACCGCAGCATCGGGCACCAGGACCCCGGCGCCACCTCGTCGGCGCTGCTGGTCGCGGCCCTGCTGGAGGCCGGGCCCGGCGACGCGGACGGCGGTGAGTGAGGTGAGCGACGGGAAGCTGGTCGGGATCGTCCTGGTGTCGCACAGCGCGGCGGTCGCGGCCTCCGTGGCGGAGCTGGCGCAAGGGCTCTCCGGAGCGGGCGCGTCGGTGCCGGTCGCGCCCGCGGGCGGCACCGGGAGCGGCGAGCTGGGCACCAGCGCGGAGCTGATCGCGGCGGCTGCGGCGTCCGTGGACCGGGGCGCGGGCGTCGCGGTGCTCACCGACCTGGGCAGCGCGGTGCTCACCGTGAAGGCACTGCTGGCCGAGGGCGACGAACTCCCGGAGAACACGCAGCTGGTGGACGCGCCGTTCCTGGAGGGCGCGGTGGCCGCGGTGGTCACCGCCTCCACGGGCGCTGACCTCGCCGCGGTGGCGGCGGCGGCCTCGGAGGCGTACGGGTACCGGAAGGTGTGAGGTGCCCGGCGGGTCCCGTACGGAGGGGTCAGTCCGCGGAGTCGACGAACTCCCGGGCCAGCCGCTCCCCCCGGGTCTCCGCGGCCTCCCGGTCCTCCAGCGGGGTGACCCGGCTGTTCTTGAACACGATGTACGTCACCCCGGAGGGGGTACCGCCGGAGCGCGGGTCCGGGTCGATGCCCAGGGTCTTGGCCGCCGCGTAGGACGCCTCGCCGATGATGTCGGCCGGGCCGGTGTCGCCGACGACCGCGTAACTGACGCGGTCGCGGTAGACGACGGCCGCGACCGATCCGCCGCGCACGCCGTGCTCGCGGTAGTCCCAGAGGGAGCTGGGCGCGGGGACCACGACGTAGGGCAGCTTCTCGGAGCTGAGCGCGCGGCCGTCGGACTGCGCGAAGGCCGTGGAGGAGGAGAAGTGCGGGTCGGTGGCGGCGTTGCAGTGGCGGCCCGGGCGGCCGTCGCAGTCGATGTCCATGTCCGCCTTCCAGTACACCGCCTCGCGCGTGCCGCACACCGGGACGGTGGCCGCGCGGCCGCGGTCCTTGCGGTAGCGGCCCTTGGAGACGGGGGTGCAGCCGTTCACCCGGGCCAGCAGGTCGGCCGCGGTGACGGGGGCCGAGGGCCCGGGGTCCGACGGGGAGGGGCCGGCGTCCGTGGGGGCGGGGGCCGCGGAGCCCGTGGTCGTCGCCGCGTCGGACGCGGCGGCGTCCGAGGCCGCGCCATCCGCGACCGCGGAACCGGAGCCGTCCGGCGCGGGTGTCGCCGGTCCCGGAGCCGCCGGACCGCCGGGGCCTGCGCCCCGCGTCAGCACCTCCCGCGTGCCGCCCCGGGCGACCGGCTCGACGCGGCCCCGGTGGGGTACGGCGACGTGCGCCAGGGCGGTGGGGAGGGCGGAGCCGGCCGCGGGGCCGGCGGCGACGCGCCGCGCCTCGGTCCTGGACGGCCGGAGGTGGACCGACTCGGCGGCGGAGGACGCGGAGGGGGCCAGCAGTGCCACGCCGGCCACGGCGACGGTGAGCGTCTGGACACGGGACACGGTCAGATGAGCCTCTCGTCGGGAACAGGGACGCACACCCAGGGCACTTTGCCCCATTTCGCCCGAGTGCGAGGAGGGTGACCGCCCCGAAAGGGGCCGGACGGGGCACCCGGGGGCCGACGGAGGCGGAAGGCGCCGGAGACCCGGGCGCGCGTCCACCCGGGCCGTCCAGCCACCCGTGACGGCGCGGGATCAGCGACGACAGCGGTCCGCGCCTCGAGCTCGAACACCCCGCTTCTCAGGGGCTGTTCGGCCCGTAAGGCGTCCAGGATACGTAACCCGCCACCGCATTCGACCCGCACCACCCTCTTGATGTGGGCGCGTCAGCAAGCTCATATTGGTACGGACCTTTCGGCGGAACGGTCCTCCGTGGACCCCCAGGAGGCGAAGTCGTGCGTGGCGTTACCCCAACCGCGTCATCGCGCCGCCTGCTCGCGCTCTGCGCGCTCGTGCTGCTGACCGTCTCCTGCCGCTGGGGCGGCCAGGACGACGCCGGCGGCGAACGGCCGCCCGGGGCGCCCACGGGCGTCACCGCACAGGCGGGCAGCGCCCGCAGCGTCCACGTCATGTGGAACCGCGCCGCCGGATCCGTGGTGGCCGGCTACGAGGTGTACCGGGGCCGCACCAGGGTCGAGCAGGTGCCCGCATCCACGCACATGGTGGACGTCACCGGCCTCCGCCCCGCCACCGCCTACGTCTTCACGGTGCGCGCCCGTGACGCGGACGGGCGGCTCGGTCCGCCCAGCCGGGAGGTGCGGGCCACGACCCCCGCGGCGGCGCGGGCGGACACCGCGCCGCCCACCGCCCCCGGGGCCCTGGAGGGACGCGCGGCCGGCAGCCGGGCGGCCCAGCTCTCCTGGACCGCGGCGCGGGACGACCGCGGTGTGCTGTCGTACGACATCTACCAGGGCACGTCGAAGATCCACAGCGTGGGCGGCAACCAGACGGCTGCCGTGGTCACGGGGCTGCGGCCCGGCACCCGGTACGTCTTCACCGTCCGCGCCCGGGACGCGGCGGACAACCTCTCACCGCCCGCCCCCACCGTCCGCCTCACCACCGCCGACGGCGCGGACGGCGGCGCGACGGCCACCGCTCCCACCGACTTCCGCGCGGCGGCCCGCAGGTCGGGCGGGGCGTACGACATCGTGCTCTCGTGGACACCGCCGCGCGTCGACGGGACGGTCGCCGAGTACGAGGTGCGGCTGGACGGACGCCCCGTCACCTCGCTGGTGTACGGCGGCGAGGCGCCGCGCGACCGGGCCACGTACCGCTTCTACGCGGGCGAGGAGGCGGGAGTCACGCACCGGGTGCGGATCAGGGCGCTGCTGCCGGACGGCACGTGGGGCGCCTTCTCGGCCGAGCGGACGGTGACGACGGGCAGCGGCGGCTGACGGCGGCACAGCCCCGCTGAGCCGCCCGGAGGACCCCGTCACCTGCACGGATGCGGCCGGAGTGCGCGGCGGGCGGGCTGCCCGTTGGCTGACGTCGTGGCAGCACGGGCGCTCCCCGACCTCGGCGGCGCAAGGGATGTACCGCCGGCCGTGCCGCCGGAAGGCAGTCCACATGAGCATCTCGAAGCCTCTGCTCCGCCTCGGACCGACCGTGGCAGCCGCCGCCGCGCTCGCCCTGATGCCGGCCGGACCGGCGGCCGCGGACGGCATCTCCGTCAGCACCACCGGGAACACGGTCTCGGTGAGCACCACCGCGTGCACCCAGATCAACGGCCACTGGGGCACCGCCTCGCTGCTCAGCAGCGGTCAGGCGAACTTCTCGCAGGGCCGCCAGGTGGCACTGTCCGGGACGTCCTCGGGCCAGTCCGCGGCCTGGTCCAACGTCAGCGCGGGCACGTACACGGTGATCGTGGTGTGCTCCAACGGCAGCACCGCGGGCACCCAGTCCGTGGTCGTGTCTCCGGTCTCCAGCCCGTCCGCCTCCCCCACGGCGTCGCCGTCGCGCGGTGTGATGGGCGGGGTCGGCGGCGGTTCGAAGGACTACGGCACGGTCACGGCGGTGGCGGGCGGCGCGCTGGTCGGCGCCGGCGTCCTCGGCACCGTGCTGTACCTGCGGCGCCGCAACACGGCCCGCCCGACCCACCTCTAGACCGGCGTCGGCGCCCGTCCGACGCGCTCCGGCCGGCCGCCGCCGTCACAACCCCCCGCGCCCTCAGGGCACGGGGGGTTTCACGTTCGGGACGACAACACCCACGGAAGGGCGACACCCTCCAGGGGCGCGGGGAACTGCGCGACCAGCCCTCCCCGCACGCACCCGCACCCGGGCGACTACTCCCGCCCCCGCACATCCAACTCCGCGAACTCCGCCAACGCGTGATCAAGCCACTGGGTCCAGAACGTCTCCAGATCGATCCCGGCCCGCAGCACAAGATGCCGCAGCCGATCCTCCGCCCCGCCCCTCCCCGGAGGGAAGTCCCTCCGCTCGATCTCCCGGTACGTCTCCAACTGCCGCGCATGCAGCTCCCGGTGACGCCGGAGATCGTCCTCCAGCCCCTCCGTCCCCACCACGGCGGCGGCCCGCAGCCGCAACAGCAGCGCGTCCCGCTGCGGCTTGGGATCCTGCGCCGCCGCGGTCCAGCGGGCCAGCTCCTCCCGCCCCGCCGCCAGCACCTCGTACGCCTTCTTCTGCCCCCGCGCGGGCTGCTCCGAAGGGAGGGCCCGGATCAGGCCCTCCGCCTCCAGCTTCCCCAGCTCCCGGTAGATCTGCTGATGCGTCGCGGACCAGAAGTAGCCGATCGACCGGTCGAAGCGGCGGGTCAGCTCCAGTCCCGACGACGGCTTCTCGAGCAGGGCGGTGAGGATCGCGTGCGGGAGTGACATGCGCTCATCCTAGGGACGGGACGGGCCCGCCCTAGAGGGCCGCCGCGAGCTCGGTGCCCTGCTTGATGGCGCGCTTGGCGTCCAGTTCGGCGGCCACGTCGGCGCCGCCGATGAGGTGGACGGGGCTGCCCGCCGCCACCAGCTCCTCGTAGAGGTCCCGGCGCGGTTCCTGCCCCGTGCACAGCACGATGGTGTCGACCTCGAGGACGGTGCTCTCCTCGCCGACGGTGACGTGCAGCCCGGCGTCGTCGATCCGGTCGTAGCGCACACCGGGGACCATGGTGACGCCGCGGTGCCGCAGCTCCGCGCGGTGGATCCAGCCGGTGGTCTTGCCGAGCCCCGCGCCGACCTTGGAGGTCTTGCGCTGGAGCAGGTGGACGGTGCGCGGCGGGGCGGGCCGCTCGGGGGCGGCGAGGCCGCCGGGCGCGCGGTAGTCGAGGTCGACGCCCCACTGGCGGAGGTACGTCCCGGGGTCCTCGTGCGCCTTGTCGCCGCCGTCGGTGAGGAACTCGGCGACGTCGAAGCCGATGCCGCCCGCGCCGAGGATCGCGACGCGGTCACCGACGGGCGCGCCGTCGCGCAGGACGTCGAGGTAGCCGACGACGCTCGGGTGGTCGACGCCGGGGATGTCGGGAACGCGGGGGCTGACGCCGGTGGCGACGACGACCTCGTCGTACCCGGTGACGTCGTCGGCGGTGACGCGCGTGCCGAGGCGGACGTCGACGGTGAGGTCGGCGAGGCGGGTGCGGAAGTAGCGCAGGGTCTCGTCGAACTCCTGCTTGCCGGGGACCTTGCGGGCGACGTTGAGCTGCCCGCCTATCTCGCTCGCGGCGTCGAAGAGGGTGACGTCGTGGCCGCGTTCGGCGGCGGAGACCGCGCAGGCGAGGCCGGCCGGTCCGGCTCCGACGACGGCGACGCGCTTGCGGCGGCGGGTCGGGGAGAGCACCAGCTCGGTCTCGTGGCAGGCGCGGGGGTTGACCAGGCAGGAGGTGATCTGGCCGCTGAAGGTGTGGTCGAGGCAGGCCTGGTTGCAGCCGATGCAGGTGTTGATCGCCTCGGGACGGCCGTCGGCGGCCTTGGCGACGAAGTCGGGGTCGGCGAGCATCGGGCGGGCCATGGACACCATGTCCGCGGTGCCGTCGGCGAGCAGTTGCTCGGCCAGCTCGGGGGTGTTGATGCGGTTGGTGGTGACCAGCGGGACGGACACCTCGCCCATGAGCCGCTTGGTGACCCAGGTGTAGGCGCCGCGCGGCACCGAGGTGGCGATGGTGGGGATGCGGGCCTCGTGCCAGCCGATGCCGGTGTTGATGATCGTGGCGCCGGCCGCCTCGACCGCCTTGGCGAGGGCGACGACCTCGTCCAGGGTGGAGCCGTCGGGCACCAGGTCGAGCATGGACAGCCGGTAGATCAGGATGAAGTCGTCGCCGACCGCCTCGCGGACACGGCGGACGATCTCGACCGGGAAGCGCATCCGGTTCTCGTAGGAGCCGCCCCAGCGGTCGGTGCGGTGGTTGGTACGGCGGGCGATGAACTCGTTGATGAGGTAGCCCTCGGAGCCCATGATCTCGACGCCGTCGTAGCCGGCCTGGCGGGCGAGGCGGGCGGCGCGGACGTAGTCGTCGATGGTCCGCTCGACGTCGGCGTCGGTGAGCTCGCGCGGCGGGAAGGGGCTGATGGGCGCCTGGAGGGGGCTGGGGGCGACCAGGTCCTGGTGGTAGGCGTAGCGGCCGAAGTGCAGGATCTGCAGGGCGATACGGCCGCCCTCACGGTGGACGGCCGCGGTGACGACCCGGTGCTGCTCGGCCTCCTCGTCGCTGGTGAGCTTGGCGCCGCCCTCGTAGGGGCGCCCCTCGTCGTTGGGGGCGATGCCACCGGTGACGATGAGGCCGACGCCGCCGCGGGCGCGCGCGGCGTAGAACTCGGCCATGCGGGAGAAGCCGCCCTCGGCCTCCTCGAGGCCGACGTGCATGGAACCCATGAGGACCCGGTTGGGCAGCGTGGTGAAGCCCAGGTCCAGGGGGGTCAGCAGGTGGGGATAACGGCTCATCTGGCCCTCCGTGCGCGGTGTGGTGCCTGTAGTTGTAGGGCACGCGCACCGGCTTATGCAACTAGTTGCATAATGGAGGTGACGGAGGGCACAGCGTTCCGTCCCGGCTCATCCGCAGGCACTCACCTGCTCTCGAGGCGGACGTGCAGTTCGCGCTCCTGGTCGCCGGACACCTTGCTCAGGTCACTCACCCGGAACAGGTCGTCCAGCGTGGTGCGGAACCGGTCGATCGCCCAGTAGCCGCCGTGCGCGTCGGCGTCGACCGAGGAGGACAGCCGTGCGGGACGGGCCTTCCCTTCGCCCGCGTCGGCCACGTCGAACGTGCCGAGCCAGACCGTGGGCCGGGTCTCGTGCAGCTCCTCGGGCACGTCGTCGGCGCACCGGTCCGACGAGAAGCAGGCGCACAGGGTGTCGAAGACGATCCGGGCGTCGTCCTTGCTGCATCCGCTGATCTCGACCGACACGGATTCCGGGTGCGTGGGCTCGCTGACCATCGTGATCGCTCCTCTCGTGGTCACTCCACCGTCCCCCGCCCTACCTCAGCAAAGCACCGCACGCCGGAACGCACTACCCGCGCACCCCCCGCGCGCTCCTTCCACGATGACGTGGCCGCGGTCACCGGCCAGGATGGGGGGAGAGCAGGAACGGGACGGCAGGAGCGGCGGAAAATCGCCCTCGCGCGCGGTACAACAAAGGGACGGCGGCGCGGCGACGGCGTGCCGCGGACTCGGCGAAGGCGGGGCGTGGGATGAGCGCAGCGTGGTCACTCCCGGCCGGCGGGGACGGTCCGGCGCGTCCCAGCGGGCTGCTCGACGTCCTGCGCGTGGCCTCGATCGTCCTGGACGCCGAGGGTCGGATCGTGCTGTGGAGTCCCCAGGCGGAGGAGTTGTTCGGCTACACCGCCCAGGAGGCGCTGGGCCGGTACGCCGCCCGGATCATGGTGCACGAGGAGCACCTCGACCTGGTGAAGGAGCTGTTCACCGAGGTCATGCGAACCGGGCGGAGCTGGGCGGGGGCCTTCCCGATCCGGCGCAGGGACGGCGGGACCCGGCTGGTGGAGTTCCGCAACATGCGGCTGCTGGACGACGAGGGTCAGGTCTACGCCCTCGGTCTCGCGGTCGACCAGTCCACGGTGCGGCGGCTGGAGCAGGACGTGGCGCTGTCCACCCGGATCGTCGCCCAGTCCCCCATCGGTCTCGCGGTCCTCGACTCGGATCTGCGGTACGTGTCGGTGAACCCGGCGCTGGAGCAGATGGACGGCCTGACGGCCGACGAGCATCTGGGCCGCACGATGCGGGAGGTGCTGCCGCTGGTGGACGCGGCGGACATCGAGGAGGCGGCCCGGGAGGTGCTGCGGACCGGACGTCCCGTGGTGGACCGCTCGATGACCGGCCGTACCCCGGCCGACCCGGACGCCGACCACGCCTGGACGGTGTCCCTGTACCGGCTGGAGAACGCCCTCGGCACGGTGCTGGGCGTGGCCGTTTCGGTCGTGGACATAACCGACCAGTACCGGGCGAACGCCGAGGCGGAGACGGCGCGCCGCCGGATCGCGCTGATCGCCGACGCCTCCGCGCGGATCGGCACCACGCTGGATCTGGACCGTACGTCCGGCGAGCTGGCCGACGTGGCCGTCCCGGAGCTGGCCGACGCGGCCGCGGTGGACCTGCTCGACGCGGTCGTACGGGGCCGGCGCACCGTCCTCGGCCCGGCCGAGCCGGCGCTGATGAGGGCGCTGGCGGTGCGCTGGGTCGACGCGTCCGACGCCGTGCCGGCCGCCGACCCGCCGGGTGAGGTGATCCGGTACGCGCCGGACCGGCTGATCACCGAGTGCGTGCGCACGGGGCTGCCGGTGATGGTGCCGCAGGCCAAGGACGAGGACCTGCTGCGGATCGCCCGCTCCCCGGAGGCCGCCGAGATACTCGCCCGGGCAGGCGTCCACTCGTACCTGGCCGTGCCGTTGATCGCGCGCGGGGAGGTGCTGGGGGCGATCGACCTGATCCGGACGCGCAACCCCCGGCCGTTCGACGAGGACGACCTGCTGCTCGCCCGGGAGCTGGCCTCGCGGGCGGCCGTGCAGATCGACAACGCCCGCTGGTACCAGAACGCCCGCGACACCGCGCTCACGCTCCAGCGCAGCCTGCTGCCCAGCCATCCGTCCGTGACGGGCGGACTCGAGGTCGCCTCCCGCTACCAGCCGGCGGGCGCCACCAGCGAGGTCGGCGGCGACTGGTTCGACGTGATCCCACTGGACGACGACCGTACGGCGCTCGTCGTCGGCGACGTGATGGGCAGCGGCATCCCGGCCGCCGCCACGATGGGCCGCCTGCGGACCGCCACCCACACGCTGGCGTCCCTGGGCCTCGACCCGGCGGTGCTGCTGGAACACCTGAACCGCATCACCGTCGAACTCGACGAGGCCATCGCCACCTGCGTCTACGCCGTCCACGACCCCCGCGAGCGGCGCTGCGTCATCGCCAACGCCGGTCATCTCCCCCCGGCCCGCATCCGCGCCGGCGGGACGCCCGAGCTGCTGGACCTGCCCACGGGCGTGCCGCTGGGAGTGGGCGGGGTCGCCTTCGCCACGACCGAGGTCGACCTGGAGCCGGGCGACCGCCTGGTCTTCTACACCGACGGCCTGGTGGAGACCCGCCGGGACCCGCTGGACGCCCGCCTGGACCGCCTCCTCGACCTCCTCGACACCCCGTCCCGCTCCCTGGACGACGTCTGTGAACTCCTCCTCCGCACGCTGCACGAGCCGGACAACTTCGACGACGTGGCCCTGCTGATCGCCCGGGTGACGGCACCCGGGGACTGAGAACGCGGGGCGCGGCGCCCTGTCACGGGCCTCGGGCCACCTCCGGCCCCGAGCGCCGCCGAGCCGCGTGCCCGAGTCTCTGGCTCACGGGCCGGGCGCAGCCGTGAGGGACACCCGACGCCGGCGTCCGGACGTGTCGGCGTGCCCCACCCTTACGGCCGTCTGCCGGTCACCACCCGTGCCGCGCGTTCCCGGCAGACCGCGAGGCTGGCTTCGAGGCCCGACTCGATGAAGGCCGACAGGGCCTCCGGGGCCTGGCGCGGGCTCGTTTCGATCAGGAGGTGGCCGCCCGGGGCGAGCCACCCCGGGGCCTCGGCAGCGACGCGGCGGAGGATGTCGAGGCCGTCCGCGCCGCCGTCCAGGGCGACGCGGGGCTCGTGGTCGCGGGCCTCCGCGGGGAGGAGCGCGATCTCGTCGCTGGGCACGTACGGGACGTTGGCCGCGAGGACGTCCACCCGGCCCCGCAGCCGCGCGGGCAGCGCGTCGAACAGGTCGCCCTGGTGGACGTGGCCGCCGAGGGACGCGACGTTGCGGCGGGCGCAGCTCACCGCTGCCGGGTCGATGTCGGCGGCGTGCAGGTCCGCCGCGCCCAGCGCGACCGTCAGCGCCGCGCCGACCGCGCCCGAGCCGCAGCACAGGTCCACGACGACGGAGGCGTCCGGCGCGAGGGTGAGCGCCTGCTCGACGAGGAACTCGGTGCGCCGGCGGGGTACGAAGACGCCCGGTTCCACGAAGATCCGCAGGCCGGCGAACTCGGCCCAGCCGACGACGAGTTCGAGGGGCAGTCCGGCGGCGCGGCGTGCGGCCATCCCCTCGACGGCGCCGGGGTCGCCGTTCGCCGCGGCGAGGATCAGGTCGGCCTCGTCCTCGGCGAAGACGCAGCCCGCCACGCGCAGCGTGGCCGCGACCGCGTCACGGGACGGGAGGACGGGAGAATGAGCAGAAGGGTCGGAACGGTGGGGCAAGAGCCTGGCCTTTCGGGGTCCGAAGGGCGCTCCCGTGGTCACCCGCTCCGGGTGGACCGTGTCGCTCCGAGGCGAGAGCACCCGACCTGACAAGCGGTAATGGGTCTCACCTCCCTGGTCGAGGCCGGGTCGGTCCGCGGCCGGACGGCAACCTTACCCGACGATCACCCCGGCGGTGAGGCGCCCTCCAGGGCCGCGGGGAACTGCGCGACAAGCCGCCGACGGCCCCCAGCTCGGCGGCGGGTACGGGCTCCTCGCCCGCCCTCACTGCGCCGCAGCCGGTGCAGCGCGCTGCAGGGGCGCGGGGAACTGTGCGCTCGGCCCACCACGGCCCGCAGCCGCCCCTCCACGGCAGCGGATCGGCGGCAACGCGCCTCGCCCCGGACGCACAGCGCCACACCGCCCCGTACCGCACGCCTCTCGCACACCACGTACCGTTGGGCCAGGAAACGCATCAGCACCACCCGCAACGGAATCGCCGATCACGTGAACATCACCCGCGGCTTCACCGGCCGTCCCCGCGTGCACAACCCCGGGCTGCCGCCCGGCCAGTACGACGCGCGGGACGAGTGGCCCGTCCTGTCCGCCGAGGTCACCCCCGACCTGACGCCCGAGGACTGGACCTTCCGGATCGACGGCCTGGTGGCCGAGCCCCGCACCTGGGACTGGGGACAGGCCCACGCGCTGCCCGCCGACGCGTACGAGGGCGACATCCACTGTGTGACGGGCTGGTCGAAGTTCGGCGTGCGGTTCGGGGGCGTCTCGCTGGACGCCTTCCTGGACCAGGTCCGGCCTCTGCCGTCCGCCTCGCACGTGGTGGCGTACTCGCACACCGGGTACACCACGAACCTCCCCCTCGCCGACGTGACCGGCGGTCGGGCCTGGATCGTATGGGAGTACGGCGGCGAGCCGCTGCCCGCCGAGCACGGCGGCCCGGCGCGGCTGATCGTGCCGCACCTGTACTTCTGGAAGAGCGCCAAATGGATCGCCGGGCTGCGGCTGCTGGACCACGACGAGCCGGGCTTCTGGGAGGGCAACGGCTATCACGCGCGGGGCAACCCGTGGGAGGAACAGCGGTACTCCGGTGACTGAGCAGATGACGCGGCCGGCGACGCCGGCCACACGGTTCGCCGTGCCCGGGCGCATCGGCGTGAGCGAGCGGACCGCGTCGGTGTGGCGGACGGCCACGCTGACGGAGATCCGCCGGGAGACGCCCCGCGTGTCGACCTTCCGGTTCGCGGTGCCGGGCTGGCCGGGGCATGTGCCGGGCCAGCACCTGTTGGTGCGGCTGGTCTCGGAGGACGGGTACACGGCCCAGCGCCACTACTCGATCGCCTCGGCGCCGGACGACTCCGGGCACATCGAGCTGACCCTCGACCATGTGCGGGACGGCGAGGTCTCCGGCTGGTTCCACACGGTGGCCCGTCCCGGCGACCGGATCGAGATGCGCGGCCCGCTCAGCGGCTTCTTCGCCTGGCCGGGCGACCGGCCCGCACTGCTGCTGGGCGCCGGCTCCGGCGTGGTTCCGCTGATGTCGATGGTGCGGCACCACCGCGCCCGCGGTATTAACCTGCCCCTGCGCCTGCTGGTGTCGGCGCGGAGCCCCGAGGACCTGATCTACGCCGGCGAGTACGGTCCGGAGACCGCACCGGTGTTCACCCGCAGCGCCCCGGAGGGCACGGCCGTCGGACGTATGGCCGCCGCACATGTGGCGCCGCTCCTGGCCGAGCAGCCTCCCGGCGGGTGGGAGGCCTATGTGTGCGGCTCCAACTCGTTCGCCGAGCACGCCTCCCGGCTGCTGGTGGCCGCCGGTCAGCCGGTGGAGCGCATCCGCATCGAGCGCTTCGGCTGACCCGGCCTCACCGCCGTACGGGGGACCCGCGGCCCGCGTCGTTTCGCGCGCCCGCCGCGGGGGCACCCGGCCCGCACCAGTTCCGCGCGCGACGTGATGAGACGAGTTCCGGAGCCGCTGGGTCCGCCGCCCCGTTCGGCCCGTCACCCCCGCGGCTGCGGTGGACGGCGAGGGGAGGCGCAGGATGCGAACGCGGGTGCTGTCCCGGCGACGGCGCGGGCCGCTGTGCCGCCGGTCGGACGTCGTCGAGGCGTGGACGGCGCTGACCGTGGCCGTGCTGCTGTGCCTGACGGTGCCGCTGGCGGGCGTGCTCACCACCCGGTGGACGTACGCGGACGCGCGGGCGGCCGCGGACGAGCAGCGCGCCGAGCGTCACCGGGTGCGCGCGGAGGTCCTGGAGCGCCCCTCGAAGGCACATGCCTCCTCCGGGTCCGAGCGGCGGCACTCCACCCGGGCGACCGTACGCTGGACGGACCCGGACGGGAGCACCCGGACGGCCCTGGCGCGGGTCCCCGCGCATGTCCGCCCCGGCGAAGCGGTCCACGTCTGGCTGGACTCCCGGGGCCGCGAGGTCCTGCCGCCGGTCGACGACGCGTCGGTGTGGCAGTACGGGGTCGGCATGGGCACCCTGGCCGCCGGCAGCACGGCGGCCGTGCTGCTGCTCGCGCACCGCGCGGTGCGGCGGGCGGCACTGCGCCGCCGGCTGGAGGAGTGGGAACGGGACTGGGCCCGTACCGGTCCGCTGTGGACGCACCGCGGCGTCTGAGCCCTCGACGGAACCCGCCCGGAGCAAACGCTTTCCACGCCGCTCACCAGTGCCTTCTCCCCCGCGCCCTGGCGGGCCGCCGCATGATCCACGTACCGTGTCCTCGCTTCGCACGGTCCCTTCACGAAGGCGGTCCCAGATGGCCCTGTTCGACCTCTCCCCCGACAAGCTGCGCACGTACCGCAGCGCGTCCACGGAGCCCGAGGACTTCGACGCGTTCTGGTCCGGCACGCTCGAGGAGGCGCGGCGGTCAGACCTGGACGCGCGGTTCGAGCCGGTCGACACGGGGCTGACGACCGTGGAGGTCTTCGACGTGACGTTCGCCGGGTTCGGCGGCCACCCCGTCAAGGGCTGGCTGACCCTGCCCGCCGGTGCCGGTGAACCGCTGCCGCTGGTGGTGGAGTTCGTCGGGTACGGCGGCGGCCGCGGGCTGCCGCACGAGCATCTGCTGTGGGCGTCCACCGGCCGGGCGCACTTCGTGATGGACACCCGCGGGCAGGGCAGCGCGTGGGGCGGGGGCGGCGGCACCGAGGATCCGGTGGGGTCCGGTCCGGCGTTCCCCGGCTACATGACGCGCGGCATCGACGCACCGGAGAATTACTACTACCGGCGGGTGTTCACGGACGCGGTGCGCGCGGTGGAGGCGGCGCGGTCGCACCCGCTGACCGACGCGAGCCGGACCGTGGTCACGGGCGGGAGCCAGGGCGGCGGCATCACGATCGCGGTGGGCGGCCTGGTGCCGGACCTGGCGGGCGTGGCGCCGGACGTGCCCTTCCTCTGCGACTTCCCGCGCGCGACGACGGTCACCGACCGCAACCCGTACCGGGAGATCGGCAGCTTCCTCAAGACGCACCGCGGCCGTGCGGCGGACGTGCGGCACACCCTGTCGTACTTCGACGGCGTGCACTTCGCCGCCCGCGGCACCGCGCCCGCGCTGTTCTCGGCGGCGCTGGAGGACCAGACGTGCCCGCCCTCCACGGTGTTCGCCGCCTTCAACGCCTGGGCGCACGAGGACAAGACGATCGAGGTGTACGACTTCAACGACCACGAGGGCGGCGGCCCCTACCAGGAGGCGGCGCAGCTGCGCTGGATGCGCGGCCGCGCCTGACGGACCGCGTCCGACGGACCGCACGGTTCCGGCCGAACTGACGGACCAGGCTTCCCTGTTGGTGTAGACCAATGCTAGATCTGGTGGCTCAACGAGCCCGCACGGCCACGGAACGTCACCAACAGGAGGGCGCGGCATGGCCCGCACCACCCCGCACCAGCATGTACCCACCCGCCGGTCCCTCACCGACGGGGAGCCGCTCTACCGGAGGGTCGCCTCAGAGCTGCTCGGCGATCTGCGCACCGGCACCGTCCCGCCCGGCGAACGACTGCCTGGCGAGCGTCAGTTGGCCGAGCACTTCGGGGTCAGCCGGGAGACCGTACGGCAGGCGCTGGAGCTGCTGCGGCGGGAAGGGCTGGTCGCCACCGACCGGCGGGGCAGCCACGCCGCGCTGCCGGGCGTGCCGGCGGAGGCCCCGGCCTCCGCCGGTTTCCCGCTCGGCGCGCGGCGGCCGGGGCGGGACTCGGTGGCCCGGGCCACCGTCGCCTGGGAGATCCCGCCACCCGGCCACGCCGAGCATCTGGGGCTGGCGCCCGGCCGGCCCACGCTGGTGCACCGCTACTGGTCCGCGTCGCCCGGCCGACGGGAGCAGCGTACGGCGGTGACATCGTTCTCCGCGGTGGCGCTCGCGGAGGTGGAGGAGCTGGCCCGCTACCGCGACCGGGCCGACGGCACCGGCGCCGCCGAGCTGCGCCGGTGCTACGACTGGATGCGCCGGGCGGGCCTCTCGCTGCACCACCGCGACACGATCACCCGCATCGAGGGCACGCCGACGGTGCGGGTCACCCGGCAGGTGCACGACCAGCACGCCCGGCCGCTGGAGCTGACGGAACTGGTGCTGGACGCCCAGCAGGACGTGCTGGTCTACGAGTTCATGGTGCCGTCTGCGGTCTGAGGGGCCGGCGGCTCGCGCCTCACGCGGGCCTGCCGGGCGGGGGCGAGCAGCCGCCGGGCCGCCGACCACACGGCGCTGTCGTCGACGGCCCGGTCGCCGCGTGCGGCCGGTGCGGATGCGGACCAGGCTCCAGCCGTGCGCGATGCCGTCGTCGAGGGCGTCGGTGAGGTGCACGGTCATCCCGGCGGTCGGGACCGGGCGCGGTGTGTGCCGGCGGGCGTGCCCGTCGCGTCGTGGGCAGTCGTCGTCACGCGGCCCGATCCAGGCGGGTGAGTTGCGAATTCCACTGGAGTGCGGCGAGTGAGTTCGAAGAACGGACTCAGCGGGTGCCCGTCGGCCGCCCCTCCTCCTTCTCCGCAACGAGCAGCCGCACCCGTGGGCTGCCGTCCCGTCTGCGCCCGAACTCGGGGAGGGCCCAGAACCTCACGCGGAATCCCGCGCGCTCCACTCCGCGCCACAGGTCGCCGAAGCGCACGGCGCGGTAGTACATGACGAACGGCGGGCGCCACACGGCGTTGCGCACCCGCATGACGGCGTCGAAGCCGAGCAGCATCGCGTTGGCCGGGGAGCCGGGCCGGGGCGGTGAGACGACCGGGAGGACGAAGCGACCGCCGGGCCGCAGCACCTTGTGCACCTGCGCGAACAGCCCCGGCAGCTCGGACGGCAGGAAGTGCCCGAGCGCCCCGAAGCTGACCACGAGGTCGAACTCCGGGCCGAACGGCAGCGCTCGCGCGTCCGCCCGCACCCAGGTCGTGTCGGGCCCCTCGGGCCGCCTGCGCGCACGGGCGACCTCCAGCATCCCGGTGCTGAAGTCCACGCCCGTGACGGCGTCCCGGCACACCTGCCGCAGCACGTCCACGCCCGCGCCGGTGCCGCAGCACAGGTCGAGCCCGGTGTCGTAGGGGCCGGACTCCAGCAGCGCGGCGACGGTGGCGTCCAGCACGGAATCGGGGGTGCGGAAGGGGGTGTGGTCGAACTTCGGGGCGAGGAGGTCGTAGCCGTGCTCGACGGACGACAGCGCCTGGACGGCCAGTTCGCTCAGTCGGGGGCCTTCGGGGCTGAACATCCGCCCAGCCTAGAGCGCGGCGTCCGGGGCCGCCCCGAAACTTCCGCGCACCGGGGCAGAAGGCGCCCGCCGGGCCGCCGCAAGCCGGGAAGAGCATCCGAGTGCTCGCGCGCGGCTCCCGGCCGGGGCAGCGCGGTGTTCGGGACGCCCCTTCCTACGTTTGCGATATGACTATCGGATTTGCTTCGCGGGCTGCCGTGTCGGGGTGCGTGCTCTGCGCGGCGGGCCTGCTGGCGCTGGCGCCCGCCGCGGCGACCACCGGACCCGGCGTCGATCCCGGGCCGCGGACGACGGACGCGCCCGCGTCCCTGCTGTACCGGCCCGGCACGCACGTCCGTCCGCGCGCGGGCGCGCCCGAGGTCCCGGACCTGTCCGCCCGCTCCTGGCTGATCGCCGACGCCGACACCGGCGCGGTGCTCGCGGCGCACGACGCGCACCGCAGGCTGCCGCCCGCAAGCACCCTCAAGACGCTGTTCGCCCTGACCGTGATGCCCGCCCTGCCGTCCGGCATCCGGCACCGCGTCGACCCGGAGGAGCTGGAGGGCATCGGGCCCGGGAGCAGTCTCGTCGGGGTCGCCGAGAACCGGACGTACCGCGTCTCCGACCTCTGGAACGGGGTCTTCCTCAACTCCGGCAACGACGCGGTGCACGTTCTGGCGGCCCTCAACGGCGGCTGGCGGGTCACGGCAGAGCGGATGGAGGAGAAGGCACGGGCCCTGGGCGCCCGCGACACCCGGGTGAAGTCGCCGGACGGCTACGACGCGCCCGGTCAGGTGTCGTCGGCGTTCGACCTGGCCGTGTTCGGCCGGGCGGGGCTGCGCAGCCCCGAGTTCGCGGAGTACTGCGCCCGGGCGGCGGCGACCTTCCCGGCCCGCGACGGCGGCAGCTATCCGATCGTCAACACCAACCGGCTGCTCACGGGGGCGGACGGGGTCGCCCCGTACCGAGGGCTGATCGGCGTGAAGAACGGCTACACCAGCCACGCGGGCAACACCCTGGTCGCGGCCGCCCGCCGCGACGGCCGGACCCTCGTGGCGACGGTCATGAACCCCCGCTCCGACCACGGACACGCGGTCTACGAGGAGACGCGCGCACTCCTCGACTGGGGCTTCGAGGCGGCCGGCCGCGTCGACCCGGTCGGCTCCCTGGACGCCCTGCGCAGTGCCCCGCCGGGCGGCCCGGAGGCGGACGCGGTGGCGGTGTCGGCATCCCACGAGGACGACACCGACGACCGTCCGGTGTGGTGGACGATCACCGGGGCCGGCCTGCTGGGCGGGGCGGGGGTGGCGGTGTACCTGCGGCTCAGGTGGGGGCCGGTGCCGAAGGACTGACGGTCAGCGCCGGAGGGCCGCTGCCGAAGAGCCGGCCCCGGGTCACGCCGTCCTCAGGCGCACACCGCCTCCGCAGCGGCCCCCGGACCCGTGGCCGCCAGACCCGCCACCGGGCGTATCCCGCCGACCGGGCGGCCGCCGCCCAGGACCTTTTCGCCCGCGAAGGCGGTGAGCAGGGACGGGTCGACGCCCGCGCGGGTGAGGGCCGCGGCGGTGACCGGGACGCGGGCGCGGCCGGCGCCGTCGGCGATCTTCACGGCGACTGCGCGGCCGTCGGGCAGTGCCGCGACCTGGACGCCCTCGAAGCCGTCCTTGGCGAGCAGCCCCGGCACCGCGCGCATCAGCGCGGCCACGTCGCGGCCCGCCCCGGACGCCATCTCGGCGTGGGTGCGCATCGCGTCGGCGACCCGGCGCTCGGGGGTGCCGGGCGCGCCGCCCGCGATCCGGGCGGCGGCGCGGGCCAGGCCCTCCAGCGACACCGCGAAGAGCGGCGCGCCGCAGCCGTCCACGGTGACCGTGGCGACGCGTCGCCCGGTGAGGTCCTCGACGGTCTCGGCGACGGCCTGCTGGAGGGGGTGGGCCGGGTCGAGATAGCCGTCCGTCGACCAGCCGTTCAGCTTCGCCGTGTACAGCATGGCGGCGTGCTTGCCGGAGCAGTTCTGGGCGAGCCGGGAGGGGCCCCGGCCCGCGCGCACCCAGGTGTCCCGCACGGCGGGGTCGAAGGGCAGGTCGGGGACGTTGCGCAGGTGGTCCTCGGTCAGGCCGGCCCGTTCGAGGATGCGGCGCGCGCCGTCGAGGTGGCGTTCCTCGCCCGAATGGCTGGCCGCCGCGAGGGACAGCAGGTCGCCGTCGAGCGGAAGGCCCGCGCGGACCATGGCCACCGCCTGGACGGGCTTGAGCGCGGAGCGCGGGTAGAACGCCGCCTCGGGGTCGCCGAGCCGGAAGCCGGCCGTGCCGTCGGCGTCGAGGACGACGACGGAGCCGTAGTGGACGCCTTCGACGACCCCGCCGCGTACGAGGTGGGCGACGGGGGCGTGGCGGGGTGCGCGGACCGGGGGTGCGGCCGCGGGGAGACTGCTGTGCATCACACTGCCTGCGGGTCGTCGTGGCGGGCCGGCGCGGGGGTGGTGCGCGGACCCGGTGTGCGCGCGGAGCGCACGATGTCGGTGAGGGTGGTCTCGACACGGTCGAGGTGGTGGGTCATGGCCCGCACGGCGTCCTGTTCGGAGCCGGCGGCCAGGGCCTCGACGATGGCCCGGTGCTCGCGGTCGGAGTGGGCTCGGCGGCCGCCGAGCTCGTTGAGGAAGGCGGACTGGCGGGCCAGCGCGTCGCGGATCTCCTCGATGACCCGCCGGAAGACGGGGTTCTGGGCGGCCTCGGCCACGGCGAGGTGGAACAGGGTGTCCATGGCCGCCCAGACGGTGGTGTCGGTCTCCCGTTCCATCCGCGCCAGCAGTCCCCGCAGCCGGTCCAGGTCCTCCGGGGTACGGCGGTGGGCGGCGTATCCGGCGACAGGGATCTCGACGTGCCGACGCACCTCCATGAGGTGACCGGCCGTGTAGTCGCCGAAGGTGGGGTCCTGCACGGCGTCGGCGACCACGAAGGTGCCCTTTCCGGTGCGGGACACCGTCAGGCCCATGGTCTGCAGTGCGCGCAGCGCCTCGCGCAGCACCGGGCGGGACACCGCGAGTCCGCGGCACAGCTCCGCCTCGGAGGGCAGCTTGTCGCCGATCGCGTAGTGGCCGCGCTCGATGGCGTCGCGGAGGTGGGCGAGCACCGCCTCCGTCGCGCTGACGCGCCGCGGTCCCGCACCACCTGTCGGGCTGTCTGACAGGTTCACGGGCCGATCGTGCGGGCCGCCCGCGCGGACTGTCAAGCGGGGACGGGTCCGGGGTGGTGCCGGCCACACCCCCGGCCTGGGGCCACCACCCCCTCCTCACCTGGGGTGACCGTCCTCCCACATGGGGGTGCCACCGCCCTTCTTCGGGCCGGGAAGCGCCCACATACTGAAGCGCATGGCCAATTCGACGGTACTGACCGGCACCCTTTCCCCGGGCACGGAAAACAGAGGCAGCGGGAGAGGAAGCGATTTCTCCGAACTTTCCCGACGCATATCCGAGGCGGGTCTGCTGCGTCGCCGCCCGCTGTATTACACGGTGCGTTTCACGGCCGTCGGCCTCGCCCTCGCCGGAAGCGTCGCGGCGTTCCTGCTCATCGGTGACGCCTGGTCACAACTCTTCGTCGCCGCCGCGCTGGCCGTCGTGTTCGGACAGCTCGGACTGGCCGCGCACGATCTGGCCCACCGCCAGGTGTTCTCCCGCCGGCGCCCCAGCGAGGCTGGTGGTCTCGTGGTGGCGAACGTGCTGCTCGGCATGAGTTACGGCTGGTGGATGAACAAGCACACCCGCCATCACGCGAACCCGAACCACGAGAGCAAGGATCCGGACGTCGCGCCGGACATCATCGTCTGGTCACGCCGTCAGGCACGGCAGACGCGGCATACCAAGGGGCCTGCCCGGTACATCGGGAAACACCAGGCTGCACTCTTCTTCCCGCTGCTGACCCTCGAAGGCCTGAATCTGAGTTTCAGCAGTTTCCGGGCGCTGCGGAGCCCGTCGATGAAACGGCCGGTACTGGAGGGTGCTCTTCTCGTCGCGCATTTCTCCGTCTATTTCGGCGGGATTTTCTCCCTCCTCTCCCCCGGAAAGGCGCTCGCCTTCATCGCCGTCCATCAAGGGCTGTTCGGCCTGTATCTCGGGTCCGTGTTCGCCCCCAACCACAAGGGCATGCCGATGGTCGAGGAGGGGGCCGAGCTGGACTTCCTGCGCCGTCAGGTGCTGACCTCCCGCAACGTGGACGGCGGCGCGCTGACCGATGTGTTCATGGGCGGCCTCAACTACCAGATCGAGCACCACCTGTTCCCGAGCATGCCGACGCCGGCCCTGGCGGAGGCCCAGGTGATCACCGAGCGGTACTGCGCCGAGCTGGGCATCCCGTACTGCCGGTCGGGTCTCGTCGCCTCGCACCGCACGGCGCTGCGCCATCTGCGGGAGGTGGGCGCGCCCCTGCGTGAGGCCGGGCGCTGACCCTACGGCCACACCGCCCCGGCCAGGGCGGCCCCCGCGAAGGCGGCGCCCAGGCCGGCCGCCGTGCTCACCACGACGTTGGCCGCCGCGTACCGGAGGGAGCCGCTCTCCGCCAGGCGGAGGGTCTCGTAGGAGAAGGTCGAGTAGGTGGTGAGGGCGCCGCACAGGCCGGTGCCGAGCAGCAACTGCAGCTCGGATCCCGCGACGCCCGCGGCCACGGCACCGGTGAGCAGGCCGAGTATCAGACTGCCGGCGACGTTGACGGTGAACGTCCCCCAGGGAAGTCCCGAGCGGGTCCGGTACTGGACGGCGCGGTCCGTGAGATACCGCAACGGCGCCCCGGCCATCGCGCCGAGCACCACGTACAGCCAGGTCACCCCCGGCCCTCCCGCACCGCGTCGTCGCCCTTCCCGGGCCTGGGGACGATCTCGCACCGTTCGAGGAACACCAGCCCTTCCGGGACGAGCGCGTCGACCTCCGGCAGGAAGGCCCGCACCCGTTCCTCGGTGTCGACGACGACGACCGCCACCGGCATGTCCTCGCTCAGCGACAGCAGCCGGGAGGTGTGCACGAGCGACGAGGCGCCGAAGCCCTCGATGCCACGGAACACGCTGGCCCCGGCGAGGCCCGCCGCGTGCGCCCGGTGGACGATCTCCGAGTAGAGCGGCCGGTGGCGGCAGGTGTCGCACTCGCCGACGATCACGGTGAGGCGCAGCCCGCCGGTGCCCTGAGTGGTCATGGCTGCCTCCTGATCAGTGCCCGACGGGTGGCCGCGGTGGCCGCCCAGACGGCGGTCAGGGCCACGACGGGGGTGGCGGCCAGGTAGAGGAGCGCAGTGCCGTGGCGGCCGGCTTCGAACAGGCCGCGGACGTCCACCGCGTACGTGGAGAAGGTGGTGAAGCCGCCGAGGACGCCGGTGCCGAAGAACGGGCGGAGGAGACGATGGGCGGTGCGCGCCTCGGCGACGAGCACCATGAACACGCCGATCACGGCACAGCCGAGGACGTTGACCCACAGAATCGTCCACGGAAAGGACCCCGCCGGGGTCGGCCACCACAGGACGGCCGCGTACCGGGCCGCGGCTCCCGCTCCGCCGCCCACCGCGACCGCCGCGACGACGGGCGCCTGGGCGCGCACGGCGGAGCGGCGCCGGGGCCGTCCGGTGTCCGCCGCGCTCATGGTCGTACGTCTCCTGCTCGCACGGGATCAGCGTAGTCCAGCAGCTTCACCAGCCCTTCCGGAACAGCTGGGTCACCTCGGCGAGGCGGATCTCGTCGCGCCGGTAGCGGGGGCCGTCGTCCTGGCCGGTGAGGTGGAGCAGACCGAGGGCGGTGAGCAGCCGGAGGTGGGTGAGGGCGGCGGGGCGGGGCACGCCGAGGCGGGCGGCGACGTCGTCCGCGGTCAGACCGCGTCCGGCGGTGTCCGGTTCGGCCAGCCAGGCGAGGATGCGCAGTCGTGTCCCGTCGGCGGGATTCCTCAGCATGTCGTCCACCTACCTCCGCGCCGGGCTTCCTCGTCTCCGGCGCCTTCCCACTGTGCCGCGCCCGGGGTGCTCGTGTCCCGCCCTGCGGGCAGCTTGTCCGGAGTCAACTCCCGTGCGTTGCACGGATTTTGAATCGAGCAAATGATTGCGATACCACTCCGTGGCGGGCAACGCGCGGTCGTCGTGGCCGAGCGGCGCCCGGCTCTCCCACCCTTGCCGGAAGACGGGTCGGCCGGGCGCCGGCCGCTGTCGTCACGGGCGGCCCGGGCGGCCTCCCGGCGGAAGACCCCCGGGCCGCGTCCGCCGGGGACCGCTCCACGCCGTTCATCCAGCGACTCCGACCCGGCCACGCCGCTCATCCGGCGACTCTGCCCGGCGGGGGCGGAACCAGCGTGGGTCTGACCCTGCCAGGAGTTCATTGAATTTCGAACAAATGTTACGGTTCCCGTATGGCAGGTACGACCGACGGGGCGCGGCTCGAAGAACGGTGGCGTGACATCCTCGCCGTGCACGCCCGCACCCAGGGTGAGATCGACCGCGCCCTGCACCCCTACGGCCTGGGCGCCTCCGACTTCGAGGTGCTCGACCTGCTCGCGAACGCCACTCCCCCGAGCGGCGAGCTGTGCCGGGTGCAGAATCTGGTCGGCCGGCTGCATCTGAGCCAGAGCGCGCTGTCACGGCTGATCGCCCGCCTGGAGAAGAACGGCCTGGTCGAGCGCAGCACCTGCCCGACTGACCGGCGCGGCGTCTACGTGCAGCTCACCGCGCGGGGCCGCGAGCTGCACGCCGAGACCCTCCCGGTCCAGCGCGCCGCCCTGGCCCGGACACTCGGGGACTGACCGGACCCTCCACGGCCCTGCGGGTCGTGCGGACCCGAGGCACCCCTCCGCGCCTGCCGGACGTCACGACCTCGATCCGCGCCGCCCGAGTCCACGGCGAAGGCCTCGGCCGTCACGGCTCCACGCGAGCCGGACGGACCGGGGCCTTCGGCGCCGGACGCTCAGGGGCGGGCCAGCAGGGTGCGGACCCCCTCCGAGGTCAGGGTCAGGCGGTGATCGGAGCTGCCGTCGATGGTGAGGGACAGGTCGTCGGCCGGCCACTGCGCGGCGAGGGCGCCGAGCGGGACCAGGCGGTAGCGGGAGACGAACGGAAGCAGCCCCGCCATCTCCAGTTCGGAGGTGAACACGGGCACCACCTGGGTGCCCCCCGGCTGCTCGAGCACGGGCAGCGCGACGGCGCCGGGGTCGGCGGCCTCCTCGTCGCCCGCGTCGTCGGGGACCGGGATCAGGACGTCGCTGTCGGCCAGGGCGTCCAGCGCTGCCGTGTCCTCGGTGTTCTCCGACAGTGCGTCCAGGGCCCGCTGCGCGGGCGTGGGGGCGTTGTTCTCGTGCGCGGGTGTTTCCATGACGAATTCCCTGGTAGCGGCGGTTGTCGGCCCGCCCGGAGCCCGCTCGGGCCCGGGCACAGTAGGGGACGCGTACCCGTTCGCATGTCGCGCAACCCTGCGATCCACGCGCCCTCCGGCACGGCCCGCCGGACCCCTTCGCACGTCAGGGGCGGACCCCCTCCGACCCCTCCGAGCGACATGGCTATCATATGAGCACCCTCTAGCTCGAAAGATGATGCTGTGACTGTCAACGAAGACTCGTTCACCAACTGGAAGCACCGCGAGGAGATCGCGGAGTCGATGATCCCGATCATCGGGAAGCTGCACCGGGAGCGGGACGTCACCGTCCTGCTGCACAGCCGCTCCCTGGTGAACAAGTCGGTGGTCAGCATCCTCAAGACGCACCGCTTCGCCCGGCAGATCGCCGGCGAGGAGCTCTCCGTCACCGAGACCCTGCCGTTCCTCCAGGCGCTCACCACGCTGGACCTCGGCCCCTCGCAGATCGACATCGGTCTGCTCGCTGAGGCCTACCGCGCGGACGACCAGGGCAAGTCCGTCGCCGAGTTCACCGCCGAGGCCGTCGCCGGCGCCACCGGCGCGAGCAAGATCGAGCGCCGCGAGCCGCGCGACGTCGTCCTCTACGGCTTCGGCCGCATCGGCCGCCTCCTCGCCCGCCTGCTGATCGAGAAGTCCGGCTCCGGCAACGGCCTGCGGCTGCGCGCGATCGTCGTGCGCCGGGGCGGCGAACAGGACATCGTCAAGCGCGCCTCCCTCCTGCGCCGCGACTCCGTGCACGGCCAGTTCCAGGGCACCATCACCGTCGACGAGGCGAACAGCACCATCGTCGCCAACGGCAACGTCATCAAGCTCATCTACGCCAACGACCCGACCGAGATCGACTACACCGCGTACGGCATCGACAACGCCATCCTGATCGACAACACCGGCAAGTGGCGTGACCGCGAGGGTCTTTCGCAGCACCTGCGCCCCGGCGTCGACAAGGTGGTGCTGACCGCGCCCGGCAAGGGCGACGTGCCGAACATCGTGCACGGCGTCAACCACGACACCCTCAAGCCGGACGAGCGGATCATGTCCTGCGCGTCCTGCACCACCAACGCGATCGTGCCGCCGCTGAAGGCGATGGCGGACGAGTACGGCGTGCTGCGCGGCCACGTGGAGACCGTCCACTCGTTCACCAACGACCAGAACCTGCTGGACAACTACCACAAGTCCGAGCGCCGCGGCCGGTCCGCGCCGCTCAACATGGTGATCACCGAGACGGGCGCCGCGTCCGCCGTCGCCAAGGCGCTGCCCGACCTGAAGGCCCCCATCACCGGCAGCTCCATCCGCGTGCCGGTGCCGAACGTGTCGATCGCCATCCTCAACCTCCAGCTGGGCCGCGCCACCAACCGCGAAGAGGTCCTCGACTACCTGCGCAACGTGTCGCTGACCTCCCCGCTCAAGCGCCAGATCGACTTCATCAGCGCGCCGGACGCGGTCTCCAGCGACTTCGTGGGCTCGCGGCACGCGTCGATCGTCGACGCCGGCGCCCTGAAGGTCGACGGCGACAACGCGATCCTCTACCTGTGGTACGACAACGAGTTCGGCTACTCGTGCCAGGTCGTCCGCGTCGTCCAGTACGTGTCCGGCGTGGAGTACCCGACGTACCCGGCCCCCGCGGCCTGAGTCACGGACCACGACGGGCGGGGCAGGGCCGGCGAGTTGTCCGGCCCCGCCCCGGTCTGCCCGGCTGACCGGCAGTAAGGGCCAGATCGATAACGATCACCCCGTACCGGTTGAACGGGCCGATCCGCTTCCTAGTCTTCGCACATGCCCCTCTTCAGTACGCGCCCCAATCGACGCCCCCGCCTTTCCCGCTCCCTGGGGGACACCCAACTGGACAAAGTCCTGGGCAAGTTGAGCAAGCGGGGCAGCGGGAAGACCGCGGACGCGGAGCTGATCGCCGAGCTGCTGGACGAGACCGGGGACGACTGGGACCTCCGCGGTCACCGGGTGTCCGTGCTGGCCGGGGCCGCCTCCGGCACCGGCATCGCCGAGACCTGGCTGGAGCGCGACCCGGACGACGTGGACGCCCTGCTGTTCCACTCCTGGACCACCCTGGTGCGCGCCCTGGAGGAGCGGCGCCTCGACGACACCGACACGCTGATCACCCGGTGCCACCGGGCGGCCGAGCTGTCGCCGGAGGACCCCCTGCCGTGGGTGGTCCTGCTCGGCGCCGCACGCGTCGTGCGCTTCGACCACAAGGACGTCGACGCCCTGTGGCGGCAGGCCACCGCCCGCGACCCCTGGAACCGCGAGGCGTTCCTGCAGATGCTCGCCCTGCTGTCGCCCGAGGAGGGCGGCTCCAGCGCCTCGGTGCTGGACTTCGTCGACGCGGTCCGCACCCGCATCCCGGCCAACGCCCCGTGCGCCGCGGTCGAACTCACGGCCGCCGTACGGCAGTACCAGGGGCTGCTCGCCCAGGGCGGGATGCGGGCGATGACCGCGGGCCAGCTCTTCGAGAGCGGACATCTGGCGGCGGCGCTGCACCAGGCCGCCGCGCTGTGGCCGAAGCCGGGGTTCTTCCAGCACGCGGCGGCGCCGGCCGACCTCAACGTCCTGGCGTACGCGCTGTGCGCGGGCGGCCGTGCGGCGGACGCCCACCCGGTGTTCCAGGCGCTCCAGGGCATGGTCACCCCGTGGCCCTGGGACGTCGACGGGCCGGCGCTCCAGCGGTACGAGCAGCACCTGGCGAAGTCCGAGCGCGGCCGCCAGGGCGGCATCGGCGGCGGGTGACCCGCACCGCCCCGTCGGCCGCGGCCGCTCAGGCGCGGGACAGCAACGCGGCGACCGCGTCCCGCAGAGCGCCGGCCGGGTTCGCGGCCCGCCCCTCGTGGCGCCAGGCGACGAAGCCGTCCGGCCGCACCAGCACCGCGCCCTCCGGCGTGACCCCGTGGGCCTCCGCCCAGTCGGAACCGGCCTCCGGCAGCAGGTCGGCGCCCTCGCCCACACCGTAGGCGTCCAGCGGCGCCGGGAGACCGGCCGCCACCTCGGCCGCCGCGGCGAGCCACGGGCTGTGCGAGGACGCCAGCAGGACGAGGGAGCGCTCGTAGAGGTCGAGCGTGGAGATCCGCTCGCCGGCCCGGTCCAGCCACAGGTGCGGCGCGCGGCTGCCGGGCTCGCCGGTCAGCGTGAGCGCGTCCGGCACCACCGGGGTCGCAGGGTCCGCGCCGAGGACCGCGCCGCGCGGGTAGCGGTAGCCGAGGGCGACGTTGAGGATGCCGCGCTTGCGGCCGACGAGCGCCGCGGCCTCGGCCTCGGGTGTGTAGCCGGGGTGGCTGTGCTCCACCGAGCGGGACGAGGCGCGGGCGCTGGTCGCCTCGGCGACGGGCCGGCGTTCGGCGTCGTAGGTGTCGAGCAGCCCGGGTCCGGCCCAGCCTCCCAGCACGGCGGCCAGCTTCCACGCGAGGTTGTGGGCGTCCTGGATGCCGGTGTTGGAACCGAACGCCCCGGTGGGTGACATCTCGTGCGCCGAGTCGCCGGCCAGGAACACCCGCCCGTCCGCGTACCGCTCGGCGACCCGCTCGGCCGCGTGCCAGGCGGCCCGGCCGGTGACGGTGACGTCCAGGTCCGGCACGCCCACCGCCCGCCGGATGTGCTCGGTGCACCGCTCGTCGGTGAACTCCTCCAGGGTCTCCCCGTGTTCGGGGTGCCAAGGGGCGTGGAACACCCAGTGCTCGCGGTTGTCCACCGGCAGCAGCGCCCCGTCGGCCTCGGGGTCGGTGAGGTAGCAGACGATGAACCGTCGGTCGCCGACCACGCCGGCGAGCCGGCGCGAGGAGAAGGTGACGCTGACGTTGTGGAACAGGTCGCCGGGGCCGTTGTGTCCGATGCCGAGCTGCTCCCGGACGGGGCTGCGCGGGCCGTCCGCGGCCACCAGGTAGTCCGCCCTGATCGTGGTGTGCTCACCGGTCTCCCGGCTCTTGACCAGCGCCGTCACCCCGTCGCCGTCCTGGTCGAACGACATCATCTCGGTGTTGTAGCGCAGGTCGCCGCCCAGTTCACGGGCGCCGCGCAGCAGCACCGGCTCCAGGTCGTTCTGGCTGCACAGGCACCAGGCGGCCGGACTGAAGCGGGCCAGGCCGCCGCCGGGATCGATCTCCCGGAACAGCCACTCGCCCTCGTCCCCCACCAGGCTCGGCGTCTGCAGGATGCCGTGGTTGTCCTGCAGGACGGACGCGGCCTCGATGATGCGCCCCTGCACGCCGGCGGTGCGGAACAGCTCCATCGTGCGCACGTTGTTGCCCCGCCCGCGCGGATGGATCGAGGTGCCCGCGTGCCGCTCGACGAGCGTGTGCGGCACACCGAGCCGCCCCAGGAACAGAGACGTCGACAAGCCCACCAGGGAGCCCCCGACGATGAGGACGGGCGTGCGGTGGACCGCCTCGCCGGTCGTGCCCGATCGGTTCATTGCAACGCCTCCAGCGTTCGCCCGGGTCGTGGTTGAGGAACGGGACGCTGATGTCATCCCCGGTACGGAGCCCTTCCCGTCCGGGCGGCACCCGGATGGCGCGCGGTTCACCCGCCTGCGCCGTGTCGCTCGCGCGCTCCGGGGGCCCGCCCGACCATCGACACATGGCGACCCCCTGCCCATCGGACACGGCGGTCGTGCCTGACCTTCCGTGAAGAGCTTCCGGAAGAAGCCCCGCCGCAGGGGTTTCCCCAACAAGAGGAGAGGTGCGCCGGATGACCATGTCGGGACGCATATCGCAGTCGGCCTTCGACGGCTCCAGGCTGCGGGTGATCCTGCTGCTCGACCTGTACGAGGGGGCGCAGGAGCAGTTCCTCGAGGCGTACGAGCACATGCGGAACGCGGTCGCGTCCGTGCCCGGTCACATCAGCGACCAGCTGTGCCAGTCGATCGAGAACCCTTCCCAGTGGCTGATCACCAGCGAATGGGAGAGCGCCCCGCCGTTCCTCGCGTGGGTGAACAGCGAGGAGCACGTGGAGACCGTCCGGCCGATGCACAGCTGCGTGCGGGACACCCGGTCGATGCGCTACAGCGTCGTGCGCGAGACCTTCCCCGAGCAGCCGCTGACCCCTGGCGCCGCCGCCGCGGGCCTCCAGTCGGAGGTACGGGTCGGCGACGGCGTGGCGCGCCACGCCCTCACCTTCACCGTCAAGCCGGGCTCCGAGTCGAAGGTGGCGGAGCTGCTGGCCGGGTACGAGTCGCCCAAGGCCCAGGTCGACGACACCACGCGGCTGCGCCGGACCTCGCTGTTCATGCACGGCAACCGGGTCGTGCGGGCCGTCGAGGTGGAGGGCGACCTGCTCGCAGCGCTGCGTCACGTGGCGCGCCAGCCGGAGGTGCGGGCGGTCGAGGAGGCCATCAACCCCTATCTCGAGCAGGACCGGGACCTGACCGACCCCGAGTCCGCGCGGCTGTTCTTCACCCGGGCCGCGCTGCCCGCCGTGCACCATGTGACGGCCGGCCGGCCGGAGCCCCAGGGGCTGCGGCGGCACGCGCTGTACTACCCCGCCGTGCAGGGCCGCGGCACGGACCTGGCCCGGTTCCTCGCCCACCAGGACGAGGCCGCGGCGGGCGACCCGGACAGCCCGGTGTACGCGAGCACCGTGTTCCAGCGGGACGACATCGTGGTGCGTCTCGTCGACGTCACCGGCGACCTCGACCTGGACCCGCTCGCCGCGCTGGGCATCAAGGGCCCGGGCAAGGCGGCGGAACTCCGGGGGCTCCTGGACGGCGCCGCGATCGGCGTCGAGGGCGACCTGGACTCGGAGCGCACCCTCAACCGGCTGCTGTCGCACGCCGACATGCTGCCCGTCACCGACCGCAGCGCGGCGGCTTCCTGACGGTCGACCACGGTGGCGTCCGCGGCCGTCGCGCCGGGAGCGTCACCGGAACACCCGGAGGTATCAACCATGTCCAAGCAGCATCCACGGATCGTGGACCTGAGCGAGACGGAGCCCAACCGCCGGCGCGGGGGCGACCTCAGGACCCTGCTCACCCCGGCCACCGTGGGCTCCACGAGCGGTTTCATGGGGCTGGCCGTCATCAAGCCCGGTGAGCGGATCGCCGAGCACTACCACCCGTACTCCGAGGAGTTCGTGTACGTCGTCAACGGCTCGCTCGAGGTGGACCTGGACGGTGAGCCGTTCGCTCTCCGTGCCGAGCAGGGGCTGATGATCCCGATCGACATGCGGCACCGTTTCCGCAACGTCGGCGACGAGGAGGCCCGTATGGTCTTCCACCTGGGTCCCCTCGCGCCCCACCCGAGCCTCGGGCACGTCGACACGGAGGAGACCGAAAGCGCCGTGTCGGGGCCGCAGTTGAGGGTGGGCGGACCGGAGGCGGCCCGTCCGGCCGAGCCGAGCGAGGCCATAAAATGACCCGGCGGGTGGCCGTCACCGGTATAGGTGTGGTCGCTCCCGGCGGCATCGGGGCGACGGCGTTCTGGGACCTGCTGACCGCAGGCCGCACCGCGACCCGCGGCATCACGCTGTTCGACCCGGCGGGCCTGCGCTCCCGCATCGCCGCCGAGTGCGACTTCGACCCGTTCGAGCACGGCCTGGACGCGGACCTGTGCCAGCACGCCGACCGCTACATCCAGTTCGCCGTGGTCGCGGCCCGGGAGGCGGTCCGGCAGTCCGGGCTCGACACCGGTTCCCTGGACCCGTGGCGCACCGCGGTGTCGCTGGGCAGCGCGGTCGGCGGGACCACCCGGCTGGAACACGACTACGTGCTGGTCAGCGAGAGCGGCCGGCAGTGGGACGTGGACCACACCAAGGCGGACCCGAAACTGCACCTGGCGTTCTCGCCGAGCACCCTGGCCTCCACGGTGGCCGAGCAGTTCGGCGCCCGGGGTCCGGTGCAGACGGTGTCCACCGGCTGCACCTCAGGCCTCGACGCGGTCGGCTACGCCTTCCACACCGTCGCCGAGGGCCGGGCGGACGTCTGCATCGCGGGGGCGTCGGACTCGCCGATCTCCCCGATCACGATGGCGTGCTTCGACGCCATCAAGGCGACGTCGCCCAACAACGACGACCCCGAGCACGCGTCCCGGCCGTTCGACGCGCACCGCGACGGGTTCGTGATGGGCGAGGGAGCGGCGGTCCTGGTGCTGGAGGACTACGAGCACGCGAAGGCGCGTGGCGCGGACATCCTCTGCGAGATCAGCGGCTACGCCACCTACGGCAACGCCTACCACATGACGGGCCTGACCAGTGAGGGCCTGGAGATGGCCCGCGCCATCGACAGCACCCTCGACCAGGCCCGGCTCGACCCGGCCCGGATCGACTACGTCAACGCGCACGGTTCCGGCACCCGGCAGAACGACCGGCACGAGACGGCCGCGGTGAAGCGGTCGCTCGGCGCGCACGCGTACGAGACGCCCATGAGCTCCATCAAGTCGATGGTGGGGCATTCGCTCGGCGCCATCGGCGCGATCGAGGTGGCCGCCTGCGTGCTCGCGCTGCGTCACCAGGTCGTGCCGCCGACGGCGAACTACGAGACCCCCGACCCGGAGTGCGACCTGGACTACGTGCCGCGCACCGCCCGCCCGCGGAAGCTGGAGCACGTGCTCTCCGTCGGCAGCGGGTTCGGCGGTTTCCAGTCCGCGGTGCTGCTGTCCGGGACGGGCGGGAGGTCACGATGAGCAAGCGGCGTTCCGGGCGAGCGGCCGTCACCGGCATCGGTGTGGTCGCGCCCAACGGACTGAGCACCGACGCCTATTGGAAGTCGGTCAGCGAGGGTCTCGGCGTGCTGGACCTGATCACCCGCGAGGGCTGCGGGCATCTGCCGCTGCGGGTGGCGGGCGAGGTGCGGTCCTTCGACCCGGCGGCCCTGGTCGAGGACCGTTTCCTGGTGCAGACCGACCGGTTCAGCCATTTCGCGATGGCCGCGGCGGCGCTCGCCCTCGACGACGCCGGACTGGGCGGTGAGCCCGCCGACCCCTACTCGGTCGGCGTGGTCACCGCGGCCGGCTCCGGCGGCGGCGAGTTCGGCCAGCGGGAGCTCCAGAAACTGTGGGGCCAGGGCTCCAAGTTCGTCGGCCCGTACCAGTCGATCGCCTGGTTCTACGCGGCGAGCACCGGGCAGATCTCCATCCGCGGCGGCCTCAAGGGGCCGTGCGGGGTGGTGGCGAGCGACGAGGCGGGCGGTCTGGACTCCCTCGCGCACGCGGCCCGTGCGGTGCGTCGCGGCACGGACGTGATGGTGGTGGGGGCGGCGGAGGCGCCGCTGGCCCCTTACTCGATGGTGTGCCAGCTCGGTTACCCCGAGCTCAGCACCCTCGACGATCCCGACCGCGCCTACCGTCCCTTCACCGAGAAGGCGTGCGGGTTCGTGCCGGCCGAGGGCGGCGCCCTGCTCGTCGTCGAGGACGAGGACCGGGCCCGTGAGCGCGGGGTGCCCGTACGGGGTGTGGTGGCCGGTCACTCGGCCACGTTCACCGGGACGTCCCGCTGGGCGGAGTCCCGTGAGGGCCTCGCGCACGCGATCACCGGCGCCCTCGACGACGCGGGCGTCGCCCCCGAGGAGGTCGACGTCGTGTTCGCCGACGCCCTGGGCGTGCCCGAGGCGGACCGAGCGGAGGCGCTGGCGATCGCCGACGCCCTCGGCGCGCACGGCACGCGGGTGCCGGTGACGGCGCCCAAGACCGGCTTCGGCCGGGCGTACTGCGGTGCGCCCGTGCTGGACACGGTGGCGGCGCTGCTGGCCATGGAGCACGGCCTGGTACCGCCCACGCCCAACGTGTTCGACGTCTGCCACGACCTCGATCTGGTGACCTCGCACGCTCGCCCCGCCGAGCTGCGCACCGCCCTCGTCCTCAGCCGGGGACTGATGGGCTCCAACGCGGCGCTGGTCGTGCGCCGCGGTGACGATTCCGCCCGGTGATCCGGGCGGGGAAGGAGCAGTCACCCATGATCACCACCGAAGTGACCTTCGACGAACTGGCCGCCCTGATGAAGCAGGCGGCCGGCATCACCGTCGACCCCAAGGAACTCAAGGACGCCGCGGAGTCCCCCTTCGACTCCTTCGGTCTCGACTCGCTCGGCCTGCTCGGCATCGTCGGCGAACTGGAGAACCGGTACGGCGCGTCCCTGCCGCCCGACTCGGAGCGGTGCAGGACGCCCCGGGAGTTCCTCGACCTCGTCAACAGCACCCTCACGGCTGGAGCCTGAAAGTGGCAGGACACACCGAGAACAGCATCACCGTCGACGCTCCCTTCGACGTCGTCTGGGAGATGACGAACGACCTCGAGAACTGGCCGCAGCTGTTCAGCGAGTACGCGTCGGTGGACATCCTCTCCCGGGAGGGCGACACGACGACGTTCCGGCTGACCATGCACCCGGACGAGAACGGCAAGGTGTGGAGCTGGGTGTCGGAGCGCACCCCCGACCGCGCCAAGCGGACCGTGCGCGCCCGCCGCGTGGAGACCGGCCCGTTCGCCCACATGGACATCCTGTGGGAGTACCAGGAGGTGCCGGGCGGGATCGAGATGCGCTGGACGCAGGACTTCGCGATGAAGCCCGACGCGCCGGTCGACGACGCGTGGATGACGGACAACATCAACCGCAACTCCCGCACCCAGATGGCGCTCATCCGGGACAAGATCGAGCAGGCCGCCCGCGACGACGAGACGGCGTCCGTCGCGTCCTCGCGCTGACCACCGGTCCCGCCGGGGACCCGGAAGGAATCCCATGCACCACGCCCTGATCGTCGCCCGGATGAAGCCCGGCTCGGCGCCGGACATCGCCGACGTGTTCGCCGCGTCGGACCGCGGTGAGCTCCCCCACCTGGTCGGCGTCAGCCGGCGCAGTCTCTTCCAGTTCGGGGACGACGTGTACCTGCACCTGATCGAGTCGGAGCAGGACCCGGCGCCCGCCATCGCGAAGGTGGCCTCGCACCCCGAGTTCCGCCGCATCAGCCAGGAGCTGGAGGCGTACGTCAGCCCGTACGACCCGGCCACCTGGCGCGGTCCGAAGGACGCGATGGCGCAGTGCTTCTACCGCTGGGAGCGCGGCGCCGGCTCCTGAGCCGCCGCTGCACGGCACAACCCCGAGGCCGCCGGTTCCGCGACTTGCGCGGAGCCGGCGGCCTCGGGGTTCCTCGTCCCTACGTGGCGGGGACGGTGCACTCGAAGGCGTGCAGGTAGGCGTTGACCGGACGGATGTCGCCGATGGCCAGGCCCGCGTCGGTGAGCCGGTCCACCATGCTCTGCCGGGTGTGCTTGGCGCCGCCGACGTTCAGGAGCAGCAGCAGGTCCATGGCGGTGGTGAAGCGCATCGACGGGGTGTCGTCGACGAGGTTCTCGATGACCACGACCCGGGCGTCGGGGCGCGCCGAGCGGCGGACGGCGGCGAGTACCCGGCGGGTGCTGTCGTCGTCCCACTCCAGCACGTTCTTGATGATGTAGACGTCCGCCTCGACGGGCACGTCCTGGCGGCAGTCGCCGGCCACGATGCGGGCGCGGTCCGCGAGCGCGCCGCCGTCGCGCAGCCGGGGGTCGGCGTTCTCGACGACTCCCGGCAGGTCGAGCAGCGTGCCGCGGAGGTGGGGGTGCTTCTCCAGGAGGCTGGCCAGGACGTGCCCCTGGCCGCCGCCGATGTCCACCACGGAGGCGGCGTCGTCCAGGTCGAGCAGCTTGGCGACGTCGCGGGCGGACTGCTCGCTGGATGTGGTCATGGCCCGGTTGAAGACGTGGGCGGACTCGGGCGCCGACTCGTTGAGGTAGGTGAAGAACTCCTCGTCGTACACCTCCTCGAAGACGTTGCCGCCGGTGCGCACCGCCTCGTCCAGCCGCGGCCAGACGCTCCAGGTCCAGGGCTCGGTGCACCACAGGGCGATGTAGCGCAGGCTGTGCGGGTCGTCCTCGCGCAGCAGCCGGGACATGTCGGTGTGCTCGAAGGTGCCGTCGGCGTTCTCGGCGAAGACGCCCTGGCACGACAGCGCGCGCAGCAGCCGCCGCAGGGTGTGCGGCTGGGTCTTCACCGCCGTCGCCAGGTCGTCGACGGTCATGGGGCTGTCGTCCAGCGCGTCGGCCACGCCCAGACGGACGGCGGCCCGTACGGCGGCCGCGCAGGCCGCTCCGAATACGAGCTCCCTCAGCCGCATGGGCGGCGGGGGAGCCGGATCAACGGTGGTCATCCGTTGCCTCGCTTCTGCTGTTGTGCCGTGGGTGGGGGGTGGTGGTCGGATGCGTCAGCACATTCCGGTGGGTTCGGAGAGGGTGCAGGTGTTGCGGCTGAAGGTGTTGGTCTTCGCGGTGTCGCGGTTGGCGAGGTCGGCGGGGCTGTTGCCGGTCACCAGGTTGTCGCGGATGTCGTTGCGCTCGCTGGGCGTGCCGACGAGGCTCTTGAAGAGCACGATTCCGCCGGACAGCGGGGAGGTGCCCTTGTTGTTCTCGACCCGGTTGAACGCCACCCGGGTCTCCTCCACGCCGGTGAGGACGATGCCGGAGCCCTGGAGGAAGGGCAGGCGGGGTGTCGCGGCGCAGTGCTTGTTGTTGGCGTGGACGTGGTTCCAGGTGACGCTCAGGTGGCCGGCGCGGGGCGTGGACTCGTCGCCGACGACGAACACGGCGGCGCAGTTGCCGGTGGCCTCGTTGTGGTCGACGCTGAGGTTCCGCAGGCGGCGGACGGTGACGCCGACCCGGTTCTCCGCCGTCTCGTTGTAGCGGACGACCGTCTTCTTCGCGTCCCGCGCGCCTTCCTCGGTGTCGACGGTGTTGGCGACGAACAGCCCGGCGTCGCCGTTCTTGCGGGTGACGTTGTGGCTGATCACGCTGTGCGTGGAACGCTCGGCGGCGATGCCCCACTGGCCGTTCTTCTCGGCGGTCACGTAGCGCACCTTGAGGTTCTCGGTGCCGGTCGCCCACACGCCGTTCTTCGTGAATCCGCGCACCGTCAGGGACCGTACGGAGACGTTCTTCACCGGCTTCTTGTCGGTGCCGGTGACGCAGACGCCGTTGCCCCCCTTGGCGCAGGCGGACTTCCCGGCGCTCGCGGGCGGCTCCAGGACGGTACGGCCGGCGGTGTCGCCGCGCAGGGTGATGCCCGAGCGGGTGATGTCGACGCTCTGCTTGTAGGTGCCGGCGGCGATCATGACCGTGTCCCCGGACTTGGCGGCGTCCACGGCCTTCTGGATGGACTGCCCGGGCTGTACGCGGTGCACGGCCGACTGGTGGGTCGAGGCCGAGGGCGCGGCACCGATCCCAGCCGCCACGACGGCGGTGGTGCAGGCGAGATACGCGATGTGACGTTTGTTCATATGGCCGAAGCTATGAGCGGCCCTGGTGGCCCGCCACCGGTGATCACCCAGCCGGGCGCGGGGCCGTCACGGGGTGGGGCGCTGCGTCCCGGCGCGGGTCCCCAAGCCCGGGAAGCCGCCGGAAACCGGCGGGACGCGTGGGCGGCGACGGCGGCGCCACTTCCCCAGCACTGCGTCCGCCCCGCCCACCTCGACCGCCCTGCCCCGGTGACGCACCCTCACACTCCGGCCCGGGGGTACGGCGCATCCCGCCGGGCGGAACACGGACGCCGGTGCCGGCCCGGGGGTTCCGGGCCGGCACCGGCGTCCCGGCCGGGCGGGGCCGAGGGTATCGCTCAGGCGGCGCGCAGCGGCTCCAGCGCCTTGGCCCAGGCGACCACCTGGTCCAGCGTGGTGGCCAGGGTGTCGTGCTGCACGTCCGCGGGCGTGAAGGTGCTGAAGTTCTCGAAGTCTGTGAACAGCGAGAGGGCCACCTGCGAGCGGACGTCGGCCAGCTGCAGCTCCCCCGCGATGCCGCGCAGGTGCTCCACGCCACGGGTGCCGCCGACGGATCCGTAGCTGACGAACCCGACGGACTTGTTGTTCCACTCGGCGTAGAGGTAGTCGATGGCGTTCTTCAGGGCGCCCGGTACGGAGCGGTTGTACTCGGGCGTCACGATGACGAACCCGTCCAGGGACGCGATCTTCTCGGCCCAGGGTCCGGTGTGCGGCCGGGTGTAGTTGCCCAGGGACGCCGGGTACGGCTCGTCCAGGACCGGGAGCTCGTAGTCGAGGAGATCGACGATCTCGAACTCCGCGTCGGTGCGCCGGGCGGCGACCTCGTGCACCCAGCGGGCCACGGCCTCGCCGTTGCGGCCCGGGCGGGTGCTGCCGAGGATGATGCCAATCTTGGTCATGATCGACCTTTCGTGCGGAAACAGCGTGGAAAGTCAGGGAAGAAATTGCTTCGCCAAGCAACTTAATGACGAAGGTACGACTATGTGCTTGACGAGTCAAGTAAGTCGCCGAGAGGGCGCGCGCCTGCCGACCCAGGCCCTCCGCGCAGGGCATTCGGGCGGCATTGACCTAGATTGAGCAACGGACCACGGGTCCGCCCCTCTCCCCCGCAGACGGGAGCAGCCGATGAGCGGCGAGACACAGTTCGACGTCCGGGAGATCAGCCCCTCCTACTGGCGGGTCACCTTCTCCAACGGGGAGATCAATCTGATCGACCCCGACACCATCGAGCAGCTGGCGGAACTGATCACCCGCATCGAGCGGGCTCCCGAGCTCACGGTGGTGGTGTTCCGCAGCGCCAACCCGGACTTCTTCATGGCGCACTACGACATGCTGGCGGACCGCTCGCGGGTGGCCGCCATGAAACCGGCGGCCTCCGGCCTGCACCCCTACGCCGACAACGTGTACCGCCTGGCCAGGGTCCCCGCCGTCACCGTCAGCGAGATCAAGGGCCGCGCCCGCGGCGCCGGCAGCGAGTTCGCGCTAGCCACCGACATCCGGTTCGCCGGGCCGGGCGCCGTCCTCGGCCATTTCGAGGTCGGTGTCGGGTCGGTGCCCGGCGGCGACCCCACGGGACGGCTGGCCAGGATGCTGGGCCGGGGGCGTGCGCTGGAGATCCTCCTGGGCGCCGACGACTTCCCCGCGGACCTCGCCGAGCGGTACGGCTACGTGAACCGCGTCCTGCCGGACGGCGAGCTGGAGGACTTCGTCGACGGCTTCGCCCACAGGATCGCCGGTTTCGACAGGACGGCCGTACGGGAGACCAAGTCGCTCGTCGACGCGGTCACCGAGCCTCCCGTCGAGGAGTTCGATGCCGCGCTCTCGGCGTTCTTCCGCACCTCCGGCCGCCCGGAGAACGCGCACCGCGTCGAGCGGCTCCTCAAGGCCGGGCTCCAGAAGCCCGACGGCGTGGAACGCGACCTGGGCCGGCGGATCGGCACCCCTCCCGGCCCCTGACGGCGGCCGGACGCCCCGGAACGGCGTGACGTTTGCCGAAGATACTTCGCCGTGCAACCATCTGGGCATGGCGACCGCGACTCCAGATCCCGCCCCGGGCGAGCCGCGCCCCCTCACCCCGGACGAGGAGGCCGTGGTGCGGGCCCTCCCCCGGCTCATCCACGCGCTGCCGCGCGCCATCGACGCGGACATGGTGCGCGAGCAGCGGCTGCCCAACACGGAGTACCTGGCCCTGATGCACCTGTCGGAGGCCCCGGACCGCCGCTTGCGCATGAGCGACCTCGCGGATGCCTGCGAGATGTCACTGAGCGGCACCACGCGCGTCGTACAGCGACTGGAAAGCCAGGGCTTCGTCCGGCGGACCCGCTGCCCTGAGGACGCCCGGGGCTGGAACGCGACCCTCACGGACACGGGCCTCCGACGGCTGAAGGAGGCGTGGCCCACCAACCTGGCCGCCGTCCGCCGGCACTTCCTCGACCATCTGACGGGCATGGACCTCGGGCAGCTGGCCGCGGCGCTGCACAAAATCGCGACCTAGCGAGCCCGGCCACCGGCGGTCACGCCACTCACGACGCGCACGGGCACACCGGGTCCACGCCACCTGCACCGGCACCGAACCCGGCACGGCCGTTCGGCGACGCCGAACGGAACGGCGGGGAACAATACCGGGTTTTACTTGCTTCGCACAGCAAGCACTCCAGTGCGCCGGTCGACGCCCTCGCGGGCGGGTGGCCGCGCGGACCGACCGAACGAGATCACAGACAGGAATCACCAGATGCACTTCGGAATCTTCGGCGTGGGGGACGTGGCCCGCGACCCGCTGTCCGGACGGACCCCCACCGAGCACGAGCGGATCAAGGCGCTGGTGGAGTACGCGAGCCTGGCCGAGGACGTCGGCCTGGACGTCTTCGCCCTCGGCGAGCACCACAACCCGCCCTTCGTCCCGTCCTCCCCCACCACGCTGCTCGGCCACATCGCGGCCCGCACCGGGCGCATCCTGCTGTCCACGTCCACCACGCTGATCACCACCAACGACCCGGTGAAGATCGCCGAGGACTACGCGACGCTCCAGCACCTCGCGGACGGCCGGGTCGACCTGATGCTGGGCCGCGGGAACACCGGCCCGGTGTATCCCTGGTTCGGGCAGGACATCCGTGACGGTCTCGCACTCGCCGTGGAGAACTACGCCCTGCTGCGGCGGCTTTGGCGCGAGGACGTCGTCGACTGGGAGGGGAAGTTCCGCACCCCGTTGCAGGGCTTCACCTCCACGCCCCGCCCCCTGGACGGCGTGCCGCCGTTCGTCTGGCACGCCTCCATCCGCTCCCCGGAGATCGCCGAGCAGGCCGCGTACTACGGGGACGGCTTCTTCCACAACAACCTGTTCTGGCCCAAGGAGCACGTCAGGCGGCTGGTCGACCTCTACCGCCGCCGTTTCGAGCACTACGGGCACGGACCCGCCGACCAGGCGGTCGTCGGGCTGGCGGCACAGATGTTCGTGCGGAAGAACTCGCAGGACGCCGTGCGGGAGTTCCGTCCCTACTTCGACAACTCGCCGGTGTACGGCGGAGGTCCGTCGCTGGAGGACACCATGGCGCAGACCGCGATGCTGGTCGGCAGCCCGCAGCAGGTGATCGAGCAGGTGCTCACCTACCGTGAGCAGGCGGCCGGGCACTACCAGCGCCAGTTGTTCAACGTCGACGGCATCGGCGTCCCGCACCGGGCGGTGCTCGAACAGATCGAGGCCCTGGGCGCGATCGTGCCCGTCCTGCGCGCGGAGTCCGCCGAGGGGCGGCCCGCATACGTCCCGGACGCCCCCACCCACGCCTCCCGGACCGCGGCCGCCCAGGCAGCGCCGGTCCACGGTGCGGGAGAAGCCCGGTGAAGCGCCGTCTCACGGTCGTCTCGGCCGGGCTGCGGCAGCCGTCGTCCACCCGTCTGCTGGCCGACCGGCTCACCGAGGCCACCCGGCGGGAACTGGACCTGCTGGGTGACGAGGCCGACGTGGAGGTGATCGAGGTCCGGGACCCCGCGCACGACCTGGTGAACCACCTGATCGCCGGATATCCGTCACCCGGCCTCGGCCGCGCGCTCGACACCGTGGCGCGGGCCGACGCCCTCATCGTGGTGACGCCGGTCTTCGCGGCGTCGTACAGCGGCATGTTCAAGATGTTCGTCGACTGTCTCGAGGAGCCGGCGCTGGCGGGAAAGCCGGTACTGGTCGCCGCCACCGGCGGCACCGGACGGCACTCGCTCGTCCTCGAACACGCGCTGCGGCCCTTGTTCAGCCATCTGCACGCCGTGGTGATGCCCACTGCCGTGTTCGCCGCGCCGGAGGACTGGGGCGCGGGGCAGGCGGAAGGGCCACTGGCCGCGCGCGTCGGGCGGGCGGCGCGGGAACTGGCCCGCGAAATGAGGCGGCGGGAGGAGGCATCACCCGCCGGCCACCCGTACGACGATCCGCAGCCGTTCGACCGTCTGCTCCAAGGAGGATGAGGCCTGCCCCGACGCGCCGTGGGCGCCTGGACGCCGGGCGCCCGCTCGGCCGTTCGAGTGGTGAGGCACAGCCCTGCGCTGTAGCGTCGGAACGGCCGTCGACGGCCTCGAACCGCCTGCCGACCGGTGGTCCGTGGCGGCTGTCCCCGCGCCGGGGGAGGTCCCCATGAAGCTCGAAGAATCCGTGGCGTTCGTGACGGGCGCCAACCGAGGACTCGGGGAGCAGTTCGTACGCGCCCTGTTCGACGCGGGGGCCGCCAAGGTCTACGCGGGAGCCCGCGACCCCGGCAAGGTCGCCGCACCGGGGGCGGTCCCGGTCGCCGTGGACATCACCGACCACGACTCCGTGGCCGCGGCGTCCCGAGCGGCTCCGGACGTGACCCTGCTCGTGAACAACGCGGGGTCGACGACCCGCGCCCACATCCTCGACGGCGATCTGGAGTCGTTCCGGAGGGAGTTCGAGACACATGTGGTGGGCACGCTGGCGATGAGCCGTGCCTTCGCCCCGGTGCTCGGACGCAACGGCGGGGGCGTCGTCGTGAACGTCCTCTCCGTGCTGTCCTGGGTGTCCATCCCGGTCAGCGCCGGGTACGCCGCGGCGAAGGCCGCCGAGTGGTCGGTCACCAACGCCCTGCGCCTGGCCCTCGCCGGCCAGGGCACGCAGGTCACCGCCCTGCACGTCAGCTATCTGGCGACCGACATGGCGGCGGGCGTGCCGGGGCCGAAGTCGGACCCCGGCGAAGTGGCGCGCACCGCCCTCGACGGTGTCGCGGCCGGGCAGCCCGAGGTGCTTGGCGACGACGTCAGCCGGCGGGTCCGGGCGGCCCTGCCGGAAGGGCCCGCCGCGCTGTACCCCCAGTTGCGCGGCGGCCCGTCCCTTGTCTGATGCGGGACACTTCCGTCCGGGTCCGTGACCGGGGCGTCCCGCGCACCGACGCCGGAGGCACTGATGGCGAGCGACGCTCCTCTCCCCCGAGACCTGGCGGGCCAGACCGTGGTGGTGATCGGCGCGAGTTCAGGCATCGGACTCGCGACGGCGCATCAGGCACGGCGGCACGGTGCCCGGGTGGTGATGGCCGGACGCGACCGGGAACGACTGGACCGGGCGGCGGCGGACGTCGGGGCGGATCGGACAGCGACCGTCGACGCCGCCGACTCGGACGCCCTGCGGCGGTTCTTCGCGGACCTGGCCGGCCCGGTCGACCACGTCGTCTCGACCGCCGGCGCCCCCTGGTACATGCCGCTGGCCGAGATGGACGTCGACGAGGCACGTGCCGTCTTCGGGCAGCGCCTCGCCCTCACCCTCGGCGTCGCCAAGTACGGCGCCGCCGTGGTCCGTGACGCGGGGACGCTGGTGTTCGTCGGCGGCACGGGTGGCCGCCGCCCCTCCGTCGGCGGGGCCGTGACGTCGGCCCTCACCGCCGCGCTGCCCGCCCTGACCGCCGGTCTGGCGCTCGAACTGGCACCGGTGCGCGTCAATCTCGTCGCGCCCGGCTTCGTCGACACGCCCCTGTCCGCGTCGCTGCTGGGCGACGGGCTGGAGGCGCGGCGGGAGCAGCTGCGCGCCGCCCTCCCCATCAGGCGGGTCGTCGGTCCGGACGACGTGGCCGCGCTGGCCGTGCACCTGATGTGCAACGAGGCCGTGACGGGCGCCACGTACGACATCGACGGCGGGCAGCAGCTGGTGCCCCCGTGACCGCACAGCGGCTTCGGACGGAGCCGCCGCCCCGGACGCCCGCCGCCCGGCCGGCGTGACCGACGCAGAACAGGAAGGGTCCACCATGGACATGAAGCTCGAGGTGGCAGTGGTTCCGGTGTCCGACGTCGACCGCGCGAAAAGCTTCTACGAAGGTCTGGGCTGGCGGCTCGACGCCGACTTCACCGCCGACGACGGTCTGCGCGTGGTGCAGGTGACACCGCCGGGGTCCGCCTGCTCGGTGATCTTCGGGGACCAGGTCAGCGAGGCAGCGCCGGGATCGGCCGAGGGACTGCATCTCGTGGTTCGGGACGTCGAAGCCGCCCGCGAGGAGCTGGCGCGCAGGGGCGTCACCGTGAGCGAGGTGTTCCACGACGCCGGCGGGGTCTTCCACCACGGGGGCACGAAGGCACGGCTGTCGGGCCGCGACCCCGAAGGACGCAGCTACAGCTCGTTCCTGTCCTTCGACGACCCGGACGGCAACGGCTGGATCGTGCAGGAGATCACGGAGCGCCTGCCGGGCCGCTGACCCGCGCGGCCCACCGGACGACGCGGGCTCTCTCCCCCTCACGACGTCGTTTGACGCCCGGACCTGCGCGACGCACACTTGCTTCGTCAAGCAAGGACATGTCCGGCGTGTAGCACGGACACCGGATCTGGAGCTCTTTCTCATGGGCATACTCGACGAGAAGATCGTCCTCATCACCGGAACCGGCGGCGGCATGGGACGGGTCGCCGCCCTGGTCTTCGCCAGGGAGGGCGCGCGCGTCGTGGGCGCCGACATCAACGCCGACGGGAACGCCGAGACCGTCGACATGGTGCGCACCGCGGGCGGCCTGATGACGGGCATCGCGCCGGTCGACCTCACCGACCCCGAGCAGGTGCGTGAGCTGGTGGAGAACGCCGTGGGCGTGTACGGCGGTCTGGACGTGGTCTACAACAACGCGGCCCTGCAGCGTTTCGGTCCCCTGCCGGACTTCTCCGTGGAGGACTGGCGGACGACCGTGGCGGGCGAACTCGACATCCCGTTCTTCGTGTCGAAGTACGCCTGGCCGCATCTGGTCGCGCGCGGCGGCGGAGTGCTGATCAACGTCGCCTCCGAGGCGGGGATGATCGCCGGCGCCAACCCCCCGATGGTGGCGCACACGGCCGCCAACGCCGGAGTGATCGGCATGACCCGGCAGATGGCCCTGGAGGGCGCCCCGCACGGCATCCGCGCGGTGGCCGTCAGCCCGGGTCCGGTACTCACTCCGGCCAGCGACCGGGACCTCGGCGACAACCAGGCGCTGCGCGAGGCGATCACCGCCAAGACGCTCCTCAAGCGCTTCGGGCGTCCCGAGGAGGTGGTGGAGCTGGCCGCCTTCCTCGCCTCGGACCGGGGGTCGTACATCACCGGGGCCAACTACGCCGTCGACGGCGGTGCGACCGCCTGGTGACGGACGCCGCGAAGCGCCGTCACGTGGCAACGTTCTGCAGGGCAGCGGCGAGCTTCTTGAGGTCCAGCTCCGTCAGGTGGTCGAGGAAGTGCCGCCGCACCGACGCGAGGTTGCTGGGCCACGCCTCCTCCAGCCGGGCCAGTCCCGCGTCGGTCAGCCGGGCGTTCAGGCCCCGGGCATCCTCCTCCGACCGGATCCGCCGGATGAGCCCCTGCCCCTCCAGCCGCGTCGCCAGGCGGGTCATGCCGCTGAGGGACATCTCGACCGAGGCGGCGAGTTCGCTCATGCGCAGCTGCCGGTCCGGGGCCTCCGACAGGCTCACCAGGGCCAGGTACTCGACTAGCGACATGCGCTGCTCGCGCAGCATGTCGGCGTCGATGGCACGGGGCAGGGCGTAGATGACGCGGCTGAGCGACCGCACCACGGCCTCCTCGTCCGGGGTAAGCGGCTCGGGGCGTTGCCCAGCGGAGTCCTTCCGCGCGACGCGTGACATGGCGCCATGCTACGTGCCGCGCGGAACCGGACCGGGAGCGGCCGGGCGGTACGTCCCCGCACACCGGGCGATGTCGTATCCGAAGGAGGACACTGGGAGGACATCGCCCAGCCGACCAGCCGACGACTACGGGAGCGGGCATGAACGGCACTTCCCGGGCCTACGACGTGGTGGTTCTCGGAGCGGGACCGACGGGGGAGAACCTCGCCGACCGCACCCGCGCCGCCGGACTCACCACGGTGATCGTGGAGAACGAACTGCTCGGCGGCGAATGCTCGTTCTGGGCGTGCGAACCGAGCAAGGCACTGTTGCGCCCCGTGCTGGCGCGTGCCGACGCCCGGCGCGTCCCGGGGCTGCGCCGGGCGGTCGAGGGCCCCCTCGACGTGCCCGCCGTCTTCGAGCACCGTGACGCGATGGCCGCGCACTGGCAGGACGCGGACCAGGAGGAGTGGCTGGCCTCGGTCTCCGTGGACCTGGTGCGCGGGCACGGCCGGCTGAGCGGCCCCCGCCAGGTCGTCGTGGACACGCCGGACGGGGAGCGGGTGGAGCTGACCGCACGGCACGCGGTCGGGGTGTGCACGGGCACGGTCACCGCGTTCCCGGACCTGCCGGGGCTCGCGGAGACACGCCCGTGGACCAACCGGCAGGCGACTGCGGCGCGGCACGTGCCGGACCGGCTCGTGGTGGTCGGGGGCGGGGTGGTCGCCGTGGAGATGGCCACGGCGTTCCGGGCACTCGGCTCCCGGGTGACGATGCTGGTGCGCGCCGGGCTGCTGGGCCGGATGGAGCCGTTCGCCGGGGAGATGGTGGCGGATGCGCTCCGTGAGGCCGGGGTGGACGTGCGGTTCGGCAGGTGGGTGGCCGGGGTGGAGCGCGAGGGCGGCGGGGAGGGGCCCGTGCGGGTCACGACGGACGACGGGGACGCGGTGGTCGCGGACGAGGTCCTGTTCGCCACCGGCCGTGCTCCGCACACCGGCGACATCGGCCTGGAGACCGTCGGTCTCACCCCCGGCGACTGGCTGCCGGTGGACGACTCCTACCGTGTGCCCGAGATCACCGAGGGCTGGCTGTACGCGGTCGGGGACGTCAACCACCGCGCCCTCATGACCCATCAGGGCAAGTATCAGGCGCGGATCGCGGGCGCCGTGATAGGGGCGCGCGCCAAGGGTGAGCCGCTGGACGACGGCAGGTGGGGACGGCACGCCCCGACCGCCGACAGCGCCGCCGTGCCGCAGGTCGTCTTCACCGAGCCGGAGGTGGCGTCAGTGGGCCCGACCGCGCGGGAGGCCGAGCGGGCGGGGCGGAAGGTCGACGTGGTGGACTACGACATCGGGAAGATCGCCGGTGCGGTGCAGTACGCGGAGGGGTACCGGGGCCGGGCGAGGGTGATCGTCGACAGCGAGCGGCGGAACGTCGTCGGGGCCACCTTTGTCGGGCCGGGCGTCCAGGAGCTGCTGTACTCGGCGACCGTCGCCGTCACCAGCGAGGTGCCGGTGGACAGGCTGTGGCACGCCGTCCCGGCGTTCCCCACGATCAGCGAGGTGTGGCTGCGGATCCTGGAGACGTACCGGGACAGCGACGGCTCGGCGGCCTGACGCCTCCGTCGGCGGGCTTCCGTCGGCGGGCTGACGCCTCCGTCGACGGCCTGACAAGACCCCCGCTGGGAGGGCACCTCGCGGGGGTCTCGTCGCGGCGGTCAGCTCGGGGTGAGCACCATGCGGAAGCGGGCGCTGCCGTCCATCATCTTCCCGTAGGCGGTGTTCGCCTCGTCGAGCGGCAGGACCTCCGTCATGGGGCGGATGCCGTGCCGGGCGGCGAAGGTCATGGTGTCCTGCACGTCCTGGGCGGTCCCGGAGGGGTGGCCGCGCACCAGCCGTCCCTTGAGGAGCAGTTGGAGGGGGCTGACCGGCATCGGGTCGGGTGTCGCGCCGACGACGACGAGCTCACCGCGCGGGGTGAGTCCGTCCACCGTGGCGGCCATGGCTTCGGAGTTGCCGGCGGTGGCCAGCACCACCTTCGCGCCGCCGAGCGCCTGGAGCGCCTCCGCGACGGGGCCCTCCGTGCTGTCGACGTAGTGGTGGGCGCCCAGCTCCTTGGCGAGGTCGGCCTTGTCAGCACCGCGCGCGATCGCGACCGTCTCGTATCCCATGGCCGCCGCGAACCGCACGGCCAGGTGCCCGAGGCCGCCGATGCCCTGGATCGCCACCAGGTCGTCCGGCCGGGCGCTGCTGCGCCTCAGCCCGTTGTACACCGTGACGCCCGCACAGGCCATGGGCCCCGCGTCGGTGGCGGCGAGCGCGTCGGGGATGCGGGCCAGGGCGTCGACGGGCGCGACGATCGCCTCGGCGAAGCCGCCGTCGTAGGCGTAGCCGGGGATCTTGAGGTTGTCGCAGACGATGAAGTCGCCCCGGCGGCACGGGACGCAGTGCAGGCAGCTGCCGCCGAACCAGCCGACGGTGACCCGGTCCCCCACCTGCCAGCCCATCTCGTCGGCGCCGTCGCCGAGTTCGTCGATACGTCCGGCTGCCTCGTGTCCCGGCACCAGCGGGAAGGGCACGCCGGGCATCCCGGCCGAGACGAACATGGCGTCGCTGCGGCAGACCCCGCAGGCCTCGACGGCGATACGCGCGTGACGCGGGCCCGGCCGGGGCACCTCGCGTTCCACGATCTCGAACGACCCGTTGGGAGCGGGCACTTGGGCGACTCGGTACGTGTTCATGGTGTCACTCCGGGGCCGGTGGCGACCGTAAGGGGTGTGGTCCGCGCCCCAAGCGGGGTCGGGACGGACGGAGGTCGGGTGAGGACGGGACGTTCGCCCAGGGGCGGTATGTCGCCCGGTCTCACCTCCTCCCGCGTCGCACGCGAGAGTGTCCATCCCACCACCGGTGCACAGGGGCGGCAACACGGGACGGCCGGGACCCGGCGGACGGGCGGCCGACGGTCCGTCGACGCGCCGGACGGGTCAGTTGCGCCGCGCCGGGTGGTCGGTCGCCGCGCCGTAGGGTCAGTCGCCGCCGGACGGTCAGTCGCCGCGCCAGGTAGTCAGTCGCCGCCGGACGGTCAGTCGCCGCCGGGTGGTCAGTCGCCGCGCCAGATGTTGTCGAAGGCCGCGGCCTCGATGGTGCGGCGCTGCCGCTCGCCGGCCAGTTCCGTGACCGCCTGGAGCACGGCCGCGAGCACCGTCGTCCGCTCGTCGTCGAGCCCGTCGAACGCCTCGCCGCCCTGCTCGGTCAGTCCGGCGGCGGCCGCGAGGGCGCCGAGCACGGGCTCGCCCGACGAGCGGCGCTCCCCCGCCTCCCGGGCCGCGGACGGGTCGGCCGGTGCCGTGTGCCGCCGCAGCGGGTTGCGGCTCCGCCGCTCGGGCTCGACGAGCCCCTCCTCCTCCAGGGCGGTCCGGTAACGCCCGGCGAGATCGCGGCCCCGGCGCCAGAGCCAGTCGTCCACGGTCTCGCCCGGTCCGCCGTCCGCCAGCCACTGCGCGGCCTCGGACAGCAGGCGGTCGCCTGCCGGCGCGGGCCCGGCGGGGACCAGGAGGGTGCCGTCGAGGGTGAGGGACTCGGCGTCGAGGAGGTCGATCAGCTCCGCCCCCGCGAGGGCGAGCGACAGGTCGCCCTGCTCCACCACGGTCCGGTCCCGCGGATCGGCGGCGACGAGGGCCAGGTCACGCGCTGTGGTCATGGTCAACTCCGGTGCGGGCGGAAGGCCGTCACCTCCACGGTCGCACACCCCGGTCCGCGCGGGGCGTCCCGCCGTTCCCCCCTTCCCGAGCTGCGAAGCTCCCCCGGATGGGTGATGCTGGACGTCCGGCGGTGAAGTGCCTTCCACACGCCTCGGCCGCCGACAACAGTGTCGTCTCCGATCTGTGTCCTCATTCGCTGGGCCCCCATCCCCCATCCCCGGGACGCCCCATGCCGATCTACACCTGTACCTGTGTCCAGGGCTCCCTGCCGTCCGACGTCAAGCACAGACTGGCCGCCGAGATCACCGGGATCCACGCCGACATCAACGGCGTCCCGCCCGACTACGTCAACGTCGTGTTTACGGAGACGCCCCAGGAGAACGTGTACGTCGGTGGCCGCCCCGGCACTCCCCTGCTGATCAACGGCTGGGCGCGGCGCGGGCATCCACAGGACTCGACGACCCGGCTGGCCCTGGCGATCGCGGAGGCCGCTTCCCGTACGTCCGGCATCCCGCAGGAGCACGTCATGGTGGTGATCCTCGACAGCCCCGCGCGCTCCGCCGTGGAGGCGGGCCGCATCCTGCCCGATCCGGGCCATGAGGCGGAGTGGCTGGCCGCGGGCCGCAGTTGAGGCGGCCGCCGGCCCTTTCCTCGGCGACCGGCCCCTGCCTGGGCGACACCGCCGGCCCTTGCCTGGACGACCGCCGCTCAGCACCGGGCGACCGCCGCCCGTCCCTTCTGACTCACCCTTCCGACTTCCCCTTCCCCACGCACCCTTTCCGACCGTGCCGTCCACGAGCCCTGAGGAGTCCTCATGCTGAAGGGTTACACCGTCCCGCTGTCCCCCAAGGGCGAGGCCGCCATCGCGCCCACACCGCCCTGGCACTACGCCGGCGACATCGTCGGCGTCGAGTTCTTCACCGAGCCGTCCGCCGCCGAGGCGACGCTTCCCGAGGGACTGGACCCCGACCCGGACACCTCGGGCAGGGTGGTCGCGTTCTTCGTGGACTGGCAGTTCAACGGCGAGAAGGACGAGTACCTCGACCCGGTCCGCAGCCAGTACCGGGAGTTCTTCGTCCTGGTCGACGCCCGGCACCAGGGCCGGCCCGTGTCGTGGTGCCCCTACATCTACGTGGACAACCACCACGCGCTGGCGCGTGGCTGGATCCAGGGGTTCCCGAAGAAGGCGGGCAACGTGCACCAGACCCGGGTCTTCGCGTCGCCCGGCAAGGCGTCACCGACGCTCTCGCCCGGCGCCCGCTTCGGGGCGACCCTCTCGTGCGACGAGCGGACCCTGGCCGAGGCGCGGGTCACGCTTGAGGCGCCGATGGAGGACCCTTCGGCCCTGCTCGCCCGGGACACGATCAACCTGCGGCACTTCCCCACGCTGGAGGTCGGCAAGTACGACAAGCCTGCCGTGCACGAGCTGGTCCGCATGGACTACGCCGACCAGCAGGTGGCGGACGTGTGGACGGGCACGAGCGAGATCACGCTGCTCCCGGCCGTGGGCGAGGAACTCGCGGACCTCGCGCCGGTACGGCCAGGCATGGGCTTCCGCGCGTCGATGTCCTACAACGTCACGCAGGTCGAGCCGCTGGGGTAGCGCCGGCGCTCGTCGTCCAAGACGCTTCGCACCCCCAAGGACCCCGAGGACAGGGACCATCACCATGAGCACTACCGTCGCGGACCGCATGGTCGAGGCACTGTCGGCGTCCGGCGTCCGCCGCGTCTACGGCCTCCCAGGCGACTCCCTCAACGGCTTCACGGACGCACTGCGCCGCAACGGCTCCGTGGAGTGGACGCACGTCCGGCACGAGGAGACGGCCGCCTTCGCCGCCGCCGGCGAGGCCTCCCTGACCGGGGAACTCGCCGTCGCGGCGGGCAGTTGCGGCCCGGGCAACCTGCACCTGATCAACGGCCTGTACGAGGCCCAGCGCAGCCGGGTGCCCGTGCTGGCGATCGCCGCCCACATCCCGAGCGACGAGATCGGCGGCCAGTACTTCCAGGAGACCCACCCGCAGGACGTGTTCCGCGAGTGCAGTGAATTCTGCGAACTGGCCAGCACGGCCGAGCAGGTGCCGCGGCTGCTGCACACGGCCATGCGGACCGCCGTCGAGCGGGGCGGGGTGTCCGTGCTGGTCGTCCCCGGCGACATGCTGCTCGCCGCGCTCGCCGACCCGGGCCCGTACACGCACCCGGTCCGCAGGACGCGGTCGCGGGTGACGCCCGCCCGCGAGGCCCTCGCCGAGGCGGCCGACGTGCTCAACGCCGCGGAACGGGTGACGATCCTCGGCGGCGCGGGCTGCGAGGGCTGCCACGACGAGGTCATGGCGCTGGCCGGCACCCTGCGTTCACCGGTCGTGCACTCGCTGCGCGGCAAGGAGCACCTGGAGTACGACAACCCCTTCGACGTCGGTCTGACCGGCCTGATCGGGTACAGCTCGGGCTACCGGGCGATGGAGCACTGCGACGCCCTGCTGATGCTGGGGACGGACTTCCCGTACCGGCCGTTCTACCCGCCGGCCGACGTGCCGGTGGTGCAGGTAGACATCCGCGGCGAGCACATCGGGCGGCGCACCGGGGTGCGGGTGCCGCTGGTGGGGACGGTGGCGGACACGGCCGGCGCGCTGCTGCCGCTGCTCCGCGAGAAGCCGGACAGCGGCTTCGTCGACAGGATGACCAAGCACTACCGGCGGGTGCGGGCACACCTGGACGACCTCGCCGAGGCGCGACCGCACGACGCGCCGATGCATCCGCAGCACGTGGCGGCGGCGGTGGACCGGCTGGCGGAGGACGACACCATTTTCACGGCGGACGTCGGCACACCCACGGTGTGGGCGGCGCGGTACCTCACCATGAACGGACACCGTCGGCTGATCGGCTCCTTCAACCACGGCAGCATGGCCAACGCGCTGCCGCAGGCCGTCGGAGCGCAGGAGGCCGCGGGCAGGAGGCGGCAGGTGGTGGCGCTGTGCGGGGACGGCGGGCTCAGCATGCTGCTGGGCGACCTGATCACGCTGCGCCATCTGCGGCTGCCGGTGAAGGTGGTCGTCTTCAACAACGGCACGCTGTCGTTCGTCGAGCTGGAGATGAAGGCGGGCGGCATCGTCAACTACGGCACCGACCTGGACGACCTCGACTTCGCGGCCGTCGCCCGCGCCGCCGGCATCGTCGGCGTCCGGGCCGACCGGGCGGGCGAGCTCGACGACGCGCTACGCGAGGCGTTCCTCCACGACGGCCCGGCCGTGGTCGACGCCCGCACAGCGAGCCAGGAACTGTCCCTGCCGCCGCATCTCACGTACGACGAGGTGAAGGGCTTCTCACTGTTCGCCACGCGCACGGTGCTGTCGGGCGAGGGGAACGAGCTGCTGGAACTGGCGAAGACCAACCTGCACGAACTGCCGCTGCTGCACTGAGAGTCGCCGGTGCCTCTCACGCCGAGGGCTGCCCGTGCCGCTCTCACCGAGGGCCGCTGTGCCCCTCAGGGCTGCTCATGCGGCGAGCGTCTCGTCCTCCTGGCGGAGACCGGCACGGCCGGCCGCGTACTGGTCGAGCAGGGCGTCGGCAGCGCGCAGGGCCTGCTCGGCGGTACGGGAGCCGGTGATCACGCACAGCGTGTAGGTGGCGTCCTCGAGCGCACGGCTGGTGCGGCCGGTGGGCAGCACGTCGTGCTCGATCCGCGCCTGCGCGAACCTCGCCAGCACCGCCCGAAGCTCCTTCTCCGCCGGCATGATCATGATCGCTCCGTCTCCCCTCGTGAGTAGCGCCCCGGTGGGGCGCCAGGCTTCCGGTTGCCCCGTGGGGAGAGCTTCATGCCTGCCGGGTCGTCAGTGGCGTGGAGCGGTGCCGGTGGCTCGCGGAGTTGTCAGTGCCGGGTGACAGCATCGGCGCATGGAGACCGAGAACACGGCCCCCGGGAACGCGGACTTCGACTGGCGGGCCTTCCTGCTGCGCTGGAGCGGCGAGTGGGCGGACGCCCTGCCGGACGACGAGGCGCGGGGCGCGGACGACGAGGCGGCACGGCGGTCGCGGTGGCTGGGCCTCCCGCCCGCGTCCGCGGAGCGGATCGCGGCGATGGAGAAGCGTCTGGGCCTGCGGATACCGCCGTCGTACCGCTCCTTCCTCCAGGTCACCGACGGCTGGCGGCATGCGGGCGGTTTCGTGTGGCGGCTGGCGGGGACGGCGGACGCGCGCCGGCACGACAACGCGTCGGGCCTGGCCGACCTGTTCGAGGAGTACCTGGAGGAGGACGCCGAACCGGAGGAACGGCGGGAGGCGGGTGTCTGGCGGCGCGGCCTCCAGCTCGACGTGGAGTCCGACGCGACGTACGTCCTGCTGGATCCGGAGGACGTGGACGAGGACGGCGAGTGGGCCGTGTACACATGGGCGAGCTGGCGCGCGGACGCACCGGAGCGGTACCCGCGCTTCCGGGCGTTCATGGAGGCGATGTACCGCGAGTTCCACAGCCTCCGCTCCCACCGCGCGGGCGGAGGGCCGGAGTTCGTCAACGCCACCACGCGGGAGCTGGACGCCCGGGTGGAGGATGCCCGCCGGGGCGCGCTGCGCGGTGACTGGGAAAGGGCCCTGAAGACGCTGGACGAGGCCAAGGGGTACGGCAGACCAAGGGCCGCGGGCCTGGGCGACCAGATCCGCCGCCTGCTCGGCCTCACGTACATGGTGTACTTCCCGGGCTTGGTGACCGACCCGCGGTACGCCTCCGAACTCCTGCCGCCCCTCGTCGCCGAGCACGCCGCCCGTTCCCACGACGACGCCGTCCTGACCAGCCGCCTGCGGGGTGCCGACGATACCTTGATGTCCAGCGCCAGGGCGATGCTGGACCAGGTCCGCGCGGGCACGTACCGGTACACGGCCCCCGGCCCCTTCGGCGAGGCTGTCGACCGGGCACGCGAACTGGCCCGCCGGGGCGACACCGACCAGGCATGGCGCGCCCTGATCGACGCCCTGCCCCTGTGGCAGCCCTTGGGCCCGGATCACCTGGCCCCCCTCGGCTGGGTGGCCGACCCGCTCCTCGGCCCGCTGCTCACGCCGGAACGAAGCCGTGCGTTCCTGTCCGCCCCGAGAGGCGGCCCGCCGGGCGAGGCGCCCTCCCGGACATGACAGTCGCGCGGTCCTGCCCGGCGTTCGGACCCGGTGCGAGACTTCTGAACCGCCGCCGCTGGTGAGGGAGTTGGGATTGTCACCTACGAAGGGGCCGTTACGGCCGCCGACCGTCCTCTTCGCACCGGAGAGCGCCTACGGACCGACGAACAACTGCGTGGGGATCGGGGACGTCCTGCGTCGCCGGGGGCACCGTGTGGTGTTCGCAGACCCGGATTCTCCCGCTGGTCGACCTCGTCATCACCCACGGCGGCACCAACACGACCACCGAGGCCCTTCACTTCGGCAGGCCCATGATCCTGCTGCCGTTCTTCTAGGACCAGCACGACAACGCCCGGCGCATGGCTGAACTGGGTTACGGCGTCCGGCTCGACCCGTACCGCTTCACCGACTCCCAGCTTCACGGCGCGATCGGCCGTCTGCTCGGCGACGCGGCTCTGCGACGCACCCTCACCGAGACCGGTGGGACGATCCGGGCGAGCGACGGGCTGCACACGGCCGCGGATCTGATCGAACGGGTCGCCGCGGGCTGATCCCGGACGCGGGCTTATGGTGGGCGCCCGCACTACTGCGAACGAAACTATGGTGTCCCACCATATGTGCCACTGACCTGCGCATTCCTACGGTGTGGCGACACGCAAACGTCCCCGTCACACCCCAGGAAGTGGTGCCGATGTCGTCACCCGCAGCCGCTCCGCCGGCCCCGGCCCCGAACAACCTCAAGCGCATCGTCGCCGCGTCCCTCATCGGCACCACCATCGAGTGGTACGACTTCTTCCTCTACGGGTCGGCCGCCGCGCTCGTCTTCAACGAGCTGTTCTTCCCGGACTCCGATCCGCTGGTCGGCACGCTGCTGTCGTTCCTGACGTACGCCGTCGGGTTCGCCGCGCGGCCGATCGGCGCGCTGGTGTTCGGGCACTACGGCGACCGGCTCGGGCGCAAGAAGCTGCTGGTGCTGAGCCTGCTGATGATGGGCGGGGCGACCTTCGCCATCGGCCTGATGCCCACGCACGCCACCATCGGCAGCATGGCGCCGATCCTGCTGACCGTGTTGCGGCTGGTGCAGGGCTTCGCGCTCGGCGGGGAGTGGGGCGGCGCCGTGCTGTTGGTGTCCGAGCACGGTGACGCGCGCCGGCGCGGGTTCTGGGCGTCGTGGCCGCAGACCGGCGCACCGGCCGGGCAGCTGCTGGCGACCGGTGTGCTGGCCCTGCTGACCGCCGTGCTGTCGGAGTCGGCGTTCGTCTCCTGGGGCTGGCGGATCCCGTTCCTGCTGTCCGGTGTGCTGGTGATCGTCGGTCTGTGGATCCGCCTCTCCGTCGACGAGTCGCCGGTGTTCAAGGAGGCGCTGAAGCGTGCCGAGGCGCGCAAGGCCGGGAACGCCCCCGCCGAGCGCATGCCGCTCGTCGCCGTGCTCAAGCACCACTGGCGTGACGTGCTGGTGGCGATGGGCGCGCGGATGGCGGAGAACATCAGCTACTACGTGATCACCGCGTTCATCCTCGTGTACGCCACCACCTCGGCCGGGGTGTCCAAGCAGACCGCGCTCAACGCCGTACTCATCGCCTCCGCGCTGCACTTCGCCGTGATCCCCGCGTGGGGCGCGCTGTCCGACCGGTGGGGCCGGCGGCCCGTGTATCTGATCGGCGCGGTCGGCGTCGGCCTGTGGATGTTCCCGTTCTTCGCGCTCATCGACACCGGCGGTTTCGGCGCCCTGCTGCTCGCGGTGACCGTGGGCCTCGTCATGCACGGCGCGATGTACGCGCCGCAGGCGGCCTTCTTCTCCGAGATGTTCGCGACCCGGATGCGCTACTCCGGCGCCTCCATCGGGGCGCAGTTCGCCTCGGTCGCGGCCGGCGCCCCCGCCCCGCTGATCGCCACCGCGCTGCTGTCGGACTACGGCACCTCCACCCCGATCGCCCTCTACGTCATCGCCGCGAGCCTGCTCACGGTCGTCGCGATCCTGGCGGCCAAGGAGACCCGGCACCGGGATCTCACCGACGTGTCCCCCGAGAGGGAGGACGCCGCGAGCACCCCGGTCGCGACCGGGAAGACGGAGGACGCGCGCGCCCTCTGACCTCCGCCCGTACGCCCCGGCCCCCGTGTCTGCCCCGGCGGCGCGGGGGTCAGTGCTGTGCGGGCGGCGGCTGCGTGATGCCGGACAGGCGGTGCAGGCGCAGCGCCAGCTGTATCTCCAGGGCGCGCTGCGGGCTCTGCCAGTCGTCGCCGAGCAGCCGGCCGACGCGGTCGAGGCGCTGCGCCACGGTGTTGACGTGGACGTGCAGTTCGTCCTTGGTGCGGGCCGGGCTCATCCCGCACGCGAAGTAGGCGTCCAGCGTGCGCAGCAGCTCCGTGCCGCGCCGCTCGTCGTACGCCACGACCTTCCCGATGGTGCGGTCGACGAAGCCGGCGATGTCCCGCTCCCCCGCGAGCAGCAGCCCGAGGAACCCGAAGTCCTCGGCGGCGGAGCCGTCGCCCGCGCGGCCGAGCAGCCGCAGGGTGTCGAGGCAGCGCCGGGCCTCCGCGTACGCCGAGGCGACCGTGTCCGGGCGGGCGAGGAGGCGGCCGACCGGGGCGGACGCGCCGACCGTGACCGGTTCGTGCACGGCGGTGCCCAGCTCGCGGGCGGTGCGGCGGGCCAGGTCGGTGGCGGTGTCGCCGGGGCCGAGCGGCAGCAGCAGCACCGTGCCGCCGTCGCGGGCGGCGGCGAGGCCTTGCCGGGTCGCGGCGAGGTGGGAGGCGGCCGCCCACAGGCGTCTGCGGGCGTCGGCCTCCTGGTCCGCGTCGGCGGTGGCGCTCTCCAGGCGGGCGGCGAGCACGGCGTGTGTGGCGTCGAGGTCTGCGCGCAGCCGGGTGGCCCGGTCCCGCAGCAGGCGGGGGTCCCCGTCGCGGGCGTCGAGCAGGTCGTCGAGCAGCTCGCCGCGGACGCGCTGCTCGGCCTCGGCGGCGGAGCGCCGGGCCAGCAGCAGCAGCGAGGTGACCATGGCGGCGCGCTCCAAGGTGCGCTGGTCGACCGGGTCGAGGCCCGGATGGCCGCGCAGCACGAGCGCGCCGAGCAGTTCGTCCCCGGCGGCGACGGCGGCGATCCAGTCGTCCCCGTGCCGCACGGCGTGGCCCTCGGCGCGGGAGGACTCCAGGGCGGAGGCGGGTGCCGCCGGCGCCTCGGTGAACTGGACGGTGCCGTCCAGCACCTCGGAGACGGCGGCGGCCACGTCGTGCACCCCGCCGCCGCGCAGGACCAGCTCGGCGAGCCGGTCGTGGACGTCGGAGGCGCGCTCGATGACGGCGCTGCGGTCCTGGATGATCTCGTTGGCCCGCTCCAGGCCGCTGAGGGCCTCGCGGGTCTCGGCGAGCAGGTTGGCCGTGTCGATGGCGGCCGCGGCGAGCGCCGCGAAGGAGCCGAGCAGGGCGATCTGCTCCCGCTCGAACACCCGGGAGCGGCGGTCGGCGGCGAACAGCACCCCGATGACGTGGTCCCCGAGCGTCAGGGGCACGCCGACGATAGCGACGAGTCCCTCGTCGCGCACCCCGCTGTCGATGGAGTGGGTGTGCTGGAAGCGGTCGTCGCGGAAGTAGTCGTCCGTGACGTACGGCCGGGCGGTCTGGGCGACGAGGCCGCCGAGTCCCTCGCCCATGCCGAGGCGCAGTTGCTGGAAGCGGGCCGCCACCGAGCCCTCGGTGACCCGCATGTAGGTGTCGCGCCGCTCCGGGTCGTTGAGGCTGAGGTAGGCGACGTCCGTGCCGAGCAGGGAGCGGGCACGCTGCACGATCGCCCGCAGCACGGCGTCCAGGTCGCGCAGCCCGGCGAGGTCGTGGGCGGTCTCGAACAGGGCGGACAGCTCGGCCTCCCTGCGGCGGCGCCCCTCGATCTCGGACCGCACGCGCAGGGCGAGGAGCTTGGCCCGCTCCAGGGCCGCGACCCGCTCGGCGGGGCGGCCCTCGGCGCGGGCGAGCAGCACCGGCTGCTCGTAGGCCTCGGCGGGGGCGCCGCGGGCGAGCAGCTCCAGGAACGGCGCCTCCGCGCCGTCGGCTGCGGGCCGGCCGGCGTCTGGGCGGGTCCGGCCCGCGGCGGCGGACCGTTCGGCGGACTGCAGGTGATCGCGGGGCATGGGGCTCAGGATTCCTCATCCGGCGGCCGCCCCGTCAGCCCTGTGGAAAACTCCGCCGGCCGACGGCCGGCACGCGGTCGGTGTCAGGTCTAGTGCGCGGTCCAGCCGCCGTCCAGGACCAGTGAGGTGCCGGTGACGAAGGACGCCTGCGGGCCGCACAGGTAGGCGACGGCCTGGGCGACCTCCTCCGGTTCGATCAGACGCTTGAGCGCGCTGTCCTGGAGCAGCACCTCGGCCACGACACGTTCCTCGGGGATGCCGTGGGCGCGGGCCTGGTCGGTGATCTGCTTCTCGACCAGTGCGGTACGCACATAGCCGGGGTTCACACAGTTGGAGGTGACTCCGTGGGACGCGCCCTCCAGGGCGGTGGTCTTGGACAGCCCTTCCAGGCCGTGCTTGGCGGCCACGTACGCGGACTTGTAGGCGGAGGCGCGCAGCCCGTGCACGGAGGAGATGTTGACGACGCGGCCCCAGCCCTGCCCGTACATGTGGGGCAGGGCGCCCCGGATGAGACGGAAAGGAGCCTCCAGCATCACGGTGAGGACCGTGTGGAAAACGTCCGGCGGGAACTCCTCGATGGGCCGCACCAGCTGGAGTCCCGCGTTGTTGACCAGGACGTCCGTCCCGGCGGCGGCGGCCTCGGCGGCGTCCAGGTCGGTGAGGTCCAGGACGAGCGGTTCGACGGCGCCGCCGAGGTCCGCGGCCGCCGCGACGAGCGCCTCCAGCCCTTCGGCGTCCCGGTCGACGGCTCTGACCTTGGCGCCGGCGGCCGCGAGGCGCAGCGCGCAGGCGCGGCCGATGCCGCCTGCGGCGCCGGTGACGAGCGCGGTACGGCCGCCGAGGTCGAGGAGGGTGTCGTGGGGAGCCGGGAGGGCACTGGGCGCGGTCATGGGGTCGACCCTAGGCAGCACGCCCCGGACGCCCCATGTGGTCGCGCCCCACAGTTCAGCGTTCTCCAGTGGGGTCAAGCCATGTGGGTGCGGGCTCGAACCACGTGGGTGCGTCGGCGAGGGCCTGCTTGATGCGGAAGCTCGCGAAGTCGTTCAGCTCGGGCAGCGCGTCCACCGCGAACCAGGCGACGTCCAGGGACTCGTCGTCGTTCACCCGCGCCTCGCCGCCGAGGGCGCGGCAGCGGAAGGTGATGTCCATGTACTGGCAGGTGTCGCCGTTGCCGTACGTCACCGGCTGCAGGGCCTGCACCAGCACCACCCGCTCCACCGCGCAGCGTACGGCGGTCTCCTCCTCGACCTCCCGCACGGCGCAGGCCGCGGGCTGCTCCCCCGGGTCGGGGATGCCGCCGATCACCGACCACTTGCGGGTGTCCGCCCGGCGGTTGAGCAGCACGCGGCCCTCGTCGTCGAAGACGAGGGCCGTGACGCCGGGCAGCCACAGCAGCTGATGGCCGGCCGAGGCGCGCAGGGTGCGGATGAAGTCAGGAGTAGCCATGCCCCGACCCTAACCGGCGCCCGAGGGCGCATCCGGGCACGTCGGGGGCGTTCCCGCGCTGTTCGCCGGTCCGCCGGCCGATACTGCTCGCCGGTCCGCCGGCCCTTACTGCTCGCCGGTCCGCCGGGCGCGTGCCGCGGTGGCCACGCCCCAGCCGAGTCCGCCCGCGGCGAGGAGGACGAGGAGGCCCTCCGGGAGGGTGCCGAGGCGGGTGGCGGGGGTCTGCGAGGTGCGCAGCGGCACCTCCTGCACCAGGTGGTCGGCGACGAACATGCCGGTCCTCTGCGTGATCCGCCCGTCCGGCATGATGACGGCGCTGACGCCGCTGGTGACCGGCACGGTGACCGCGCGGCTGTGCTCGACGGCGCGGACCCGGGACATGGCGAGCTGCTGGTAGGTCATCTCGCTGCGGCCGAAGGTCGCGTTGTTGCTGGGCACGGAGATCATCTTCGCGCCGTCGGTGACGGTGTCGCGCACGGCCCAGTCGAAGGCGGCCTCGTAGCAGGTGACCAGGCCGACGGCGGCGCCGTCCCGGTCGAACACGCCCGGCTCGGAGCCGCGGCTGAAGTCCCGGCGGACCATCGAGGTCCACTCCCCGTTGATCGCGCCGACCAGGGAGCGCAGCGGGAGGTACTCGCCGAACGGCTGGATCTGCCGCTTGTCGTAGATGTCCACGGGGCCCTTCACCGGGTCCCAGAGGATCTGCTCGTTGAGCAGCTTCCCGTCCCGGGAGACGACGGCGCCGACCGAGATCGGCGCGCCGACGGCCTTCGCGGCGCGGTCGACGATCTCGCGCGCGTCGTCGTTGGCGAAGGGGTCGATGTCGGAGGAGTTCTCCGGCCACAGCACGATGTCCGGCCGCTCGGTGCGGCCCGCGGCGACCTCGGCGGCCAGCCGCTCCGTCTCGCGCGCGTGGTGGTCGAGGACGGCCCGGCGCTGGGAGTTGAAGTCGAGGCCGAGACGGGGCACGTTGCCCTGGATCACCGCGACGGTGACCGTGCCGTCCTCGGCCTTGTCACTGACGAGGGTGCGCGCCGCGAACGCCCCGGCCAGCGGCACGGCGACGCTCAGCACGCCGACGACCGCGGCGGCCTTGTGCAGGCCTCCGGTGCGCCGCGCCCGCACGGAGAGCCGCACCACCTCGTACAGACCGAAGCCGCACAGCACCACGGCGAACCCGAGCACCGGGGTGCCGCCGAGCGCGGCGAGCGGCAGGAACACGCCGTCCGCCTGACCGAACGCGATCTTGCCCCAGGGGAAGCCGCTGAAGGGCACGCGCGCGCGTGCCGCCTCGCCGGCGATCCACAGCGCCGCCGCCCACAGCGGCCATCCGGGCAGCCGCGACACCACGGTGATCCCCGCGCCGACCAGAGCGACGTACACCGCCTCGATCACCACCAGCGCGAGCCACGGGCCGGGGCCGACCTCCACGCCGGTCCACACCAGCAGGGGCAGCAGGAAGCCGAGGCCGAAGAGATAGCCGAGGCCCAGGCCCGCCTTCCAGCTCCGGCCGCGCAGCAACCATCCGAGGACGGCGAAGGCGGGCAGGGCCAGCCACCACAGGGTGCGCGGCGGGAAGCTGACGTAGAGGAGGAGGCCCGCAAACGCGGCGGCGCCGGCCGGGAGGAGGCGCGCGCGCCACTTCTGCCAGGCCGAGGGCGTGGTCCGCGGCGGCATGGGGTCCGACGCGCCGACGGAGGTTGCTGTGACGGTCACCCGGGGAGTCTACGGCGCGTGACCTGGGGCCGGACAGCACGGCCGGAGGGCGACGGGGAGGCGGAACGGTGCGCGGTTCCGGCGTCCGTCACCGTTTCCCCGCGAGTCGTCACCAGGCGTCCCCAAACGGGCGACCAGCCGTTACCGTGTGCCGGTGCCTTGTCCGCGCGGCCCGACGGGGGGTCCGCGGGCGGGGACCGTCACAGGGGACGGGGGCACGACGTGGGCGGGGTGCGGGGTGGGTTCAGGTACGACGGACAGGGCGTCCGCCGACACGGACGGCGAGAGACGGACGGGGCCGGACGCGGCGGGTGTGGTGGTGCTGGGCGCGTGTGCGGCCTGGCCCGTGATCACAGCGGCGGCCCGTGACGGCCGTCCGGAGGGGATGCTGCTCGCGGTGCTGGCCGTGGCCGCGGGGTACGCGGCGGGCCGCATCGGCGGGGCGCTGCTGCCGGTGGCCGCGCCTTGCGCGGGCGCGCTGGCCGGGATCGGGCTCACGGCGTGGGTCCCCCATCTGGCGCCGGGCCCGCAGATCACCGCACCGCTCGGACACGCCGGGGCGACGACCGCCATGGTGGTCCTGTCGGCGGGGGCCGCCTCCTGCGCGGCCTGGGCGGCGTCCGGGCCGGTTGTCCGGTCGGCGATGCGGCTGCTCGCGGCGGGCATCGCGGTGACGGCGGCGGTGCTGGGTTCGGTCACGGGGTGTGTGGCCGCGGTGGTGCTGCTGGCGGTCTCGCTGGCAGCGGGCCGAACACGGCGCCGAGGTGCCGCCCTCGCCGGGCTGGGCGTGATCACCGCCGGGGCGGCCGGGCTGACCTGGGCCGTCGCCGGGAGCGCGGTGCCGGAAGGGTTCGCCGCGTCGCTGGAGGGGCGGCTCACCCCGCACCGGGTGGCGTTGTGGCACGACGCGCTCCACCTGGCGCGCACGCACGCGGGCCTGGGCGTCGGGCCGGGACGCTTCGGCGAGCTGAGCGCCGCGTCCCTCGGGTCGCCGCTGTCCGACGGCAAGCCGCACTCCGCTCCGCTCCAGCTCGCGGCGGAGCAAGGCGTGGTCGGGGTACTGCTGCTGACGGCGGCGTTCGGCTGGCTGCTGTACGCCCTGTGGCGCAGCCCGCGCCCGACGCCCGTGGTGCTGACGGCGGGCACCGCCCTGACCGCGCTGGCGGCCGTCGCCACGGTGGGCAACGCGCTCAGCTTCACGGCGGTGGCGGTCGGCACGGGCTACCTCGCGGGCCTCGCCACGTCCCGCCCCTTCGCCCTGGACACGGCCCGCCGGGCGGGGGAGGTACGGGGAGGGGCCGTGCGGTGAGGGGCCGCTCGTGACCACCTCACGAGCGGCACGACGGCCGGCGGCCCCGTGCTCCACGGCCGTCGGCCCCGTTCACGGCAGCCGGGAGCCGGGACAGAGGGGCCACGTCCCCGAAGGCCGCCCTGCCCCGGTCGGCGGCCACGGTGCCGCCACGTGAACGTGCCGCGCCATTGACTGACGGCCGGTGACTGACGGCCGGTCTCTTCCCTGGCACCGTCTTGGCTGCCTTCCGGTGGCCGGCCCCCGCTGCTGCGAGGCGCCCGGGACGCGCGTAGGACGATCGGCGCCGCGTCCCACAGCCCGTGGGCGGCTCCCGCTCGACCTGGTGACGGGGCGCCGTTGCCCGGAAGCGCGGCCGCTCACACCTTGTCCGGCCTCCTCAGCCGTAGCCGGTCGCGGATGACGCGGACCGCCGCCTCCGCGTCGTCCACCGTCACCGTGAAGGTGTGGCCGTCGGCGAGACGGAGGACCACGCCCTCGCCGCGGCGGACGACGACCGCCGTGCCCTTCTCGGGGCGCCAGCGGTAGCCCCAGCCGCCCCAGTGGCGGGGCGTGACGTGCGGGGCGAAGTCGGCGCCGGTGACGTGGGACAGCGGGATACGGCGGCGCGGGACGCCGATGTGGCCGCAGCGCACCTCGAGATGGTCTTCGTCGACCCGCAGCGCGACGTGCACGAAGGCGAGGGTGCCGAAGAGCACCAGGAGTCCGGCCGCGATGCAGCCGACGACGGCCATGGCGAGCGGCGCGACCCCGGACGTCCATGCGGAGTCCACGGCCAGGGCGATGCCGAGCGCCATGCAGGCGGCGCCGATCAGCGCCAGCAGCCACTGGAAGCGGGCGGTGGCGCGACCGGTCCAGACCTCGGAGTACGGGCCGTGCTCGCCGGAGCGGTGGTCCCTCATGCCTCGAGGTTACTCAGGATCCGCTCCGGGGGTACGGCCTCGCGGGGCGTTACTGAGCCGTCCGGGCGGGGACGGTCTCCTGGAGCAGTCCGCCCTCCGGGTAGGTGAGGGCGGCGTCGGGCAGCGCGCCGGGGCGTCCGCTGAGCAGCACGGTGAGCGTGCCGGTGGCGGGGGCGTCGGGGGCGGGCTGCTCGCCGAGCCGCCGAAGGGCCTGGGCGGCCACCGCGCCGGCCGAGCCGTGCAGGGCGAGCGGCTGCGGTCCGGGACTGGGCACGGCGGCCCGGATGCGGTCGGCGACCAGCTCGTAGTGGGTGCAGCCGAGGACGACGGTGGTCACGTCGTCCGGGGTGAGCGCGGCGGCCGCGGCGACGGCCTCGTCGATCGCCGTGTCGTCCGCGCGCTCCACGGCCTCGGCAAGACCCCAGCAGGGCACCTCGGTGACGGTGACACCCGCGGCGAACCGCTTGATCAGGTCGCTCTGGTAGGGGCTGCCCGTGGTGGCGGGGGTGGCCCAGATGGCGAGCGGGCCGCCGCCGGCCGCGGCCGGCTTGATGGCGGGGACGGTGCCGACGACCGGCAGGTCGGGTTCGTGGCGACCGCGCAGGGCGGTCAGGGCGTGCACGGTGGCGGTGTTGCAGCCGACGATCAGGGCGTCGGGCCGGTGCACGGCGGCCGCCTCGGCGACGGCCAGGGCACGCCGGGTGAGGTCGACGGGCGTCCTCGGTCCCCAGGGCATGCCGTCGGGGTCGAGGGAGAGCACCAGATCGGCGTCGGGGCGCAGTCGCCGTACCGCGGCGGTGGCCGCCAGCAGTCCGATTCCGGAGTCCATGAGCGCGATCTTCACCCGGCCACGATAGACGATGAGCCGCTGCGGGGCCGTGCCGTGGGGCAGACTGCGCACGTGAGCGCCGTCGTGTGGAGTGCCGCCGTGTCCCTCGCCGCCTGGCTGTGGCTGTTGCTGTTCCAGGGGTGGTTCTGGCGCACGGACGTACGGCTTCCGGCGTCGCGCGATCCGGACGGGTGGCCGGACGTGTGCGTGGTGGTGCCCGCGCGGGACGAGGCGGCCGTGCTGCCGGCGAGCCTGCCGTCGCTGCTCGCCCAGGACTACCCGGGCCGGGCGGAGATCTTCCTGGTCGACGACGGCAGCACGGACGGCACCGGGGACCTGGCCCGGGAGCTGGCGCGGCGGCTGGGCGGGCTCGAGCTCACCGTGGTGACGCCCGGCGAACCGCCGTCCGGGTGGACCGGCAAGCTGTGGGCGGTGCAGCGCGGCATGGAGCTGGCACGCGCCCGGGACCCCGAGTACCTGCTGCTGACGGACGCCGACATCGCGCACGCCCCGGACAGTCTGCGGCGGCTGGTGACAGCGGCCGGGACCGGTGGTTTCGACCTCGTGTCGCAGATGGCGCGGCTGCGGGTGGAGAGCCTGTGGGAGCGGCTGGTCGTGCCGGCGTTCGTGTACTTCTTCGCGCAGCTCTACCCGTTCCGCAGGATCGCCCGGCCGGGTTCGCGGACGGCCGCCGCGGCGGGCGGGTGTGTGCTGCTGCGCCCCGACGCCGCCGCGCGGGCGCGGATCCCGGACGCCGTGCGGCACGCCGTGATCGACGACGTGGCCGTGGCCCGCGCGGTCAAGCGCAGCGGAGGGCGCGTGTGGCTGGGGCTCGCTGACGGCGTGGACAGCGTGCGCCCCTATCCGCGGCTGCGCGATCTGTGGCGCATGGTGTCGCGGAGCGCGTACGCGCAGCTGCGGCACAACCCGCTGCTGCTGGCGGGGACCGTCGCCGGTCTGGTGCTGGTGTATCTGGTGCCGCCGGCCGCGGTGGCCGTGGGGGCGGCGGCGGGGAGCGTGCCGTGCGCGCTGCTGGGTGCGGCGGCGTGGCTGGTGATGACGGGGACGTACGTCCCGATGGTGCGGTACTTCCGGCAGCCGCTGTGGCTCGCGCCGCTGCTGCCGGTGACCGCGTTCCTCTATCTGCTGATGACGGTGGACTCGGCGGTGCAGCACCACCGCGGGCGTGGTGCCGCCTGGAAGGGCCGCACCTACGCCCGTCCGGCGACCGCCGCCGACGAGGCCTGACCGGCCGTCACTTGCGGCCGGGCGTCCAGTTCATGCCCCAGCCGTAGGCGTGGTCGACGGTGCGCTGCGGGCTGACACCGCGCTCCGGGACCAGGTAGCGGGCCTCGCGCTGGACGACCAGGTCGCCGCCGTTGTTGGTGATGAGGGCGAGCGCGCACACCGTGGAGGGGACGGTGCACTCGTCGAGGGAGAAGTCGATGGGCGCGCCGTGCTGCGGGCGGAGGGTGACCGTGGCGTGCAGGTCGGCGAAGGAACGGGCGCCTTCGTAGATGGTGACGAAGACGAGGATGCGCCGGAACTGGTGCTTGTGGTCGAGGTTGACGGTGAGGTTCTCACCGCTCGAGGACGCGCCGGTGCGGTCGTCGCCGTCGAGGTGGACGAACGGCGGCTGGTGCAGCGAGCCGAAGGCGTTGCCCAGGGCCTGGACGACGCCCTTCCTGCCGTCGGTGAGCTCCCACAGGGCGCACAGGTCGAGGTCGAGGTCGGCGTGCATGGCGACCGGGCGGCCCAGCTTGGCGGCCCAGCCGGAGAACTGCTTGCGGACCTCCCAGTTGAGGTTGACGTGCAGGGAGCCCGAGGTGCCGCCCTGCTTGGTCAGCGACACGGAGGGCGCCGCCTTGGTGAGCGTCACCTTGGTGAGCCGGACGGGTGCCGGGGGTGCGGCGGGCGGGGGCGGCGGCTGCGGGACGGTGACCGGAGGCGCGACCGGCGGGGCGGCCGGGGCCGGGGGCGCCACGGGTGCCGCGGGCGCGGCGGGTGGTGCGGCGTGCTGCGGTTCGTCCACGGTGATGCCGTAGTCGGTGGCGAGGCCTTCGAGCCCGCTGCTGTAGCCCTGTCCGACGGCGCGGAACTTCCAGGCGCCCTGGCGGCGGTAGAACTCGCCGAGCACGAAGGCGGTCTCGGTGGTGGCGCCGGTGCTGTCGAAGCGTGCGGCCACGGTGCCGTTCGCGGCGTCCTTCACCTCGATGGAGAGGTCCGGGACCCGGCCGAAGGTGCCGCCGTCGCTGGACGCGGCCAGGATGACGGTCTCGATGCCGGGCTCCACGCGCGTGAGGTCGACGAGCAGGGTGTCGGTGACCCGGCCCCCGTCCTGCCGCTTGCCCTCGTGGCGTACCGCGCCGGAGGCGTGGGCGGGCTGGTTGTAGAAGACGAAGTCGGCGTCGGAGCGGACCTTGCCTCCGGTCAGCAGCAGCGCCGAGGCGTCCGCGTCGGGCACGCCGGGGCCTGAGCGCCAGCCCACGTCGACCCGCAGTGCCGTGGCCGGCACCGGTGTGTTCGATCCCTTCGGCATGGACATGTCCCAGCCCCCATCACAGGTCGCCGCGCCGGGCGAGCCCCGGCGTCCCTCGGTGTGCGTCCGCCCAACCTAATCCCCCGCTAGCGGGGCGCCCACGCCCGCGGGCGCGAACCACCCGCCGACCCACCTGCGACCGCCGGTAACAGCCTCGGAACTCGGCCTTTACACGAAATCTGCGCGACAGTACGCCCGTTTTCCGTAAGTTCGCTCGTATTGGGGATCGCCAGTCACCCAGGGCGCGGAAAACAACCCTCTTATCGGTCTCCCCAACCAGCACATCGTGGGCTTAACTTATGTGCCATGACCTCCCCCCGCTCCATGTATGGCGGCGGATACTCCTCCGCTGCCTTCCCGGACACTCCGATCTACGACTCGCTCGTGGCCGAGCGGGGCACCCCGCAGATCGCCCCGATCCGGGTCCCCGCCGCGTACGAGGCGCCGGCCAGTCACCTGCCCGCGCTTCCCTCGGCGTTGCCGGCCCTTCCGGCGGCACCGTCCCAGCCGTCCTACGGCTATCCCCAGCCCGCCACGCCGCAGCCCGCCCCGCTCCAGCAGGCGCACACGGCGTACATCCCGCAGCAGGCCACCGCGCCGCGCGGCTACCCCGGCCCCCAGCCGCAGCCGCCGCGCCAGCCGCAGCCCGCAGGGTACGAGGCGATGCGCCCCGCGGCCGCCCCGCGCCCGGCGCCCGCGCCGTACCAGGACCCCTACAACAACCAGCAGTACCGGGGGTACTGAGCGGGCCGAGCCGCGCCGAAAGGGCCCGGTGCCGTCGTCCGGTGATGGCACGATGGGCCCATGGGGAACGCTCGTGTGCGCTCGATCCACGTTCATCCGGTCAAGGCCTTCCGGAGCCTGCCGCTCCGGGAGGTCGTCGTGGAGCGCTGGGGTCCGGCCGGTGACCGGCGCTGGACGCTGATCGACGACGGGGGAAAGGTCGTCACGCAGCGCCGCCACCCGCGCCTGGCCCTCGCCGCCGCCGAGCCGCTGCCCGGCGGCGGCGTCGTGCTGTCCGCGCCCGGCCGCGACCCGGTCACCGTGCCCGTGCCTGCGCGGGGCGCGACCGTCCCGGCGGACGTCTTCGGCGACAAGGTGGAGGTCGTCCCCGCCGAGGACCCGGCCGTGCACGAGTGGTGCAGCGACTTCCTGGACACACCGGTGCGGCTCGTGCACCTCGACGACCCGGCCGTACGGCGGCCGGTCGACCCCGCGTACGCGCTGCCCGGTGAGACGGTCACGTTCGCCGACGGATACCCGCTGCTGCTCACCACGACCGCCTCCCTGGACCGGCTCAACTCCCTGGTCGCGCAGGGCGAGCACGCACACGAGGGCCCGCTGCCGATGAGCCGGTTCCGGCCCAACGTGGTGATCGAGGGGACGGAGCCGTGGGCGGAGGACGGCTGGACGCGCGTCACCATCGGCGGGATGACGTTCCGGGTCCCCAAGCCGAGCGGACGGTGCGTGGTCACCACCACCGACCAGGACACCGCCCGGCGCGGACGCGAACCGCTGCACACCCTGGGCCGACACCGGTCCGTCGGCGGCCGCCTCCTCTTCGGCGTGAACCTGGTGCCCCTCTCCCCCGGCACCCTCCGCGTCGGCGACCCGCTGGAGGTCATGGCCTGACGGGCGCTCGGACGCACGGCCGCGCGACGCGGGAACCCGCGCCCGCTCCGGCGCGTTGGGCAGCGTGACGGCTCGGTGTGGGAACCGGGGAGGGGGTGCGTGCCGTGCGGGCGGTCAGCGGACTCTGGCGCTGGCGGCGCAACCCGCTGCGCCGCGTCACCGACCTCGCGGAGGCCTGGCTCGCGCTCACCGCGCTCCTGCTGGTCACGCTCGCCGCGCCGCTGATCGGCATCCTGACCGCAAGCGCCGCGCACGCCTCGCTGCAGCGGTCGGTCAACGCCCAGCAGCAGTCCCGCCACCAGGTCACGGCCACGGTGGTGCGCGAGCTGGCCCCGGCCCCGGCGACCACGGACCCGGAACTGCTGGGCGGGGACCCGAGTTCCCGCGTCCTGGCCCGCTGGACCGCCCCGGACGGATCCGGGCGTCGGGAGGCCGTGCAGGCACGCCTGCCGGACCCCCGGCCGGGCGACACGTTCCGCATATGGACCGACGGACGCGGGGACCGGGTCGCGCGCCCGATGGAACCGGGCGCCGCGACGGTGCACGCGGTGCTCGCGGGCGCGGGGGCCGCGCTGCTGGCCGCCGGACTGTTCGAGGGCGGCCGGCGCACAGTGCTGCGGCGGATGCTCCGCGGCCGGTACGCCCGCTGGGACCGGGAGTGGGACCGCGTGGGCCCGGACTGGGGCAGGGCGGGCGCCGACAGCTGACGGCGTTCCGCCTCTGGTCAACTCGCCGCCCCCGCGCACGCTACGGTGGTCCGGCCGAACCGATCGGCAGCGACCCGGGCGGGAACGGTCCACAGGTACGACGAGGTGGGGGCACGGCAACACCATGGCACAGGGCACGGTCCAGGTGACGCACACCGGCACATCGAGGTGGCGCCGCCGCACGGGTGAGTACCCATCGCTCGCCGCCGCCCTGGAGGCCGCGGGCGAGGGCGACGTGCTCACCGTCGCTCCCGGCACCTACCGGGAGAACCTCGTCGTGCGGCGGGCGGTGACCCTGCGCGGGCCCGAAGGGTCACCCGGCTCGGTGCGCATCGCGCCGCCGGACGGGGTGCCGCTCACCGTGCGTGCCTCCGCGGTGTTGCAGGACCTGCACGTGGAGGGACAGGACGCGACCGCCCCCGCCGTGCTCGTGGAGGAGGGCACCCCCGAACTGCGGGACATCCGCGTGGTCAGCCGGTCCGCGGCGGGCATCGAGGTGCGCGGCGCCGCCCGGCCAACGGTGCGCCGCTGCACGGTCGACAACCCTGCGGGCGCCGGCATCGCCGTGGTCGACGGCGGGGGCGGGGTGTTCGAGGAGTGCGAGGTCGTCGCCGCCGGACAGGCGGGCGTCGCCGTGCGCGGCGGGGGCCACCCCCGGCTGGAGCGCTGCAAGGTGCACCACGCCTCCGGCTCCGGCCTGACCGCCACCGGGGAGAACTCGGCGCTGGAGGCCGTCGGCTGCGAGGTGTACGAGGTGCGCGGCAGCGGGGTGCAGGTGACCGGCCGGGCCACCGCCCACCTCACCGACTGCGATGTGCACCGCACCACCGGGGACGGTGTCACGCTCGACACGGACGCCGTGCTGACGCTGTCCGACTGCCGCATCCACGACATCCCGGAGAACGCGGTCGACCTGCGCTCCCGCTCGGTGCTCACCCTGACCCGCACCACGGTGCGTCAGTTCGGCCGCAACGGCCTGTCGGTGTGGGACCCGGGCACGCGGGTGGACGCCAACCAGTGCGAGATCTTCGACAGCACCGGCGACTACCCGGCGGTGTGGGTGAGCGACGGCGCGACCGCCGTCCTGGACTCCTGCCGGGTGCACGACGTGCCGGACGCGCTGTTCGTGCTGGACCGCGGCTCGCGCGCGGACGTCGTCGACAGCGACCTCTCCCAGGTGCGGAACACGGCGGTGTCGGTGAGCGACGGCGCGACCGCCCAGCTCGACGACTGCCGCATCCGGGAGGCGGCCACGGGCGCCTGGTTCCGCGACCACGGCAGCGGCGGCACCCTCAGCAACTGCACCCTGGACGGCACCCAGACCGGCGTCATCGTCACCAAGGGCGCAGACCCGGCCGTCCAGCGCTGCACGGTCGACTCCCCCTCCGAGGCGGGCGTGTACGTGTCCGCGGGCGGCCGCGGCACCTTCGAGCACTGCCGGGTCACCGGCAGCGGCGGCTACGGCTTCCACGTCATCGACGGCAGCCGTACGACGCTGCGCAAGTGCCGCACGGAGCGCTGTGCGCGCGGGGGTTACGAGTTCGCCGAGGGCGCCGACGGCGCGTCCGGCTCGGGCGGCCCGGTCGTCGAGGACTGCACCAGCGACGAGTCCGGCAGCCTCCGCGCCGAACCGCCCGCGCCCGAACCGGCGCTGCAGACCACCGGCCGCACCACGGGCCTGCTGGGCACGGTCCCCTCCCCCGCCGGCGCCCCCGCCCCACCCGCTCCCGCCGCCGTGCCGGAACCGCGGCGCGGGACGCGCACCTCCAAGGACGTCCTCGGCGAACTCGACGCCCTGGTCGGCCTGGAGAGCGTCAAGCGCGAGGTACGGGCCCTCACCGACATGATCGAGGTGGGCCGGCGCCGGCAGCAGGCCGGGCTGAAGGCCGCGTCCGTCAAGCGGCACCTGGTGTTCACCGGCTCCCCCGGCACCGGCAAGACCACCGTGGCGCGCCTGTACGGCGAGATCCTCGCCTCGCTGGGAGTGCTGGAGCAGGGCCACCTGGTCGAGGTGTCCAGAGTGGACCTGGTCGGCGAGCACATCGGCTCGACGGCGATCCGCACCCAGGAGGCTTTCGAGAAGGCGCGCGGCGGGGTGCTGTTCATCGACGAGGCGTACGCGCTGTCGCCGGAGGACGCGGGCCGTGACTTCGGCAAGGAGGCCATCGACACGCTGGTGAAGCTGATGGAGGACCAGCGGGACGCGGTGGTGGTCATCGTGGCCGGCTACACGGCCGAGATGGAGCGCTTCCTGTCGGTCAACCCCGGTGTGGCGTCCCGCTTCTCGCGCACCATCACGTTCGGCGACTACGGTCCGGAGGAGCTTCTGCGCATCGTGGAGCAGCAGGCCGAGGAGCACGAGTACCGGCTGGCCCCGGGCGCCGCGGAGGCGCTGCTGAAGTACTTCACCGACATCCCCAAGGGACCCGCGTTCGGCAACGGGCGCACGGCGCGGCAGACGTTCGAGGCGATGGTGGAGAGGCACGCGAGCCGGGTCGCCCAGCTCGACGAGCCCACCACCGACGACCTGACGCTGCTGTACGCGGAGGACCTGCCCGCGCTGCACTGAGCGCGGGCCGTCAGGCCGCCGGGCCGGGCCTCCCGGTGCTGCGGGGCGCGGGCACCTCCGGCCGCAGCCGGGCGAGCAGGCGCCGGCGTTCCTCCGCGAACGCCGGGTCGGCCCGGTAGTCGGAGTGGCCCAGGATCGGCGCGGGCAGCGGGTGTTCCGGGGTGCGGCCGTAGGCGAGCGGGTCCTTCAGCGGCGGGCGGTCCACGTCGGGGCCGCCGTCGCCGGGCAGTCGCACGGGACCGCCGATGGGGTCGGTGCGCCGGTAGAGGTTGCTCCAGCAGACGACGTCCCGGTGCAGCGCGTCCAGCGCCTCCGGGCCGAAGTGGGCGGGGAACCAGCGGCCGTACAGCCGCTCCAGCGGGGAGCCGTAGGTGAGCAGGGCGACGCGTCTGCGGGACGACGGCGGGAGCTGCCAGGCCGCGGCGGCGGCGAGCACGCTGCCCTGGGAGTGTCCGGAGAGCACCAGCCGTCCTCCGGTGGCGCCGGTCCAGGTGGCGATGCGCCAGGTCAGGTCGGGCACCGCGCGCTCGGCGTAGCAGGGCGGCGCGAAGGGGTGCGCGGCGCGCGGCCAGAAGGTGCCGACGTCCCACAGGATTCCTATGGTGCGGCGGGCGGAGGCGTCCTTGTAGGCGCGGCGGCCCCAGGTGACGAGGAGGACGAAGCCGAGGCCGATCAGCCAGGAGCCGAGGGCCTGCGCCGTCTGTGCGGCGCCGTGCAGGACGGGGTGGGCGCCGCGCGCCGCCGTGCCAGGGGTCTCACCGGTGGCGGTAGCCCCGACGAGGGCCCCGGCACCCAGCAGGAGGGTGGCTACGGACGTGACGGCGAGGATGCGCGGCCCCCGGTCGGTGAGTGCGGCCATGGCGCGTACGGAGGCGATCCGCCGAGTACGGCCGGGGTCGTCCGCCTCTCCGGCGTACTCCTCCTTGACGGCGGCGTGTTCGGACCGGGCGAGGTGCCAGGCGCGGCGGGCGAGCCAGCAGCACATGACGAGGAGCAGCAGGAGGAGCGGGGGGATGACGGACGCCTGCCAGGTGAGCAGGACCGGCGGCCCCGGGATGGAGGCGCGGGTGCCGTCCAGCCAGTCGGACACCCGCTGCGAGACCCCGCCGGACATCACACCGCCGAGCGCGCAGGCGAGCATGGCGACCGCGGGTCCGGCCAGTCCGCGCAGCGCGGCGCGCCGGTCGGGGTCGGTGCGGTGCAGGGCGTGGGCGACGCAGGCGAGGACGATCACCAGCAGGCCCTGCGCGAAGGTGAGGGCGCCGAAGGTGAGGTTGCCGGGCAGCCGGTCCGCCGACGCCCAGCCGGGCCGCTCCCAGCCGGCGTAGAGGGCGCTGAGGGCGAGCAGGGCGAGGGCGGCGAGCGGCAGCCCGCGCACCAGCCGGCGGTCGGCGTCGTCGTCGAGGCGGCGTTCGCTGCGGCCGCGGCGGCAGACCACCCACACCACCGCGCCCGCCCCGACGGCCAGGGAGGTTTCCAGCAGCAGGCCCAGGACGGCGAGGACGGCGGAGCCGCCCGGTTCACGGTCGTACCGTGCGGCGGCGGAGCCCACGGCCGCGGCGACCGTCAGCAGCGCGGCGGCGGTGTGGGCGGCGCGCAGCCGGGCGCCCAGGCGGCGGCCGTACCAGAAGCCGGGGCGGCTCAGGGCGGCCGGGCCGGTGTCCTCCTCGGTCTCGGAGCCGCCGAGCGGCTGCTGCGACTCGTAGGCGCTCCAGGTGCGCAGGGAGAGGAACCACAGCAGTCCGGTGAGGGCGGCGGGCACCAGGGCGGCCAGGGCGAGCCGGCGGCCGGGCGCGCCCCACCAGCCCTCGCCCGGCGACAGGAAGCCGAGCCAGGAGTGCCGGCCGGCGCAGGCGGGGGTGCCCGCGCACTGCCAGGCGGTGAGGTCGAGGGCGACCTCGCAGGCGGCGGCGACGAGCAACACCGTGAGGCTGAGGCCGGTCAGCCGCACCAGCAGCCCGTACAGCCGGACCGTGCGGCGGCGGCCGTGGGCGCTGGGGCGCATCCAGTGGGCGAGGTTGACCACCATGAACGGCAGGAGCAGCAGCCACAGGGCGCGGGTTCCGTTGCCGGAGGTGAGGTTGCACCAGACGTACGCCTCGGGGACGGGCCCGTCGCGGCCGGCGCCGGGGTCCCGTTCGGCGTCGGCGTCGTCGGCGCGGCGGAACACGGCGGCGACGTCGTCGCCGGTGACCCGGACCGTGCGCGGATCGTCGAGCATCTCCTGCGGGGTGGTGCCGCCCACCCCGTGGACCAGGAGCTCCAGCGCGGCCCGGGACCCGGCGGGCCCCTCGCCCGCCGGTGCTCCGCCGTCCTCGGCCGGTCCGTGCCGGTGCGTGTTCTCCATCGCGCGGTCTCCCCCTGACGCCCCGTCGGATCCGTCCGTGCGGAGCATCCTCCGCCCCCGGACCGTGTGCGTGCCTCGTCACTCAATCTCCCCGATCCGTGTGACGCGCACGCACCCCACGGGCGCCAGGAACCGCCATGTACGCGACGAGCGGCCGGTGGCGCCGCCCGGGGTCCGGCATGGGAGGATGGGACGTCCGCGCACCGGTGCCCGGGAAATGCCGCCCGAGGCCGTGGACGCGCGGGAGTGTGTCGGACGGCTGTGCGGCGAAAGGACCGGAGCGTACGTGAGCGAGAATCAGAATCTGCTCGCCGAGCAGCGGCGCACCCTGATCCTCGACGAGGTCCGGCGGCGGGGCGGGGTCCGGGTCAACGAGCTGACCCGCAGGCTCGGCGTGTCGGACATGACGGTCCGCCGCGACCTCGACGCGCTGGCCCGGCAGGGCGTTCTGGAGAAGGTGCACGGCGGTGCGGTTCCGGTGGTCGAGGCCAGTACGCACGAGCCCGGCTTCGAGGCCAAGTCCGGCCTGGAGCTGACCGCCAAGGAGGACATCGCGCGCACGGCGGCCGAGCTGGTCCCCCCGGGCGCTGCGATCGCGCTGTCCGGCGGCACCACGACGTTCGCGCTGGCGCACCGGCTGACCGACGTCCCCGACCTCACCGTGGTCACCAACTCGGTGCGGGTGGCGGACGTCTTCCACGCGGCGCAGCGCTCCTCGGGCAGTCGGCAGGGGGCGGCCACGGTCGTCCTGACCGGCGGGGTGCGCACGCCGTCCGACTCGCTGGTGGGCCCGGTGGCCGATCAGGCGATCGCGGCGCTCCACTTCGACCTGCTGTTCCTCGGCGTGCACGGGATATCGGTGGAGGCGGGACTGTCGACGCCGAACCTGGCGGAGGCGGAGACCAATCGGCGGCTGGTGCAGTCGGCCCGTCGGGTGATCGTGGTCGCCGACCACACCAAGTGGGGCACCGTCGGCCTGAGTTCGTTCGCCTCGCTGGAGCAGGTGGACACCCTGGTGACGGACTCCGGGCTGTCCGCCGAGGCCCGCGCGGAGGTGTCCGAGCATCTGCGGCGGCTGGTGGTGGCCGGCGAGTCCGAGGAGTCCGAGGACGAGCCGGCGCAGGCCGCAGACGCCTGACCGTGCCGCTCCCCGTGCCGTCCGGGCGCCTCAAGCAGCGTGACCTCTCAGGGAGTTGAGTCCATGGCCCACCGTCTGCGCCCCGTGGGGCGGGAGTTCGCCTCGGTCGCCCCCGTGCGCCTTGCCTTCGAGCGGGAGATCTCGGCCGCTCCCCCGGCGGTGTTCGACGCGCTGGCGCGGGACGTCACCGGCTGGACGGCGTGGTTCCGCGTGGTCACCCTGGCCCGTCCGCTGGACGGCGGCGCGGGCCGGGAGATCCGGCTCGCGGGCGCGGCCCGGTTCCGGGAGACGATCCTCGTGGCCGAGGAGCCCGAGGTGTACGCGTACCGCGTCGACGTCACCAATGTGCCGGGCGCCCGGGCGATGGCCGAGGAGTGGCGGCTGAAGCCGGCCGGGTCGGGCACCCGGGTGCGCTGGACGATGGCGGTGGACGGCGTCACGCCGTTCCGGCTGGCGATGAGGGCGGCCCGCCCGGGTCTCGCCGCGGGCTTCCGTGACGCCATGACCTCACTGGACCGCCGGCTCTCGGGGTGACGCCTCGGGCCATACGCCCGTGCTCAGCAGGGAGTCGACGACCTCCGCGTACGGCGTCACGTCCAGGCCCTGTTCGGCCAGCCAGGCGTCCGAGTAGTACTTGTCCAGGTAACGGTCGCCCGGGTCGCACAGCAGCGTGACCACGCTGCCCCGTCTGCCCTCCGCGACCATCTCCGCGACGATCTTCAGCGCGCTCCACAGTCCGGTGCCGGTGGAGCCGCCCGCCTTGCGGCCGATGACCCGCTCCAGCGCCCGCACGGCGGCGACGGCGGCCGCGTCGGGCACCTTCATCATCCGGTCGACGGCGCCGGGCACGAAACTCGGCTCCATCCGGGGGCGTCCGATGCCCTCGATGCGGGAGGCGCTGTCGCAGGACACGTCCGGGTCGCCGGTCGTCCAGCCCTGGAAGAAGCAGGAGTTCTCCGGGTCGGCGACACAGATGCGGGTGTCGTACTGCATGTAGTGCACGTAGCGGGCGAGGGTCGCGGAGGTGCCGCCGGTGCCGGCGGTGGCGACGATCCACTCCGGCTGCGGGAACCGCTCCATCCGCAGCTGGCGGAAGATCGACTCGGCGATGTTGTTGTTGCCGCGCCAGTCCGTGGCCCGCTCCGCGTAGGTGAACTGGTCCATGTAGTGGCCGCCGGTCTCCGCCGCCAGGGCTGCGGACGCCTCGTACATGGTGCGGGGGTCGTCCACGAAGTGGCACCGTCCGCCGTGGAACTCGATCAGGCGGCACTTCTCGGCGCTCGTCGTACGCGGCATGACGGCGATGAAGGGCACGCCGATCAGCTTCGCGAAGTACGCCTCGGACACGGCGGTCGAGCCGCTGGACGCCTCGATCACCGGACGGCCCGGCCGGATCCAGCCGTTGCACAGTCCGTACAGGAACAGCGAGCGGGCCAGCCGGTGCTTGAGGCTGCCGGTGGGGTGGGTCGACTCGTCCTTCAGGTAGAGGTCGATGCCCCACCGCTCGGGCAGCGGGAAGAGCAGCAGATGCGTGTCGGCAGAGCGGTTGGCGTCGGCCTGCACCCGGCGCACGGCCTCTTTCAGCCAGGCGCGGTAGGCGGGGTCGCTGCGGTCGACGTCGGGAGTGGCGCCGGTCGGGGTCTGTTGGGGAGTGCTCACGACTGGGCTCCTTACACTGAGCGCCGACGGCGTCCAGCGCGGTCGGCACACCGATCATAAGCACCGTTCGCACCACCGCTCACCTGCATAAACACATCTTTGGTGGCCTGAAAGGCAGGGCTGGGGCGATGGGGGCGCGCGGGCGGGGGCGCACTGGCGCGAGTGCCCCCGCACTCCGGCCGGCGGGGGCGCGGGCTCTGGTGCTCGGCGGCGCGTGCGGGCAGACTGCACCGGCGGGAGCAGGGGCACACTTTGTTCTGGAGTGGGGACCGGCCCGCGCAGCGCGGTCCGGTGCACCGACGCGCACAGAGGGGGCGGCTGGCAATGGCGGAGCCGGAGTTCAAGGCCACGGGCGTGCGGATCGGCCGGCGGCTGCGGTCGCTCACCCGGGCCGGACAGGTCCGGATCAGCGACGGACGGCTGGAGTTGCTCACCAGCTACGGCACCGAGATCGACAGCGCGCCGGTGCAGGCCGTGCGGGCCACGCGGCCCTGGTTCGTGCCCGACGGCCGGGCGTTGGCCGACCTCAACGGCCACCGGTACCTGCTGACCCTCGCGGACCACGACCCGGCCCCCGGGGAACCCGGCCCGCCCGCGGCCCGCCGTTTCATCGAGGCCGTCCGCCGGGCGGCGGGGCGCGGCGCCTGAGATGTCCGTGAGTTGCGCCGTATCCGCCGCTGGGTCACGCTGTTCTCACGTCACTCTGGGTTTACCGGCGATAACGCTGCGAACCAGCCCGCCGGCCACGACAGCAGGCGGCAGCGTCACGCAGGCGCCCTGCTGGATCCGTACTCCGTGTTCTTCCGGACCTCACGTCGGGGAGTCGCAGCCGTGATCAGTCACCCAAGCAGGCACTGCACGGTGGAGCTCCAAGCCCTGCCGTCGCGGATCGGCCAGGTCCGCAGAATCGTATCTGCGCAGTTGCGCTACTGGCACATGGATTCGCTGATAGACCGGGCCTCGCTCGGTGTGACGGAGCTGTTGTCGAACGTCCACCGGCATGCCCAGCCCGACAAGACGTGCACCGTGGAGATCGAACTGCTCCTCGACCGGCTGAAGGTGTCGGTGCACGACCACGATCCGCGGCTGCCGGCCGTCGCGGACGCCGGACCGCTCGCCACCTGTGGCCGTGGCCTGGCGATGGTGGCCGCCATGAGCGAGACCTGGGGCGTGCTGCCGGACGACGCGGGCAAGGTCGTGTGGTTCACCCTGCCGACGCCCGCGGCCGCCGAACCGGCGGCCTGGGACCGGCGCCCGCACCTCACCGCCACAGGACCGGACCGGCCACGGTTCACGGAGGTCGCGCTCGTCGACCACGTGGCCGAGGTCCACCGTCCGGAACCCGCTCCCGTCCGGTCCGCCGTTCCCGGCTGACCGGGCGGTGACACAACGGGTCGCCGCCCACGGCCGCGGTGTCCCGCGGACCTCCTGTCCGCGGGACACCGCGCCCCGGCCGGCAGCCCTTGTTGACAGCCGGGGTGCCGGCTACCTGATGTAGACGAGGGCGTCCGTGGTGACGGTGGGCCGGCCGCTGGTGCCGACGACCACGATCTTCACGGTGTGCCTGGCGTTGGCCGTCCAGGTCTTCGTCCAGATCGCCTGCCGGTAGCTCGTGGCCGACGACCGCAGGTCCACCGTCGCGGACTTGACGCCGTCGACGTACACGTACGCCTGTCCCGAACTCGACGCCCGGGAGACCACCCAGGCCGCCGAGCGCCCGGTGAACGTCCAGCTCAGGCTGGCGCCCTTGGAGGCGCTGGAGTACGACTTGCCGCCGAGGTAGCTGGTGGAGCTGCGGGTGCTCCAGGTGCCCGTCCGGACCGCCGCGCTCTCCCGGAGGATCACCGGGGTGTAGGTGGCCGCGGTGTCGCGGTGGTTGCCGGCGTAGTCGTACGCCCGCATGGACCAGGTGGACGCGATGCCCGGCTTCGCGGTGCGGTTGGAGAGGTAGGCGGCCGCGCTGAAGGTGGCGGTCGCCGGCGTCAGCAGCTGCACCTGGCGCAGGGCCTGGTCGTCGGTCGCCTTCCAGCGCAGGGTGACCGGGGCGGACCCGGTGTTGACGGTGCCGGCGCGCAGGCCGAGCGTCGGCGCGGCGGTGAACACCGGTGCGGTCGTCTCCGCCACGACGGTCAACGCGTCCGTGGCCGTGACGGCGCCGGACTGGTGCGTGGCACGCACGCTCACGGTGTGGCTGCCCGGGGTGAGGGTGATCCGCTTGGCGTAGCCGGCGCCCGAGGTTCCGGCGACCGACCGGCCGTCGACGAGCACGTCGTACCTCTTGATCAGCGCGGCCGGTGTGGTGGCCGACCAGCGCACCACGGGCGTGCCCTTGGTGTAGTACGTCGAGCCCTTGGCGGTCGCGTCGGTGAGGGACACGAGCCGCAGCCCGTCGACGGGGCCCGCCGCCCAGGTGCGCACGGTCGGCAGCTGGGCGTAGAGGGCGTCGCCCGGGCACTGGGTGTTGAAGCCGTCGCGGTGCCCGGACACCCGGTGGAAGGTGTACTCCTCGCCCGCGGTGAAGGCGGTGCCGAAGTAATTGGTCTGGGTCGCGCCGGCGGTGAGCTTCACCGTGCCGGCCGGGTCGGCGCCGTACTGGCCGAGCTTCCAGGCCGTCACCCGCGCCACGGACGCCAGTGCGGCGGCGGAGGCGGCGCCGGTGCCGTGCGCGCCGAGGACGGCGATGCCGGCGGACTCACGGTTGAAGCCGTAGGTGTGCGCACCGAGGACGGGCCGGTCGATGCCGCCCTTGCGGCCCTCGAAGACCGTGCCGCACTTGTCGACGAGGAAGTTGTAGCCGATGTCGTTCCACCCGTTGGTCCGGGTGTGGTAGGCGTAGATGCCCCGAACGATCGCGGGCGACTCCGCGCAGTCGTAGTCGTTGGCGCCGTCGGTGTGATGCACGAACACCGCCTTCACCTCGGTGTTGTACTCCGAGGGGTCGGGGCTCTTCGACTCGTCCGCGCCCCAGTCGGCACGCGAGGTGACCGGCGGCTGCGGCATCGTGGACGGCGGCGCGGTGGGCTCCGGGGACGGCGACGGGGACGGCGACTCGTCCATGGCGAACGCTGCCGGTTCGGGCGCGTCGACGCGGGTCTCGGCCTCGGTCACCACGCCCGGGTCGACCAGGTTCACCTCCATGCCCTTGGGCAGTGCGGCGGTGGAGCCGTCCTCGTGGACGACGCGGGCCTCCACACCGTCGGAGGGCCCGACCCACAGCGGCTGGGACGCACCGCGCATGCCGGCTTCGACCTTCTCCGGCGGTGCGGTGTTCAGCTCCAGTGACTGCCAGGCGCCCCACTCGCCCGACTCCAGGCCGCGGGTGCGCACCTGCGCGGTGCCCTCCAGCGGCTTCCGCGCCCCGCTCCAGGAGACGCCGACCAGCGAGAACTGCTCGGTCTCGGTGCGGGGCAGCTTGCGCTCGCCGGCCGCGGTGCCCTTCAGCTCCAGGCCGTAGACCTCGACCGGACGACGTTCCTGCCCGGGGGCTCCCGAGTCGGAGGGGCTGGCCGTCGCGTAGGTGACGACGCCCCCTCCGCCGATCAGCACGGCGCCGAGCGTCAGCCACGCCCGGCGTCTCATACTCAGCGGTCTGTACGCGTGCGACACGGCACGACGCCGGCTGTGACGGCTCAAAAGGATCCCCACCCTGAGAAGCGGCCCGGACGGGCCGACGGAAGCGACGGCCGTCGCACGGGACTCGTCCGCCTCGTACGACGCCTCACCTCTCCAGCGCCGGCCGCGCTCCGTCCGTCACAGGGTGGGGCGGTGATGTGGATCACTACGACGTGCTGGGGGTACCTCAGCCGCGGCGTCCGAACTGCTCCTCCAGGACGGACAGCCGGCGCCAGTACTCGTCCTCGTCGATCTCGCCCGAGGCGAAGCGCCGGCCCAGGACGGCGAGCGGCGAGTCGTCGCGGGCGGCGGGTCCGTCCGGACCACGGCGGCCGCGCCACCCCGTGCGGCGCAGCAGGGTGATGCCGAGCCCCACGACCAGGGCCCAGAACAGAGGGAAGAGCAGGATCCACGGGCCGGGCCCGCCGTCACCGAAGTGCGCCAGGGTCTGCATGATCGTTCAACTCCTCGGGTGCGGTGTCTCGTCGCCCCTCGGCGACACTTCGAGACTCGCTCCGGGAGGGGGGTCCGGTCGTCGTGCGGCCGGCGGCACCTCGCGTACCGCCCGGGGAGTACGCGGGCGGTACGCGTGTGCTTCGGCGGCCGTCGCTCAGCCGGTCTGGGCGTTGTCCTTCAGCGCGCCCCAGCCGTGCCACCGCTCGACCTCGACCCAGGCGCTGACGCGACGACGGTCACGGTTCGGGTACGCGTCGCCGCCGTAGTGGCGGGAGAGCCGGTCGATGTCGGCGAGGCCCTCGTCGTCGCGCATCTCGGTGACGCGGCCGATCAGGGTGACGTGGGTGTACCAGTCGCCGGCGTCGAGGACGGTGAGGGTGATGCGCGGGTCGTTGCGCAGATGGCGCAGGCGGACCCGGCCCTCGTCCATGTTGATCAGGACGCGGCCGTCCTCCCAGAGGTACCAGGTGGGGGTGGAGACGGGCGAGCCGTCGGAGCGGAGGGTGGCCATCACGCACGGGTTGGGCCGGCGCAGCATCGCCTGGGCCTCGGGCGGCAGTGGGGGCTTGGACACGTGCACTCCTCGCTGTAGGGGGATGAGGGAGTCGGTGAGGGCGGTCAGGTGGCGGACGCCGGCCCGTCGTCGAAGCTCGCGTGGTAGGCGGCGGCCATGTCGTCGTCACCGTGCCCCCGGGCCGCGGCCCGCTCCAGACGGCGGGCGCTCGCGGCGGCCACGTCGAGGCGGGCGCCGTGGCGCTCACCGGCCCGCACGATGAGCTCGGCGTCCTTGGCGGCGGTCCTCACCGCGAACTGGGCAGGGGACAGCCGCTCCTCGAGGATCAGCTGCGCCTTGGCGTGCAGATAGCCCATGTCGAGCGGGCCGCCGGCGATGAGGCCGAAGAAGTCGTCCGGCCGGACGTCCAGGACGCGGGCCAGGGCCAGCGTCTCGCCCGCGGCGGCGGTGGCCGCGAGGACCCAGCTGTTGGCGACGAGCTTCAGCCGGGTGGCGGACGCCTCCCCGCCGTCGTCGCCGGTCCACACGGTGCGGGCGCCCACCGCGTCGAACACCGGGGTCACCGCGTCCCGGCCCTCGGCGGGGCCGGCGGCGAGCACCGTGAGCTGCCCGTCCTCGGCGGGCTTGCGGGTGCCGAGCACGGGAGAGTCGTAGAAGCGCAGGCCGTGGTCGCGGGCGAAGGCGGCCATCCCGGCGACGTCCTCGATGCCGCTGGTGGTGCACTGCGCCCAGACGGCTCCGCGCGGGAGGGCCGGGGCGGCCGCGCGCATCGTCTCCAGGGTGACGGGCCCGTCGTACAGCATGGTGAGGACGACGTCGGCGGACTCGACCGCCTCGGCGGGGGCGCCGGCGACGTGGGCGCCGTCCGGGCCGAGCGGGTCGGCCTTGGCGCGGGTGCGGTTCCACACGCGGACGGTGTGTCCCGCCCTCAGGAGGTTGCGGGCCATCGCGGCGCCCATGATGCCGGTGCCCAGGACGCTGACGGTGAGCGTGTCGGTCATACGGTCGGCCTTCCGTCGAGCGGTCGTCGTGCTTACGCCAGTGCTCCCAGAGGATCGTCCAGCACCGGCTGCCAGGCCAGCTCCGCCGCGCCGACCAGACTGTTGTGGTCCAGCGTGCAGGCGAGGATCGGCACCCCGCCACTGCGGCCCCACAGGCTGCGGTCGGCGACGACGGCCCGCAGCCGGTCGGGGTCGGCCTCGAGAAGGGTGCGGTACAAACCGCCGAGGATGATCCGGTCGGGGTTGAGGATGTTGACCAGCCCGGCCAGTCCGAGGCCGAGCCGGTCGATGAGCTGTTCGGTGGCGGTGCGGACCCGCGGGTCGCCGTACCGGCCGCGGATCAGGTCGTCGGCCTGCCTCAGCAGTGACATCTCGGGGCCCGGGTCGCGGCCGGCCGCGGTGAGCAGGGCCAGCGGGTCCGCCTCGACGTCGAGACAGCCCCGGCTGCCGCAGTGGCAGGAGCGGCCGTCGGGGTTGACCGCGAGGTGCCCGACCTCCAGCGCGAGACCCGAACTGCCCGTGTGCAGACGGCCGTCGAGGACCAGCGCGCCGCCGACGCCGCGGTGTCCTGTGGCCACGCACAGCAGGTCGCGGGAGCCCCGCCCGGCGCCGTGGCGGTGTTCGGCGAGCGCGGCGAGGTTGACGTCGTTGGCGGCGAACGCGGGCCCGTCGAGGCCGGCGGCACGCACCTGCTCGGCGAAGATCTCCCGCACCGGGGCCCCGGCGGGCCAGGCCAGGTGCAGCGGGTTGAGCGCCAGCCCTTCCGGTTCGGCGACCGCCGACGGCACGGCCAGCCCGGCGCCGACGCAGCGTCGCCCGGTCTGCCGCAGCAGTTCCGCGCCCGCCGCGACCACGGAGCCGAGCACCTTCGCCGGGTCGGGGTCGACGACCTCGCAGCCGGGTGCGGTGGCGACGATCCGGCCGCCGAGCCCGACCAGGGCGGCGCGAAAGCCGTCGGCGTGGACCTGCGCGGCGAGCGCCACCGGCCCGTCCTCGGCGACGGACAGCCGGTGCGAGGGGCGTCCCTGGGATCCGGCGGCCGCGCCGGGCCGGGCGTCCACCCGGATCAGTCCGAGCGCCTCCAGTTCGGCGGCCACCGCACCGGCCGTGGCGCGCGTGACGCCGAGCTCCGCGGTGAGCACGGCACGGGTCGGGGCGCGTCCGGTGTGCACCAGCTCCAGCGCGGGTCCGAGCGCCCCGCGCCCCCGGTCGAGCCGCGTCCTCGAGGTGGTCCCTTCCCCCGCCGGCCGGGGGTCCGCCTTCCCGCTCATGGGGGCGAGTCTCCCATGATCCGCAACGCTCGCGGACGACAGGCCGCCCACGTGCGGAACACGGCGGGGTGCGCGGGGCGTACGGGTTGTGTGCCCCCGGCGTCCGCGCCAGTGCGCCGCGCCGGGCAGGGTCGGGGCTCGGCTAGCCTGGCTGCACGATGAACGACCGTATGACGACCCCCTGGGGCGAGCCGGTGCTGTCCCGCTTCCCCGAGGACCCGCGGGACAGGCTGCGCGCCTGGGACGCCTCCGACGAGTATCTCCTCAGGCATCTCGCCGAGCGGCAGCCGCCGTTGTCCGGGACGGTCGTGGTGGTCGGCGACCGGTGGGGGGCGCTGGTGACGGCGCTCGCCGCGTACCGGCCGGCGCAGATCACCGACTCCTGGCTCGGTCAGGAGGCCACCCGGGCCAATCTCGCCCGCAACGGTGTCGAGCCGGGCACGGTCCGGCTGCTGACCACGCAGGACGCGCCGCCGGAGCGGATCGACGTGCTGCTGGTGCGGGTGCCGAAGAGCCTGGCGCTGCTGGAGGACCAGCTGCTGCGGCTGGCGCCCTCGGTGCACGCGGACACGGTCGTGGTCGGCACGGGCATGGTGAAGGAGATCCACACCTCGACGCTGAAGCTGTTCGAGCGGATCCTCGGTCCGACCCGCACGTCCCTGGCGGAGAAGAAGGCGCGGCTGATCTTCTGCACGCCGGACCCGTCGCTGGTCCGGCCGCCGAACCCGTGGCCGTACCGCTACACGCTGCCCGGGGACGTCGGTCCGGTCTCGGGCCGTACGGTCGTCAACCACGCCGGGGTGTTCTGCGCGGACCGGCTGGACATCGGCACCCGCTTCTTCCTGGGCCATCTGCCCGCCGGAGGGAGCGGCGGCCGGGTGGTGGACCTGGGCTGCGGCAACGGCGTGGTGGGGACGGCGATGGCACTGGCCGACCCCAAGGCCGAGGTGCTGTTCGTGGACGAGTCCTTCCAGGCGGTGGCGTCGGCGCAGGACACCTACCGGGCGAACGACGTGAGCGGGCACGCGGAGTTCCGGGTCGGCGACGGTCTGACGGGCGTCCCGTCCGGCAGCGTCGACCTGGTTCTCAACAACCCGCCCTTCCACTCCCACCAGGCGACCACGGACGCGACGGCCTGGCGCATGTTCACCGGTGCCCGCCGCACCCTGCGCCCCGGCGGCGAGCTGTGGGTGGTCGGCAACCGGCACCTCGGTTACCACGTGAAGCTGCGCCGTCTGTTCGGCAACAGCGAGGTGGTGGCGTCGGACCCGAAGTTCGTGGTGCTGAAGGCCGTACGCCGGTAAGGCCCGGCAGGTCCGCCGCCCGCCGGAAGGCCGGTCCCGCTCCCCCTGCCTAAGCTGGCAGGAGGACGCGCGCCGGCCGAGGAGGCTGCGATGGACGGGACGACGAGCGGGCCGGACGACGGATCCGGTGCCCGGCGGTACATGCCCATCGCCGACCACGGGCTGATCGGCGACCTGCGCAGCGTGGCGCTGGTGGCGACGGACGGCACGATCGACTGGTACTGCGCGCCGTGCTTCGACGCGCCGAGCGTGTTCGCCGCGCTGCTGGACGCCGACCGGGGCGGCTGCTTCGAGCTGAGGGCGGCCGTGCCGGCCCGCACCAAGCAGTTCTACTTCCCCGACACGAACGTGCTGATCACCCGGTACTTCACCGAGGACGGCGTCGGCGAGGTGCAGGACTTCATGCCGGTGTCCGGCGAGTCGGTGGAGGAGGGCCGGCACCGGCTGATCCGGCGGGTGCTGTGCGTGCGCGGTTCGCTGCCGTTCCGCGCGCTGGTGGCGCCGCGGTTCGGCTACGCGGCGCTGCCGCACACGCTGCGCGTCACCGGGGACGTCGCCGTCTTCGAGTCGGACGCGCTGGACCTGGCCCTGACCGCCACGGTTCCGCTGGAGCAGGACGGGGTCGACGTGCGGTCCGAGTTCAAGCTGGCCGAGGGTGAGACGGCGGTGTTCGCGCTGGACCAGGTCGGCGGTGAGCTGGCGCCGCGCGGCTGCGCCCACGAGGAGGCGGAGCGGGAGTTCGGCGCGACGGTGCGCTACTGGCGGGACTGGCTCTCCTCGTCCCACTACCGGGGCCGCTGGCGGGAGATGGTGCACCGCTCGGCGCTCACGTTGAAGCTGCTCACGTACGCGCCCACGGGGGCGATCGTCGCCGCGCCCACGACGAGCCTGCCGGAGGAGTTCGGGGGCGAACGCAACTGGGACTACCGCTACATGTGGGTGCGCGACGCGGCGTTCTGCGTGTACGCCATGCTGCGGCTGGGCTTCACCAAGGAGGCGGAGGCGTTCATGGCGTTCGTCTCCCGGCACATCAGCCCCGGCGACGGCAAACCGTCGGGCCCGCTGCAGATCATGTACGGCATCGACGGCCGCACCGACCTGCCCGAGCAGACGCTGGACCACCTGGAGGGCCACCGCGGCTCATCCCCGGTCCGGGTCGGCAACGGGGCGGCCGACCAGCTTCAACTGGACGTGTACGGCGCGCTGATCGACTCGATCTACCTGTACGACAAGTGGGCCGAGCCGATCTCCAGCGAGCAGTGGGACCACGTGACGGCGCTGGTCGAGTGGGTGTGCGCGAACTGGGACCAGCCCGACGAGGGCATCTGGGAGACGCGGGGCGGGCGGAAGAACTTCCTGTACTCGCGGCTGATGTGCTGGGTGGCGATCGAGCGGGGCGTCCGCATGGCCCGCCGTCGCGGTCTGCCCGCGGACCTGCCGCACTGGATGAACTGCCGGGACACGATCTACCGGCGGATCATGACCGAGTGCTGGTCGGACGAGCTGCGGGCGTTCGTCCAGCACGAGGGCGGGGAGGTGCTGGACGCGGCGCTGCTGATGATGCCGATGTCGAAGTTCATCGCGCCGAAGGACCCCCGGTGGCTGTCCACGCTGGACTGTCTGACCCGTGAGCTGGTCTCCGACTCGCTGGTCTACCGCTACGACCCGCGCGTGAGCCCCGACGGGCTGCACGGCGAGGAGGGCACGTTCTCCATCTGCTCGTTCTGGTACGTCGAGGCCCTCACCCGCGCAGGCCGCCTGGACGAGGCCCGTCTGGCCTTCGAGAAGATGCTCACCTACGGCAATCATCTCGGCCTCTACGCCGAGGAGATCGGCCACACCGGACACCAGCAGGGCAACTTCCCCCAGGCCTTCACCCACCTCGCCCTGATCAGCGCGGCGTACAACCTGGACCGGGCGCTGGGCTGACCGTCAGTGGCCGTGACCGTCGTCGGACTGCCCGGACGGCTCCGTTGGTGAGGGGGATGCCGGCTCCTCCGGCGTGGCCTTTCCGGCCTCCACGGTGAAGGCGGCCGTGCGGACGACGCCGTCGTGCTTGAAGTCCAGGAACAGACGGTAGCTTCCGCCGCTGGGGGCCGTGGCGGTGAAGGAGACGTGCGGGCCGGGCCGGGTGGTGCCGTCGCCCGGTTCGCCCTCGGGGTGGACGTGCAGGTAGGCGAGGTCTCCGGCGCGCAGGGCGACGAGGTGGCCGTAGGCGCCCAGGTAGGGCTGGAGATCGGTGACGGACTCGCCGTCGCGGGAGACGGTCAGGCGCAGTTCGCTCGCCCGGCCGGGTGTCAGCGTCCCGGTCAGCTCCACGTCGTAGCCGTCCACACGGGCCGCGGCGGAGGGCCGCGGCAGCTCGCGGGGGCTGTAGGGGCCGGAGGCGGCCAGGTCGGCGCCGAGGGTGAGGTTCTCCGCGCCCGGCCGGTCAGGGGTGAAGTCGGCGAACACCCGGTAGCCGCCGGCGCGGGGCAGGTCGACGGGCGTGCTCCAGGTGCCGTCGGGGGCGCGCTCGGGGTGGAGGTGGCGGTAGGTCACCAGGTCTCGGGAGGCCACGATGAGGTGCAGCTCCTTGTCGTGCTCCGGCCGGTACTGGTCGACGGCCCGTCCGTCCGCGTCCCGCACGGTGAACCGCAGCTCGGCGCGCTCGCCGGCGGTCACCGTCGGGGTGTCCAGGTCGAGGGTGTAGCCGCCCTCGGAGATCTGCAGCCCGCCGGGCGCGTGTGCGGCGCTCCCGCCGTGCTCACTCTCCGCCGCTCCTGACGGATGCCGGTCCTCGTGCGCCCGGGGGCGTTCCGCGACGACCGGGTCGAACGTCTGGCCGACCCCGTAGGCGGTGCCGAACGCGCCGGCCAGCGCGGCGGCGAACGCGGTGATCCTCAGTCCGGTCTTCATGGCCGTCTCTCCCCTGGAAACAGCGGCCCGCAACCCGTCACGAGCCGATCGATACAGCTCACGATACCCCTAGGGGGTACCAAGTCAAGTTACCGTACGCCTTGCGCCACATACCCTACCGGGGTATACATTCGAGGCCTCGGGGGATACCCCCGTCCCGTATTCAGCAGGGAGCCAGTGATGACCGTCCGTACGACCGGCGCCGCCGCCGATGCCGAGGTGGAACTCTCCGTCGGAGGGATGACCTGTGCCTCCTGCGCCGCGCGGATCGAGAAGAAGCTCAACCGGATGGAGGGCGTCACCGCCACGGTCAACTACGCCACCGAGAAGGCCCGGATCAGCTACGGCGCGGGCGTGACCGTCCCCGACCTGATCGCCACGGTCGAAACCACCGGTTACACCGCGAGAGAACCCTCGCCGCCCCACGCCGACGAGGGACGGCCGCCGGAGCCCGACGAACTGCGCCCGCTGCGCGACCGTCTGATCACCGCGCTCCTCCTGTCGGCCCCCGTCGTCGCGATGGCGATGATCCCGGCCCTGCAGTTCGAGTACTGGCAGTGGCTGTCCCTGACCCTCGCGGCACCCGTCGTCACCTACGCTGCCTGGCCGTTCCACCGCGCGGCCCTCATCAACGCCCGCCACGGCGCGGCCACGATGGACACGCTGGTCTCCGTCGGCACGACCGCCGCGTTCCTGTGGTCCCTCTGGGCCCTGTTCCTCGGCACGGCGGGCACCCCGGGCATGACGCACCCCTTCGAGTTCACGGTGGCCCGCTCGGACGGCGCCGGGAACCTCTACCTGGAGGCGGCGGCGGGCGTCACGACGTTCGTCCTGGCCGGCCGCTACTTCGAGGCCCGCGCCAGGCGCAGGGCCGGAGCCGCCCTGCGCGCGCTGCTGGAACTGGGCGCGAAGGACGTGACGGTCCTCCTTCCGGACGGCCGCGAGGAGACCCGCCCCACAGCGGATCTCGTGGCCGGGGACCACTTCCTGGTCCGCCCCGGCGAGAAGATCGCGACCGACGGCACGGTCGTGGAGGGCTCCTCCGCAGTGGACGCGTCGATGCTGACGGGCGAGTCGGTCCCTGTGGAGGTCACCGCCGGAGACCCGGTCACGGGCGCCACGGTCAACGCCGGCGGCCGTCTCGTCGTACGGGCCTCCCGAGTCGGCTCGGACACCCAACTGGCCCGCATGGCACGGCTGGTGGAGGACGCACAGAACGGCAAGGCGTCCGCCCAGCGGCTCGCCGACCGCATCTCCGCCGTCTTCGTCCCCGTGGTGATCGCCCTCGCCCTGGCCACTTTGGGCTTCTGGACCGGCAACGGCGCCGGTGCCACGACCGCGTTCACCGCCGCCGTGGCGGTCCTGATCATCGCCTGCCCCTGCGCCCTCGGTCTCGCCACCCCGACCGCACTGATGGTCGGCACCGGCCGGGGCGCCCAGCTCGGCATCCTCATCAAGGGACCGGAGGTCCTGGAGTCCACCCGCCGTGTCGACACGGTGGTCCTGGACAAGACGGGCACCGTCACCACCGGCCGGATGAGCGTGGTGGCCGTGCACGCCCCCGACACCGACGAGACGGACGTCCTGCGTCTGGCCGGCGCCCTGGAGCACGCCTCGGAACACCCGATCGCCCGAGCCGTGGCCGACGCGGCCCTGGCCGCACTCGGCACACTGCCCACCCCGGAGGACTTCAGGGCCGTCCCCGGCCTGGGCGTCCAGGGGGTGGTCGAGGGCCACGCGGTCCTGGTGGGCCGCCCCCGCCTCATGACGGACCGGTCCCTCCCCCTGCCCGCGTCCCTCGCGCGCACCCTCGGCTCGACCGAGGCGGCGGGGCACACGGCGGTCCTGGTGGCCTGGGACGGCGAGGTCCGCGCGGTGCTGGAGGTCGCCGACACGGTGAAGGAGACCAGCCCGGAGGCGATCCGCCGCCTGCGCGCACTGGGACTGCGCCCCGTGCTCCTCACGGGCGACAACGAGGCGGTCGCGCGGTCGGTCGCCCGTGAGGTGGGCATCGCCCCGGACGACGTGATCGCGGAGGTGCTCCCGCAGGACAAGGTGGACGTCGTCAAGCGCCTGCAGTCGCAGGGCCGCTCCGTCGCCATGGTCGGCGACGGCGTCAACGACGCGGCGGCCCTGGCCCAGGCGGACCTGGGCCTGGCGATGGGCACCGGCACGGACGCGGCGATCGAGGCGGGCGACCTCACGCTGGTCCGCGGCGACCTGCGGGCCGCGGCGGACGCCGTCCGGCTCGCCCGCCGCACCCTGGGCACGATCAGGTCCAACCTGTTCTGGGCGTTCGCCTACAACGTCGCCGCGCTGCCCCTCGCGGCGTCCGGTCTGCTGAACCCCATGATCGCGGGGGCGGCCATGGCGTTCTCCTCGGTGTTCGTGGTGGGCAACTCCCTGCGGCTGCGGACGTTCCGGGCGGCCTGAACGGGGTACCGGCGGGGGCGGGCGGGCCCGTGGCGTGGATCATGCGTACCGTGGGCACCTGGACGATGTCACCGCGGGAGAGACACATGAGCGAGCGCACCGGACCCGTACCGCCCGTCGACGGACTGCGCAGGATCGCCTCCGAGGTGCTGAGCGACCTCAGAGCGGTGGACGGCGCGCTGTACGCGGCGGTCGCCGCGACCCCCACGCCGACGCTCGACCGGGCGCTGCGCAGGCTCTCCCACGCGGCCGACCACTCCAAGATCTCGTTCGCCATCGCCGGTGCGCTGGCCCTGGCCGGGTCCCGCCCGCGCAGGGCGGCGCTCGCCGGGGTCGGCGCCATAGCGGTGGCGTCCGCCTCGGCCAACCTGCTCGGCAAGCGGCTGGTCCGCAGGGACCGCCCCGACCGGGAGGCGGCACGGGTGACGGTGGACCGGCACGTGCCGATGCCGATGTCGGCGTCCTTCCCGTCCGGCCACACGGCGTCGGCGGTGGCCTTCGCGACGGCGGTGGGCACGGTGCTGCCGGCGGCGTCGGTGCCGCTGGGCGCGTTGGCGGGGGCGGTGGGGTACTCCCGCATCCATACGGGGGTGCACTATCCGGGGGACGTGGCGGCGGGTGCGGTGCTGGGGGTGGCGTCGGCGGCGACGGCCCTGGCGGTCGCCTCGGCGCGCCTCCCGGCGTCGTACCCGCGAGGCCGGCGCCCCAGGTAGGCAGCCGGGACGTCAGGTACGGTCCCGGCCCCACTCCCGGCGCCGGATCGCGTGGGGGCGGTGGTCGCCCTCGCAGCAGCCCCTCCGTCTCAAGTCCGGCCCAGCCCGCAGCGATCGAGTGCAGCACGAACCCGGTTGAGGCCCTCCACCCTCCAGTGGTCCCGGTCGGGCATCTGGTCGTCCCGGCGCCAGCGCCATGCGGAGAACATCGCCCAGTTCAGGGCGCGGCACCGGTGGATCACGTCCTGGTCGGCCCCCGGATAGTGCCTCCCCACGTCTTCGGGTGCATGGGCGAGGTCGAACTCGACCGGCCCACGACAGCAGGTCGCGAGGTCGACGAACAGCGGGCCTCTCCTCGTGTTCAGGAGGTTGCCCGGGTGGGGCTCGCCGTGCAGCAGCTGATCGCCGGCTCTGTCGCTGCTGATCGCGGCGCTCAGTCCACCGAGTGTGTCGCTGAGAAGCGCCCGGTCAGAATCGGGCAACTCGGGAGACCGCTCCCCGTCGACCACCTCTCTCAGCGCCGCGGCGACCCGGTCGGTGAAATGCGGCGCGTCCAGCTCGATCTGCCGCAGAGCGGCATGGTGCCGCAAGAACACGTCCGAGTACTCGGCCGGCGCGACCTCCGCTCCCACCGGTTCGTAGTAGGTCCACAGCGAGACTGCGAAGGCGTCACGCACATGAACCCGCGGCTCGACCCGAGGATCGAGCTCAGCCACCGGCGCGTCGACGTCGGCGAGACGGCGAGCGACTTCCACTTCGAACTCGGCATCATCCAGATGCCCCAACGGTGCGACCCGGGCCAGAACACCGCAAGGAATCAGGCGCAGCGCGACGCGGTCCGAGTTGTGGATGACGATCGCGTCGTCGACCTGAAGGCCCAGCCCCGAAGCGGTGGCCCGCCCCGCCTCGACTGCGCGGTGGAGGTCTGATGGCTCCATACGGTTCTCCCTCACTGTCACACGTCCGGTACAGCAGCGATGCCCCATCATCGGGCGGCCGCCCCGGAACGGCGACAAGCATCGCAAACCAGGGACCTGCACAGGCTCTGGGATCACGGCGGCCGTCCCTCGTCGACACGCCACCGGCGTCGGCATAGCCGCCCACGGCGGGAGGGGACGGGGTGGGGGTGGGGGTGGAGGTGGGGGTGGGGGTGGGCGCCCGCAGCGGCCGGCGCGTCCGCGCTCTCCTGTTGTCAGCGCCCCCGTCGCGCCAGACCGAGGACGACCGCCCCGACCGCGGCCCCGCACCCCACCCCGCCCTGGTCGCTGCATAGCCCCGCCGAACGCGACCCCGCGCCTAGGCGTCACACAGGCAGCCCGTACTCGTCGCGCCACCCGCACATACCCGGCCCACCCCACCGACTCGGCTCGACCTCCCACACCCCCGCCCCCTCCAGATACCGGACGTCCCCCACCCCCAACGCATCCAGCCGCTCCCCCGTGCGCCGCACCGCGGCCACCGCCCCCGCCTCCCACAACTCCCGCCACTTGGGGACCCGGCCCCGCACCAGCCTCGCCGCCGCCCTCAGGAACTCCCGGTACGGTCCCACGTCCCCCGCCCTCAACGCCTCCCGCAGCGCGAGATACCCCTCCACGGCGAGATCCCTCCGTCTCCGCGCCGCGGCCTCATCTCCCGCCCTCACCGCATCGGCGTACCGCCCCGCGTCCGCCAGTACCTCCGCCGGGAACGTGAACACCGCATCCCCCGCCTCCGGCAACCCGCCGTTCTCCATCAGCACCGTCACCCGCAGCGCATCACCGCCACCGCCCTCCCCCCGCACCATCCGGTGCACGGTCCCCGGCGCGAACCACGCGACAACCCCCTCCCGCAACGGGATCTCCCGGTACCCACCCTCCACACTCAGCGTCTGCACGGCCCCCGACCCCCCGGTGACGACGTACGCCTCCGTACACGCCAGATGCAGATGCGGACTCCCCCCGCACACCCCGTCCGCGGCCTCCCACTCGTACGCCCGCAGATGCGAAAGCCCCACCGCCCCCGGCAGCGGCATCACCACGCCACCCCCGACAAGAACTCCTCCACCCGCTCACTCCCCCACGCCCCGTCCGCCACCACCACCCGGTACCGGTACGCGAACGACTCCCCCGCCGGCAGCCCGAACTCCTCGAAGAACGCCCACGAGAACGCCACCGACGGAATCGGCTCCGACCGCACGAACCAGTGCGACGGATGCACAGCCCGCCCCGGATCGAGAGTCTCCGGCGCATGCGCGAACACCAGTGTCGACGCCCCGTCGACGGCGTCCCGCTCGGCCGTGAACCCCAGCCACGGCCCCTGCGTCCCCATGAACCTCTCCCCCGGACCGGCCCCCGCCGCCCCCGGCGCGAACACCGTCCCCCCGGTGAAGTCCCGCGGTCCCCGCCACTGCAACCCCGTGTACCCGGCCATCTCCCGCCCGGCCGTGGTCGGCGACCCGAACCTCAACTCCTCTCCCCGCACGTTGGTCAGCCGTATCGACCAGTCCAACACCCAGGCGCCTCCCGCCACATCGACGGAGTGAACGCTCAACCCCCGTTTCTCACGCGCCCACTCGTCGCCCCCGTTCTCCACCCAGGTGAGCTCCTCCACGCACGCGAGCCGCTCCTCGTCCACCTCGAACGACGAGAACCCGTCGTGCCGCATCCATCCGATCCGCTCCGGCAACGGAAGGTAGCCCCGCCCGTGCACATACGAGTTGCCGCCCCAGAAGTTCTGCCCGGACAGATGGCTGGCCGTCATCTGCAGCCCCTTGTGCCACCGGTGGTCGTTCGGCCGGTACCCGGTCACCACCCTTCCGCCGAGCGTCCGCACCGGATGCGCGTACGGCTTGCGCGACTCGAACTCGACAGGATCGGGCCGGTACACGTACCGCAGAATCTCGACGTCCCCCACGCTCACGCCCACGGCGTCCCCGTGCGCATGCACCACCCGCAGCGTCACGCCCGCCCCACCCCGTTCCACGTCATCCCCAGCCCTCCGTGCATGGCCTCGTAGAACGGATCCCCCGGCCCGATCTCCCCGGCCCGCACCGTCCGCCCCGTGAACGCGGCCTTGTACAGCGCGGCAGCGAACTCCAGCGTGTTCCGCGCTTCCCGGCCGCTCCCCGGCGGCCGCACCCCGGCGTCCCACGCGTCCAGCACGGACCCCAGCTGCGCGGTGTGCGAACTGGGCACGTCCTCGCCCACCTCACGCCACGCGGCCGCCCGCTCCTCGGCCGCGTGCGGCGCGGGCGTGTACACCCAGTCGTCGTTCGCGTGCCCGTACAGATGCGTCAGTTCGACGGTCGCCTCCGCGCAGTCCACCCGCACCCGGCTCACCTCGGCCGGCGACAGCACACTGTTCACGACGGTCGCCAGCGCCCCGCCCGCGAACCGCACCAACGCGGTCGACACGTCCTCGCTCTCCGTGTCGTGCACCAGCCGGGCCGCCATCGCCTGCACCTCCTCCCACTCCCCGAGCAGGTGCAGCAGCAGGTCGTACTGATGGATCCCGTGCCCCATGGTCGGCCCGCCGCCCTCGGTGGCCCATCGTCCGCGCCAGGGCACGGAGTAGTACCCGGCGTCCCGGTGCCACGTGGTCTGGCAGTGGGCGACCAGCGGCGGGCCCAGTTCCCCACGCCGGATCAACTCCCGTGCGCGCACGGCCCCACTGCCGTACCGGTGCTGGAAGATCACCGAGGCGTACGCCCCGGACGCGGCCTCCGCCGCCGCGATCTCGTCGTACTCGGCGAGCGACAGACACAGCGGTTTCTCACACAGCACCCAGGCCCCCGCCTTCAGCGCGGCGACGGTCTGCTCGCGGTGCAGCGACGGCGGTGTGCCGACGAGCACCAGGTCGGGTCGTACGGCGTCGAGCATCGCCCCGGTCGAGGAGAAGCCCGCCACCCCCTCTCCGGCCTCCGCCCGGAAGGCGTCCAGCCGGCCGGGGTCGACATCGACCGCGGCGACGAGTTCGACACGGTCGGCGTGCGCCCGCAGCGCGGGCAGATGCCCGCCGCCGACGATGGCACCGGTGCCGACGACAGCCGCACGACGGCGGCCGGGGGACGAGGTCATGCGGCACTCCTCGGAGAGCGACAGGCCATGAGGCGCGGAGACCGCAGAAGGCAGAAAGCGCTTTCCCCGCGTGCCTCCGACCCTAGGCCCGCCCTCTCCCGGAGACAACCCCCCGCCCCGCCCCCACGGACCGGTACCGCCGCTCCGGCCGACCGGTCGCCCCGTACCGCAACGACACCTCGGCCGCCCCCACGGCGTGGAAGTACTCCAGATACCGCCGCGCACTGACGCGCGAGACACCGGTCAACCGCGCGCACTCGCTCGCCGACAGGCTGCCCTCCGCCTCCCGCAGCGTCCGCTCGACCAGCCCGGCGGTCTCCGCGCTCATCCCCTTGGGCAGCCTGCGCGGCCCGGACGGCACTGTCGCTACGGGCATCGCCGCCCCCGCCAGCACCCGGTCGACGTCCGCCTGCCCGCGCACCACGGTGTCCCGCAGCATCCCCCGCTGCACCGCGTACCGTTCCAGCCGCCCCCGCAGGTCCTCGAAGTCGAAGGGCTTGAGCAGGTAGTCGACGACACCGTGCCGCACGGCGCCGCGCACCGCGTCCGCCTCGCGCGCGGCGCTGACGACCATGACGTCGCAGTCGTGCCCGGCCGTGCGCAGCCGGGGGATGACATCGAGGCCGAACACGTCGGGCAGATACAGGTCGAGCAGGACGAGGTCGGGACGGAGTGCGTCGACGGCGCTCAAAGCCTGCTCACCGCTGCCCGCGACCCCGACCACCCGGAAACAGTCGACGCGTTCGACGTACGCCCGGTGCACTCGCGCCACCCGGAAGTCGTCGTCCACCACCAGCACCCCGATGGCTCCGGCGCCCCCGCCGGCCTCGCCCGCCCGACCGGCCCCGCGGGCCCCGCTCACGTCCTCCCCGTCCCACATGCGCCCCATCATCGCCCCGGCCCCCGCCCCCGCACAGGGCCCTGCGCCGGACCTGCACCGGGAGCAACCGCCCCGCTGACACAACGACCACAACCTCCATTGCTTCCGTAACCGCGACACCCCGCCCCCGCCCAGGCACCATGTGGCCCGCGTCACCCACCCCCTCCACGAGTGACGCACCTCGGAACAACACCTCGCAACAACTCACCAACCCTGCAAGCGAAACCGCACCCGCACCCGCACCCGCACAACCCGACCGACAGGTGGTGGCACCCGTGCGCCTGCGCACACCCCTCGCCCTGCTCGGCGCCGCTCTGCTCGTCCTCGTGGGCCCACCGCTGCTCACGACCGGCAGCGGCGCCGAGACCGGCACCCACATCCCGGGCCTGCGCCTCATGGTCCCCAACACGCCCGGCGGCGGCTACGACATCACCGCCCGCACGGCCGCGAAGAACGCCGAGGACGCCGGACTCACCCGCTCCGTCGAGGTGTTCAACCTGCCCGGCGCCGGCGGCACGGTCGGGCTCACCCGCCTGGTGAACGAGCGCGGCAACGGCAAGCTGGCGATGTCCATGGGGCTCGGGGTCGTCGGCGCCGTCCGCTCCAACCACGCGCCCCGCACCCTCGCCGACACCACGCCCATCGCCCGGCTCACCGAGGAGCAGGACGTGGTGGTGGTCGCCGAGGACTCCCCGTACCGGACCATCGACGACCTCGTCACGGCGTGGAAGGCGGCCCCCGGCCGGCTCCCCGTCGGCGGCGGTTCCTCCCCCGGCGGCCCCGACCACCTCGCGCCGATGCTGATGGCGCAGGCCGCCGGGATCGCGCCGCGGGACGTCAACTACATCCCGTTCGACGGCGGGGGCGAGTTGCTCGCCTCGATCCTCGGCAGCAAGGTCGCCTTCGGCGTCTCCGGGGTCGGCGAGTACCGCGACCAGATCGAGGCCGGTGAGCTGCGGCTGCTGGCGGTGACCGGTCCGAAGCGCGTGCCGGGTCTCGACGCGCCCACGCTCAAGGAGTCCGGCTACGACGTGGAGTTCACGAACTGGCGGGGTGTCGTCGCCCCGCCCGGCCTCACGGACGCCGAACGCGACAAGCTCGTCCGGCTGCTGGAGGCGCTGCACGACACGGAGGAGTGGCAGGAGTCCATGAAACGCAACGGCTGGGACGACGCGTTCCTGACCGGCGACGAGTTCGGCGCGTTCCTGGCCGCCGAGGACGAGCGCGTGGTGTCGGTACTGAAGGAGCTCGGCCTGTGACCACTCCCCCCACCCCGGCACCCGAGCAGAAGACCCCTCCGGCGCCGGCCACCCCCCGCAGCGCCCGCTCCTGGCTCCGCGACCACTCCGAACTGGGCGTCTGCGTCCTTCTCCTCGCCCTCGGCGTGCTCGTCCTCACCGACGCCCTCACCATGGACGTCGACATCACCCAGCGCGGCCCGGTCGGGCCGAAGACCGTGCCCGTCGTGGTCGGCGTCGCCCTGCTGCTCGTCGCCACCCTGCTCGCCGTCGACGTGCTGCGCGGCGGCCGGGGCCAGGCGGAGGCCGGCGAGGACGTCGACCTGTCCGAGCCCCCCGACTGGCGCACGGTGCTGCTGCTGTCCGGCGTGTTCCTGGGCTCGGCCGTCCTCATCGAACCGCTCGGCTTCCCCGCCGCGGGCGCCCTGCTGTTCTGGGGTGCCGCGTACACGCTCGGCAGCCGCCGGGTGGACCGCGACCCGCTGATCGCGGCGGTGCTCTCGCTGGCCGCCTACGCCCTGTTCGACAAGCTGCTCGGAGTGCCGCTGCCCGGCGGCCCGCTGATGGGAGTGCTGTGACATGAACGCCCTCGACTCCCTGCTGGACGGCTTCGGTACGGCCCTCACCCCGCTCAACCTCCTGTGGGCCGCGGTGGGTGTGCTGCTCGGCACGGCCATCGGGGTGCTGCCGGGCATCGGTCCGGCGATGGCGGTGGCCCTGCTGCTGCCGGTGACGTACGGGCTCGACCCGACCGGTGCGTTCATCATGTTCGCCGGCATCTACTACGGCGCGATGTTCGGCGGTTCGACGACCTCGATCCTGCTGAACACGCCCGGCGAGAGCGCCGCCGTGGTCGCCGCGATGGAGGGCAACCCGATGGCGAAGTCGGGGCGCGGCGCGCAGGCCCTCGCGGCCGCCGCCGTCGGCCACTTCGCCGGCGGCATGGTGGGCACGCTGCTGCTGGTGGCGCTCGCACCGACGGTCGCCGACCTGGCGGTGGACATCGGCGCGCCGGACTACTTCGCCATCATGGTGCTGGCGTTCATCGCCGTGACGTCCGTCCTCGGCTCGTCGCGCATCCGGGGCCTGGCCTCGCTGCTGATCGGCCTGACCATCGGTCTGATCGGCCTGGACCAGATGACCGGGCAGCAGCGGCTGACCTTTGGTTCGCTGCATCTCGCCGACGGGGTGGACGTCGTCATCGTCGCGGTGGGTCTGTTCGCGATCGGCGAGGCGCTGTGGGTGGCCGCCCATCTGCGGCGCCGGCCGCCCGAGCCGATCCCGGTGGGCCGGCCGTGGCTGGGCCGTGCCGATCTGCGGCGCACCTGGAAGTCCTGGGCGCGCGGCCCGTTCATCGGCTTCCCGTTCGGCGCGATCCCGGCGGGCGGCGCGGAGATCCCGACGTTCCTGTCGTACGTGACGGAGAAGCGGCTGTCGAAGCACAAGGACGAGTGGGGCAAGGGCGCCATCGAAGGTGTGGCGGGCCCCGAGTCGGCGGCGTCCGCCTCCGCGGCGGGCACGCTGGTGTCGATGCTGACGCTGGGCCTGCCGACCACGGCGGTCGCGGCGGTGATGCTGGCCGCGTTCCAGCAGTACGGCATCCAGCCCGGGCCGCTGCTCTTCGAGCGGGAGCCCGACCTGGTGTGGGGCCTCATCGCCTCGCTGTTCGTCGGCATGGTGCTGCTGCTCGCGCTGAACCTGCCGCTCGCGCCGCTGTGGGCGAAGCTGCTGCGCGTCCCGCGGCCGTACCTGTACGCCGGGATCATGTTCTTCGCGGCGGTCGGCGCGTACGCGGTCGGCGGCGAGGTGATCGACCTGGTGCTGCTGCTGGTCATCGGCCTGATCGGGTTCGGGATGCGGCGCTACGGACTGCCGGTGCTGCCCGCCGTCATCGGCGTCATCCTCGGTCCGGCCGCCGAGCAGCAGCTGCGCCGCGCGCTCCAGATCAGCGACGGCAGCGTCACCGGCCTGGTGAACACGCCGTTCTCGGTGACCGTGTACGCGGTCGTGTCGCTGCTGCTCGCCTGGCCGCTGCTCCGCAGGGCGCTGCCGCGCCGTACGGCCACGCCGGCCGAGACGCCGGAGACGTCCGGGGAGTCCGGTTCCCGTACGCCGTCCGACCGGGGCGTCTGAGGCTCCCGAGCCGTCGAACGGCGGTCGCACTCCCCGGCTTCGGGCCGGGACGCCTCACCGCGTCCCGGCCCGAAGCGTTCCCCCCCCCGCTGGTCGCGCGACCAAACACCCGGGGCGGCCCCGGTGAGCCGGGTGAGCCGGGCGGCCCTGGTGAGCCGGGCGATCCCGGTGAGCCGGGAGGCCCCGGTGTCCCCGCCCTACATCTGCACCGCGTCCTTCCGGGCCGTCTCCGTCTGACGGGGCGGCCACCACATGTACGGCGTCCTGGACCGCTGCCCGGAGGTCCCCTCCGGGCAGCGGTTCGTCTCGGCCGCGGGTTCAGACGAGGCGGGCGAAGACGACGAGGTTCTCGGTGTAGTCCTTGGCGGCGCGGTCGTAGGCGCCGGCGCAGGTGATGAGCCGGACCTGCGCGTCGGGGGTGTCGGCGTACACGCGCTCGTTCGGGAAGTCGTCCTTGTCGAAGGACTCCGCCTCGTCGACGACGAACGTGGCACGGGTGCCGTCGGCGCGCCGCACCTGGAAGCGGTCACCCTTCTTCAGTTCGCTGAGGCGCGCGAAGACGGCCGCGGAGGTCTTGGTGTCCACGTGCCCGGCGATGATCGCCGTGCCCAGCTCGCCCGGGGAGACGCCCTTGGCGTACCAGCCGACGAGGTTGGTGTTGTTCGGCGGGGGCGCTTCGAGCTGGCCCTTGCTGTCGACGTCGAGTGCCGTGAAGGGGGCGTTCACGCCGATGGACGGGATGACCAGCCTCGTCGGCGCGGAGCGCGGCAGGTGCTTGCCGGGGGACCGTTCGGCGGGGGACGGCGAGGCGGCGGAACCGCCCTCGGCCGGTCCGGTGGACGCGTCGGCCGAGGGCGCCGCGGCGACCGTGCGGGAGGCGTGCGGCCCGTGGGCGTCGTCGGGCGGGTCCTCCCCGCCGCCCATCAGCGTGGTGGCCAGCAGCAGACCGGCCCCGCCCCAGAAGACCGCGGTCATGACGGAGCGCACTCTGCGCCTCGTCGGGGACGCCTGGTCGGGTTTCACGGGAGTGGGGGGACTGGCCGGCATCGGGGGAACCACCTCGTTCGGGCACGGCGGAGGACTGTCAGGGAGGGAGGACTCGGAAGGGGGCGGGCGGGGCCGTCGTGACGCGCTGTGCGCCAGGGACGGCCCCGGCCGCTATGACCCCGGGCACGGCTCAGGCCATGTTCCCGGAGACCTTCTTACGGCGCAGTGCGTAGGCGCCGGTGCCGAGGACCGCGAGCGCGGCCAGGCCGCCCGCCGTGACACCGGGCTGCGAGGCGAGACCGCCGCCGCCGGTGTGCACGCCGCCGTGCGGCTTGTCGTGCTTCCACTCCTTGTCCTGCTTGCCGCTCCAGGACTCCTCGCTCTCCGAGTCGCCCTTCTCCTTGTAGGTCTCGGGGTCGTACTTCGGGTCCTTGGCGGTGCCCCAGTCGTCGCCGGTCACCGCGGACAGGGCGCCGCCGCCCGCGTGGACCCCGCCGTGCGGCTTGTCGTACTTGCCGCCCTGGTCGTGCTTGCTCTCCTTGTCGTACTCCTTGCTGTGGGAAGACTTGTCGTGGCCGCTGTCGCCGTCGTGGTCGGCGTAGGCCGCGGGGGCGGCGATGGCGAGAGCCGCCGTGGCCGTCGCGGCGGCGAGCACCATGCGGGCAGAGCGCATCTGAGAGTCCTTCCGCTGGAGGCCGGGCAGCTGACTCCGCGTCAGCACAACTCTCCCGGGCTCCGGCCTGATCCACGCTCAGTCATGTCCCGCGACCTCACCATCCGGGACGATCACACGGGTTAACTCCCCCACTCCTCCGGCCGTGCGCCGGCTCGCTTCCGTCGCATCCCGTGCTCTCTTGCCGCCGGATCGGGACGCCGCCTAGGCTGCTTTTGTGCCGCTAATAAACAAAACCCGTTCGCACAGTGCCGTGCCGGGTACCGACCTCGTCCGACTCCGACTCGCCCTGACCGCCTTCTTCGCCCTGGACGGCTTCGTCTTCGCCGGCTGGGTCGTGCGCATCCCCGCCATCAAGGACCAGACCGGGGCGTCCGCGAGCGCCCTGGGGCTCGCGCTGCTCGGCGTCTCCGCGGGCGCCGTGATCACCATGACGCTGACCGGCCGGCTGTGCCGCCGGTACGGCAGCCACCTGGTCACCGTGGTCTGCGCGGTCCTGCTCAGCGTCAGCGTGGCCCTGCCGCCGCTGACCCACTCCGCGCTCGCGCTGGGTTTCGTGCTGCTGCTGTTCGGCGCGGCCTACGGCGGGATCAACGTCGCCTTCAACAGCGCGGCCGTCGACCTGGTCGCGGCGCTGCGACGGCCCATCATGCCCAGCTTCCACGCGGCGTTCAGCCTGGGCGGAATGATCGGCGCGGGGCTGGGCGCCCTGGTCGCGGGGTCCCTGTCACCGGTCCGGCACCTCACAGGGCTCGCCGTGATCGCACTGCTGGTGACTGGGGTCGCGGGGCGGGCGCTGATGCGGTGCGAGCCGCTGACCCCCGCGCACGGAGGACGCCCCGACGAGAGCTCCGCTGCCCCGCGCGACCGGCGCACCCGTGCCCTGGTGGTCGTCTTCGGGCTGATCGCGCTGTGCACCGCCTACGGCGAGGGCGCGCTGGCCGACTGGGGCGCGCTCCATCTGGAGCAGGACCTGGACGCCTCGCCGGGCGCGGCGGCCGTCGGGTACCTGTGCTTCGCGCTCGCCATGACGATCGGCCGGCTGAGCGGCACCACACTGCTGGAACGGCTGGGCCGGACCCGCACGATCCTGGTGGGCGGCTCCACGGCCGCGGCCGGCATGCTGCTCGGCGCGCTCGCCCCGTACCTGTGGGCGGCGCTGCTCGGGTACGCCGTCACCGGGCTGGGGCTCGCCAATCTCTTCCCCGTCGCCGTGGAGCGGGCGGGCGCGCTGGCGGGCCCGAGCGGGGTGGCGACCGCCTCCACGCTGGGCTACGGCGGGATGCTGCTGGGCCCGCCCGCGATCGGTTTCATGGCCGACTGGTACAGCCTCCCGGCCGCTCTCACCAGCGTGGCGGTGCTGGCGGCGGTGGCCACCGTCATCGGGTTCACGACCCGGCACGTGCGGACGGACTGAGCGACCGGCGGGGATCGTCGGGCGGTCCCGGGGTACCCGGTCGTCGGCGTCCGCCGGTCCTCCGCCCGGCGGACGCCGCAAGCGACCACCGCGCGGATCCGGGAGAGAACGTGAGCGAGCAGCAGAACCCCGTCGACCAGCACCCCACCCCCGACTTCCCCTCCCAGGACCAGCCGCATCCGGGGTGGACCGGCCCCATGGACCCGCCGCCGGACCACGGTGAGGACTCCTACCGTGGCAATGGCCGCCTGACCGGCCGTACGGCCGTGATCACGGGCGGGGACTCCGGCATCGGCCGCGCGGTCGCCCTCGCGTTCGCCCGCGAGGGCGCCGACGTGCTCTTCACGTACCTGGACAGCGAGAAGGACGAGGCGGACGAGACCGCGCGCTGGGTCGAGGAGGCCGGCCGCCGCGCCGTGGCCGTCTCCTGCGACATCCGGGAGGAGGAGAACTGCCGGGCACTGATCGACCGGGCGGTCTCCGAGTTCGGCGGCATCGACATCCTGGTGAACAACGCCGCGTACCAGATGTCGCAGCCGGACGGCATCGAGGCGATCACCACCGAGCAGTTCGACCGGGTGGTGCGGACCAACCTCTACGGCATGTTCTGGCTGTGCAAGATGGCCGTGCCGCACATGCGGGAGGGCGGCAGCATCATCAACTCGGCGTCCGTGCAGGCGTACAAGCCGAGTCCGCATCTGCTGGACTACGCGACCACCAAGGGCGCCATCGTCACGTTCACGCAGGGACTGGCGCAGATGCTGATCGAGCGGGGCATCCGGGTCAACGCCGTGGCGCCGGGCCCGGTGTGGACGCCGCTGATCCCGGCGACGCTGCCGGACACCGCGGAGTTCGGCAAGCAGGCCCCCATCGGGCGTCCGGCCCAGCCCGCCGAGATGGCCCCGGCGTACGTGTTCCTCGCCTCGCAGGAGGCGTCGTACATCACCGCCGAGATCGTGAACGCGACGGGCGGGACGCCGCTGCCGTAGGGCACTCCGAAAAGCACTGACCGCACCGGCCCTCCGTGGGGCAGACTCCCGGCCATGGAGACTGCCTGGTACCTGGAGATCCTTGAGCACGAGGGCCGGTTGCTGGCCGACGCGGCGGAGCAGGCGGGGCCCGGAGCCGCCGTGCCCGCCTGCCCGGACTGGCAGGTGAGGGACCTGCTGCGGCACACCGGCGTGGTGCACCGGTGGGCGGCGGGCTTCGTCGCCGACGCGTGCCCGGCACCCCGCCCGATGGAGGAGCACCCGGGCCTGGACGGTCCGGAACTGCTCGCCTGGTACCGCGCCTGCCACCGCGCGCTCGTCGACACGCTCCGCGAGGCGAAGCCGGACGTGGAGTGCTGGACCTTCCTGCCCGGCGCGGGCTCCGGGCTCGGCTTCTGGGCCCGCCGCCAGGCCCACGAGACGACCGTGCACCGCTGGGACGCGCAGGCCGCGCGCGGCGGCGACCCGGCACCCGTCGCCACGGACTTCGCGGTGGACGGCGTCGACGAACTGCTGCGCGGCTTCCACGCCCGCCGCAAGAGCAGGGTCCGCACCCCCGGACCGCGCGTGCTCCGGGTACGCGCGACGGACGCGGACGCGGTGTGGACGGTACGGCTGTCGCAGGAACCCCCGGTGACCACGCGGGACGCCGTCGGGGACGCGGAGTGCGAGGTGGCCGGTCCGGCCGCCGAGCTGTACCTGTCGCTGTGGAACCGGCTTCCCGTGCCGAAGGTGACGGGCGACCCGGCGCTCGCGGAGCTGTGGCGGGGGACGTCCGCGATCGTCTGAGGCCGTGATGCTTGCCCGCCGGCCGCCCGCCTGTTTCACTCCCGGCATGCGTGAGCACGGGGGAACGGGATCGGGCGGCCGGCGCGGCCAGGCCGAGCGGGACGCCATCACCGTCGAGATCGGGTACGCGCTGTGCAGCGCGGCCTTCGCGGCGGCCGTGGTGTTCGGCGCGGTGGCCGGCCCGGCGCTGCTGTTCGCGCTGCCGGGGACGGTGGAGACGGTTCTGGTACGCGGGGGCGGTGTCCTGGCGGGGGTGCTCTTCGCCGTCCGCACCGTGTCCGTGCTGGTGCGGTTCCGGCGGGCGGATCAGCCCAGCCAGCCCGGCCGCACGAGTCCGGACTCGTAGGCGAGGACGACCAGTTGGGCGCGGTCACGGGCGCCCAGCTTGACCATGGTGCGGCTGACGTGGGTCTTGGCGGTGAGTGGGCTCACCACCAGGCGGCGGGCGATCTCCTCGTTGGTCAGGCCCAGTCCGACCAGCGCCATCACCTCCCGCTCCCGCTCGGTCAGCTCCGCCAGGGCTCCCGCGGCGGCCGGCTCCTTGGAGCGGGCGGCGAACTCAGCGATCAGCCGGCGCGTCACACCCGGCGAGAGCAGGGCGTCGCCGTCGACCACGGCCCGTACCGCGCGCAGCAGTTCGTCCGGCTCGGTGTCCTTCACCAGGAAGCCGGAGGCGCCCGAGCGGATCGCCTCGAAGACGTACTCGTCCAGCTCGAACGTGGTGAGCATGACGACCTTCACGTCGGCCAGGTCCGGGTCCCCGGTGACGCGGCGGGTCGCGGCGAGGCCGTCGAGCCCGGGCATGCGGATGTCCATCAGCACGACGTCGGGCCGCACCTCGTGGATCAGGTGCAGCGCCTCCCCGCCGTCGGCCGCCTCCCCCGCCACCTCGATGTCCGGCTGCGCGTCGAGCAGGGCCCGGAACCCTGCCCTGACCAGTGACTGGTCATCGGCGAGCACCACACGGATCACCGGTCCTCCTCGGTCCCGATCGGCAGGACGGCGAGCACGCGGAACCCTCCGTCCGGGCGGGTGCCCGCCTCGATGGTGCCACCGAGCGCGGCGGCCCTCTCCCTCATGCCGGCCAGCCCGTTGCCGGTGCCGCCCGCGTCGGCGCCGGTGGCGGGCCCGTCGTCGTCGACCAGCAGCCGCAGCCGCCCGTCGCGCCGTTCGATGTGCACGCGCGCCTCACGGGACCCGGAGTGCCGTACGACGTTGGTGAGTGCCTCCTGCACGATGCGGAAGGCGGCCAGGTCGGCGCCGGGCGACAGCCGGGGCGGCTCGCCCTCGACGGTGACGGTCAGTCCCGCGCTCGCGGCCTGTTCCGCCAGTTCGGGCAGCCGGTCCAGGCCGGGGGCCGGGGTACGCGGGGCGGCTCCGGGGGCGCGCAGGGTGTCGAGCACCTGACGCACCTCACCGAGCGCCTCCTTGCTCTTGCCCTTGATGGTGGTGAGCGCGGTGCGGGCCTGCTCGGGGTCGCTGTCCAGCAGGGCGAGTCCGACACCCGCCTGGACGTTGATGACGGAGATGCTGTGCGCGAGCACGTCGTGCAGTTCACGGGCGATGCGCAGCCGCTCCTCGTCGGCGCGCCGCCGTTCCGCACGGGCCCGCTCGGCCCGCTCGCGCGCCCACTGTTCACGGCGGACACGCGCCAGTTCGGACACGGCGAGGAGCGCCACGACCCAGGTGGCGACGACGATCTCCTCGGTCCAGGGGGCCGCGTCGTCGCCGGACGGGGGCAGCCACCCGTACAGGACGTGGACGAGCAGCAGATGCCCGGCCCACAGCGTCCCCATCGCCGCCCAGGCCGCGTACCGCCGTCCCGAGACGACGGCGGCGAAACCGGCCACCGCGACGGTCAGGAGTACCGGCCCGTACGGATATCCGGCCCCGAGGTACAGCAGGACGGCGGCCACCGTCCCCCACAACACGGCGACGGGGTGCCGCCACCGCCACAGGAGCACCGCGCCCGACAGGAGCAGCAGCACGCGGCCCAGCGGGTCGAGGGCCACCCGTTCGCCCGCTTGGGCGTGGTCGGCGAAACCGGAGCCGACCAGCACGAAGGCGGTGAACAGCACCGTGGAGGGCCACGGCAACCGGGCGCCCTGGACCCGCTCGGCGGCGCGACGGTCCCAGCCGGGCGGGCCGTACCGCCACCACCGCTCCGGCGGACCGACGCCGGGCCCACGCTGTTCGTCCATGCCCGCCACGCTAGACGCCGGGCCCGCCCGGCGCCGTCGGCCGGACGGCGTGATCACACGTACTCCCGGGGAAGTACGGCCGGGAGGGGCGCTGAGCGCCCGGGAGACGCGGCGGGGCGGCATTCGACGGGCGGGCGGGAGTGTGGGGACGGGCACGAAGCGCAGGCCGGCCGCGAGGCGCGGGGCTCGGTGGCGGCGGCCGGTCGCAGGTGGCGGCGACCGGCCGCAGACCCACCACGCGAGCGATGCCGCAGGGTGTGGCCCTGGGGCGCCGTCCCGCAGGCCGACCGCGAGGCTGCCCAGCCCGGATAACCGCAGCCCCCAGACCACCTGCGAGGCTGCCCAGCGAGGAAAGACCCCAGCCCTCCAGACCACCCGCGAGACGCGAAGCCCGGAAGACCCCGGCCCTCAGATCGCCCTCGCAGGTGCCCGGCCCGGAAGACCCCGGCCCTCAGACCACCGCGACGATGCCCAGCTCGGAAAGCCCAGGCCCCAGACCACCCGCAAGACACGGAGCCTAGGGGGTGGCGGCCGGTCGGAGTCCCACCGTGCGGGCGAGGCCGTCGACCGTGTGGCGGAAGAACGCGTCCCTCTCCTCCACGATGCGGGTGAACTGGCCGAACACCTCGAAGCCGATCAGGCCGAGCAGCTGCGCCCAGACGGCCACGCAGGCCGGTGCCACCGCGGGCGGCAGGTCGGGGACGAAGTCCGCCGCCATGCGCGCGGCCTCGGGCTCCAGGTGCGCCGGGACGGGCGCGACGTCCAGCTCCCCTGCGCGGTGCGCGTCACGGACGACGTCGATGAGGGCGAAGCCGACGCGTGCGGCGGCCGGGACGGTGGTCGCGGGTGCGGCGTACCCGGGCACCGGGGAGCCGTAGATCAGCGCGTACTCGTGCGGGTGGGTCAGCGCCCAGCCGCGGATGGCCTCGCACACGGCGGTCCATCGTGCCCCCGCGGGGGCGCCGTCGGACGCCTTCAGGGCCGCTTCCGCCGTCTCGCCGAGGGAGTCGTAGGCGTCGGTGATGAGAGCGGTCAGCAGGTCGTCACGGCTGGGGAAGTAGCGGTAGATCGCGGAGGAGGCCATGCCGAGCGTCCTGGCCACGGCCCGCAGGGACAGCTCGGCGGCGCCCTGTTCGGCGAGCCGCCGACGCGCCTCCTCCTTGATGGCCGCGGTGATCTCGATCCTCGCCCGTGCGCGGGCACCGTGCGGTGTGCTCGTCATGCCGTCAGTGTTCCACGAAAACAGAGCGGCGCACACAAACGAGAGCACCGCTCTTGCATTGCCGCACCCGACCGGGCACACTGAAGTCGAAGCGAGAGCAGAGCTCACAAAACAGAGCGGCGCTCTCCCCCGTCCTTCCCGGAGGTCCCGATGTCGTCGTCCACGCCGCACTACCTCACCGCCGGTCCCGTCGCCGCCCGCTTCAACCGGATCGTCGGCTGGCTCGCCCGGCACGGCATCAGCCTGGCCGGCAGCGCCGAGCTGTCCGTCCGCGGCCGCAAGAGCGGGCAGATGCAGCGGCTCCCGGTCAACCCGCACACCTTCGAGGGGCAGCAGTACCTGATCTCGGCGCGCGGCCACTCGCAGTGGGTGCGCAACATGCGGGTCGCCGGAGGCGGTGAACTGCGCGTCGGCCGCAAGGTGCGCACCTTCACGGCCGTGGAGATCCCCGACGAGGAGAAGCTGCCGCTGCTGCGCACCTACCTGGAGAAGTGGGGCTGGGAGGTCAACCAGTACTTCAAGGGGGTCACCGCCAAGTCCTCCGACGAGGAGATCCTGGCGGCGGCCCCCGACCACCCGGTCTTCCGGATCACCGTCCGGGACTGACCCCGGTCACTGTCCGGCGCCTGCCTCGCCGCCGCCGCTCGCGGGACGCCGGTCCAGCGCCATCAGCGCGCGGTGCGCCATGGGATGGGTGCGGACCAGTTCGCCGAGCGTCGTCGAGCCCTGCGTGATGTCCTTGAACGCCTTCCACGCCGGGCGGAAGCCGGTCAGCACCGCGTGGAAGACGCCCGGACGCTGCTCGAACGCCGCCAGCATCCGCTTGCCGATGCTCATCTCCACGCCGAGGCCCGCCTTCACGGCGAACGCGTAGTTGAGGGCCTGGCGGCGGGTGTCCACGGCGTCGTGCGCCTCGGCGATGCGCACCGCCCACTCCCCCGCCAGCCGGCCGGAGCGCAGCGCGAAGGAGATGCCCTCGCGGGTCCACGGCTCCAGCAGCCCGGCAGCGTCACCGCAGACCAGCACCCGGCCGCGGGACAGCGGCGAGTCGTCGGCCCGGCAGCGGGTCAGATGCCCGGAGGAGATCGCCGGTTCGAAGCCCGCGAGGCCGAGACGGGCGATGAAGTCCTCCAAGTAGCGCTTGGTGGCGGCGCCTTCGCCGCGCCGCGAGATGACGCCCACGGTGAGGGTGTCGCCCTTGGGGAAGACCCAGCCGTAACTGCCGGGCATGGGGCCCCAGTCGATGAGCACCCGCCCCTTCCAGTCCTCGGCGACCGTCTCCGGCACCGGGATCTCCGCCTCCAGGCCCAGATCGACCTGGTCCAGCTTCACCCCGACGTGCGCCCCTATGCGGCCTGCGCTGCCGTCGGCGCCCACCACGGCCCGCGCGAGCACCGTCTCGCCGCCCTGGAGGACGACGGCGACCGTGCGCCGGTCCGGCACGGCCGAGCCGTGCTGCTCCACGCGCTGCACGGCGACACCCGTGCGCAGTTCGGCCCCGGCCTTCTGCGCGTGCTCGACGAGCTGCTGGTCGAACTCGGGCCGGTTGATGAGCCCGAAGAGCATCTGCCGGGAGCGGCGGGTCCGGGCGAAGCGGCCGTTGCTGGAGAACGTCACCGCGTGCACCCGGTCCTTGAACGGCAGTTCGAAGCCGGGCGGCAGGGAGTCGCGCGACGGGCCGATGATGCCGCCGCCGCAGGTTTTGTACCGGGGCAGCTCCGCCTTCTCCAGCAGCAGTACGCGCCGCCCCGCGACCGCCGCCGCGTAGGCCGCCGACGCCCCCGCGGGTCCCGCGCCCACCACGACGACGTCCCACACCTGCCGCACGTCGTCCGCCGAAGAGTTCTCGCTGCTCACGATGGTCCGCTGCTCCGATCACGCCGCCTGCCGCTGCTGTCCTCCCGCATCCTACGGCGGCGGTCGTGACGGTCCGCTGTGGGAGGATCGGCGGCGTGAGTGCCCCTTACATGGGTCACTCACGCACACCACACGATCATCGCGTACCGCGAAGTACGCACTTGCACAACGTCGCACCCACAAGGAGCGTGCCCATGTCGTCGAATCCGGTCGCCGCGACCGTCGCCTCACTGATGCCCAGGGCGAAGGAGGAGCTCACCGAGCTGGTGGCCTTCAAGTCGGTGGCGGACTTCGGCCAGTTCCCCCGCGAGGAGAGCGAGGGCGCCGCCCGCTGGATCGCCGCCGCGCTCACCGCCGAGGGCTTCCAGGACGTCGCCCTGCTCGACACCCCGGACGGCACCCAGTCGGTCTACGGCCACCTCCCCGGCCCCGAGGGCGCGAAGACCGTGCTGCTGTACGCGCACTACGACGTGCAGCCGCCGCTTGACGAGACCGGCTGGACCACGCCGCCGTTCGAACTGACCGAGCGCGACGGCCGCTGGTACGGGCGCGGCGCCGCCGACTGCAAGGGCGGGGTCATCATGCACCTGCTCGCCCTGCGCGCCCTGAAGGCGAACGGCGGCGTGCCGGTCGACGTCAAGATCATCGTGGAGGGCTCGGAGGAGCAGGGCACGGGCGGCCTGGAGCGGTACGCCGAAGCGCACCCGGACCTGCTGACCGCCGACACGATCGTCATCGGCGACGCGGGCAACTTCCGCGCAGGACTGCCGACCGTCACCACCACCCTGCGCGGCATGACGCTGGTGCGGGTGCGCGTCGACACTCTCGAGGGCAACCTGCACTCCGGACAGTTCGGCGGGGCCGCGCCCGACGCGCTGGCCGCGCTGGTACGGGTGCTGGACTCGCTGCGCGCCGAGGACGGCAGCACGACGGTGGACGGCCTGAGCGGCGACAGCGCCTGGCAGGGCATCCAGTACGAGGACGAGCAGTTCCGCAAGGACGCCAAGGTGCTGGACGGCGTCGAGCTGATCGGCTCAGGCACCGTCGCCGACCGCATCTGGGCGCGCCCGGCCGTCACCGTGCTCGGCATCGACTGCCCGCCGGTGGTCGGCGCCACGCCGTCCGTGCAGGCGAGTGCGCGGGCGCTGATCAGCCTGCGGGTGCCGCCGGGCGTGGACGCGGCGCAGGCGACCGAACTGCTGCGCGCTCACGTCGAGTCGCACACGCCGTGGGGCGCACGCGTCACCACCGAGCAGATCGGCCAGGGCCAGGCGTTCCGCGCCGACCCGGCCAGCCCGGCGTACCAGGCCATGGCGGACGCGATGGCGGTCGCGTACCCGGGCCAGGAGATGCAGTACGCGGGTCAGGGCGGCTCGATCCCGCTGTGCAACACGCTCGCCGCCCTCTACCCGAAGGCGGAGATCCTGCTGATCGGCCTGAGCGAGCCGGAGGCGCAGATCCACGCGGTGAACGAGAGCGTGTCGCCGGACGAGCTGGAGCGGCTGTCGGTCGCCGAGGCGCTGTTCCTGCTGAACTACGCGGGTCAGGCATCCTGATAGGCCGCCCGCTGACGAGGTCGGAGCGTCCCGCTCGGGCGGGCGGGGCGCTCCGGCCCACGGGCGTCGGGCGCGGGCACGGGCGTGGTGGTGACGCGGCTCGGCCACGGCGACGGCGACGGCGATCGCACGGCACGCGGGCCGGGGGCGCACCGTAGGTGGCGGCGTTCCGGCGGACCCACGTCCCCACATGCGCGCGCAACGCGGCTCGGCGACGGCGACGACCAGGCACACGGCGCGTCGGCGTCAGGCGCACCGCGGGAAACGGCGGTGCCTGGGACCGTAAGTCCCCTCACCCCACCGGCACTCCGCCCTCCAGGTACATCGCCCGGCCGCGTTCGCGGGCGCGCAGTGCGCGTCGTAGGCGTTCGTAGCGGACGGGAGGCAGCAGGTGTGCCGCCTCCGCCTCCGAGGCGAAGCGCCAGGCGCGGAGTTCGGGGCCGGGCAGCAGCATGCGGCCGGCGTCCTCGGAGTCGAGGCGGCCGCCGTCGAACAGCAGCCGGAGTCCGCCGAAGGCGGGCGGCGCGGGCGGCTCCCAGTCGACGACGAGGAGGGCCGGCACGTGGGCCAGACGTATGCCGGTCTCCTCCGCGACCTCCCGCATGCCCGCCCGGGCGGGAGCCTCGCCGCGTTCGACGACCCCGCCGGGGAACTCCCATCCGGCCTTGTAGGTCGGGTCGACGAGCAGCACCCGGTCCTGCTCGTCGAAGAGCAGCACCCCCGCGGCGACGGTCTCCGCCGTCGGCTCGGGGGTCTGCACGATGTCGCAGGCGGGCACCTCCCCGCTGCCGACCGCCTCGGCGATGCGGCGGGCGGTGTCGCGCGGGGTGAGACTGCCGCTGTCGACCGGGTAGGCGTCGGCCGTGAGCCAGGCGGCGAGCGCCGCCTTGAACGGCTCGATGTGGTCGTACGACCACTGCCGCACCCGTATCTCCCCGTCAGGGAGGTCCTCCGGGACCTCCCGGCCGGCTATCCGCTCCCGCAGGATCGTTTCGGCCGGGGCGAGCAGGACATGGCGGACCGGTATGCGCCGGGCTGCGAGACCGCCGAAGATCTCGTCGCGGTACTCCTGGCGCAACAGGGTCATGGGGACCACCAGGGTCCCGCCGAGCTCGGCGAGCATCGCGGCCGCGGTGTCGATCACGAGGCGTCGCCAGATCGGGAGGTCCTGGAAGTCGCCGACCTCGGCGAGGTGCTTGGGCGGGAGCAGCCGGTCCAGTGCTCCGCCGATGACCTCGGGGTCGAAGAGCGTGCTGTTCGGGATCAGCTCGATCAGTTCGCGCGCGGCGGAGGTCTTCCCCGCACCGTACGCCCCGTTGATCCAGACGATCACGGTTCCCCCTCTTCTGTTGGCCCCCTGAGGCTTGCCCGTTCCACCCTGCCACGGAAACCAGATCGAGTTGAGAACACGTGAAGGCGGCGCCGGCGCCCCGTCGTGGAGGGGTGCCGGCGCCGCCTTCGACGCTGCGTGGGGCCCGTCAGGCGTTGCCGTCCCGGTCGATGTCCAGCTCCAGGGTGTTGTTCTCCCCGACCGTGCGGTCGAGGGAACCGAGCGTGTCCTCGACGTCGAGCGCGCCGAGGGCGGGGGTTTCCGTGAGCGCGTGCGACGGGGTGACGGCCGCGACGACGAAACCGGTGGCGAGGGAGGCGATGGCGAGCATGCTGCGCTTCTTCATGCCCGGCTCAACTGTGGAACGGGCCGTTGGGTCACGCCCCTCCTCGTACCCGGCCCCGGGACCGTCCCCGGCCGGGTGCGGCAGAGCCCGGCCGCCCCCTCAGACCCCCGCCACCGCCGCATCCGTGCGCCCCATGAGCGCCGCCGCTGCCGCCCCCACCAGACCCGCGTCCGTACCGGTCTGGGCCGGGACCACCGTGAGGCGCCGGACGAAGGACAGCGTGGCGAACTCGGTCAGCGCCTTCCGCAGCGGAGCGAACAGCACCTCGCCCGCCTTGCCCACGCCTCCGCCGATCACCGCGATGTCGATTTCGACCAGCGTCGCCGTGGCCGCGATTCCGGCGGCGAGGGCGCGGGCCGCCCGCTCGAAGGAGGCCACGGCGACCGGGTCTCCGGCGCGGGCGGCGGCGGCGACCGCGGCGGCGGAGGTGTCGCCGTCCGGGCCGGGCCGCCAGCCGTTCTCCAGCGCGCGCCGCGCGATGTTGGGACCGCTCGCGATGCGCTCCACGCAGCCGCGCGCCCCGCACGGGCACGGGTCGCCGTCGAGGTCCACGCTGATGTGGCCGATGTGGCCGGCGTTGCCCGTGGGGCCCGGGTGCAGCCGCCCGCCGAGCACCAGGCCGCCGCCGACCCCCGTGGAGACGACCATGCACAGCGCGTTGTCGTGGCCGCGGGCGGCGCCCTGCCAGTGCTCGGCGGCCGTGATGGCCACCCCGTCGCCGATCAGCTCGACGGGCAGCCCGCCGGCCGCGTCCCGCACCTGGGCGACCAGCGGGTAGTCGCGCCACGCGGGCACGTTCACGGGGCTCACCGTGCCGGCGGAGGCGTCGACGGGTCCCGCGCTGCCGATGCCGACCGCGCCCGCGCGCGCCCAGAGGGAGGAGGCGGAGAGGTCTCCGATCACCGCCCCGACGGCCGCCATGACGGTGTCGCCGTCCTCCCGCGCGGGGGTCGGCCGCTGGGCGCGGGCCAGGATCCGGCCCTCACGGTCCACCAGCGCGCCGGCGATCTTGGTGCCGCCGATGTCGAGCGCAGCCACGAGGTCGGTGTGCATCAGAGTCGGATCTCCCCGTCAACCGTCGGAAACCATCAGAGAACACGCTGGAAACGGCCATGCGCGACCAGGAGGCAACACATGGAGCACGACCAACGGCCCGGTCGAGCGGTGAGGTGCGGGCCGGAGTGTGCGTCGGACAGTGTCTCCCGACGCTGACAACGTTGTCCAGGCTCTATGCTCGACGCCACATCCTCATACAAACCCATGGACTCACGCATCCCCGTGGCCGACAGGACAGGACACCGCATCGTGCCGGAGACGACCCGCCGCACCGACCGCTCCCCAGGGACCCGATACGGCAACCGTCCGACGATGAAGGACGTGGCCGCCCGTGCCGGGGTCGGCCTGAAGACCGTCTCGCGGGTGGTGAACGGCGAGCCGGGCGTGACGCCGGAGACCGAGCGGCGGGTGCAGGAGGCGATCGAGGCGCTCGGCTTCCGCCGCAACGACAGCGCGCGGGTGCTGCGCAAAGGCCGCACCGCCAGCATCGGCCTGGTCCTGGAGGACCTCGCGGACCCGTTCTACGGCCCGCTGAGCCGGGCCGTGGAGGAGGTGGCCCGCGCCCACGGCGCCCTGCTGATCAACGGGTCGAGCGCGGAGGACGCCGACCGTGAGCAGGAGCTGGTGCTGGCGCTGTGCGCCCGCCGGGTGGACGGCCTGGTGGTGATCCCGGCCGGCGACGACCACCGTTACCTGGAGCCGGAGATCAAGGCCGGTGTCGCCACGGTGTTCGTGGACCGTCCGGCGGGGCACATCGACGCGGACGTGGTGGTGTCGGACAACTTCGGCGGCGCGCGCGACGGCGTGCGCCATCTGATCTCGCACGGGCACCGCAGGATCGGCTTCATCGGTGACATGCCCCGCATCCACACGGCGGCCGAGCGGCTGCGCGGCTACCGCACCGCCATGGAGGACGCGGGGATACCGGTGGCGGACGCCTGGATGTCGCTGGGCGTCACGGACCCCGAGCGGGTGCGCCGGGCGGCGCGGGAGATGCTCTCCGGGCCCGAGCCGGTCACCGCGATCTTCACCGGCAACAACCGGGTGACGGTCACGGTGATCCGGGTGCTGGCCGAGCAGGCCCGCCCTGTCGCCCTCGTCGGCTTCGACGACATCGAGCTGGCCGATCTGCTGAAGCCCGGGGTTACGGTCGTCGCGCAGGACGCCGCCGCCCTGGGCCGGACCGCCGCCGAGCGGTTGTTCCGCCAGCTCGACGGGACGCTGATCGCCCCGGAGCGCATCGAGCTGCCGACCCGCCTGATCACCCGCGGCTCGGGCGAACTGCCCCCGGCGGACTGAGCGGGGTCGGCGCCGGTGGAGGACCGTACGCTGCGTGCGCTGGGGCTGGACGGGGTGCCGCGCGAGCATCCGCTGGAGTATCCGGGCGCCTGGCCGCGCGAGTCGGGGCTGCTCGACGGCGACCGGCTGCTGCCGCTGGACCGGTGGGCGTTCGAGGACCGGGTGCCGGTGATCTCGATCGGCTCCAACGCCTGTCCCGGACAGCTGCGGCACAAGATGGCCGAGTCGGGGATCGTCGCGCCGCTGCCCATGGTGCGGTCGCGGGTGACGGGCGTGGGCATCGGCGTCTCGGCTCACGTGAGCCGCCCCGGTTACGTGTCCAACGCGCCGGTGGCGAGACCCGGCCGGGTGAGCGAGCTGTTCGTGATCTGGCTCGACGCCCGGCAGCTCACGGTGATCGACGCGAGCGAGGGCGTTCCGCTGCCTCACGGCAACTTCCGCCGCGCCTGGCTGCCCGCGCCGGACGTCCGCATCGAACTGCCCGACGGCAGCACGCTCCCCGGCGCGTACGCCTACGTCAACCGCCGGGGCGTCCTCCACGACGGCACCGGCGCCCCGCGCACCAACCCGGGCCAGCGCCCCCTCCTGACCAACCTCCTGGCCACACTCCCCCGCCTGCGGAGCCTGTTCGGCACCACGACGGAGGAGTTCGCGGCCCGTGCGTCCGCGGACCGCGCACTCTGCGAGAAGGGGACACGGCTGTTCGCCGAGGAGGGGCTGGTGACGGCCGGCGGGCTGGAGCGGTACTCGGCCCTGGACGGGGCCCGTACGCCGTTCCGGGATTAGCGCCCCTGTGTCTGCGCGAGGCGTCCGGCGCGCGCAGACGGCCGACGCCGCACAGCCGACAGGACACGCGACGGACCGGCCGCCCTCGGCCCGGACTGCGACGGGGCCCGGCTGACGCCCGGCGGCGTCCGCGGCAGCCGCCGGAGGCACTGAGGCCGAGGGGTGCGCCCGCGCGCGACGCGCACCTCATGGGTCGCCGTCGCCCCGACCGGTCCGTGCGCGGCGGTGAGCGCACCTCATGGGTCGCTGCCTGCTGCCCCGACCGGTCCGTGCGCGGCCGGTGAAGCGATTCGGGGCCGCCCCGGCCCGAGCCGTGGACAGCCGCTGCTGCCGTGGCAACGGCACGGTCACGGCCGGGAGCAGTACAACGGCGCCCGCGCGGGCGCCGTTGTACTGCTCCCGCGGCGCCCACGCGGGCGCGTGACACCGGCACGCGCCCTGGAGCAGACGGTCCCTCGACTCACCCCAGGCGGCCGAGGCGCCGGCGGAGCCGAGGCGCTACGCCGGGTTCGCCGCCGGTTCCGCCGGCGCGTGGTCGGGTTCGTACCGCAGCAGATCCCCCGGCTGGCACTCCAGTACCTCGCACAGCGCGGCGAGCGTCGTGAAGCGGACCGCCTTCGCCCGGCCGTTCTTCAGGACGGCCAGGTTCGCAGGGGTGATGCCGACGCGTTCGGCGAGTTCGCCCACGGACATCTTCCGCCGGGCGAGCATCACGTCGATGTCCACGGCGATCGGCATCAGATCACCTCGGCCAGTTCGGCGCGCATCCGGGACGCCTCCAGCTCCCGCGCCACGGCCTGGGCCAGCAGCATCCTCAGGACGAGCACGACGAGTGCGATGCCCACGATCGCCAGGCCGACCCCGCCGACCAGCAGCACGACGCCGGGCGCCACGGCCTCCCCGGGCGCCAGCAGCGCGCCGAGCGTGAAGACCAGCAGGGCCGCGGCGACGAACGCGCCGATCACGACGTGGACGTAGCGGAAGGCGGCGTAGGAGAAGACCGTGCCGCGGCGTGCCATGGTCACCAGCCGCCAGACGCAGATCAGCACGGTCTGGGCGGCCAGCACGATCAGCACGACGACGGCCAGGAGCGGGGTCCGCACGTGGGCGTACTGCTCGTCCAGCCCCTCCAGGTCGCTCGCCAGCAGCGGCACCATCAGCGTCTGCACCGCCAGGGAGCCCGCCAGCAGCGCCGCGATCACCGCGCGCAGCGCGAGCACGGTCATGTGTCCCATCGCCACTCCTCCACTCGAAGCACGATGGGAATCTATCGATTTTCGATAGCCAGCGCAATCGCGGGCGGTCGGCCCTTCACTGCGCCGAGACCGTGAGGCCCCCTCGCCGGGGTGAGGCGAAAGCCTCGAGCCCATGGCGGTCCAGGCCGCTCTCCCGCGTCACCTCGGCCTCGTCCAGGGCCCCGCAGTCGAGCCCGCGCAGCAGGTGTCCCGCCAGAGCCTTGGCCGTGGCCGGCTCGTCCATCACGTCCCCGCCGGACCGTTCGGCGTACCGGCGGAGACGGGCGGCGGCCGTGACGAATCCCTCCCGGTAGAAGGCGAAGACGGCGGCGTAGCGGGTGGGGAGGTGGCCGGGGTGCATGTCCCAGCCCTGGTAGTAGGCGCGGGCGAGGGCGCGGCGGACGAGGCCGTGGTGCAGGCGCCAGGCGTCGTGGACCCGCGCGGTGGGGCCGACCGGGAGCACGTTGGTGGAGCCGTCGGAGAGCCGTACGCCGGTGCCGGCGGCGGCGACCTGCATGACGGCCTTGGCGTGGTCGGCGGCGGGGTGGTCGGAGGACTGATACGCGGCCGAGACGCCGAGGCAGGCGCTGTAGTCGAAGGTGCCGTAGTGCAGTCCGGTGGCACGGCCGTCGGCGGCCTGGATCATGCGGGCGACGGTAGCGGTACCGTCGGCGGCCAGGATGGACTGGCTGGTCTCGATCTGGATCTCGAAGCCGATGCGGCCGGGCTCGAGGCCCCAGGTCTTCTCGAAGGCGTCGAGCAGCCGGGCCATGGCGGTGACCTGCTCGGGGTAGGTGACCTTGGGAAGGGTGAGGACGAGACCGTCGGGCAGTCCGCCGGCCCGCGTCAGGCCGGTGAGGAAGATGTCGAGGGTGCGGATGCCTCGGTCGCGGACGGCCGCCTCCATGCACTTCATGCGGATGCCGGTCCAGGGGGCCGCGGTGGCCGGCGTGCCGTGCGCGGCGGCCTCGGCGACCAGCCGGGCGGCACGGGCGGCGGTCTGGTCCTCCTCGGCGTCGGGGCGGTGGCCGTAGCCGTCCTCGAAGTCGACGCGCAGGTCCTCGACCGGTTCGCGTTCCAGCTTGGCGCGGACCCGGGCGTACACGTCCTCGGCGAGGGCGTCGTCCATCCCGAGGACGGCGCCGAACGACGCCGCGTCGGGGGCGTGTTCGTCCAGGGACGCGAGGGCCTGGTCGCCCCACTCGCGCACGGTGTCCGCGGTGAACAGGTCGCCGGGAACGTACACGGTGTGGACGGGCTGACGGGTGCCGGGATCGCCGGGATACAGGCGCTCCAGTGCGGCGTCGACCGGCGCGAGGGAGGCACCGACCTCCTCGGCGACGGCGCCCGCCAGACTCGTCGGCACCCGCTCCTGCTGCCCTTGGCCCATGCCACCCTCCCAGACGTCCGCGACCCGGATCTCGGCTCCGCGTTTCCGCGATACGGATTCAACAATTCGTTGAAGGACGGTATCCGCCGGTCTCCGTGCCGGTCAACACCGTCCTACGGGCCGGCCCGCCCCGCCACCGGGCCCGGCGGAACACGCCGAGGCCCCCGCGACCGGTGCGGTCGCGGGGGCCTCGGACGGTGTTCCGGGGGTGATCAGCCCTTGCGGGTCTTGATCTCCTCGGTCAGCTGCGGGACGACGTCGAACAGGTCGCCCACCACGCCGAAGTCGACCAGCTCGAAGATCGGGGCCTCGGCGTCCTTGTTGACGGCCACGATGGTCTTCGAGGTCTGCATGCCCGCGCGGTGCTGGATCGCGCCGGAGATGCCGTTGGCGATGTACAGCTGCGGCGAGACCGACTTGCCGGTCTGACCGACCTGGTTGGTGTGCGGGTACCAGCCGGCGTCGACGGCGGCACGCGAGGCGCCGACGGCCGCGCCGAGCGAGTCGGCGAGGGCCTCGATGATCGAGAAGTTCTCCGCGCCGTTGACACCGCGGCCGCCGGAGACGACGATCGCGGCCTCGGTGAGCTCCGGACGGCCGGTCGACTCACGCGGCGTGCGGCCGGTGACCTTGGTGCCGGTCGCCTGCTCGGAGAACGAGACGCTCAGGGACTCGACAGCGCCGGCGGCCGGGGCGGCCTCCACGGCGGCCGAGTTCGGCTTGACCGTGATGACCGGGGTGCCCTTGGACACACGGGACTTGGTGGTGTAGCTCGCGGCGAACACCGACTGGGTGGCCACCGGGCCCTCGTCGCCGGCCTCGAGGTCGACGGCGTCGGTGATGATGCCGGAGCCGAGACGCAGCGCCAGGCGGGCGGCGATCTCCTTGCCCTCGGCGGAGGACGAGACCAGCACGGCGGCCGGGGAGACGGCCTCGTGAGCGGCCTGGAGGGCGTCGACCTTCGGCACGACCAGGTAGTCGGCGTACTCGGCGGCCTCGTGGGTGAGGACCTTGACCGCGCCGTGCTCGGCGAGCGTGGCGACGGTGTCGCCGGCGCCGTTGCCCAGCGCCACGGCGACCGGCTCGCCGATGCGGCGGGCGAGGGTCAGCAGCTCCAGGGTCGGCTTGCGGACGGCGCCGTCCACGTGGTCGACGTAGACGAGAACTTCAGCCATGGGACTTCTTCTCTCCTGCTTGCGAAGTATGAGGGGCGGGAAGCGAGCCGTGCCTTGCGGCTCAGATGAACTTCTGGCTCGCGAGGAACTCGGCGAGCTGCTTGCCGCCCTCGCCCTCGTCCTTGACGATCGTGCCCGCGGTACGGGCCGGGCGCTCGGACGCCGACTCCACCGTGGTGTAGGCGTTCTCCAGGCCGACCTCGTCCTCGTCGATGTCGAGGTCGGAGAGGTCCCAGGACTCCACCGGCTTCTTCTTGGCCGCCATGATGCCCTTGAAGGACGGGTAACGGGCCTCGCCCGACTGGTCGGTGACCGACACGACCGCGGGGAGGGAGGCCTCGAGCTGCTCGGAGGCGGCGTCGCCGTCACGGCGGCCGGTGACCTTGCCGTCCTCGACGGAGACCTCGGACAGGAGCGTCACCTGCGGCACGCCGAGGCGCTCCGCGAGCAGTGCCGGGACGACGCCCATGGTGCCGTCGGTGGAGGCCATGCCGGAGACGACCAGGTCGTAACCCGCCTTCTCGACGGCCTTGGCCAGCACCAGGGAGGTGCCGATGGCGTCCGTGCCGTGCAGGTCGTCGTCCTCGACGTGAATGGCCTTGTCGGCGCCCATGGACAGCGCCTTGCGCAGCGCGTCCTTGGCGTCCTCGGGACCCACGGTCAGGACGGTGACCTCCACGTCGTCGTCCGAGTTCTCCGCGATCTGCAGCGCCTGCTCGACCGCGTACTCGTCCAGCTCGGAGAGCAGACCGTCCACGTCGTCACGGTCGACGGTCAGGTCATCGGCGAAGTGCCGGTCGCCAGTGGCGTCGGGCACGTACTTCACAGTGACAACGATCCTCAAGCTCACGCCGGCTCTCCTACTGCATCGTCATTTCTGGCTGCCTGCCTGCAGGCAGCATAGGCGCCTCAAGCGGGCGGTCCCGGTCGGGGCGACCCACGCTCCGACCGAAATATTACTCGTCAGTACACTCAGTTCCTGCCCGCTAAGCAAGCGCTTTGAACTGTGACCTTCGCAACGCAGCGTAACCGGAACTCCTCCGGCCCGCGACCGGCGTTCCCCGCGCTTCAGCCGGGCAGTCCGCCGAAGCGTCCCTGGTGGTAGACGAGGGGACGGCCGTGACCCGTGGGGTCCCCGAGCAGCACCTCGGCCACCACGATCCGGTGATCTCCCGCGGGCACCCGCGCCGCCACCCGGCACACCATCCACGCGGGCACGTCGTCGAGCACCGGCACGCCCTCCGGCCCCTCCCGCCACGCCGTGCCCGGACCGAAGCGGTCGGCGCCCCGGCGCGCGAAGGTGGCCGCGAGGTCCTGCTGGTGCTCGCCCAGCAGATGCACGCCGACGTGGCCGGTCTCCGCTATCGCGGGCCAGCTGGACCCGCCCGTGGAGACGCCGAACGACAGCATCGGCGGCTCCGCGGACACGGAGGCGAGGGAGGTGGCGGTGAAGCCGACCGGACCGGAACGGCCGCGCGCCGTGACCACCGCGACTCCCGCCGGGTGCCGGCGGAAGACGGACCGCAGCAGGTCGGGCGAGGCGGGCCGGGCCGCACCGAGGTCGGACGTTGCCGTCATGAAGAAGTCCTTCTGGGAGGGGTTACGAGCGGGTGCGCGGCTGCTCACCGGCCCGGCCGCGGCCCACGCGGGACGCGGGCATCGGCCGGGAGGGGACCGGGTACCCGACGGCGGCGAGGGAGTCCCGACGGTCCCGACGACTTGGTGTCAGGCTGACGACAACGAGCGCGCAGCGTCAAGCGGGCCCCCGCGGATGGGAGATGTCTCACCATGATCGCAACGACCGTCACAGCGCGGCGCCCAGGGCGGCGATCACGTCGGCCTTGCGCGGCTGTCCGGCCGCGCGCCGCACGATCCGGCCGCCCGCGTCGAGCACCAGCACGGTCGGGGTGCGCTCGACGCCCAGCCGCCGCACCAGCTCCAGGCGGGCCTCGGCGTCGATCTCGACGTGGCTCACGCCGGGGAGCATGGCCGCGACCTCGCCCAGCACCCGGCGCGTGGCCCGGCAGGGCGCACAGAAGGCGCTGGAGAACTGCACCAGCGTGGCGCGTTCGCCCAACTCCGCGCCGAGTTCGGCCGCGAGACCGGAGCGCGCTCCGCCGTCGCCGTCGGACCGTCCCGTGTCGTCACTGCCTCGCACTCGCCGCTCCCGCCCTGGATGTCACGTCCAACCTCCTCCAGCGCCCCAGGCGCCGCGAACATTCCCGCCCGCACCGCAAAACCCGAGGTCGACCGGCGGAACGTGACGAGAATCTCCGCCATGGACCGGCACCAGGACTGGTTCACCGGCCGTTCTTGGGGCAGCATCAGCGACAGGCCGTAAACCTACGGCTGCGTAACTTCGACTGGGAGAGCCCCTTCCCAGGCAGAGAAGGAAGGGTTCCGACCCGCCCATGGCAGAACTTGTCTACCGGCCCGTGATCGGCTTCGCCCGCACCCTGTTCAAGGCGTGGGACCTCAAGATCGATTGCCAGGGTTCGGAGAACATCCCGCGCTCGGGCGGCGCCGTGCTGGTGAGCAATCACATCAGCTATCTCGACTTCGTGTTCAACGGACTGGCGGCGCTTCCGCAGAAGCGGCTCGTCCGCTTCATGGCCAAGGAGTCGGTTTTCCGGCACCGCGTCTCCGGCCCGCTGATGCGCGGCATGAAGCACATCCCGGTCGACCGCGCGCAGGGCGAGGCCGCGTACGAGCACGCGCTGCGTTCGCTGCGGTCCGGTGAGATCGTGGGCGTCTTCCCCGAGGCGACGATCTCCCCGTCGTTCACCCTGAAGAGCTTCAAGTCCGGTGCCGCGCGCATGGCCCAGGAGGCGGAGGTCCCGCTGATCCCGATGGCCGTGTGGGGCACGCAGCGGCTGTGGACCAAGGGGCACCCGCGCAACTTCAAGCGCAGCCACACCCCGATCACCATCCGCGTGGGCGAGGCCATCGAGGCGTCCAAGGACAAGTACGCGGGCGCGATCACCCGTCAGCTGCGCGAGCGGGTGCAGGAGCTGCTGGAGGCTGCGCAGCGGGCGTACCCGGTGCGGCCGAAGAATCCGGAGGACACCTGGTGGATGCCGGCCCACCTCGGCGGCACGGCGCCCACCCCGGAGCAGGTCCGCGAGGCGGAGGCCCGCTGAGACGCTCGTCCATGCAGGTCCCGGGCAGCCGTGCGAAGCACGCGCCCGGGACCTGCTGCGTTCCCGGGGATTCGCCCCCCTCAGGGGAACCGCGCGCCGAGCCCTCACAACGCCGCACCCGCTACGCGACGGCACCTGACGGCCGCACCCTCATGCGCCCGGGTTCATGACCGGACGTCGGAGCGCGGTCGGCAGTGTCCGCCACAGGTGCGCCCGGTCAGCGGCGTTCCGGAGGGCGCGCAGGACGGCCGGGTGTGGTGCGGCGTACAGGACCGGATGATCCGTCTCGCCGTTCGACGGGTCGGGCGTGAAGGCCAGGCGCTCGCCGTCGAGGGAGAAGCGGGCGTCCACACCGGGCTTGTTGCCGCGCGGGTCCTGGCGGTGCCACGCGCCGTGGAAGCGCACGGCGACCAGTCCGTGCGCCACCCCGAGCTGCTGGTAGCAGAGCGCGGTCGGGATGTCCTCGGCGCGCAGCAGCGCGGCCAGGGCGTGGGCCTTGGCGTAGCAGATGCCGGTGCGCTGCTCCAGCACGTCGGAGGCGCGCCAGGTCACGCGGGGGTCGTCGGCGTCCTGCGAGTGCGTGACCCGGTCGCGGACGTACTCGAAGGCCGCCCGCGCATACTCATACGAGTCGTGGACGTCGGCGGCCAGGCGGGCGGACATCTCACGGACCAGTGGATGGTGGTGGTCGATCGCCTCGTCGGCCGCCAAGTAGGCGGAGAGGTCCGGGTTTTCCTGGATCAGCTGCATGGCGCCGGAGCATAGGTATGCGACCGGCCAAGAGTCAATGACTTTTCGGTCGATCGCATACCTATGCATGTCGCCGGATTCGGCGGGGTCAGCGGGCCATCTCCTCCTTGAGGGCGGCCACGAAGCGGTCCACGTCGTCCTCGGTGGTGTCGAAGGCACACATCCAGCGGACGTCGCCCGCGGCCTCGTCCCAGAAGTAGAAACGGAACCGCTTCTGCAGCCGCTCGCTCACGTCGTGCGGGAGCCGCGCGAACACGGCGTTCGCCTGCACCGGGTAGAGGATCTCCACCCCGTGCACCGCGCGCACGCCCTCGGCGAGGCGCTGGGCCATCTCGTTGGCGTGCCGGGCGTTGCGCAGCCACAGGTCCCGGGCGAGCAGGGCCTCCAGCTGCACCGACACGAAGCGCATCTTGGAAGCGAGCTGCATGGACAGCTTGCGCAGGTGCTTCATGTGCTTGATGCCGTCCGGGTCCAGCACCACGACCGCCTCGCCGAACAGGGCGCCGTTCTTGGTGCCGCCCAGCGAGAGCAGGTCGACGCCCACAGCGTTGGTGAAGGTGCGCAGCGGGACGTCCAGCGTGGCGGCCGCGTTGGCCAGCCGGGAACCGTCGACGTGCACCTTCATGCCGTGCGCGTGGGCATGCTCGCAGATCGCACGGATCTCGTCCGGGGTGTACACCGTGCCGAGCTCGGTCGCCTGGGCTATGGAGACGACCTGGGGCATGGCCCGGTGCTCGTCGTCCCAGCCGTACGCCTCCCGGTCGATCAGCTCCGGGGTGAGCTTGCCGTCCGGGGTGGGCACGGTGAGCAGCTTGATGCCGCCGACCCGCTCCGGGGCGCCGCCCTCGTCGACGTTGATGTGGGCGCTCTCCGCGCAGATCACCGCGCCCCAGCGGTCGGTGACCGCCTGGAGCGCCACCACGTTGGCGCCGGTGCCGTTGAAGACCGGGAAGGCCTCGGCGGTGGGCCCGAAGTGACTGCGGATCACCTGCTGGAGGTTCTCGGTGTACGCGTCCTCTCCGTAGGCGACCTGGTGGCCGCCGTTGGCCAGGGCCAGGGCGGCGAGCACCTCCGGGTGGGCGCCCGCGTAGTTGTCGCTGGCGAAACCGCGGACCTCCGGGTCGTGATGACGACGCGCGTCGGTCCGCGGGGGGTTCACGGCTTCTCGGTCAGCCACAGACGTTGTCCGTTCACTTCCGCGGCGGGCTTGTCCCAGACGTCGACGACGGCCTCGGCCAGGTCCTCGACGTCCGTGAAGCCCGCGAACTTCGCGTTGGGGCGGTCCGCGCGCATCGCGTCGTGCACCAACGCCTTCACCACCAGGATGGCAGCAGCCGAGGTCGGCCCCTGCTCGCCCCCGGCCTTGCGGAAGTAGTCGGCCATGGCCAGCGTCCACGCTTCGGCGGCGGCCTTGCCGGCCGCGTACGCGGCGTTGCCGGCGGTCGGCTTCGTCGCGCCGGCCGCGCTGATCAGGACGTAGCGGCCGCGTTCGCTGCGCTGGAGCGCCTCGTGGAAGGCGAGCGTGGTGTGCTGCACGGTGCGCACCAGCAGCAGTTCGAGGAAGTCCCAGTCGTCCAGGCTGGTCTTGGTGAACGTCTCGCTGCCGCGCCAGCCGCCGACGAGGTGGACCAGGCCGTCGACGCGGCCGAACTCCTTCTCGGTGCGGGCGGCCCAGTCGCGGGTGGACTCCAGGTCGAGCAGGTCGACCGTCTCACCGGTGACCGTGGCGCCCCCGTGCGCGTACCGCGCGGCGTCCACGGCCGACGCCAGCCGCTCCGGATCGTTGTCCGAGCCGACGACGACCGCTCCCGCCTCGGCGAGCCTGAGCAGCGCCGCGCGTCCGGCGGGCCCGCCAGCGCCGGCCACCGCGATCACCGCGCCTTCGAGCGCCCCGTTCCCCATGGTTCTCGCCTCCTGAGCAGTGTTGTGGACGAGATCGCTCACGCGGCGACCCGCTCGGCGCCGTCCGCCGTGATGCCCCGGGTGGAGGCGATCACCTTCTTCAGCTTCTTGGACAGTGCCTCATAGAACATGCTCAGCGGAAACTCGTCCGGAAGCACGTCATCGACGAGCTTGCGCGGCGGCAGGGAGAGGTCGAGGGCCTCGGGGCCCTTGGCCCACTTGGAGCCGGGGTGCGGGGACAGGTACTGGGAGACCAGCTCGTAGCCGGCGAACCAGTGGACGAGCTTGGGGCGGTCGATGCCGTCGCGGTAGAGCTTCTCGATCTCCGCGCACAGCTCGTTGGTGACCTGCGGGGCACGCTCCCAGTCGATGGAGAGCTTGTTGTCGGTCCAGCGGACGACGTCGTGCTTGTGCAGGTAGGCGAAGAGCAGCTGGCCGCCGAGGCCGTCGTAGTTGCGCACGCGCTCGCCCGTCACCGGGAAGCGGAACATGCGGTCGAAGATGACCGCGATCTGGACGTCGCGGGCCTGCGGCACGCCCTCGCCGGCGAGCTTCACGGCCTCCCTGAAGGCGGTGAGGTCGCAGCGCAGCTCCTCGAGGCCGTACATCCAGAACGGCTGGCGCTGCTTGATCATGAAGGGGTCGAACGGCAGGTCGCCGTGGCTGTGCGTGCGGTCGTGGATCATGTCCCAGAGCACGAAGGCCTCTTCGCAGCGCTTCTGGTCGTGGACCATGGCGGCGACGTCCTCGGGCAGTTCGAGGCCCAGGATGCCGACGGCGGCGTCGGTGACCCGGCGGAAGCGGGCGGCCTCGCGGTCGCAGAAGATGGCGCCCCAGGTGAAGCGCTCGGGGGCCTCGCTCACGGCGATGGTCTCGGGGAAGAGGACCGCGGAGTTGGTGTCGTAGCCCGCGGTGAAGTCCTCGAAGGTGATGCCGCAGAACAGCGGGTTGTCGTAGCGGGTGCGCTCCAGCTCGGCCAGCCAGTCGGGCCAGACCATGCGGAACACGACCGCCTCGAGGTTGCGGTCCGGGTTGCCGTTCTGCGTGTACATCGGGAAGACGACCAGGTGCTCGAGGCCGTCCTCGCGGTGCGCGGCGGGCTGGAAGGCCAGCAGCGAGTCGAGGAAGTCGGGCACCTCGAAGCCGCCCTCGGCCCATCGGGCCAGGTCCTTGCCCAGGGCCTCGTGGTACGCGCGGTCGTGCGGAAGCAGCGGGGACAGTTCGTCGACGGCGCCGATCACGGTGCGCACGGCGTGCTCCGCGTCGGCCCGGGACGGAGCACCCTCGGCCTCGAGGTCGATGGAGCCGTCCTTGGACTGCCAGGGCCGGATCCGCTCCACGGCATCCTTGAGCACGGGCCAAGCCGGGTGCTCCACCACCCTGGTCGCCGAAGGATTCCGCTCCCCCGCAGCCTGCTGCACAAGAATTTCCGTCATGTCCCATCCTCCACAGGAGAACCTTGCGTACACCGCACCGTATACACAGGCCGTTTCTCCCAGCAAGGGGTACCTCAGGAAAATATCCTGCCTTACCTGGGTAGTAACCGCATATTTTCCTGTCGGCTACCCCGTACGGCGGCGCTCCATGCGTTCCGGGTTCAGCCTATGGACGCGGCGGGCAGAGGCGATACGGTCCCAGAGGGCCGTAGGGACGCGGCCCCCCGCCGCCGTCGACGGAAGCAGGTCGGATCTTGAACTTCCTCACCATCGGTCACCGCGGAGTCATGGGCGTCGAGCCCGAGAACACCCTTCGGTCCTTCGTCGCCGCCCAGGAGGCGGGACTCGACGTCATCGAACTCGATCTGCATCTGAGCAAGGACGGTGCGCTCGTGGTGATGCACGACGCGCGCGTGGACCGCACCACGGACGGCACGGGCGCCATCGCCGACAAGACCCTCGACGAACTGCGCACGCTGGACGCCGGGCGCGGCGAGCGCGTCCCCCTGTTCACGGAGGTGCTGGACGCGGTCCGGTCGCCGCTGCAGGCGGAGATCAAGGACGTCAGGGCGGCCCGCGCGCTGGCCGAGGTGATGAACGACCGGGGGCTGGCCGACCGCGTGGAGGTCGCGTCCTTCCACGACGAGGCGATCGCCGAGATCCGGGGCCTGGTGCCCGGCGTGCGCACCGCTCTCGTCGCGGGACGTTACGGAACGGACGTCGTGGACCGGGCGGTGGCCGTCGGCGCCTCGCGGCTGTGCCTCAACATCCGCCGGATCACCCTGGAGGTCGTGGAGCACGCCCGCAAGGCGGACCTGTCGGTGTTCGGTTGGGTGGTCAACACCCAGGACCACCTGCGGCTGGTACGGGCGCTGGGGCTGGACGGGGCGACCACCGACTACCCGGAGATCAAGCGCACCGGCCGCTTCACGGCGTGAGCGGGCGGACGCCGTCCGACGGTCGGACCAGCTCCTTGACCAGCAGCTCGAACTCCAGGTCGTCGCGCTGCGGGATGCCGAAGCGCTCGTCGCCGTACGGGAACGGCGTCGTCGTTCCCGTGCGGCGGTAGCCGCGCCGCTCGTACCAGGCGATCAGGTCCTCGCGCACGGTGATCACGGTCATGTGCATCTCGGTCACGCCCCAGGCCTCGCGGGCCTGCCGCTCCGCCTCCGCGATCACGGCCCGGCCGAGCCCGGCGCCCTGGAGGACGGGGCTGACCGCGAACATCCCGAAGTATGCGTGTTCACCGCGGTGTTCGAGCTGGCAGCAGGCGACGATCCGGCCCTCGCGCTCCACGGTGAGCAGCCGGCTGTCCGGCGCCTCGACCACCTCCAGCACACCCTCGCGGTCGGTCCGCTGCCCGTGCAGGATGTCCGCCTCGGTGGTCCATCCCGTGCGGCTGGACTCCCCCCGGTAGGCCGACTCGATCAGCTCGACGAGGGCGTCCACGTCCGCGTCGGTGGCATCACGGTAGGTCAGTGCGGTGTCGGCGGCGGTTCCCATGGCGCGGTTCCTCGATTCGTGCGGATCTCTTTCGACGTGGCGGGACGGCCCGAGATTAACGCGCGGTTCCCGGCCCGCGGAGGGCCGGTCCACTTTCCGGACGGCGGTGCCCGGCCCGTCCCTCTACGCTCGGCCGCATGGTGCATGTACTCAGCAGCCGTGTCCTGCTCCGCCCCTCCGACCCCGAGCGCTCCCGCGACTTCTACGGCCGTCGCCTGGGCCTCGCCGTCCACCGCGAGTTCGGCACCGGCCCGGAGCGCGGCACGGTCTACTTCCTCGGTGGGGGCTTTCTGGAGCTCTCGGGCCGCGCGCAGGCCTCCCCGGCGGGATCGCCCGACGTGCGGCTGTGGCTCCAGGTGGAGGACGCGGAAGCGGCGCGGGAAGAACTCTGCGCCCGGGGCGTGGAGATCGTCCGCCCGCCGGTGAAGGAGCCGTGGGGCCTGATCGAGATGTGGATCGAGGACCCGGACGGGACACCGATCGTGCTGGTCCAGATCCCGGAGAAGCACCCGCTGCGGTACCGGCCGGGGATCTGAGCGGTGCTCCGCTCCGGAGACGCGCGCGGCGTCCTTTCCGCCCGCGGGCACTTGGGGGACGCGGCCCGCCACTTCCAGCCCGTCCGGAGTTTGAGGACGAGGCCCGCCAGGGCCGACGGGGGTCCGGGGGCACAGCCCCGGGACGGGTCCCCCCTACGCCCGCAACGCGCCGAGCCGCCCTTCCAACTGCGCCAGCAACCCCCCGAGCAGCCCGGCCAGGTCACCGAGTTCGCCCGGGCCGAGCCCGGACAGCACCGCGTTCTCGTAGGACAACTGCGACGGCAGAATGCCGTCGACCAGTTCACGCCCCGCGTCGGTCAGCCGCACATGGGCCACCCGGCGGTCCCGGGTGTCCCCACGCCGCTCCACCAGCCCCCGCTCGGTGAGCGTCTTCAACCGCTTGGTGACGGCGGCGCCTGAGGAGAACGTCTCGCGGGCCAGCTCGCTGGGCGTCAGCTCGTGCCCCGTGCGGCGCAGCGCGCCGAGCAGGTCGAACTCGGGGCGGGTGAGCCCTGCCCTCCGCAGCGGAGCGTCCTCCGCCTGCTGGAAGAGGGCCGCGCAGCGGTTGATGCGGCCGATGATCTCCATGGGCCCGGTGTCGAGGTCGGGGTGGACCGCCCGCCACTGCCGGACGACCTCGGCAACGGTGTCGCGCCCGGAGGCGGACATGTCCGCGGTGCTCGAGGTGTCCGGCGTGCCGGTGACACCGTCGCCGGCCGATGGCCCTTGGGTCGCCGTCATGGCGATGCGCCCTCCGTGTGCGTAAACGTGCTGGTGGTGCCGGGGTCCGGGAGGAGTCCCTGGCGTCGTACCGTCGCCGCGAGCGTACGGTGTGCCGCCTGCTCGGCGAGCACCACCCGTTCCTGCGGCAGCGCGCGCTGCCACCATTCTCCGGCCGCGGCGTCGGCGGTCGCGCGCAGGTCGACCACGGTGGCGGCGAGGGCGCGGCGGGCGGCCTCCAGGGCGGCGGGCGTGGACGTGGGGTCGGCCGCCAGGCGGGCGGCGTGCTCGCGGGCGCGGTCGACGGCGGTGAGCGCCCGCTCTACGCGCCGGCCGGCCCTCCGGTTGGTGACGGCGACGGCGGCGACGAAGCCGACCAGGGCGCCCACCAGCGTGTCCACGACCCGGCCGGTGACCAGCTCGCCGGTGGGCTGGTAGCCGGGCAGCTCGGTGACGAGCAGCGCCAGCGGGGTGACGCAGACGCTGCCGAGCCAGTAGTTGCGGCCGATGAGCGCCTCGGCGCCGAAGTTGCAGGCGAGGATGCACAGCACGAGGGCGAGCGGGCCGAGCTGGGCGACCGGGGTGACGGCGGCGAAGAGCAGCACGCCGACGAGGTTGCCGACGACGCGCTGCACGGCCCTGCTCCAGGTGAGGGTGATGTTGACCTGGTACAGGGAGGCGGCGGTGACGAGCGCCCAGTAGGGACGGTCGGCGCCGAGGGCGAGGGAGACGTAGCCGGCGAGGGCGCAGCCGAGGGCGCTACGGACGGCGACGGGGGCCAGCGGCCCGAGCCGGCTCCGCAGCGGACGCGGTGCGACGGCCCGCTCGGCGGCCACCCCGACGAGCTCGTCCCGCTCACGGAGCAGGTCGCCGTCCCGGCGCGGGCCGTCGTCGTCGAGGTGCGCACCACCGACCGACCGACGCGGGCCGGCGCCGTCCAGGTTCGGGCCGGCGCCGTCCGGGCGCGGATCAACGCCGTCCGGGCGCGGATCAACGCCGTCCGGGCGCGGATCAACTTCGTCCAGGCGCAGACCGTCGTCCTCCCGGCGCAGACCGTCGTCCTCCCTGCGCGGATCCCCCGTGCGCGGAATCCGGCCCGTGCCCCGTATCGCGCGGGCCCAGGAGCGCAGCCGGGCGGGGTCGGCGTCCGCGGGGGCCGCGAGGGCCACCTCGGCGCGGACGACGAGGCGTTCGAGGGCACGGCGGGTCGTGGAGGGCCGGTTCCGCACCGCGAGGAGGGTCTGCCAGGCCGCGTGCACGGCGGCGTACGCGGCGGACCGCGCTCCCGCGCCCTCCGCGCCGCCGCGCGCGGTCTCGGCGTACGCAGCGGCCGCGTTCAGCGCCTGGGCGGTGGCCCGCCGCTCGGGGCCGTGCGGGCGAAGCGGGGCGGGAGCCATGCCCACCAGCCAGGCCCACGCCCCGGCCGCCGCGGCGAGTGCGAGGTGGCCGGGGACCTGACCGAGGGTCTGCGGGACGAACAGCGTGGCGGAGCTGACGAAGGTGAGGATCACGTGCGCGGGCGGCCCGACCCGGGTGGCGTCGCACACCGCCTTCTGCACGGCGGCCAGCAGGGCGCCGACGGTGACCAGGACGACGGCGTTCCGGGTGAGGGAGGCGGAGACCAGGGCCACGGCGAGCCCGCCGAGCATGCCGAGGATCACCCAGGCGAGCACCTTGGCGCGGGCGGCGTACGGGCGGTTGTGCGCGTACAGGGCGCACAGCGACCCCGCCATCGTGTACGGGGCGAGGTCGAGCCGTCCGAGCATCATCAGGAGCAGGCTGGGCGGGCCGACGGCGGCGACCACGCTCAGGGCGGGCTTGAACCAGACGTCGGAGGGTCGCCCGAGGCGCAGCGCGCCGACGACGGGGAAGCGCCGGACGCGCGCGGGGATGGGGGTGGCACTGCTCATGAGGAGCAAGGTTAACAGGTGTTTTACTCGTGAAAAATTATTGACAGGATCAGCTCGCGCCCCCGGGAGCCCCCCGCGTACCCCCTCGCGCTCGCGTACACGCCGTCGGGCACGGGCATCCCCTGACCGTCCGGTGAAGCGGTTCGAGGGGGGTTCGCGTGCACGGACCGGGGTCGTCCGGCTGGCTGCTGGTGGCGCTCTGCGCGGTGACCGGCGCCTATTGCCTGCTGCGGATGCGCAGCGGTGTGGAGGAGCAGCGCCGGGCGGCGGGCGGCGAGGCGCTGATGGGGTTCGGGATGGCGGCGATGGCGGTGCCGGCGGTGGTGTTCACGCCGCCGCCGTGGGCGTGGCCGCTGTGGGCGGTGGTGTTCGGGGCGGCGGGGCTGCACGCGTTGTGGGCGGCCCGCGCCTCCGCGCGCCATCTGCACCATGCGGTGGGCGCGGGCGCGATGGTCTACATGGCGGTGGTCATGGCGGCCGCCCCGCAGGGGGCGCATCACGGCACTGCGGGCATACCCGCGCTGACCGCCGCTCTGCTGCTGTACTTCACGGCGTACGTGCTGGTGACGGGCGCGCGGCTGGTGCCGGTGGCCGCCATGGCGGGAGGGCCGGGCACGGGGCCGGGCGCGGGGTCCGGCGGCGGGTGGGGCGACCGGCCGGAACTGGCGCATGCCTGCCGCCTGTCGATGGGGATCGCGATGGTGGCGATGCTGCTGATGATGTGAGGCGCGCGGAGGGGTCGACGTGAGACCGCCAGGGGCCGTGCGGCCGGCAGCGCGGGACCGTTGTCTGCGTCACTTCGGAGCGCGGGCCCGTGTGCAAGGGGCGTCGGCGCTTCTAGGCTGCTGCCATGATCCTCCCCGCGGTCCTGCTGCTGCTCGGTGTGCTGACCGCCGTCGTGGGTCCCCGGCTGCTCGCCCGGGCGGACTGGCCCGACCGTGAACCTGTGGTGGCCCTGTGGGCCTGGCAGTGCGTGATCGCGGCGGTGCTGCTGTGCTGCGCCCTGTCGATGACGTTCAGCGCGGCTGCGGCCTGGCGGGCGGTCGGCGGGCACGTGTTCGCCGGCGCGCCGATCGCGGTCGTGGAGGCGTACACCCTCGGCACGGCGGGCGCGTGGGCGCACGTCACCGCCGTGGTGCTGGCGTGCGGCGGGCTGTGGAGCGGGGCGATGCTGGTCCGGGAGATCGCGCGGGCCCGTGCCCGGCGCCGGGCACGCCGCGCGGAACTGCGGCGCCGGGCCCCGCTGCTGCCGGGTGAGGAGCCGGGCTCCGACCGGCTCGTGGTGCTGGAGGGCGACCGTCCGGACGCCTGGTGCCTGCCCGGCACCCCGCCCCAACTGGTGGTGACGACAGCTGCGTTGCGGCGTCTGAAGGGACGGCAGCTGGACGCGGTGCTGGCGCACGAGCGTGGTCACGCGCGCGCCCGGCACGACTGGCTGCTGCACTGCTCGTCCGCGCTGGCGGACGGCTTCCCGCAGGTGCCGGTGTTCTCCGCGTTCCGGGACGAGATGCACCGGCTGGTGGAACTCGCCGCGGACGACACGGCGTCACGGCGGTTCGGCCGGCTCACCACGGCCCTGGCCCTGGTCGAACTCAACGAGGACCGCGGGGTCTTCGGCCCCTGCCCCACCGCCCAGGCGCACGTCCCGGCCCGCGTGCACCGCTTGCTCACCCCGGGCGACCGCCTCCCCCCGGGCCGCCGCCTGCGCCTGACCGCGGTCGCATCCCTGGTACCGGCCCTCCCCGTCCTCGTGGCGTTCCTGCCGGGCCTGAGGGCCCTGGGGTGATCCGCCTTCGCCCAGGCACACCGTCCGACGCGACCGGCAGGGGCACACCTCCCGACCCAGCCGCCCGCACATCCCTGTGACCGGTCTCCCCCGATCCGCCGGTCACGGCGGACCGCCCCCGCGCCACCAGTCCGTCGGTCCGCCCGCCACTGCAACCCCCTGACAGGCCTGCCCCGGTCACGGCCACTGAAGTGATCCCGTCCCCGCGCAGGCACACCCTCCGGCCCACCGACAGGGACACACCCGACCCAGCCACCCCTCACGCCCCGGCGCCCGCCCACCCCCGATCCGCCTGTCACGGCCGACCACCCCGCGTCACCGGACGGCGCTCGCGCCAACCCCCTGGCGTTCCTGTCCCGATCGCGGGCACTGGGGTAGCGACGGCCCCGACGAGGCAGGACCGGGCGTGCCGGGTCATGGCCCCGGCGCTTCCGGTCGGCGAGGATCAGCCCATGCATACCCCCCACGCCCCCGCACCGCCCACGCCTTCCGGACCGCGTACGCCGGCCCGGTCGGCGCCGCCGGCGGCGGCCGTCCTGCTCGGCGCGGCCTCCGCGCTGCTGCTGGCCCTGGTCGCCGTCGAGTGGCGGCCCCTGCTCGACCTGGACGGCGGCATCTCCCGCACCACGCACCGCTGGGCGGTGGCGGAGGACGGACTGACGCATGCGGCCCGCGTGCTGACGGACTGGGTGTGGGACCCGTGGACGATGCGTCTGCTGTGCGCGGTGGCGGTGATCCTGCTGTTCCGGCGTCCGGCCGCCCGGTGGACCGCGGGGTGGCTGGTCGTGGTGGTGGCGCTGGCCACGGCCGTGCAGCAAGGGCTGAAGGCGGCGCTGGGGCGGGAGCGCCCCGTGTGGTCCGACCCGGTGGACACCGCGCACTACGCCGCGTTCCCCTCGGGGCACGCCATGACCGCGACGGTCGTGCTGGGGCTGCTGCTGTGGCTGCTGCACCGTCACGTAGTGAGCCCTGTGGTGTGGCGCACGGCGCTGGCGGTGGCGGCGGTCTCGGTGACCGGCGTCGGCCTCACCCGGATCTGGCTCGGCGTGCACTGGCCGACGGACGTGCTGGGCGGCTGGCTGTTCGGCGCGCTGACGGTGGTCGTGGCGGTCGCGGCACACCGGCGGCTGCGTCCCGCGCCCCGAGGCACGGCGCCGGGCCGGTCCGGCGGTACGCATACGCCGTCGCCCTCGCCCGAACCGTCCACCTCGGACGATCCCCCGCGTCGCCCGAGGTGAACGGCAGCCCGAAGAGGGCCCGCCAGGGGCCTCTCCAGGTGCGCTGAGTATAGTTGGCTGGCAGCCAGTCAACGCAGGAGTCCAGCATGTCCCCGCGCAGCGCCCTGGTCAATGAAGAGTTGCGTCGGCGTTCCAAGGAGCGGCTGCTGCACGCGGCCGTCGAGCTGGTCGACGAGCGCGGGTACGACGCGACCACGCTGGGCGACATCGCCGACCGGGCGGGCTCCGCGCGGGGTCTGGTCTCGTACTACTTCCCGGGGAAGCGCCAGCTCGTGCAGTCCGCCGTGCACCGGCTGATGCACCGCACCCTGGAGGAGGCGCTGGAGCGGGAGCCGCGCACCGACGACGGCAGGGAGCGGATGGCGCGGGCCATCGACGCGATCCTGGGGCTGGCGCGGGACCGGCCGGTGCTGATGCGCCAGCACATGGCGGGACTGCTGCAGGCGGAGGGCTTCCTGCCCTGCCCCGAGCAGCGGCGGCTGGCCGAGCTGCTGAGCGACACCGTCGCCCGGAACGGCTCCCAGGACGTCGAGTCGGACTACCCGATGCTGCGGGCGCTGCTGATGGGCGCCGTGTACGCGGCGGTGATGCCGGGAGCGCCCATGTCCGTGCCGGTGCTGCGCGCCGAACTGTTCAAGCGCTACCGGCTGGACTGGGAGATGGGTGTCCCGCCGGACCCCGAGGGGACCGGCGGGACGGAGGAGAAGGACCGGACGGACATGGCCCGGTTCTTCGCGACGGAGCCGGAGACTCAGTCGAAGTAGTCCGGCTGCGTCTGCACGTTGAGCTCCTTCATGTGGACCTTGCGAGCCTGGTCCGTGCGCTTGTCGTCGATCCTGAGGACGTCGAAGCCCTTGGCCATGTCGTTGGAGTAGATGTAGCCGTTGTAGTAGTACGCCGACCACGAACCGCCGGTGACCAGTTGGTCGGTGGAGAGCGGTCCGCGCTCGAAGTAGGCGATCTCCTCCGGCTTCTTCGAGTTGGTGAAGTCCCACACCGAGATGCCGCCCTGGTACCAGGCCTGGACCATCAGGTCACGGCCGCGGACGGGGATCAGCGAGCCGTTGTGGGCCACGCAGTTCTCGGTGTCCGCCTGGTGACGGGGGATCTTGAAGTAGCTGCGGAAGACCAGCTTGCTGCGGTCGCCCTTGCCCACGATGTCGTAGATGCCGTCCGCGCCGCGGTTGGGACCGATCTCCGCGTTGCAGGTGGCCGCGCCGCCGCCGCCCAGCTCGTCGGTGAAGACGACCTTGTCGGCCCGCTGGTTGAACGTCGCCGAGTGCCAGAACGCGAAGTTGACGTTGTCCTGGACCCGGTCGATCACCTTCGGGCGCTCGGGGTTCTTGATGGAGAACAGGATGCCGTCGCCCATGCAGGCGCCGGCGGCCAGGTCCTTCGAGGGCAGCACGGTGATGTCGTGGCAGCCGGTGGTCTTGGAGACGCCCGGGTTGGTGGGCGCGCCCGGGTTGCCACCGCCGTCCGGGCCCTCACCCGGGAACAGCACGGGGAACCCGACCACGGCGGCCTTGTGCGGCGCCTTGCGCGGGACCTTGATCACGGAGATGCCGTCGTGCGGCGGCTGGCAGTCCGGGTAGGCCGCGTTGGGCGAGTAGGAGGAGACGTAGACGTATACGTTCTTGCGGTCGGGCACCAGCGTGTGGGTGTGCGAGCCGCAAGCGGTCTCGACGGCGGCGACGTAGCGCGGGTTGCGCTTGTCGCTGATGTCGAAGACCTTCATGCCCTCCCAGGAGGACTTCTCGGTGGCGGGCTGCGTGGTGCTGTTGCAGCTGCTGTCACTGCGCGAGGAGTCCGTCGACAGGAAGAGCAGGTTGCCGGAGACGGAGATGTCGTTCTGCGATCCGGGACACAGCACCTGAGCCACCGTCTTGGGCTTCTTCGGGTTGCTGATGTCGAAGATGCGGAAGCCGTCGTAGTTGCCGGCGAAGGCGTACTTCCCCTGGAAGGCGAGGTCCGAGTTGGTGCCGGACAGCACGTCCTTGGGGATGTTGGCCACGTGCGTGATGTTGGCGGAATGGACGATCTCGTCCTGGCCGGGTATGTCACCGCTCTTGATGGCGGCGCGGGCCTCGGCCTGGTCGCTGCGGGACACGTCCTTCGGCGCGGCGGGCGAGTCCCCCGGGTCCGGAATCGCGGCGGCGGGCCCGGCCGTGAGCAGCGCGGCCAGCAGGCCGCCCGCTGCCGCGGCAACTCCCAGCCGTCTCCGCCGGGTTCGGGAAACGTTCAACAGGATCACTGTTTTCCTCCCTGGTTCCGTTCACTTCGGAACGGTGTGGCACCGGCAGTATCGTCTTCGACATGCACATACCAACAGGGGCTCCACATCATCGCAACAAAGTTTTTTGATCGAAGTTGCGCGGAAGCGTGCTAGGACGGTCATCGACACTCACGAGGTGTTCCGCACCACTGCCGAGCGGACATACCGCCAGTCACAGGAGGTCCATGTGCACAACCGCCGCGTGCCACGCCTGTCCGCCGTCGCCGCCGGACTGACCGCGCTGGCCGTACTCGGGCTCGTGGGCTGCGACTCCGGCGGCGACGACGCCAAGTCGGCCCCCGCGAGCGGCCCTTCGGTGATCGCGCCCGGCGCGCCCGGGGAGGAGAACCGCACCCTGTCGGCCGAGGAGGCCCAGCAGGAGCGCAAGGAGGACGACTCCCCCAACTCCGCGGACGTGTCGTACGCGCGGATGATGATCCAGCACCACGCGCAGGCGCTGGAGATGACCGAACTGGTGCCGGGCCGTGCCGAGTCGCCGAAGGTGGTCAAGCTGGCCGAGCGCATCGCCGCCGCGCAGAAGCCGGAGATCGGCGCGATGAAGGGGTGGCTGCGCACGCATGGCAAGACGGAGACGGACGAGGGCCGGGGGCACGACCACGCGGCGATGCCCGGCATGGCGACCGAGGCGCAGCTCAGGCAGTTGCGGGCGGCCGAGGGCAAGGCGTTCGACCAGCTGTTCCTCACTCTGATGATCACGCACCACCAGGGCGCGATCACCATGGCGACGGACGTGAAGGGTCAGGGGAACAACATCCAGGTCGAGGAGATGGCGGACGACGTCGTCGCGCAGCAGACCAGCGAGATCAACCGGATGCGCGACCTGCTGTGACGTTCCGCCAGGGCGGCGGTCCGGTCAGGGGCGGGACGGTCAGCGGCGGGCGTGGCGCGGGGAGAGGAGCCCCGCGTCGCGCGTGCGCCCGATGAGACGGAGCGCCCCGCGCCGGCTGTAGCCGGTCTGGTCCATCACGGCGAGCACCGGGTCGGCGCCCCGCTCCTGCGCGGCCCGGTACGCCCGGGCCACGACCGGCCACTGCGACCGCCCTCCCCGGGGCTCCTCACGGTGGTGCGTGCCCCCGGTCTCCTCCCCCGGCTCGGGCTCGGCGCCGCAGGCCCGCGCCAGCGGACCCTCGATCCAGTCCGCGAACACGGCCAGGTCCTCCAGCGCGAGCGCGGGGCGGGCCTGGACGTCCTCCACACAGACCCAGCCCTCGCCCACGGACGCCAGCGCCTCGATCGTGGCCCCGTCGCGGAAGGCCAGCCGCACGTGGAGCCACCGCGTGGTGCGCTCGCCCTCCCGCACCTCCCACGCGGGCCACACGGCCACCGCGCCCTCCGCAGGAGAGCGATCGGAAAGTTGAAGAAAAGATGCCTCGAGCACACAGGCAACGTAACGGCGTGATCAGTTTCCCTCCGTAGAACACGCACCCCGGACGGCGGACGGCACCCTGTCAGCGGAGTGCCGGCGGTGCCATGCTGGGAGGCACAGGCGGGTCCCCCGCCGGTGCCCCTCGGGGTGAGGAGTTCCCCGTGCTGCGTGTCGCCGTCGTCGGAAGCGGACCCAGCGGGTGCTACACCGCCCAGCATCTCGTCCAGCTCGATCCGGGGGCGAGGGTCGACGTCCTCGACCGCCTGCCCTGCCCCTACGGCCTGGTCCGCTACGGCGTGGCCCCGGACCACGAGAAGATCAAGTCCCTGCAGGGCAGCCTGCGCACGGTGCTGGAGCACGACCGGGTGCGGTTCCTCGGCGCGGTGCCGGTCGGACCGGGCGGGGTGCCGGCGGCCCGGCTGCGGGAGCTGTACCACGCGGTGGTGTACTGCGTGGGCGCCGCCACGGACCGGCATCTGGGCGTCCCGGGCGAGAACCTTCCCGGCAGCTGGTCGGCGACGGAGTTCGTGTCCTGGTACAGCGCGCACCCGGACGCCGCCGACACCGGGTTCCTGCGCGGGGTTCGGTCGGCGGTGGTGGTCGGGGTGGGGAACGTGGCCGTGGACGTCACGCGCATGCTGGCGCGCGGGGCGGGCGAGCTGCGGCCGACCGACATGCCGCACACGGCGCTGACCGCCCTCGCGGCGAGCGGGGTCACGGAGATCCACATGGTCGGCCGGCGCGGCCCCTCGCAAGCCCGCTTCACCACCAAGGAGCTGCGCGAACTGGGCACCCTGCCGGACACCGCCGTCCAGGCCGACGCGGCCGAGGCGGCGCTCGACCCGGCGTTCGCCGACCCGTCCGGACTGCCTCCGCCCCGGCGCCGCAACGTCGAGGTCCTGCGCGGCTGGACGGCGCCGCCGCGGCCGGACGCCCGGCGCCTGATCCGTCTGCGGTTCTTCCTCCGCCCGGTCGAACTGCTCGCCGCCGACGGCCGGGTGGGCGCCGTGCGCTTCGAGCGGACGGCGCCCGACGGCGAGGGCGGGGTCACCGGGACGGGCCGCTTCGAGGACGTCGAGGGGCAGCTGGTGCTCCGGTCGGTCGGGTACCGGGGGGTGCCGCTGGAAGGGCTTCCGTTCGACGCGGCGACGGGCACGGTGCCGCATCTCGCCGGGCGGGTGCTGCGCGGGGGCGCCGTCGCCCCGGGCGAGTACGTCGCGGGCTGGATCAAGCGTGGCCCTACCGGCGTCATCGGCACCAACCGCTCGTGCGCGAAGGAGACGGTGACGTCCCTCCTCCACGACGCCCCGTCCCTCACCTCCCGCACCCTCCCCGACGACCCCCTGCCTGCCCTCCGCGCCGAGGGCGTGGACCCGGTCCCCTGGCGGGGCTGGGAGTCCATCGAACGCGCGGAGTCCCGCCTGGGCGCCTCCCTCGGCCGGGGCGTCGTGAAGCTCCCGGACTGGGAGTCGCTGCTGACGGCGGCGCGGGGAGCAGACGGCGGCGATCCCCGGCCGTGACAGCGCCGGCCTCCCGGGGGACCCGGGCGTCGGCGCAATCGCTCCCGCACGGAGACGGTGAACTCCCAGTACGGCAATGCCCCCGGGGCGCGCTGCCGGCCGTCCGCCGGCGCACCCCTTCACGTGTCCGTGGCCCGCCTACCTCGTCTCGGTCGCGGAAGCCTGCCGGGGGTCGACCGGCGTCAGTACCCCGAGGCGGTTCTCGATCTCCTGCGCAGCGGCCAGGCACATGTCCTCCCGGAACGCACGGCCCACAACCTGCACCCCGCACGGCAGCCCGTCGCGGATCCCGGTCGGCACCGCCACCGCGGGCACGCCCACGAAGCTGGTCACCGTGCACAGCCGCATCCCGTCGGCGACCCGCTCGCGCCCCGCCGCGTCCCGTGACTCCAGCCCCGGCTCCACGGGCGGCTCGGTGAACACCGGCCCGAGCAGCAGCGGATCGGCGTCGAGGAACTCCGCCCACGAGCGGCGGATGCCGAGCCAGACGCCCATCAGCCGCACGAGTTCCGCGGCGTCGGCGGGCGGCGTCTTCTCCAGGGCCAGCTGGATGTACCGGTCCCCGCCGTCACCGAGCAGCTGCCGCACGGCCGGCCAGGTCGGCGCGAACTCGGTCAGGGTGATCCTGCCGTACGCCTCCAGCGCCTCGTCGTGCCTGGGGACGTCGGCCACCTCCGCCACGTCGTAGCCCGCGTCGCTCAGCGCGTCGGCCGCCGCGGTGAGCGCCTCACGGACGGCAGGGTGCACGCCGCGGCCACCGGGGTCGGCGACCAGCGCGACCCTGACCGGTCCCGGCAGCGGTGGGCCGTCGAGCGGCACCGGAACCGCCCGCGGGTCCCGTGGATCGGTCCCGGCCAGCGCCTCGTACGCCAACCGCAGGTCGGCGACCGTGCGCGCCAGGGGCCCGTCGGTGACCAGCATCTGCGAGGCCGGCCCGGGGTCGTCCGGGCCGAGCACTCGGTGGTCGGCGGGGAACCGCCCGGGGGTCGGCTTCAGCCCCGCGACACCGCAGAAGGAGGCCGGGATCCGCACCGATCCGCCGGAGTCGTTGCCGAGACCGAGGGCGGCCATGCCGGTGGCGACGGCCACTCCGTCACCACCGCTGGAGCCGCCCGGGGTCCGGCTCGGGTCCCACGGGTTGACGGTGTCGCCGAACAGCTCGCTGCGGGTGTGCATCCCGGCCAGGACCAGCGTGGGCATGTTGCTGTGACCGATCGGCACGGCCCCCGCCGCGCGCAGCCGTGCCACCGGAGGCGCGTCGGCCGCCGCCACGAGGTCGCGGAAGCGCGGCAGCCCGAAGGTGGTCGGCACGCCCTCGACCGGGGTGGTCTCCTTCACCGTGAACGGAACGCCCGCCAGCGGCCCGAGCTCCTCGCCCGCGGCCCGCCGTCGGTCCATGCGTGCCGCGTCGGCGCGGGCCCGGTCGGCCATCAGCTGCGTCACCGCGTTGACCCGCGGGTTGACCTCGGCGATGCGTTCCAGATGGCTGTCGACCAGATCGGCCGCCGAGATCCTGCCGCTGCGGACCGCCGCCGCCTGGTCGGCCGCCGTCGTGGCCCACATAGTGTCCTGCCCGCTCATCGCACTCCTGCTCCCTGTCGTGTGGTGCTCGTGCCCGACCGTACTACGGAAGCGATACAGTCGTATCGGAATAAGGAGGCCGACCGACCATGCCCAAGCAGGTGGACTACGAGAGCAGGCGCCGCCGGATCGCCGAGGCCGTCTGCCTCCTGGCCGACGAGCAGGGGCCGGAGGGGGTGAGCATGCGGGACGTGGCGGCTCGGGCGCAGGTCTCGCTGGGCGCCGTGCAGCGCTGCTTCCGCACCAAGGAGGAGATGCTCCTGTTCGCCGTCGACCACGTCGGCGAGCGTGTGACGGAACGGGTGAGGGCGCGCATCGGGGCGGGTCCTGCGCAGTCGGCCGCCACCGCGCTCGGCCACGCGACCGACGAGATCGCACTGCTCGGGAAGGAACACCGCGCCGAGGCACGCATCTGGCTGGCGTTCGTCGCCCAGGCCGCCGTCAGCGCGTCACTCGCCGAGCCCCTGAGGAAGAGCTATGCAGCCTTGCAGGAGCTGTTCGTCCGCCTGATCACGGAGGCGGCCGCGAGCGGCACGGCCGACGGGTCGGACGCTGTGCGCGAGGCGCGCACGCTGCTCGCACTCACGGACGGCCTGACCGGCCACGTCCTGATCGGCCACCTGACCGCGAAGGAGGCCGGGGGCGTACTGCACGCACACCTGGCCGGCCTCTGGGCCCGCCTCGGTGTCACCGGCCCCGAGGCAGAGGGCTGATCCACACCGACCGGGCCCCTGTCCCGACGTCACCGGCCCCGAGGCAGGGGGTGAACACCCCGACCGAGCCCTCGCCTCGGTGCCATCGGCCCCGAGACAGGGGGCTGACCACGCCGACCGGGCCGTCAGGCCTGCGCGTCCCGTGCCGCCTGGCGGTGTGCCGCGACGAGGAGGGCGTCGAGGAGGCCCGGGAACAGGGCGTCCAGATCGTCGCGGCGCAGGCCGTTCATCTTGGCGGTGCCCTCGTAGACCTGCTGGATCACGCCGCTCTCGCGCAGTACGCGGAAGTGGTGCGTGGTGGTGGACTTGGTGACCGGGAGGTCGAAGCGGGAGCAGGACAACGCGGTCTCGGCGTCCGCCAGTTCACTGACGATGCGCATCCGGACGGGGTCGGACAGCGCGTGCAGCAGTGAGTCCAGCCGGATCTCGTCCCGCGTGGGGTGCGGCAGGACACGGGGGCTGGGTGGGGCGGTCGTCACGGCGGCTCCATGGTGCTCCGGGAAGCCTCATTGTACGAGAGCCTTCGTAGTTTGACATCTCGCGTACTACGACGGCTATCGTACGAGTCGCACACTCGCCGCCTCCTCCGAACGGAGCCCACCGTGAGCACGCTCTTCGAGCCGTACACCCTGCGCGCCCTGACGATCCCCAACCGCGTGTGGATGGCGCCGATGTGCCAGTACTCGGCCGCGCCGGACGGCCCGGAGGCGGGTGCGCCGAACGACTGGCACTTCGCGCACTACGCCGCCCGCGCCACCGGCGGCACGGGACTGATCGTCGTCGAGGCCACGGCGGTGTCGCCGGAGGGCCGCATCTCGCCGTACGACCTCGGCATCTGGAACGACACCCAGGTCGAGGCGTTCCGGCGGATCACCCGCTTCCTCGCCGCACAGGGCACCGTGCCGGCCGTCCAGCTCGCGCACGCCGGGCGCAAGGCGGCGACCGACCAGCCCTGGAAGGGCGGAGCGCCGCTCGGCCCCGGAGAGGGCGCCTGGCAGCCGGTCGCGCCCAGCGCGGTCCCCTTTGCCGAGGATCACCAGGTGCCGGACGAGCTGAGCGCGGAGGAGATCCAGGAGATCGTCGGCCAGTTCCGCGCCGCCGCCCGCCGCGCCCTCGCCGCCGGTTTCGAGATCGCCGAGATCCACGGCGCCCACGGCTACCTGATCAACGAGTTCCTCTCCCCGCACTCCAACCACCGCGCCGACGCCTACGGCGGCTCGTACGAGAACCGCACGCGGTTCGCGTTCGAGGTGGTGGACGCCGTGCGCGAGGAGTGGCCGGACGACAAGCCGCTGTTCTTCCGCGTCTCCGCCACGGACTGGCTGGACGCGGACGGCTGGACCCCGGACGACACCGTCCGCCTCGCCGCCGACCTGCACGCCCGGGGCGTCGACCTGCTCGACGTCTCCACCGGCGGCAACGCCCCCCGCGTCCGCATCCCGGCCGGCCCCGGCTACCAGGTGCCGTTCGCCGCGCGGGTGCGCCAGGAGACGCCGATGCCGGTCGCGGCCGTGGGTCTGATCACGGACGCCGGGCAGGCGGAGAAGATTCTCGCCAACGGCGAGGCGGACGCCGTGCTCCTGGGCCGTGAACTGCTGCGCAACCCCTCCTGGGCCCGCCAGGCCGCCCGCGAGCTGGACGCGGAAGTGAGCGTGCCGAACCAGTACCACCGTTCCGTCTGACCTGCTCACCGCTCCCCGCGACGCGCCGGCGGCCCCGGACCCCTCGAAGGGTCCGGGGCCGCCGGCTTGTGCCGTTCCCTGCGTTCCTGGCCGAATACGGACCGCGGGAAGCGTTGACCAGAAAGCGCTTTCCCCTTACGTTCCGTTCATCGACGTGACCGGCTCGTGACCGTTGAACGACCGAAGCCCGCATGTCGTACAACTGCATGAACGTCGTTCACCCACATGGCTCGACACCCCCACACCGCGACAGAAGGAACGACATGACACCCGCGACACGACCGCGCACCCCACGCCGCGCACCGATCGGCGCGCTCGCCACCCTCGGCCTCTCGGTTGGCATGATCATGACTACCGCGGCCCCGTCCGCGCAGGCCGCCACCTGGCCGACCCCCAACGGCAGCCAGGGCGTCCCCTCCACCATCTCGGTGTCCGGCACCAAGGACTACGGGATGAAGCGCCTCTACGGCACCGGCGACCTGGGCTCCGGCGGCCAGGACGAGGACCAGGGCCCGATCCTGAAGCTGGCCGACGGCGCGGTCCTCAAGAACGTGATCCTCGGCGCCCCCGCCGCCGACGGCATCCACTGCGAGGGCTCCTGCACGCTGCAGAACGTCTGGTGGGAGGACGTCGGCGAGGACGCGGCCACCTTCAAGGGCAAGTCGTCCGGGGCGGTCTACACCGTGAGCGGCGGCGGCGCGAAGGAGGCGAGCGACAAGGTCTTCCAGTTCAACGGCGCGGGCACGCTGAACGTGTCCGACTTCGCCGTGCAGAACTTCGGCACGTTCGTCCGCTCCTGCGGCAACTGCTCCACGCAGTACAAGCGGACGATCAACCTCAACTCCATCGAGGTGACCTGGAAGGGCGGCCGTATCGCCGGCATCAACACCAACTACGGCGACAGCGCGACCCTGCGGAACATCACGATCGTCGGCGACAGCAGCAGGAAGGTCGTGCCGTGTCAGAAGTACATCGGCAACAACACCGGCAAGGAGCCGAGCAGCAACGGCTCCGGCCCTGACGGCACGTACTGCAAGTACAGCTCGTCCGACGTCACCTACCGGTAGCCCCCCACGGGCAGCGGCCGTGGGGGACGTCCCGAGTGGCGCCCCCTACGGCCGCCGGCCTTCTCGACGCCGCCTCCGTGCGGTCAGCTCCCGCCCACCAGGGAGCGGACCTCGCCCTCCAGCTCCCGCCGGTACTCCGCGTACGCGGCCCGCAGTTCGTCGCCCGGCCAGCCGGCGGGGAGCAGGGAGGGCGGCAGCACGGGGTCCGCGAGCAGATGGCGCACCACGGCCGCGAACAGGGTGAGCCGCCCGGCCGGACGCCCGGTGCGTCCCACGTGCCCGAGCAGCTCGCGGGCCGCGTCCGCCCAGGCGTCCAACGGCCATAGGCGTGCGGCGAGTTCGGCCGAGGGCCGCGCGGGGCGGGTCGTACCGCGTTCGGCGACCTCGTCGAGAGCGGCGGGCAGCGGGCGGTCCAGGTTGGCGGGGCGCAGCCACACGCCCTCGCGCAGCTCGGCGAGACGCAGTCCGGCCAGCCGGGTGCGCAACTCCGCCCGTTCGGCGGGGCCGCGCCCGGTCGCGGTGACGACGACCAGTTCCCAGTCCCCCTCCCAGGGGCGGGTGCGCGGTCGCACGGACTCGTCCTGGCGGCGCTGGCGTTCGAGCAGCCGGTCACTGAGGCGGTAGCCGGTGTCCGTGCGGCGCAGGTCCCCTGCGGCGACCATCCGGCTCAGCGCGGCCCGCAGCGTCGATCCGCCGAGATCGAAGCCTTCCACCAGCCGTCCGAGCTCCCGCGCCGGCAGTTCAGGCGGGTGCGTGCCCAGCAGCAGACTGAGGACGACCGACCGCGCGGACAGCGGACGCAGCCGCAGCCCGTCCGGTGCCGGCTCCGCCGGGTCGTCGCTCCGCATGAGCCGTACTTTAGGCCCCTTCCAGGGTGCGGTTGTCTCGAGGTGGCCCCACCCGCTCCCCTGTCGTTTCGCACGACCTTCGAACGCCCGAGCCCGCCTTCGACACGTACAGGGCGCTGATCGACCGGCACGGCTGAGGCGACGCGCTTCAGCGTGTTGCACTGTTGCTGCACCCGCAGCGATAGTGCAACACTCAGTCATGACCATCACGCGCGCCGACGAGCTGCAGCAGACCCCCTTCGGACTCGGCGCCCTCGGCGGCGCCACCCACGACGTCACCAACCAGCCCCCTCACCCGGCCCCGTACGACGCCTCGGACGACGTCGCCCTGCTCGAAGGGGTGCGGCGGGAGGGCGCCGGCTGGGCGGAGGAGGACCTGCGGCGGCTGGGACGGCTGGCGGGCGGTGAAGAGGCGCAGGAGTGGGCCGACCAGGCCAACCGTCACGAGCCCGAGCTGCGCACCCACGACCGGTACGGGCACCGCGTCGACGAGGTCGACTTCCACCCGAGCTGGCACCACCTGATGCGCACCGCCGTCGCCGAGGGACTGGCCGGCACGCCCTGGGCGGACGACCGCCCCGGCGCGCACGTCGTCCGCACCGCCGGCGGACTCGTATGGGGCCACACCGACGCCGGACACGGCTGCCCCACATCCATGACGTACGCGGCGATCCCCGCCCTGCGCAAGCAGCCCGAACTGGCGAAGGTCTACGAGCCGTTGCTGACCAGCCGGGAGTACGACCCCGGGCTGCGCGTGCCGACGGAGAAGCGCGGGCTGCTGGCCGGCATGGGGATGACCGAGAAGCAGGGCGGCTCCGACGTCCGCACCAACACCACGGCCGCGACGCCGACCACCGAGCCCGGTGTGTACACCCTGCGCGGCCACAAGTGGTTCACCTCGGCGCCGATGTGCGACGTGTTCCTGGTGCTGGCGCAGGCGCCGGGCGGGCTGTCCTGCTTCCTCGTGCCACGGGTGCTGCCCGACGGCACCCGCAACACCTTCCGCATCCAGCGCCTCAAGGAGAAGCTGGGCAATCGCTCCAACGCCTCCTCCGAGCCGGAGTTCGACGGGACGGTGGCCTGGCTGGTCGGGCCCGAGGGGCAGGGCGTGAAGACCATCATCGAGATGGTCAACTGCACGCGTCTCGACTGCGTGATGATGTCGGCGGCCCTGATGCGCAAGACGCTCGTCGAGGCCGGCCACCACGCCCGGCACCGCAGCGCCTTCGGAGCGCGGCTGGTGGACCAGCCGCTGATGCGCAACGTGCTGGCAGACCTCGCGCTGGAGTCCGAGGCCGCCACGACGCTCACCCTGCGGCTGGCGGGTGCGGCGGACCGCGCGGTGCGCGGGGACACCGGGGAGGCCGCGTTCCGGCGGATCGCGACGGCCGTCGGCAAGTACTGGGTCACCAAGCGGGGTCCCGCCTTCACCGCCGAGGCGCTGGAGTGCCTGGGCGGCAACGGGTACGTCGAGGACTCGGGGATGCCCCGTCACTACCGGGAGGCCCCGCTGCTGTCCATCTGGGAGGGCTCGGGCAACGTCAACGCCCTCGACGTGCTGCGGGCGCTCGGCCGCGACGCCGCGACCGCGCAGGCGCTGTTCGACGAGCTGTCGCTGACGCGTGGCGCGGACGCCCGTCTGGACGCGGCCGTGGCCGGACTGAAGGACCAGCTGGCCGAGGGGTCGCAGGTGACGGCCCGCCGGCTGGTGGAGCGGATGGCGCTGACGCTGCAGGCGTCGCTGCTGGTGCGGCACGCGCCTGCCGCGGTCGCCGACGCGTTCTGCGCGACGCGGCTCGGCGGCGACTGGGGACACGCGTTCGGGACGCTGCCGGCGGGGGCGGGGCTGGACGCGATTCTGGAGCGGGCGCTGCCCGGGCGGGAGTGAGGCGGGGCCTCCGGCTGGGGAGCGAGGGCTCTCGCCGAGCGGGCGGACGGCGGTCGGACGTGTCTCGGGTCGTCCGTCACAGGCCCGCCGCACCGCCGTGACCTGCGGTCATGCCGCGTCCGACAGTGACTGTCAGTGGTGGGGTGCACACTGACCGGTGTCCTGATCGAGGACGTCGAAGGCGATGTCACGGAGGTGATCGGCATGACCGAGGTACTGCTCGCCGTGGGCACCCGCAAGGGCCTGTTCATCGGACGCCGGCGAGGCGGCTCCTGGGAGTTCGACGAGTCCCCCTACTTCAACGCGCAGGCCGTGTACTCGGTCGCGATCGACACCCGGGGGCAGAGCCCTCGGCTGCTGGCCGGCGGGGACAGCGCGCACTGGGGGCCGTCGGTGTTCCACTCCGACGACCTGGGCCGCACCTGGACCGAACCGGCCCGGCCTGCCGTCAAGTTCCCGCCCGACACCGGGGCCTCGCTGGAGCGGGTCTGGCAGCTGCACCCGGCGGCGGCCGAACCGGACGTGGTGTATGCGGGCACGGAACCGGCCGCGCTGTACCGCTCGGAGGACCGCGGGGAGTCCTTCGAGCTGGTCAGACCGCTGTGGGAGCATCCCACGCGCTCCAAGTGGGTGCCGGGCGGCGGCGGTGAGGGTCTGCACACCGTGCTGACCGACGCGCGCGACCCGCTGGCGGTCACGGTGGCCGTCTCCACCGCGGGCGTGTTCCGCACCCTGGACGGCGGCGCGAGCTGGGCCCCGTCCAACTCGGGGGTGTCGGCGGTGTTCCTGCCGGACCCGAACCCGGAGTTCGGGCAGTGCGTGCACAAGGTCGCCCGGGACGCCGCGGACCCGGACCGGCTCTATCTGCAGAACCACTGGGGGGTCTTCCGCAGCGACGACGCGGGCGCGCACTGGACGGACATCGGCGAAGGGCTGCCCTCGACCTTCGGGTTCGCGATGGTGACGCATCCCCGTCGCGGCGACACGGCGTACGTCTTCCCGATCAACGCCGACTCCGACCGGGTCCCTGCGGACCGGCGATGCCGCGTGTACCGGACCGGTGACGCCGGACGCAGTTGGGAGCCGCTGTCTGCGGGGCTGCCGCAGGAGGACCACTACGGCACCGTGCTGCGCGACGCGATGTGCAGCGACGACGCCGACCCCGCCGGCGTCTACTTCGGCAACCGCAACGGCGAGGTGTACGCGTCCGCGAACGACGGCGACAGCTGGGAGCAGTTGGCCACCCACCTGCCGGACGTCATGTGCGTGCGGGCGGCGGTCGTCGGATGAGGTCCGTGCGGATCCCGCCGGGTTCGGGCCACGGGTTGATAGCCGCCGCCGACGCGGCAGTAGGGTGACGCCCGTGGCACCACGACCCTTGAACGAAATCGTCGAAGCGGGCTGGGCGCAGGCCCTCGAACCGGTGGCCGGGCGGATCGCCGCGATGGGGGACTTCCTCCGCGCGGAGGTCGCCGCGGGCCGCACCTACCTCCCGGCGGGGGCGAACGTCCTTCGGGCCTTCCAGCAGCCCTTCGACGAGGTACGCGTCCTGATCGTCGGGCAGGACCCGTACCCCACGCCGGGGCATGCGGTGGGCCTGAGCTTCTCCGTCGCCCCGGACGTGCGCCCCCTGCCCGGCAGCCTGATCAACATCTTCCGCGAGCTGAACGGCGACCTGGGCCTGCCCCAGCCGTCGAACGGCGACCTGACCCCGTGGACCGAGCAGGGCGTGCTGCTCCTCAACAGGGCGTTGACGACGGCCCCGCGCAAGCCGGGCGCCCACCGCGGCAAGGGCTGGGAGGAGGTCACCGAGCAGGCGATACGCGCGCTGGCCGCCCGCGGGAAGCCGCTCGTCTCCATCCTGTGGGGGCGGGACGCCCGCAACTGCCGCCCCATGCTGGGTGATCTGCCCGCCGTGGAGTCGGCGCACCCCTCGCCGATGTCCGCGGACCGCGGGTTCTTCGGCTCGCGGCCGTTCAGCCGGGCCAACGACCTGTTGATCCGTCAGGGCGGGCAGCCGGTGGACTGGCGTCTGCCGTGACCCGGGCCGGCTACCTCGCCGTGGACAGCGGGGGCTCCGGCCTGCGGGCGGTCGTCGGGGCGCCCGGGCGAGGTCCGCTGGCCCGGGCCTCCTCGGACGTGCCGGTGCGCACGGGAGAGCGGGGGATCGACCCGGGGCACTTCCTGGAGCAACTGGTGCCGATGGCGCGGGCGATGAGCGCCGAGGCGGGACTGGAGCGGCTGGACACGGCCGCGATCGGCGCGGCGGGGATGGCCAGCCTGGGCGACGCCCTGCGCGCGGAGCTGCCGGACGGGCTCGGGCGGGAGCTGGGCGTCAGGCGCGCGGTGCTGGCGGCCGACGCGGTCACGGCGTACGTGGGCGCGCTCGGGCCGCGCCCCGGCGCGGTGATCGCGGCGGGTACGGGCCTCATCGCGATCGGCACGGATCTGGCCGGCTGGCGGCGGGCGGACGGCTGGGGGCATCTGCTCGGCGACTGCGGCGGCGGCGCGTGGATCGGGCGGGCCGGGCTCGAGGCCGCGCTCCGCGCGCACGACGGGCGGGACGGCGGTTCCGCGCGGCTGCTGGCGGACGCGGAGGAGATGTTCGGTCCGGTGACGGGGCTGCCGGGTCAGGTGTACCCGCGTGCCGACCGGGCGGCGGTGCTCGCCTCGTTCGCTCCGCGCGTGGGCGCGTGCGCGGAGGACGGGGACCCCGTGGCCGTGGACATCGTGCGTGAGGCGGCCCGGCACATGGCCGAATCGGCGGCCGCGGTGTGCCCGGCGGAGGGCGCCCCTGTGGTCGGCTGCACCGGCGGTCTTCTCGGGCTCGGCGAGGTGCTGCTGGGCCCGCTGGACGAGCGGCTGGCGGAGCTGCTGCCGGACGCGCGGCGGGTGCCCGCCGAGGGTGGTCCGCTCGACGGTGCGGTGCGGCTCGCCGAGGACCTTTCCGCTGGTCCGCTCGCTCTTCCGAGTGACGGGAGAATGCTGTGCGTGACGAGCACGGGGGGAACGGACGTCACCCTCACGGCCGACACCCGTACGTAACTCATCCGACAAAACCGGACGGATACCGCTCACCTGCACCCTCCCCGAACAGGAGACCCCCGGAAGCCACTAACATGCCGCAACATGAGCACCCCCACTGGGCCCGCGTCCGGCCTGCCCGTACGAATGCCGCGCCCCCGCCAGCCCGGACGGCACCGCCGTCCCGAACCCCTGGTGGCTCCCGAGGACGCGCCCGCGCTCGTCCTCGCCGTGCCGGGTAAGCCCAGTAGTGCCACCCGCTCGCTCGCCGACGAGGTCGTGAGCATCGCACGGTCCGAGCTGCCCGGTCTCGACGCCCGGATCGGCCACCTCGACGGGGGCGAGGAGGAGTTCCCCTCGCTGGCCTCCGTCCTCGCGAACGCGGCCGAGGAGCGCACCGCCCGTTACGAGCAGGCGCGTGCCGCCGGTTCCGACGTCAAGGAGCCCGACGGCCCCGTCGCCGTCGTCGTGCCGCTGCTCGCCGGCCCGGACAGCGCGCTGCTGCGCCAGGTCCGCCAGGCCGTCATGGACAGCCGCGTCGCCGCCGAGCTGACCGACGTCCTCGGCCCGCACCCGCTGCTCGCCGAGGCGCTGCACGTGCGGCTCTCCGAGGCCGGTCTGGCCCGCGCCGACCGTGCCCGTCTGTTCACCGTGGCGACCGCCGCGGACGGCATCATCCTGGCTTCCGTGGGCGGTGACGAGGCGGTGCAGGCGGCCGGCATCACCGGCATGCTGCTCGCCGCGCGCCTCGCCGTGCCGGTGATGGCCGCGGCCCTCGACCAGGAGGGCTCCATCTCCTCCGTGGCGGAGCAGTTGCGCAACGCCGGTTCGCAGCAGCTGGCGCTGGCGCCGTATCTGATCGGCCCGGAGATCGACGCCTCGCTCGTCGAGGAGGCCGCGAAGGAGGCGGACTGCCCGGCGTCCGAGCCGCTCGGTCCCTACCCGGCGATCGGCAAGCTGGCCCTGGCCAAGTACACGACGGCCCTGGGGATCTCCCCCCAGCAGCCCCAGAGCACGCCGGCCCGCTGACGCGGGCAGTTCATCTCGCAGGACGCCTGAAGGGCCCGCTCCGGTCACCGGAGCGGGCCCTTTGGCGTGGGTGGCCGGCCTGCTCGGCCGGGTCTGACGCGGGGTGCGACCCTGGGCGCGAGCCGCTTGCGGGCGTCACGGCGCCACCATGGTGAGTACCGGCGCATGGAGCTGCCCGCCTGACGGCACCGCCGGTCCAGTGGCGGCGGAAGCCCGCGGCACCGCGCACGGGGCTTGGGCGGGCGCGTGAGCGGCGCCTGGCCGGACGCGCACCCCGGCGGAAGGCCGCCGCACCTTCCCCGGGGCGGCGGCTCCACCGCGACCCGAGGTCAATAGGCGGGCGAAGGCCCGAGTCTCACGCGCCCACCAAAGGCGAGCCCGACGGTGTCCGCAGAGGGGTCGACAGTTCCGCGAGGGTGCGTTCCAGGGTATGGAGGTGCGCCAGGGCCGGTTCCGTTGCGGAGGGGGCCGTGCGCGGTGGGATGTCGCGGCCCGTCGTGAGGGCCTCGACCGCCGCCTCGACGCGCCAGCAGGCCGCGGCCAGGCGGGCGTCGTGGGAGGCCTCGGGGTCGGCGGCGACGGCGACCAGCCCGCGGATCTCGCGAGCGCAGTCGTCGAGCAGGGCGAGCACCTGGCGGGCCCGCCGTTTGCGGCCGAGCATCGGGTTCAGCGGGTGTACGAGGGGCGCCACGGAGAGGCGTACGCGGGCGAGGAGCTGCTCCAGTTCGCCGACCGTGGGCGCCGGGTCCGCGTCGGGGTCGCCGGCCAGCCGTGCGGCCGTCTGCGCCGTGCAGGCGTGCACACAGCGCAGCGCCCGCCGGATCCAGGCGTCGGTGACGCTGTGCGTGGACACGGGCAGTACGAAGACCACCGCCAGCGCCGCGCCGAGCGCGCCGACGCCGGTCTCCGCCATCCGCAGGGCCAGCAGGGACGGGGTGAGCACGCCCAGCAGGCCGTACAGCATGGCGGCGAGGACCGTCACCCAGAGCATCATCCAGGTGTAGGAGAGGGCCGCCGTGTAGAAGATGCCGAAGACGGAGACGGCGACGACCAGCACGGTGAGCACCGCGTCGCCGTGCGCGGGGACGGCGACGAACAGGGCGAGTCCGGCGCCGATGATCGTGCCCAGCACGCGGCGGAAGCCGCGCACCAGTGTTTCGCCGCGCGAGGTGGTGTTGACGAAGGCCCACCACGTCGCGCCGACGGCCCAGTACCAGCGCTCGCCGGACACCAGCTGCCCGACGAGCAGGGCGAACCCCGCGCCGGCCGTCGCCTGAACGGCCTGGCGGGTGGTGATGCGGGCGAGCCCGGTGCCGCCGGGCGGTGCGGGCACGGCCGCGGGGGGCAGCCGCCTCTCGTAGCACCACAGGCCGAAGCGCACCGCGCCCGCGGTCGCGACGGACAGCAGCACGGAGGCGGACAGCTCGGCGAGCTGGCCGGTGCGGGCGTGCAGGAACTGCGCCGCGAAAAAGAGCATGAAGGCGAAGATGCCCAGGGCGTGTCCGCGCGGCCCCCAGCGCCTGGCGTACACGCCGAGCCCGACGACGGCGAGGAAGGCGACGTCGCGGGCCACGGCGTGGTCCTGGAGCGCCGCGGCGGTGGCCAGCACGGGCAGGCCGGCGGCGGGCAGCAGGGCCGTGGTGACGGCCTGCTCCCGGACGGTGGCGTCGGTGACGGTGAACAGGGCGAGGAGCGCGGCGAGTCCGCCGGTGATCGCGCCGGTGAGGGAGTGCCCGGCGAGCCCGCAGGCGACGACGGCCAACCCGATGCCGAGCACGGCCCGCGTCGCGAACCGCAGCCGGATCCGTCCCGGATCCGGAGCCATGAACACCTTCTTCAGCACCTACCGCCCCCTGGCTTCTCGTACGACGTGCGTCGTGGCATGAGAAAGGCGCCGCGGGTCCCGCAGCGCCATCGACGCACCCATATCAGCATCTCGCCGCCAGTGGCTCAACCCAGCCCTGTCAGAGTGGTCCATTGGTATAGTCATGTCGGCATCTCTTGGGCCATCGCCGTGCCAATGGCCGACTCCGGAGCGACGACCTCGTGGCCGTGGACGAACTCGACACCCGCATACTGCGGCTGCTGCTGGAACAGCCGCGCACCTCCGTGCGTGAGTACGCGCGGATCCTCGGCGTGGCACGCGGCACGCTCCAGGCGCGGCTCGACCGCATGGAGCGCGAGGGGGTGATCACCGGAGTCGGCCCCGCCCTCTCCCCCGCCGCGCTGGGCCACCCGGTGCTGGCCTTCGTGCACATCGAGGTCACCCAAGGTCATCTGGACGAGGTGGGGGAGGCGCTGGCGGCGGTGCCGGAGATCGTGGAGGCGTTCTCCATCACGGGCGGCGGCGACCTGCTGACCCGGGTGGTGGCCCGGGACAACGCCCATCTGGAGGACGTGATCCAGAAACTGATCGGGATGCCGGGCGTGGTCCGCACCCGTACCGAGGTGGCGCTGCGGGAGCGGGTGCCGCACCGGTTGCTGCCACTGGTGGAGTCGATCGGCCGGTCGGCGCGCGCCTAGCCCCTGTCATGCTGGACGCATGAGCGCACTCGGCACCCTCTCGGTCGTTTTCGATCTCGACGGAACGCTCGTGGACAGCGAGCCGAACTACTACGAGGCGGGGCGCCGCACGCTCGTCGAGTACGGCGTCCCGGACTTCTCCTGGGCGGAGCACGAGAGGTACGTCGGGATCAGCACCCGGGAGACGATCTCCGACTGGCGCCACCGTTACGGCCTGTCCGCGTCGGTGGACGAGCTGGTCGCGGTCAAGAACGGCCACTACCTGGAGCTGGCCCGGACGAAGACGACGGTGTTCCCCGAGATGCGCGCCTTCGTGGAGCGGCTGGCGGACGAGGGCGTCCCGATGGCCGTGGCGTCGGGATCCTCGGCCGAGGCGATCGACGTGATCCTGGCCGGCACCGGCCTGGACGCGCATCTGCGCACCGTCGTCTCGGCCGACGAGGTCCCCCACGGCAAGCCTGCCCCGGATGTGTTCCTGGAGGCGGCGCGTCGGCTCGGCGCGGACCCGGCGGACTGCGTGGTGGTCGAGGACGCGGCGCCGGGTGCGGCCGCCGCGCACGCGGCCGGGATGCGCTGCATCGCCGTCCCGTACGTCGCCGCGCAGGCCGACGCGCCGGAGTTCGTCACGGCGGGCCTGCTGCTGCGCGGCGGCCAGTCGGAGTTCACGGCGCGGGCGGCCTGGGAGTGGCTGACCGGGACGGAGGCCGGCACCGCCCGCCGGAGCTGACCCGCACCGGCTCGGGAGCCGTCGGCCGCCGTGCGCGGGGTCCGCTTCCCGAAGCGGCCGAAGATTCTTTCCGGAACGGTGATTGTTACGCGCTCCGCGTCCGTACTTCCTGGTGTTGGGCCGTTCTCAACCCAGGAGGCACGATGCGCATCTCGCGCAGCACGGCAGGAACCGCGTTCGTGGGCGGAGCCATGATCCTCACCCTCACCGCGCTCGCCTATCCCACCATGCTGGGCGTACAGACCACTTCCACCAAGGCGGACCGGGTGGTCGCCAACACCAACTACGGCCCGATGACCGAGGCGGACCGCGACTTCGTGGTGAAGGTGCGTGCGGCCGGGCTGTGGGAGCACCCCCTGGGTCTGCTGGCGATGGAGCGGGGTACGACGCCCGAGATGAAGGAGGCGGGCGAGCACCTGGTCGTCGGCCACGGCCGGCTGGACGCCAGCTGCCGCAGAATCGCCCTGGAGCTCGGCATCACGCTGCCGAACCAGGCGTCACCGCAGCAGCAGGGCTTCGTGGAGACCATCAAGGCCACGAGCGGCAAGGAGTTCGACTCCACGGCGGTGAACATCATGCGGGTGACCCACGGGCAGATCTTCCCGGCCATCGCCAACATCCGCGCGAACACCCGCAACACGCTGATCCGGCAGCTCGCGGACCAGGCCAACGACACCGTGCTCGACCACATCACGGTGCTGGAGAAGACGGGCCTGGTCAATCACGAGCAGGTCAACTTCCAGCAGACCAGCCCGCCGAAGCTGCCCCGGGAGCAGGTGACGCCGCCGGCTCCGCAGGCGGGCGCGCCGGTGATCGCCCTGCCGATCCCGAAGGAGCTCGAGGACCTCAACACGGCCTCCCCGGTGCCGTCGCCGTCCGGCACGGTGCGCTGACGGGTTCGCGGCCCGCGGTTCAGGACCTGCGGCGGGGCTTCCCCCGTCGCGGGTTCTTCGCGCCTCCGCCGCCTCCGCCGGTCCCCCGCCGGGCACGGCCCGCTGCCCCGGCGGACGGCTGCCGGCCGCGTCCGCCGTCTCCCTGGCCCGACCGGTCCTTCTTCTGCTTCGTCTGCTTCTCCTGCGCGGGCTGCGGGCGGCGGCCGCGCGTGCTGTTGACGGTGCGGCCCCGCACGATGCCGATGAAGTCCTCGACCAGGTCCGTGGTCGCCGCCTCCGGCCAGGCCAGGCCCACGCTCGAGGCGGGCGCGTCATCCAGCGGGCGGTGGGCGAGGTCCTTGCGGTGGTGCAGCCGGGCCAGCGACAGGGGCACCACGAGCACGCCGATGCCTGCGGCGACCAGCTCGACGGCGTCGGCGGTGGTGGCCGGGCGTTCCAGCGCGGGGCGTCCTGGCAGGGTCTCCCAGTCGAGCACGTCGTCGAGGGGGCGCAGCACGATGTCGTCCGCGAGGTCCTCGACGGTGACCGAGTCGGCGGCGGTGACCAGGTGGTCCTTGGGGACCACGACGACGGTCTGCTCGGTGTAGAGGGGGATGGCGCTCAGCACCGTCCGGTCGACGGGCAACCGGACGAGACCCGCGTCGGCCTCGCCGTCCAGCAGCATTCCGTGGGCGGGCTGTGCGGGCGCCTGGGTGAGGGTCAGCGGGACGTCGGGCTGCCGCTCGTTCCAGACGCGCACCCACTTGTCGGGCATCACACCGGGGACGTACACGAGGCGGAACGAGGGGGACACTTCCGGGCCGGTCACCTGGCCAGGTTACCGGCCGTGACCGGCGGCCCTGCATCGGCCGTGGTCGGCGGCCGTGCACACGCTCGATACCCTGGACGCCATGACGCAGCACCAGAGCACCCAGACGATGAAGCCCGCGACCGCGGCGAAGAAACTGGGTGTGTACCTCGAGGCCACCCCCGCCGAGTTCCGGGAGGGCGTGGTCTCGCGCGCGGAACTGAACGCGCTCCAGGCCGACCCCCCGCAGTGGCTGCGGGACCTGCGGCGCGACGGCCCGCACCCCCGCCCGGTGGTCGCGGCCAAGCTGGGCGTCTCGATCTCCGGTCTGGCCCGTGCCGGCGTGACCGAGCCGCTCACCACCGAGCAGATCGAGGCGCTGAAGCAGGAGCGCCCCGAGTGGCTGGAGCGGGAGCGCGCCACCCAGGCCGAGGTCCGCAAGGAGACGGCCCGGCTGAAGGAGCGTGAACGCGAGAGCGCGGAGAGCGCCGAGAACGGCGACTGAGGCCCCCCTTCGACCGCCAGACACCCCCGGCCGGGTTCCCGGTCCGGGGGTGTTTCCGCTTCCGTCCCCGCGTGCCTGGAAATCGGGCATCGTCCCACCCCTTCCGGAGAACAGATATATGCACCACCATGTGGCGCTATCGCACGCGCCTGTGGCGGCGCGCCCGACCGCGCCCGGGGTGGGACATGCACGACACCAGGTGGAAGCAGGCCGTCGAATGGCTGGCCGCGGCGGCCACGGACCCGCAGGAGTGCAAGCGCCAGTGGGACCACGGCCAGGGCACGGCCCTGCTCGCGGCCGGGCGGTACTGGGACGTGCTGAGCGTGCCCGACCGCCTCGGGCTGCTGGCCCTGGACCTCCTGTGGAACGACCCCCTGGAGATGCCCGGGCCGACGCTGGTGGACGTCACGGCACGCCGGGTGGGGTTCTTCCTGCCGGCCGACCCCGACAGTGAGTGGGTGGGCTTCGGGGTTCGTCATGTGGGACGCGGGTCGTGGATCGCGGTGCCGCCTCCGTACCGGCCCTCCGGTCGGCTGGAGTGGCTGGTCCCGCCGGACGGCACCGGCACGCTGCACGCGGCGGAGCCACTGGAACGGGCGCTGCGGCGGGCGACGGGCACGCTGGCGGTGCTGGCGCCGGTCAGCGCGGAGCCGAGTCCTGACTGCTGGTGATCTCGGGATCCGGCGCCTGTTCCGGTACGGCGCCCCGGGGCGCCGCCGCCCCGGGCGTCTCGTCCGGCATCCCGCGCGAGCGCTCGCGCAAAGACATGACTTCGCGCGAGCGCCGAGAGTGCGGCAGCGCGTCCTCCGGCGGCCCGCCGGACGGCGTCGTCCCGCGCGACTGGGAGGGTCTTCCCTCCGACATCGCCTCATGCACCTCGCCGGACGTCCGCTCCGAGGTCTCGTCGGAAGGCTTGGCCTCCGCCGCCTCCTGGCAAGGCGCCTGCCCGGACCTCCCGCCGGACACCCGCTCCCGCTCCCCCGCCGCCGGCAGGAGGACGGGGACGCAGAACGGTACGGCGGGCACCGGGCCGCGGTCGGCCGGGGTCAGCACCGCGAAGGACGCCCACGCCCCCTCCCGGTGCCCCGGCACGGTGTGCCCCATTGCCCGCCACTCCGCGACGAGTTCCGCGTAGATCGGCGTGTTCGCCACATGGCCGCCGGTCAGTTGCGCGTACGGCCGGCTCACGGCGCCGTGCCCGAGAAGGCGCCGCGCCGTCTCAGTGCTGTCCATGCCGGAGCAACGCGCCTCCGTGCGCCCGTGGTACGCCGTGGGCTCCACCTCCGCCCGCGGGGGTGACATCGTCACCCGGTCGGCCGTACGCGTCGGGGAGGCCGGGGTTTGACCCTCGACCTGGTCGAGGCGGCAGGGTCCCAGGTGTGGAGAGCGAGATGCGCAGCATTGGTGAGATGGCCCGCGAGAGCGGGCTGGGCGTCAGCGCCCTGCGGTTCTACGACCGTGCCGGGGTCCTGGTTCCCGACCAGGTCGACGCGGTCACGGGCTACCGCTGGTACGCGCCGGAGCAGCTCGGTGAGGCCCGGGTGCTGGCCCGGCTGCGCCGTGCGGGCATGCCGCTGGCGGACGTCAGGCTGGTGCTGGCGGGCTGGACGGCCGCCGACACCGATCTCGTACGCCGGCTTCTGGAGGCGCATCTGCGTCGGCTGGAGGAGGGGCTGTCGGCCGCCCGCGTCGAGTTCTCCGCACTTCGTGATCTTCTCGACGACAGGGAGAACCCCCTCATGACCTCACCCCGTTCCGCCGCCCGGTTGTCCGTGTCCGGTCCCGGTCTGGCCGCCGCGCTGGACGCGGTCCGCTTCGCCGCCGGGACCGACCCCGAGCTGCCGGTGCTGGCCGGCGTCCATCTCGACGCCGAGGGCGACGCGCTGCACGTCGTGACGACCGACCGCTACCGGATGGCGGTGGCGCGCACCGCGGTCGGCGGGCACGGAGGCGGCCGGGTGCGGACGACCGTGCCACTGCCGCTCGTCGACGCGATGCGGGCGCTGCTGGACGGCGAGGACCAGGTGAGTCTCGCCGTGGAGGGCGGGCGTGTGAGCCTGGAGGCCGGTGACCGGCGGACGGGTGGCCCATGCGCGGAGCAGGACTTCCCGGACTACCGGCGCCTGGTGCGGCTGCCCGCCGGACGCCGTGCCGAGGTGGACGTGCCCGCGTTCACGGAGGCGGTGCGCACGGGTCCGGTGCGACTGCACGAGGACGGCGGCGCGAAGTCCGAGTTGACGGTGCTCGAGGTGTCGGAGGACGGCCGGGTCGCACCGGTGCCGGAGGGCGCCGACGGCCCGGACCTCGTAGCGGTGAACCGGGTGTTCCTGCTGGACGCGCTCGCCGCGGCGGCCGACGGCCGGCTCGTCCTGGAGTTCGGGGCCCCGACGGCTCCGCTCGCGATCCGCCGGCCCGGCGACGAGCACACGTTCTCGCTGCTGATGCCCGTGCGCCTGTCCGACTGAGGCGGCTCCTGGTCCCGGAACCCGACTGAAGCGGTCCCCGGTCACGGAAGCCGACTGAGGCGGGCCCAGGTCCCGGAACGCACGACGGCCCGGGCGGCTCCCTCGCGGGGGCCGTCCGGGCCCTACGTACGGTCGGCGGGGTCAGCGGTCGCGGCCGCTGTCCTCCATCGGCTCCAGCGACTCCGCGACGGGCGTGCCGCGCTGGGCCGGCACGGTGTCGGCCGGCGGCGTGCCGCGTCCGGCCAGACGCATAGCGATCGGCTCGGTGTAGCGGGCGGTGAGCGGCCCGATGATCACCAGGACCAGGACGTACGCGGTGGCCAGCGGGCCGAGCTGGGGCTCGATGCCGGCGGTGACGGCGAGTCCGGCGATGACGATGGAGAACTCGCCGCGCGCCACCAGGGTGCCGCCCGCGCGCCAGCGGCCCTTGGCGGAGATGCCGGCCCGGCGGGCCGCCCACCAGCCGGTGGCGATCTTCGTCAGGGCGGTCACGACGGCCAGGCCCAGCGCCGGGAGGATGACCGGCGGGATGGACTGCGGGTCGGTGTGCAGGCCGAAGAAGACGAAGAACACCGCGGCGAACAGGTCGCGCAGCGGGGCGAGCAGGTTGTGCGCGCCCTCCGCGACCTCGCCGGACAGGGCGATGCCGACAAGGAACGCGCCGACGGCCGCCGAGACCTGGAGCTGCTGGGCGATGCCGGCGACCAGCAGGGTCAGGCCGAGGACGACGAGCAGCAGCTTCTCCGGGTCGTCGCTGGAGACGAAGCGGGAGATCACGCGGCCGTAGCGGACGGCGACGAAGAGCACGAGGCCGGCGACGCCGAGGGCGATGGCGAGGGTGACGCTGCCCGTGGCGAGGCTGACGCCGGCCAGCAGGGCGGTGATGATCGGCAGGTAGACGGCCATCGCCAGGTCCTCGAGCACGAGGATGCTGAGGATGACCGGGGTCTCTCTGTTGCCGAGCCGGCCGAGGTCGCCCAGGACCTTGGCGATGACGCCGGAGGAGGAGATCCAGGTGACGCCCGCGAGCACCACGGCGGCGACCGGGCCCCAGCCCATGAGCAGGGCGAGGGCGGCGCCGGGCAGGGCGTTCAGCGTCATGTCGACGAGACCGGCCGGGTACTGCGTCTTGAGGTTGGAGACGAGGTCGCTGGCCGTGTACTCGAGGCCGAGCATGAGGAGCAGCAGGATGACGCCGATCTCGGCGCCGATCGCGACGAACTCCTCACTGGCGCCGAGTGGCAGCAGACCGCCCTCGCCGAACGCGAGGCCGGCCAGCAGGTAGAGGGGGATGGGCGAGAACTGGAGGCGTCCGGCGAGTCGGCCGAGCAGGCCGAGGCCGAGGATGATCGCGCCGAACTCGATGAGGAAGATCGCGGAAGAGTGCACGCGCTCACTCCCGCCCGAGAATCTCGGCGGCGGCGTCGATGCCCTCGCGGGTGCCGATGACGATCAGGGTGTCTCCGCCGGCGAGGCGGAAGTCCGGGGCGGGCGACGGGATCGCCTCCGCGCGGCGGAGGACGGCCACGATGGACGCGCCCGTGTCGGTGCGTATCCGGGTCTCGCCCAGGAGACGGCCGTTCCAGTGGGAGACCGAGGACAGTTCGATGCGCTCGGCGACCAGCCCCAGGTCGGTGGTGTGCAGCAGGTTGGGGCTGTGGTGGGCCGGCATCAGCGCGTCGATGAGCGCGGCCGACTCGGCGATGCTGAGCCGCAGCGAGCGGGCGCAGGCGTCGGGGTCGTCGGAGCGGTAGACGTTCACCGTCCGGGCGCCGTCGCGGTGCGCGATGACGGACAGGTGCTCGTGCTCACGCGTGGTGAGGTCGTATTTCACACCGATGCCCGGCAGCGGTGTCGCGCTCATCCGTGGAGCAGGCACAGCCCGTCCCCTTCCCGTTTCTTCTCATGTCGTCCGGCGTGCGGGCTGAACGAACCGGCGCTCGGCACCGGGTGGCAACCCCCACTGCCGTAATGGTGCCATCCCGCCATTCGGCCGGAACATGGGTGTTGCCACGGATGGACAGGTTCCGGAGCCGCCGCAAGGATCTTCGAGGCCGTCGTGTCGTCGCAGGTCAACGGGGCACACCAGACAAAGCATGGGATTGCGGTGCGTAGTGGACCGCCCGTGTGGGTACTCGGTGACACCCTCCGGGGACGGGAGTGTGTGGTGGACGACACGGTGATCGTCGGAGTGGACGGCTCCTCCTCCAGCCTCGCCGCAGCCGACGTGGCGGCCGAGGAGGCGAGGCTGCGCGGGGCCCGGTTGCGGATCGTGCACGCCTTCGCCCGGCCCTCCGACCTGGATCCGATGATCCACGGGGTGCTGGCCGAGACGGAGCAGCGGATCAACGAGCGTGTCCCCGGACTGGAGATCACGCGCACCGTGGTGGCCGGCGACGCCCTGACGGTGCTGCGGACCGAGTCGCGGCACGCGGTGCTGACCGTGCTGGGGCGGCGCGGCCGGAGCCGCTTCGGTGATCTGCTGCTGGGCTCTACGACCATGCAACTGGCGGCGCACGGGCACGGCCCTCTGATGGTTCTGCGCGGGCGGCCCGACCCGCAAGGGCCCATCCTGCTGGCCACGGACGGCTCGCCCGCCGGGAACGCCGCCGCGTCCTTCGCGTTCACGGAGGCCGCACTGCGCGGGGCGCCGCTGACGGCGATGCACGTCTGGAACCTCTGGAGCGAGCCCACGCCGTACGAGGAACCGGGCGACCCGCTGAGCGTGGTGGTGGACCTCGACCAGCTCGAAGCGCGTCACCGGCGCCTGCTGGGGGACGCGATGAAGCCCTGGATGGCCGCCCACCCGGACGTCATGGTGCAGCCGCGACTCGAACGGGGCCGCGTCCGCCAGGCGCTCCTGGAGGCGACACACGAGGCGCAGCTGGTGGTGGCCGGGGCACGCGGCCACGGCGGGGTGGCCGGGATGCTGCTCGGCTCGGTCAGCCAGGCGCTGCTGCACCACGCCGAGTGTCCGGTCACCGTGGTGCGGTCCCTGGCCTGAGATCGGCCGGCCGAGAAGCCCGGCGGGACCGGACGGTCGGGGTTGCCGCCCGGTTGGGAACGGTCCGATCTCGTCGGCGACATGCGAGTCCAGAAGTGTGGCCTGGGCGGCGCAGCCTTGTCGGCCTCGTGTCACAGCCCGGTGGCGTCCGCCCCGGCCTCACCCCCGATCCGCCCCTGACCCGCCCCTGACCCGCCCCTGACCCGCCCCTGACCCGCCGACGACGGCGGCAACATGCGGGACGGCGGCCACATGCGGGACGACGGGCACATGCGGGACGACGGGCACATGCGGGACGGGGCACGCGGCAACAGGAACACCACGACCGACGCGAAACGAACCTCGCTGCACCTCGTCCCGGTTGGCCTGCCTCACCTTGTGAAATCGCTGTGGCAGGACCGGAGTTGTGGCGTCCCTGCCTCTTGACGACGCCTCTCGCCGTCTCCTACCGTCCAGTGGTCAAGACATCAGACGTCTGCTGTCAGGGCTGTGCGCCTGTCCGGGCCGGTGTGCGTCAGAAGCAACACGGACGACTCGGCTGCCGTCCACGCCGTCTGCGGCATCACCACGCTCATCCGGCAGCCGTCCGCCTCCACCGCGATCCGGACGCGGGCTTTCGGCCCGCAGTCCAGCCGACCACCAGGCCTGGCCGGGAGAGGACCCGTCACGTCCTCGGCCATCCGTACGAGGCCCACCCCGGAGTCGATCGAAGCGGCCCGCACGGGCCGATCAACACGAAGGGCAGAGATGCGAAGACGAGCAATGCTGGCCGCCGCCGGCTCCCTGGCCGCCGCGATCACCATCCCCACGGGGCGGGCGTTCGCCGCGCAGACGGTCGGACCGGTGCTGGACCACCGGATCGAGAAGACCTACGACGGCAGGTCGTACACAGACCTCTCCGCGCAGGTGGGCGCCGTCAGAGGACTGACCTCCGGGACCATCCTCGCCACATGCAGGACGACCAGCCGCAATCTGGCGATGACCCTGCTCAGCGCCTCGAACCCGGCGGACCCCTCCAGTGAGGTCTTCTTCGGACTGGCGGGCGGCGCCTTGCAGTTCGTCGTCCGTGACAAGGCCTCCGTCAAGGTGAACCGCCTCACCCGCACGATGTACGACGACGGCGAATGGCACACCTTCGCCGTGACGGTGTCCGCCGGCGGCACCACCTTCCACGCCGACGGACGCCCCGTGCTGACCCTGGCGAACACCGCGTTCTTCTCCGCCGTCTCCGGCATGGCCTCGGTCAACGTGGGACGCAACGTCGACAGCACCAGCCCCGGCGGCGAATGGTTCTACACCGGCGGCATCCGCCGGGTCTCCGTCTACGACCGGGTGCTGACCCAGGCCGAGTTGCAGGCGGAGAGCGTCCGCGTGGACGTCGCGGACTTCGGCACCATCTCCACGATCCTCAACTCCGACACTCCGGCCAACTGGGTGATCACCGGGGACAGCATCACGCACGGCGCTCTGTACACGTACGGCTGGCGCAGCTACGCCGAACACTTCCAGGAGCGCGTCCGCTGGGAGCTGGGCAAGACCAAGAACAGCGACTTCGTGGTCGACACGGGTGTCAGCGGCAGCACGACCAACGACCTCGTGGCCGTGTTCTCCCAGCGGGTGACGGCGTTCACACCGCGTGTCGTGTCGATCATGCTGGGCACCAACGACGTCGCGACCGCGGCCATCAGCCGGGCGGTCTACCGGGCGAACCTCGTCAGGCTGGTCGACGCCGTCCGGGCCCTGCCCGGCGGAGTCATACCGATCCTGCAGACGCCCAACGCCGTCGACCTGACCCGGTGGAGCAACCGCACGGCACTCGGCGACTACGCCGAGACCATGCGGGAGGTCGCGCAGGCGGAAGGTGTCGTCCTCATCGATCACCACACCCACTGGCTGGCGTCCAACGGCGGCAGCGCGCCCACCCGGCTCCTGGCGGACGGGCTCCACCCCGACCAGCGCGGACACCTGTTCCTGGCCCACAAGATGATCAAGGACTTGCGCATCTTCGACCCCGGGAGCCGCGTCTGCTCCCTGACCATTCCCTAGCGCGACGGGACGGGACCGGGATCGGGCAGCCGGGGGGGGCACCGAGCCGCACCTGATCACGCGACACCGCGGAGCACGACGAGTGAGGCCCTCGGGCGGCAGGCCGGAAAGCCGGGCGCCCCAAGGGCCTCGCCGCTGAAGCGAACCCGAGGAACAGAAGGCCCGCACCACACCCAGTCCTTCCGACACGCAAGGCGTCCCATGTCCTGTCGATCGACCCAGCCCTGACTGAGGTGGTCATGCGCACGAGACAATCCGTTCTTCCTCTCCTGATGGCCGTCCTGCTGACCGCGGGACTCCTGCACCTGGGGGCCGCGAGCCCCGCCTCCGCCGCCGGCAACGCCGCCCCCGCCGTCCACCCCGCCCTGCGCGAGTGGCAGGGCGGCGAGGGCACGTTCCGTCTGAAACCCACCTCGCGGATCGTCGTCGAGGGCTCCTCACTCGCCGACACCGCCCGTACGTTCGCCGCCGATCTCGCGATCGTCACCGGACAGACCCTCCCCGTCGTCACCGGAGGCTCCCCCCGTCCCGGTGACATCAGCCTGCGCATCGGCCCGGAAGATCCCGAACTCGGCGTCCAGGGCTACGCGTTGGACATCGGCGAGGTGCTGGCCGTGACGGCCGCCGGTGAAACCGGGGTGTTCTACGCCACCCAGACCGTCGAGCAGGCCCTCAAGCTCGACGAGCACCGCAGGTCGGTACCTCGTGGCAGCGCCCGGGACTGGCCCGCCGTCGAGCAGCGAGCACAGATGCTCGACCTCGGGCGCAAGTTCTTCCCCCTGGACGAACTCAAGGCGCAGATACGCGAGATGGCCTGGCGGAAACTGACCACGTTCCATCTGCATCTCACCGACTGGAACGGCTTCCGCATCCAGCTCGACGATTTCCCCGGCCTCGCCTCGGACGACGCCTACACCCCCGCCCAGCTCCGGGAACTGCAGGACTACGCCCGCAAGTACCACGTCGACATCGTCCCTGAGATCGACCTGCCCGGACACGCCACCGCCATCACCTCCTACGACCCGTCGCTGCGCTTCGCCTGCGCCTCTATGGACTACGGCACATGGCCCGGCGGGGAGAACGGCGGCTGGACCCTGGACATCACCAAGGAACACACCCGTACCTTCGTGCACGACCTCCTGGAGGCCGTCATCCCCCTGTTCGACGGCGAGTACTTCCACGTGGGCGGTGACGAGATCGGTCTGGACAACCGCAAGGAAGCCTGCCCGGAGCTGGTCGCCCACCAGAAGGCCCGCGGCTTCACCTACGCGGGAGACGTCTTCGTCGACTTCCTGAACACTCTGAACGACCAGGTCCGTTCGCACGGCAAGACCACACAGGCGTGGGAGTGGTGGGACCAGTACGGGCAGAAGTCGTCGATCCAGCCCGACAGGACGATCGTCTTCGACGACTACATCGACCGTGACCCGACGCCGCTGGTCTCCAAGGGCTACACCGTGGTCGCCGCTCCGGAAGCCGTGCTGTACGTGAGCCCCGGGCTCGGGCAGAGGCCCGGCCAGTACGGTTACGTCGACATCGGCGAGGTGTACGAGAACTACGCCTTCCCCACCCCCGAGCAGGGAGGCGGACGCGTCCTCGGCTACAAGGTGGCCCGCTGGGCCGACAAGGCTGAGACGAAGAGCACCGCCTTCTTCGACCACTTCGCGCGCAGGCCCCTGCAGGTGCTGGCCGAACGCGCCTGGGGCTCACCGCGGTCCTCCTCCGTGTGGGAGTTCCTGGCCCGGGTGGACGCCGTAGGAGGCCCGCCGGGCTCCCCCGCCGGTCACCTCACGGCCCTGCCCAAGGCGGGCATCACCGTCACCGCCGACAGTCAGGAGACCTCCGCCGAGAACGGACGTGCCGCCAATGTCGTCGACGACAACCCGTACACGGCCTGGCACACCGCCTACACCCCCGCCACGACGCCGCTGCCGCACCACGTCACCCTGGACCTGGGCGCACAGCGGCGGCTCGCCGGCTTCCGCTACCTGCCCCGGCAGGACGGCGCGGCCAACGGGCGCATCAGCGGCTGGACCCTCGACGTCAGTTCCGACGGCGCCTCCTGGCAGACGGTGGCCCGGGGCACCTTCGCGGACGACGTGACGGAGAAGGAGACAACCTTCGCGCCGGCCCAGGCCCGCTACGTGAGGCTCGTCGCGCTCTCCGCCGGGAACGGCCTCACGCACGCGGGTGCCGCCGAACTCACGCTCCTGACACCCGCTTCCGTCCCGGGGCCCGGCAGTACGTTCTCGATGCTGAACGCGGGATCCGGCAAGGCCGTCGACGTGCCCGCCTCGAGTGCGACGCCCGGCACCCCGCTGGTCACCTGGGCGCCGCACGGCGGCGGCAACCAGACCTTCACGGCGGTCTCCGCACCCGACGGCAGCCACACGATCAGGAACGTGAAGAACGGCTTGTGCCTCGACCTGCGCGGAGGGGCGTCGACGGCCGGCGCCGAGATCGTCCAGTGGACCTGCACCGGCGGGGAGAACCAGCGCTGGTCCGTCACCGCCCATCCGGGCGGCGGCTTCGCCGTGAAGTCGAAGAAGAGCGGACTCGTGCTGGCCGCGGGTGGCACCGGCGACGGCGCCCCGCTGGTCCAGCAGGCGGACACCGGGGCGGCCGACCGGCGCTGGTCGTTCGGCTGACCCGGCCCGGGCCGGACCGGACGACGGCGACCGCGGCGCTCCTCCTCGGAACAGGACGCCGCGGCCACCGTAGCGGGCATCCAGCGCAGGAGTCCGGTTGCCCGGCCGGCGTGTCGGGCATCCGGCACATGCGTCCGGCTGCCCGGCGCGCTCCTCAAAACCCCTTCCCACGCAGGGCTTTCGGCTCGACTGCCTTGAACGGCGACCGGCGTCCTCGTCGTTCCGGCGTGCGGCAGCATGCCCGGCTCACCGGGACACGGACGTTCCCTTGACGACGGCCACAGGTCGACCTACTGTCCTCCCATTCCTCCGAACATCAGACGTCTGCTGTCTTAGCGGTCTGGTTTCTGAACCACAGATGAGGCTCTCCCGGCTGACGCGCGCAGCACCAGGCCTCCGTCCCCGAAAGGGATCACATGCAGCGAAGAATCGTCCCTCTCCTGCTGTCCTTCACCATCACCGCCACGCCGGCCGCCGCCCACACCGCGCACGGCGCCCCCGCCGCTCCTGCCGCGCCGGCCGTCGAGAGACAGGCGGCCGCCGACGGCCTGGTCACCCAGGATCTGGCGACCCGTAACGACGGATCTCCCGTCTACCGCATCCCGGCACTGACGAGGACCGTCAAAGGCACGCTCATCGCCGCCTACGACGCACGTCCTTCGATGGCCGATCTGCCCAGCAACATCTCCGTGGTGGTCCGGCGCAGCACGGACGGCGGCGCCACCTGGCAGACGCAGCAGACCGTCCGGAGCGAGCCCGCACCCAACGGCAACGGAGACCCCAGTCTTCTCGTCGACCGTGACACGGGCCGGATCTTCCTCTTCTACTCGTCCACGGTGAACCGGGGCTTCGCCGGCTCGGAGACCGGTAACGACGAGACCAACCCCAACGTCCGGCAGGCCGACTACAGCTACTCCGACGACGACGGCCTGACCTGGAAGCACCGGCGCATCACCGCGCAGATCAAGAACCCGGCCTGGGCCGGCATGTTCGCCGCCTCCGGTGAGGGGATCCAGCTGCGGCACGGCCCCCACAAGGGAAGGCTGATCCAGCAGTACGCGGTCCGGGCCGACGGCGCCAACCGCGCGGTCAGCGTCTACAGCGACGACCACGGCGAGACCTGGAAGGCCGGTACACCCACGGCCGGGGGCGGGGACGAGAACAAGGTCGTCGAACTGTCCGACGGCCGGATCATGCTCAACAACCGCTCCGCGCCGTACCGCACGATCGCCTACTCCACCGACGGCGGCGTCACCTACACCCCCTACCAGAGGGACACGGCGCTCCCCGACCCGGCGAACAACGGATCGGTCACGCGCTTCGCGCCGGACGTGCCCGCCAGCCACCCCAGGTCGAAGTGGCTGCTGTTCAGCAACACCGAGGACACCGGCATCCGGCGCAACCTCACCGTGAAGATGTCCTGCGACGACGGCAGGACCTGGCCCATCCGCAAGGTCCTCAACACGGGCGCGTCCGCGTACTCCACGCTCACCCCGCTGTCCGACGGCACCGGTTCCAACCCCCGCGTCGGCATGCTCTGGGAGCGTCAGGGCTACCAGCACATGTCCTACTCCTCCTTCGACCTGAAGTGGCTCGGCGGGGTCTGCGCCCCCGTCACGGTCACGGCGCCCGCGACCGTGAGGGCGGGCGAGAAGGCCGTGTTCGACGTCCGGGTGGTCAACCAGAACGACCGCCCCCTGCCCGCGGGCAGTGTCGATCTCGACCTCCCCGAGGGCTGGGACGCCACGGCGGCGACGGTGCCCGCCCTCAATCCGGGGCAGGGCGCCACCATGAAGGTGACGGTCGATGTCCCCCTGACCGCTGTCGGCCTCCGGCAGGCCAAGGGCGTGTACTCGGTCCGGGACGCGCGCTCCTACGGAACCGGGACCTTCAACGTCACCGCGGCGGCCGGCGCCCCCGCGGCGCCCGCGATCTCGTCCCTGCCCGTCCTGGACAACCTCCAGGCAGCGGGAGCGACCGGTCCCGTCGGTGACACGATGGTGTACTGGACCCGCGTGTCCAACGTCGGCAACACCACGCTGAGCGACGTCCAGTTGAGCGGGAACCTGACCAACCTCACCGCATGCGCGAGGGCGACGCTGGCTCCCGGCGCCGAGTACGTGTGCAAGGGCGCCAGGCGCACCGTCACCCAGGCCGACCTCGACCAGGGCTTCGCCCCGCAGGTGACCGTCGTCGGCACCGCCCCGGACGGAACCCAGGTGTCCTCGACCGTCACCGGGGACCGCGCCCGGATCCACTAGCCGCGGTGGACTTCGCGAAGTCCACCGGGTGACCGGGCGCACGAGCCGGACGCCGCGGCCGTGGGGGGGGGGGCCCGGGGGGGGGGGGGGCCCCCCCCCCCCCCCCGCGCCCCCCGGGGGGGGGGGGGGGGGGGGCCCGGGGGGGGGCCCCCCCCCCGGCCGGGCGGTCGCCCCCTCGCCTCCCCGGGGGGGCGCCCCCGCCCGCGCCGGGCGCCGCGGGGGGGGCCGCCCCCCCCCCCCCCCCCCCCCCCCCCCCCGGCCGCGGCGTCCGCGCCATGCGGGTCGGACGGGTGACCGGCACGTGTCGGCCGCCCCCGCTGACCGCCTGCTCGGCCGGCGGGTACGCGTCACCTGTGCCGGGCGCAGTGGTCAGCCGAGGAAGCTGAGCCGGACCTTGCGGTCGGGGTTGTCTCGGTTGGTGTCGACCAGGCAGACCGACTGCCAGGTGCCCAGTTCCAGACGGCCGTTGATCACGGGGAGCGTCGCGTGGGGCGGGACGAAGGCGGGGAGGACGTGGTCGCGGCCGTGGCCGGGGCTGCCGTGGCGGTGCTGCCAGCGGTCGTCGGCGGGGAGCACGGTGTGCAGCGCGGACAGCAGGTCGTCGTCGCTGCCGGCGCCGGTCTCGATGACGGCGATGCCGGCCGTGGCGTGCGGCACGAAGACGTTGAGCAGGCCGTCCCGGCCGGCCGCCGCCTCCCGCAGGAAGGCCTCGCAGTCGCCGGTGATGTCGACGACCCGCTCGGTGGAGCCGGTGGTGAAGGTCAGGACTCGGGTGGTGAAGGCGTCGGACATGCGCCCATCCTGACGCACTCGGCGCCCCGGCCGTGCGTCCCGGCGCTGCGCGTCCGGGAAGATCCACCGCACCCGGGGTGTTGGTGCAGACGTGAACGATGTGCGCGAGGTCGAGGTGGTCGTCGTGGGCGCCGGGCAGGCCGGACTGTCGAGCGCCTATCACCTGCGGCGGACCGGCTTCGAGCCGGACCGCGACTTCGTCGTCCTGGACCACGCCCCCGCCCCCGGCGGCGCCTGGCAGTTCCGCTGGCCCTCGCTGACGTACGGCAAGGTGCACGGAATGCACGCGCTGCCCGGGATGGAGCTGACGGACGCCGATCCGCTGCGGCCCTCCTCCGAGGTGATCGGCGCGTACTTCGACCGCTACGAGAGGACGTTCGACCTGCGGGTGCGCCGTCCGGTGGACGTGCACGCGGTGCGGGAGGGGCCCGGCGGGCGGCTGCTGGTGGAGACCTCGCACGGCACCTGGGCGACCCGCGCGCTGATCAACGCGACCGGCACCTGGGACCGGCCGTTCTGGCCCCGCTACCCCGGCCAGGAGACGTTCCGAGGACGGCAGTTGCACACCGCGCAGTACCCGGGGCCCGAGGCGTTCGCCGGGCTGCGGGTGGTCGTGGTGGGCGGTGGCGCGTCCGGCACGCAGCATCTGCTGGAGATCGCCCCGTACGCGGCGGCCACCACCTGGGTGACCCGCCGGCCCCCCGTCTGGCGGGAGGAGCCGTTCGACGAGAACGCCGGCCGTGAGGCCGTCGCCCTCGTCGAGGAGCGGGTGCGGCAGGGGCTGCCCCCGCGCAGCGTGGTCTCCGTGACGGGGCTGCCGCTGAACGACGCGATCCGGCGAGGGCTCGAGGAGGGAGTGCTCGACCGCCTGCCGATGTTCGACCGCATCGCGCCCGAGGGCGTGGTGTGGGACGGCGGGCGCCGGGTCGCCGCGGACGTGATCCTTTGGGCGACCGGCTTCCGTCCCGTGATCGACCATCTCGCGCCGCTGCGGCTGCGGGAGCCGGGCGGCGGGATCCGCGTGGAGGGTACCCGGGCGGTCGCCGACCCGCGGATCCACCTGGTCGGCTACGGCCCCTCGGCGAGCACGATCGGCGCCAACCGGGCCGGACGGGCCGCCGTGCGGGACATCAGGCGGCTGCTGGCCGAGGAGCCCGCCGCGGCCTGACCTGCGGTCATGTCGAGGACGGCTCCGCGGACCTCTCCGTCGCCTTCTTCCGTTCGGCCTCCGCCTCCGCCACGTTGCGCTGGTGCTCCGCGAGGTCCGCGGTGAAGCGCGTCTCCCCCTGCCGGACCGTGACGAAGTACAGCCAGTCACCCGGAGTGGGATTGATCGCGGCGCGCACCGCGTCCTCTCCGGGGTTGTCGATGGGGGTCGGCGGCAGCCCCATGCGCCGGTAGGAGTTGTACGGGCTGTCGGCCTCGGTGTCGGCGGGGGCGGTGCGCGCCTTGCTGCGGTTGAGGGCGTAGTCGACCGTGGAGCCCATCTGCAGCGGCATGCCGCGCTCGAGGCGGTTGAAGATCACCCGGGCCACCTTGCCCATGTCGGCCTTGGTGGCCGCCTCGGCCTGGACGATGCTGGCAACGGTGACCGCCTGGTAGACGTTCATCGCGTTGCGCTGCGCGCCGGCGGCGACGGGAGCGCCGTTGAACTTCTTGTTGGCCGTGTCGACCATGCGGGCCAGCAGCTTCTGCGGGGTGGCGTTCTCCGGGAGCGGATACGTGTCCGGGAAGAGGTAGCCCTCGGGGTTGCCCTCGGCCTCGTTCGGCAGCTTGAGGCCTGCCTTGGCGAGGGACTTCTTGGTGGTGCCCGCGGGCAGGTCGAGGGTCTTGTCGATGGCGGCGTAGACCTGGCTCGCCCGCCATCCCGCGGGGACGACGAGGGCGTCGGGACGGGGCTCCTCCTCGTCGGCCATGATCAGCAGCGGCACCGCCACGGCGGTGCCGGCCACGACGGCCCCGAGCGTCGCCAGGGCGAAACGGCCGCGGCGCGTCAGTCGGATCGAGTTCCGTGACGGAGTGTTCGTCTGCATGCGGGCACGGTAACCCGCATATCGCCACAAACCCGGCATATTTTCAGCTTGTCGGCTCCAGTCGGGCGTCCCGTCGCACGAGGGCCGCGTACCGGCCGCCGCGCTCCAGCAGTTCCTCGTGGGCCCCGCGCTCCACGACGCGCCCCGCGTCCAGGACCACGATCTGGTCCGCGCCGCGGACCGTGGACAGCCGGTGGGCGATCGTGATGGTGGTCCGGTCGGCCGACAGCGCGTCGATCGCGGCCTGGACCGCCGCCTCGGTACGGGTGTCCAGCGCGCTGGTCGCCTCGTCGAGGACGAGCACCGGCGGGTCGCGCAGGATGGTCCGGGCGATCGCCAGGCGCTGCTTCTCGCCGCCGGAGAAGCGGTGGCCGCGCTCACCGACGACGGTGTCGTAGCCGTCCGGCAGGGCCGCGATGTGGTCGTGGATCTGGGCCGCCTTCGCCGCCGCGTGCAGTTCCTCGTCCGTGGCGCCGGGCTTGGCGAAACGCAGGTTGTCGGCGACCGACGCGTGGAAGAGGTACGTCTCCTGGGAGACGACGCCCACCGCGCGGGCCAGGGTGTCGAAGTCGAGGTCGCGCACGTCCACCCCGTCGAGGGTGACCCGCCCGCCCGTGACGTCGTACAGCCGCGGCACCAGGTGGCCCAGCGTGGACTTGCCTGCGCCGGTCGGGCCGACGACGGCGAGGCTGCCGCCGGGCGGGACGATGATGTCGATGCCGTCGAGCACCGGGCCGCCCTTGCCGTCGTAGCCGAACGAGACGTTCTCGAAACGGACCTCGCCCTTCACCCCGTCCAGGCGCACCGGGTCCTCGCGCTCGGTGATGTCGATCGGCAGGTCGAGGTACTCGAAGATGCGCTGGAAGAGGGCGAGCGAGGTCTGGATCTGCACGCCGGTGGACAGCAGGCTGACCGCCGGGCGGAAGAGACCCTGCTGGAGCGAGACGAACGCGACGATGGTGCCGATCGACACTTCCGGGCCGCCCGAGTGCAGGGCGAGGCCGGCCGTCCAGTAGATGACCGCCGGCATGGCGGCCATGACGATCGTGATGACCGCCATCCGCCAGCGGCCCGCCATGCTCGACCGCACCTCCAGATCGACCAGCCGCTCCGACTCGTCGGCGAAGGCGGCGGTCAGCGAGTCGGAGCGGCCCATCGTGCGGCCGAGCAGGATGCCGCTGACCGACAGCGACTCGGTGACCGTGGCCGCCATCGTCGCCATCTGCTTCTGGCGCCGGGTGGTGATCTTCTTGCGTTCGTTGCCGACGCGGCGGCTGATCCAGACGAAGACGGGCAGCAGTGCCAGCGACACGGCCGTCAGGCGCCAGTCGAGCGCGAGCATCGCCACGATCGTCGCGACCACGCTGGTGAGGTTGGAGACCAGCGAGGTCGCCGTCGAGGTGACGGTGGCCTGCATGCCGCCGATGTCGTTGGCGATGCGGGACTGCACCTCGCCGGTGCGGGTGCGGGTGAAGAAAGCGAGCGACATGCGCTGAAGACGCCCGTAGACGGCGGTGCGCAGATCGTGCATGACGCGCTGGCCCACGGTCGTGGAGATCAGGGTCTGCAGCACGCCGAAGACACTGGTGAGCACGGCGCTGAGGACCATGCCGAGCACCAGCAGGCTGAGCAGGCCGGTGCGGCCCTCGGGGAGCGCGACGTCGAGGATCGCCTTCAGCAGGAACGGCGAGGCGACCGACACGAGCGACGACGCCCCGACGAGCAGTCCGACGATCGCGAGGCGGCCCCGGTAGGGGCGGAAGAGGCGCAGGATGCGCCGCACCTGCCGGGGCTCCTGCTCGGCTCCGGCGGGCGGCGTCCACGCGGGTGCGTGATCGGGGTGCATGGTCTCCTTCGGGGTGCGGCTCTCGATGAACAGTATTCATTGTTACCTGTACTCACAATGAGCGCCATCCTGATAATGTTCCCGCATGACCGCCCCCGACCCCGACGGCCTGCTGGCCGAGCAGCTGCTCCGGCTCACCCGCCGGGTGCATCGCATCCAGAAACGCCATCTGGAGCGGCGCGAGCTCGGCATCACTCCTGCCCAGTCCCGGCTGCTGCGCACCCTCGCGCACTACAGCTCGCCGCCCCGTATGGCCGACCTCGCGGAGCGGCTGGAGGTGGTGCCCCGCGCGGTGACCACGCTGGTCGACGGGCTGGAGGCACACGGCAAAGTGCGCAGGGCCCCGGATCCGGCCAACCGGCGGGTGATCCGCATCGAGCTGACCGACGAGGGCCGTGAGACGCTCCGCGAACTGCGCGCGGCGCGGCGGGCGGCGGCGTCGGAGATCCTCGCCCCGCTGGGTGAACGGGAGCGGGAGCAGCTCGGGGAGCTGCTGGACACCCTGGTCGACGGTCCGCCCGGGCCGCCGTGCGAGGAGGGCGCGGCTCCGCGACCGGACGACGGCGAGAGCTGACGCCCGTCCCGGACGCACGCGTCCCGCGCGCCGGCCGTGGCCGGGAAAACCAGTTGCCCGGGGGTACGTGGCGGAGTCAACCTGTCACGGTTTGCTGCCGCCGTCCGAGGACGTCCGCGGCCCTGCTCCGAGCCACTGGGACACCATGCAGATTCACGACCTTCCGTATCCCGACCCGGGCGTGCCCGACGCCCGCTCGGGTCCTCGATTCCTGTGGTGGCTCTTCCGCAACCAGCTCGGCGGACAGCTGAAGGCGCTGGCCTGGGGCCTGCTCCACTTCGCGTCCGTCGCCTCGCTGCCGTTCTGCGTCGGCGCCGCCGTCCAGGCCGCGGTCGACCGCTCCGGCGGGCGGCTCGCGCTGGCGGGCGGGCTGCTGGCACTGGCCGGCGCGGGCGTCGCGGCCGGCGACACCTTCCTGCACCGCGCCGCCGTCACCAACTGGATCACCGCCGCCGCCCGGGTGCAGCAGCTCCTCGGCCGCAAGGCCGCCGTGCTGGGCTCGGCGCTGACCCGGCGGGTGGCCGCGGGCGAGGTCGTCGCGGTCTCCACGGGTGACGTGGAGAAGATCGGCTGGTTCGTGGAGGCCCTGTCTCGGTTCACCGCCGCCGCGGTCACCATCGTCGCGGTCACCGTCGGCCTCCTCGTCTACCAGCCCGCCCTGGGTGTCGTCGTCGCCGTGGGACTGCCCGTGCTGGCGCTCGCGGTACTGCCGTTGCTGCCCCAGGCGACCCGGCGGGCCGACGTCCAGCGCGAGAAGGCCGGACGGGCCACCGAGCTGGCCTCCGACACCGTCGCCGGTCTGCGGGTGCTGCGCGGCATCGGCGGCGAGGACCTGTTCCTCGACCGCTACCGGCGCGCCTCGCAGGAGGTCCGCCACGCGGCCGTGCGCAGCGCGCGGATGTGGGCGCTGATCGCGGCCGTCCAGGTGCTGCTGCCGGGCCTGCTGCTGATCACGGTGGTCTGGTACGGCGTCCGTCTGGCCGGCGACGGCCGGATCGACGTCGGCGAACTGGTCACCGTCTACAGCTCGGTGATGCTCCTGACCTACCCTCTGCGGCATTTCGAGGAGATCGCCATGGCGTACTCCTTCTCGCGCCCCTCGGCCCGGCGGGCCGCGCGCGTTCTGTCGCTGGAGCGGGCCACGGACACCGCCGGCACACGCGCCGCCGAGATCCCGGCGGGCGAGCTGTACGACCCGAAGACGGGGCTGTGCGCCTCGTCCGGGCTGCTCACCGCCGTGGTGTGCGGGGACCCTGACGCGGCGGGACGGCTGGCCGAGCGGCTCGGCGGGCACGCCGCGCAGGAAGGCACCTCGGTGCTGCTCGGCGGGGTGCCCCTCGACGAACTGCCGCTGGACAGTGCCCGCACGGCCGTGCTGGTGCAGGACAAGGACCCGGTGCTGCTCTCCGGCACGCTGCGGGAGCTGCTCGACGTGCCCGCGTCCGGCTCGGTGGACCCGGGGGCGGCGCTGGAGGCCGCGCAGTGCCAGGACGTGCTGGTCGCGCTGGTCCAGGGGTCGCTGGGCGCGGAGGACCCGATGGACGCCCGCATCACCGAACGCGGGCGGTCGCTGTCCGGCGGGCAGCGCCAGCGGCTCGCGCTCGCCCGGTCGCTGGTCACCGACCCGGAGGTGCTGGTGCTGGACGAGCCGACCTCGGCAGTCGACTCGCACACCGAGGCGCGCATCGCCGAGGGCGTGCGCGGCCTGCGGTCCGGGCGCACCACGGTGGTGTTCACCTCGTCCCCGCTGCTGCTGGACCGCGCCGACCGCGTGGTGTTCCTGCACGAGGGCACGGTCGTCGCAGCGGGCGGCCACCGGGAACTGGTGCGCACCGAGCCCCGCTACCGGGCCGTGGTGACCCGCGAGACGGAGGAGGAGACGGCGTCGTCCGCAGCGCACCGTGCCGACGGCGCCGGGCGGCGCACGGACGAGGTCCCGGACGTCCTCGAGGAACTGGAAACGCTCGAAGAGATCGAGGAGACGGCATGATCGGCGTCGCGCCACCGGCGTACGACCCGGCGGCACCCACCGCGGCCAGCACGCTGCCGGTGGGCACGCCCGCGACCGTACGCGCCTACGTGGCCGAGCTGCTGCGCCGGCACCGGCGGGCCTTCCTGCTGCTGGTCGCCGTCAACACGGTGGCGGTGATCGCCTCGATGGTCGGCCCCTACCTGCTGGGCGGGCTCGTGGAACGGGTTTCGTCCGGCGCGCGGGAGCTGCACCTGGGGCTCACCGCGACCGTGTTCGTCGCCGCCCTCGTGGTGCACGCGGGGTTCGTGCGGCAGGTGCGGCTGCGCGGGGCGGTGCTCGGCGAGCGGATGCTGGCCGACCTGCGCGAGGACTTCCTGGTGCGGTCGGTCGGACTGCCGCCGGGCGTGCTGGAACGGGCCGGCACCGGTGACCTGCTGTCGCGGATCACCACCGACATCGACCGGCTCGGCAACGCCATGCGCGAGGCCGTGCCCCAGCTGGCGATCGGCGTGGTGTGGGCGGCCCTGCTGCTCGGCGGCCTGGTCGTCACCGCGCCGGAGCTGGCGCCCGCGGTGCTGGTCGCGGTGCCGCTGCTGGTGGCCGGCTGCCGCTGGTACTTCCGCCGGGCGCCGGGCGCCTACCGCTCGGAGGCGGCCGGGTACGCGGCGGTGGCCGCCGCGCTCGCCGAGACCGTGGACGCCGGGGGGACGGTGGAGGCGCACCGCCTCGGCCCGCGCCGTGTTGCGCTGACGGACCAGCGGGTGCGGGAATGGACGGCCTGGGAGCGCTACACGCTGTGGCTGCGCTCGGTGCTCTTCCCCGTCGTGAACATCACCCACGTCACGGTCCTCGGGTCGGTCCTGATGATCGGCGGGGTGTTCGTGCTCCAGGGCTGGATCGGCGTCGGCCAGCTGACGACGGCCGCGCTGATCGCGCAGATGCTGGTGGACCCGGTCGGGCTCGTCCTGCGCTGGTACGACGAGCTGCAGGTCGCCCAGGTGTCGCTGGCCCGGCTGGTCGGCGTGCGGGACATCGAGCCCGACGCCGGGGACCCGGGCATGACGCCCGAGGGGCGGCGGCTGCGGGCGGACACCGTGCACTTCGGCTATGCGGAGGGCGTGGACGTCCTGCGCAAGGTGTCCCTCGACGTGCCGCCGGGGACCCGGATGGCCCTGGTGGGTCCCTCGGGCGCGGGCAAGTCCACGCTGGGCCGGCTGCTCGCGGGGATCTACGCGCCCCGGGAGGGACGCGTCACCCTCGGCGACGCGGAACTGTCCCGCATGACCGCGGAACGGGTCCGCTCCCACGTCGCCCTCGTCAACCAGGAGCACCACGTCTTCGTCGGCTCCCTGCGCGACAACCTGCGACTCGCCCGCACCGACGCGGAGGACGCCGAACTGTGGGCGGCGCTCGGCGCGGTCGACGCGGACGCGTGGGCGCGGGCACTGGAGGACGGCCTGGACACGGAGGTCGGCTCGGGCGGGTTCGCGCTCACCCCGGCACAGGCGCAGCAGATCGCGCTGGCCCGGCTGGTGCTGGCCGACCCGCACACGCTGGTCCTCGACGAGGCGACCTCGCTGCTCGACCCGCGCGCGGCACGTCACCTGGAGCGGTCCCTGGCCCGCGTCCTCGACGGCCGCACCGTCGTCGCCATCGCCCACCGTCTGCACACGGCCCACGACGCGGACGTCATCGCCGTCGTCGAGAACGGCCGCATCAGCGAACTGGGCAGCCACGAGGAACTGGTCACGGCGGACGGGGCGTACGCGGCCCTGTGGCGCAGCTGGCACGGGTGACCGGGGCTCACGCCCCGGGGCTGCCCTGGGCCCGCGGGGACTGTCGGATCGCGGGTATGACACAGGCCGGCGGGTCCCCAGGGGCGGGGCGGGCCCCAGGGGCAACCCCGGAGGCGGGGCAACCGGGCGCCTCGCCGTCGGCAGGTGAGCCCACACCCCGCGCGCATGGCTCGCGAACGGGCCATCCGAACCCTCCTCCACAGGCGGCGTGCGCCCCGTGGGTGGTGCTCGGGTCGGCGGCGACGGCGCCTGGGACAGCGGGCCGGCCCCCGGCGGTCACCACCTGTGGCGTTGCGGGGTCGGGAGATCCGGTGGAAGGCTGGAAGCAGGCATCGGCTACGGGAGCGTCCGGGGCCCGGTGATCGGGTCTTGGCGGGTCCGGTGCCCGTGGAGACGGCCCGGGTGCGGGCCACGGCGGGCAACGCGGCCCGCCCCACCCCCTGGAGGTGTCCGTGAACAGCGGTGACGGTTGGGGAGACGACGTCTACCAGCCCGACGCGTCCGAGATCCAGGACGACGCCGGACTGCTGGACGCCGAGGACACGCTGGAGACCGACGGTGTCGCCGACCCCCTGGACCGGGGCTGGTCCCCTCCCGAGCGGCCCTGGGCCGTGGAGCACTACGGTGTGACCGCCGCCGAGCAGCACGAGGGCGAGACCCTGGAGCAGCGGCTGACCGAGGAGCTGCCGGATCTGCCCGTGCCGGACGGCGACGGCGTCGGTGATTCCACCGGCACCGACGGGGAACTCCTGGACAACGAGGTCGGTGCGGCACGCTCCGGCCGGCTCGTCGCCCCCGACGAAGGGGCGCACGAGGACGACGAGGAGGCGCTGGTCGCCTACGACGTGGGCATCGACGGCGCCGCCGCCTCCGCCGAGGAGGCCGCCGTGCACATCGTCGACGAGGACAGCCTGCCCGGCTGACCCCGCCGTTTCCGGCCGCGCTCGCGGAACCCAGCCGCCCGAGGAGCACCCATGCAGAAGGACAAGCACCCCGACTACCACCCGGTCGTCTTCCGTGACCGGGCCGCCGGCTACGCCTTCCTCACCCGGTCGACCGCGTCCAGCGCGCAGACCATCGAATGGGACGACGGCGAGACCTACCCGGTGGTGGACGTGGAGATCTCCTCGGAGAGCCACCCGTTCTACACGGGCAAGGCCAGGACGGTGGACACCGAGGGCCGTGTCGCCCGCTTCCAGCGCCGTTACGGCGGCGAAGGGGTCGAGGGCGGCGGGAGCGACAGCTGACCCGCCCTCCGACGTCGGGCACTGCATGACGTCGGGCACTGCATGACGTCGGGCGCTATATGACGTTGAGCGCCGCTGCGCAGCCCACCCCGCCCAGCAGCATGAAGGCAGGCATCAACACCTTCAGCTCCACCCAGCTGCCGGCGCGGAACCGCAGGGCCTTCGGCGGGCCGATCGGGTACCAGCGCTTGCGCCCCACGGGTATGGGCCACAGGATCGGGCAGCCGGAGACGGTCAGCGCGTCCCCGATGTCGTGCACGATCGCGCCGAGCACGATGGGCAGGCCGAGCCACAGGTATTCCTGACCGGGCTCCGTGAACAGCCAGCTCGCGCCGTTGCCGGGCTCGTCGAGGATGCCCGCGATGATCCAGGCACTCGTCGCGGCCAGCAGCCACACCAGTACGTCGCTGCTGGAGCCTCGGGTCGCCCGCCACAGCAGGCCCTCGATGGCCAGCACCATGTGCACGAAGAGGATGAAGAGCACAGCCCAGCGGTCGCCGGTGATCGCCAGCGCCGAAGTGCCGCCGCCGATCATGACCGCCCACAGCCAGGTGTGGGTGAGGGTGCGGTGACCGCCCGAGCGACGGGGGTCGGCCGGCTTCTTCGTCGCTTTGTAGACGGCGTAGGACAACTTGTCGACGATCTCGCACAGCCAGCGTGAGACCGGGCCGAAGGACCGCGAGATGGTGGCGGACTTGTGGTCCAGGTCCGGCGCGAGCGCGGCGCCGGCGCAGATCAGCGCACCGGCCAGCAGCACGGGCCACGGCATCGGGTACCCGGCCGCGGCGGTCGCCGCCCCGACCCCGAGCCAGGCCGCGGCGCCCGACAGTGAGTGTGCTGGTCCCATCATGACCTGTGCCCGCCCCATTCCTCTTTCGCCGCCGCCCGGTTGACCGGGGACGCTGACGCTGCGCCGGCGACACAGCGTAGCGGTAGTGATCTTCGAGCCGACAGCCGATTCCCGCATCGGGCGAGTGGGCAGGCAAGATGGGGTGGTGACCCTCATCGATCAGCTGCCGCCGAACGCCGACCCCGACGCCCTGTACGAAGCCTTCGAGTCGTGGGCGCAGGAGCGCGGGCTCACCCTCTATCCGCACCAGGAGGAGGCGTTGATCGAGGTGGTGTCGGGAGCGAACGTGATCGTCTCGACGCCCACCGGATCCGGCAAGAGCATGATCGCCGCGGGCGCCCACTTCGCGGCGCTGGCCCGGGACGAGGTCACCTTCTACACCGCCCCCATCAAGGCGCTCGTCTCGGAGAAGTTCTTCGAACTGTGCAAGATCTTCGGCACCGAGAACGTCGGCATGCTCACCGGTGACGCGTCCGTGAACGCCGATGCCCCCGTGATCTGCTGCACCGCCGAGGTGCTCGCCTCGATCGCGCTGCGCGACGGCAAGCACGCCGACGTCGGCCAGGTCGTGATGGACGAGTTCCACTTCTACGCGGAGCCGGACCGCGGCTGGGCCTGGCAGATTCCGCTGCTCGAGCTGCCGCAGGCGCAGTTCGTGCTGATGTCGGCGACGCTCGGCGACGTCTCCTTCTTCGAGAAGGACCTCGCCCGGCGCACCGACCGGCCCACCGCGGTGGTCCGCTCGGCGACCCGGCCGGTGCCGCTGTCGTACGAGTACCGGTACACGCCGCTCACCGAGACGCTGACCGATCTCCTCGAGGCTCGGCAGGCGCCGGTGTACATCGTGCACTTCACGCAGGCGCAGGCCGTCGAGCGGGCGCAGGCGCTGATGAGCATCAACATGTGCACGCGCGAGGAGAAGGACAAGATCGCCGATCTGATCGGCAACTTCCGCTTCACCACCAAGTTCGGCCGCAACCTGTCCCGTTACGTGCGGCACGGCATCGGTGTGCACCACGCCGGCATGCTGCCCAAGTACCGGCGCCTGGTGGAGAAGCTGGCGCAGGCCGGTCTGCTGAAGGTCATCTGCGGCACCGACACCCTCGGTGTGGGCGTCAACGTCCCCATCCGCACGGTGCTGTTCACCGCGCTCACGAAGTACGACGGCAACCGGGTGCGCACGCTGCGGGCGCGTGAGTTCCACCAGATCGCGGGGCGCGCCGGGCGAGCCGGCTTCGACACCGAGGGCTTCGTGGTGGCCCAGGCGCCGGAGCACGTCATCGAGAACGAGAAGGCGCTGGCGAAGGCCGGCGACGACCCGAAGAAGCGCCGCAAGGTGGTACGCAAGAAGGCCCCCGAGGGCTTCGTCGCGTGGAGCGAGCAGACCTTCGAGAAGCTCATCGGGTCCGAGCCGGAGCCGCTGACCTCCCGCTTCCGCGTCACCCACACCATGCTGCTGTCGGTGATCGCCCGGCCCGGCAACGCCTTCGAGGCGATGCGCCACCTGCTGGAGGACAACCACGAGCCGCGCAAGCAGCAGCTCCGCCACATCCGGCGGGCGATCGCCATCTACCGGTCGCTGCTGGACGGCGGCATCGTCGAGAAGCTCGACGAGCCGGACGCGGAGGGGCGCATCGTGCGTCTCACCGTGGATCTGCAGCAGGACTTCGCGCTCAACCAGCCGCTGTCCACGTTCGCGCTGGCCGCGTTCGAGCTGCTGGACCCCGAATCGCCGTCGTACGCGCTGGACATGGTGTCCGTGGTGGAGTCCACCCTGGACGACCCGCGGCAGATCCTCGCCGCTCAGCAGAACAAGGCGCGCGGTGAGGCGGTCGCCGCGATGAAGGCCGACGGGGTGGAGTACGAGGAGCGCATGGAGCGCCTCCAGGACATCACCTACCCGAAGCCGCTGGAGGAGCTGCTCTTCCACGCGTACAACACGTACCGCAAGTCCCACCCGTGGGTCGGCGACCATCCGCTGTCGCCGAAGTCCGTGGTCCGGGACATGTACGAGCGGGCGCTGTCCTTCACGGAGCTGGTGTCCCACTACGAGCTGGCCCGCACCGAGGGCATCGTGCTGCGCTACCTCGCGAGCGCCTACAAGGCGCTGGAGCACACCATCCCCGACGACCTGAAGTCGGAGGATCTGGAGGACCTGATCGCCTGGCTGGGCGAGACGGTGCGCCAGGTCGACTCCAGCCTGCTGGACGAGTGGGAGCAGCTGGCGAACCCGGAGGAGATGACCGCCGAGGAGGCCCAGGAGAAGGCCGACCAGGTCAAGCCGGTCACCGCCAACGCCCGCGCCTTCCGCGTGCTCGTCCGCAACGCCATGTTCCGCCGCGTGGAACTCGCCGCCCTCGACCAGGTGGACGCGCTGGGCGAGCTGGACGGCGAGTCCGGCTGGGACGCCGACGCGTGGGGCGAGGCGATGGACAAGTACTGGGACGAGTACGGGGAACTCGGCACCGGTCCCGACGCCCGTGGCCCCAAGCTGCTCATCATCGACGAGCAGCCGGAGAACGGGCTGTGGCGGGTCCGCCAGATCTTCGACGACCCGAACGACGACCACGACTGGGGCATCAGCGCCGAGGTCGATCTGACCGCCTCCGACGCGGAGGGCCGTGCCGTCGTGCGGGTCACCGCCGTCGGCCAGCTGTGAGCACGGGAGGGACGCACCGATGACGAACCCGGCCGAGAGCCTCGTCGACCTGCTCGACCTGGAGCAGATCGAGGTCGACATCTTCCGCGGCCGCAGCCCGCAGGAGTCCCTGCAGCGGGTCTTCGGCGGGCAGGTCGCCGGCCAGGCGCTGGTCGCCGCCGGCCGCACCACGGAGGGCGACCGCCCGGTGCACTCGCTGCACGCGTATTTCCTGCGCCCGGGCCGGCCCGGGGTGCCGATCGTGTACCAGGTGGAACGTGTGCGGGACGGCAGGTCGTTCACGACCCGCCGGGTCACCGCCGTGCAGCAGGGCCGCACGATATTCAATCTGACCGCCTCCTTCCACAAGCCTGAACAGGGGAGCTTCGAGCACCAGCTGCCTCCGGCCCGCGAGGTGCCGGACCCCGAGTCGCTGCCGACGGTCGCGGACGAGATCCGGGAGCATCTGGGCGCGCTGCCGGAGCAGTTGGAGCGGATGGCGCGTCGCCAGCCCTTCGACATCCGTTACGTCGACCGGCTGCGCTGGAAGCCGGACGAGGTCGAGGGCGCGGAGCCGCGCAGCGCGGTGTGGATGCGCGCGGTCGGGCCGCTCGGCGACGACCCGCTGGTGCACACCTGCGCGCTGACCTACGCCAGCGACATGACGCTGCTGGACGCGGTGCGGATCCCGGTGGAGCCGCTGTGGGGTCCGCGTGGGTTCGACATGGCGTCGCTGGACCACGCGATGTGGTTCCACCGGCCGTTCCGCGCGGACGAGTGGTTCCTGTACGACCAGGAGTCCCCCATCGCCACGGGCGGCCGCGGGCTGGCCCGCGGCCGGATCTACGACCGGGAGGGCCGCATGCTGGTCTCGGTCGTCCAGGAGGGGCTCTTCCGGGCGCTGTAGGCCGCGGACGGCGCGCGGGGCCGGAGATGCTCCGGTGGCTCCGGGCGCCCACGGCACCGGTGTCCCGCCCGCGCACGAACGCCGGACGATTCCGGCCGCCGCTGTGCACGGCAAGGCAAGCCGCCCGGCGTCGCACGTCCACGAACGCCCCGAGCCAACCCGCGCCACCCGGTGTCCCGCCCGCGCACGAACGCCGGACGGCTCCGGCCGCCGCTGTGCACGGCATCGCGAGTCGCCCGGGGGCGACCGTTCACGGGCGTCCCGAGCCGCGGGCAACCTGGCCTCACGGACGCGTCGCTGGTCGGGCGGTCCGGTGGCGCCAGCGGGCGAGCAGGCCTCGGCGTCTGACGCGGTCGGAGGCGGGTGGGGTGTCCGGGCGGGCAGAGGCGGTGGGCCTGGTCGGCGAGGGCGCGAGCACCGGCCGACGGGGCGCGAGTGGCTCGGACGCGGGCGTCGGACGGCACGAGGCGGACGGGCGGGGCGCCGGGCGGTGGGCCCGGGCCTCGTGCACCAGGCGGGCCAGGTCGGCCCGCAGCCAGGCGATCTCGTCGTCGTCCCGGGCTGTCATGAGGTCAGCCGCGATCCGTGCCCCCGGCGAGTCGGCGTTCGCGCCGCCGGGTGGACGGCGGCGGAACGTGTTGAGATGCGACCGGTCGTAGGGATCCCGCACCACCTGTGCCACGCACAGCGGGTCGAGGAAGGAAGCGACCGCGCCCGCACGGGCCCAGGGGTCCTCGGCCTCCCGGAGCAGGAAGCCGAGGTGCCGGCTGCGCCAGTTGCGGGGCCGCAGGTCGATCCCGGAGTCCAGCAGACCGCGCAGCCCCTCGGGCATACGCCCGGTCAGCAGCGCCGCGTGTTTCTCGTCGTCGCCGAACAGCCGTAGCTCGTCCGCGAGATACAGCCAGACCACGGCGCGGTAGCGGTTCAGGTGGAACGCCACCGGGATCAGCAGGCCGAGCCTCGCCAGCCGGGTGAAGCGGGCCTTCGCCACCCCCAGCAGCTCGGCCCCCTCCGCTGTCCCCACGGCGTGCACGCTGCGGCGCAGCGCCTCGGGGAAGTCAGGACCGGCCCGCAGGCGTTCGATCTCCGCCTGGGCGACCCGCCGCTCCCCCACCACCCCTCCGGGCTCCGTGCGGATGCGGCCGAGGCGCACGGCCAAGTCGAACTCGGTGCGTCGTAGCCCCAGCTCCCGGGCGGCGCGGCCGGTCGTGACCCGGGAGTCGTCCGTGGCCGCCGCGACCGGGCCGGCGCCCGTGTCGAAAGCCGTGACCGTGCGCTGCGTGGTGGTGGTCCGCTGTCGGGACATGCTCGTCTCCCCCCTGTGTATGGAGGGCCGGCGCCGGTTGCGCCCGCTCCGGGGAAGACGGTATCCGTTCCGTCACACTCCGTGTCCACCCTGTGGAAAACCTCCGCCACCCCCCACAAAGACGGCGAATCCGCAGGTCAGACGTCCGCGTCCGGATCCGGTCGGCGGCGGGTGTCGACGTCCAGATGCTCGCCGACCCGGTTGACGAGCAGCGTCATCTCGTACGCGATGTGCCCGATGTCGGTCTCGGCGCCGCTGAGCACGCAGAGACAGCTCCCGGAGCCGGCGGCGGTCACGAAGAGCACCGCCTCGTCGAACTCCACCATCGTCTGGCGTACCCCGCCCGCGCCGAAGTGCCGCCCCGAGCCCTTGGCGAGGCTGTGCAGCCCGGACGAGACGGCGGCCAGATGCTCGGCGGCGTGCCGGGCGAGCTGCTGGTCCGGGTGCGGATCGACAAGGTGCTGGCCGAAAAGGGCGTGGCGGACTGATCCAGGGCGGGGCGTGGGAGGGCGCCCGGCGGACGGGCGGATGCCACCGCGGTCATCCCACCGAGTCGAGCAGCCGGGCGGTGTGCATGCGCCCGGCGTACTCGACGAGCTGGATGAGCACCTCCTTGCCCGAGGCGCGCTCGCGGGCATCGCAGAGCACCACGGGCGTCCCCGGGTCGAGGTCGAGCGCGCGGCACACGTCGCCCGCGTCGTGCCGCCGGGCGCCCGAGAAGCAGTTGACGGCGACGACGAAGGGGATCTTCCGGTGCTCGAAGTAGTCGACCGCCGGAAAGCAGTCCTCCAGCCGCCGGGTGTCCGCGAGCACGACCGCGCCGAGCGCTCCCTGCGCCAGTTCGTCCCACAGGAACCAGAAGCGGTCCTGTCCGGGAGTGCCGAAGAGGTAGAGGGAGAGCCCGGAGCGGATGGTGATGCGGCCGAAGTCCATGGCGACCGTCGTGGTGACCTTGTGGTCGACGCCGTCGGTGTCGTCCACCGTCCGCCCGGCCTCGCTGAGCATCTCCTCGGTGCGCAGCGGCCGGATCTCGCTGACCGCGCCCACCAGCGTGGTCTTCCCCACGCCGAAACCGCCGGCGACCAGGATTTTCAACGCCAGAGCCGTCGTCTCGCCGGCGGGGGCTTCGGGGTGTTCGGAGACCATCGTTCGCTCTTTTCGTGAGGGTGTTTCAGACGCTCTTCCGTGAAGGTGGGGCGACGCGCTGCCGGGCCGCCACGGAACGGACGGCCGCTACAGCGCCCGCAGCCCCGCGATGACCTCGCGGAGTACCCGCTCGTCGGGCAGCTGGGCGGGCGGTACGGGCCTGCTGACGGTGACCCGGCCGCGTTCCAACAGGTCGCCGAGGAGGACCCGGACGACGCCGACGGGCAGGTCGGCGCCTGCCGCGAGTTCGGCGACGGACTGGGTCTCCGGCCGGCACAGGCCGATCAGCGCGCGGTGCTCGGGGCAGAGCGCGGGGTCGTCGCCGGCGGGCGCGGCGGGGTCCAGCGTGACCAGGGCGATCAGGTCGAAGCGCACGCCGGAAGGGCCGGGTGCGGTGCGTCCGCCGGTCACGGCGTAGGGCCGCACCAGCGGGCCGGCCTCGTGGTCGTACCACTGGCTGCCCGGTTCGCGCGGGGCGCCGGTCGTGTCGTCGGTCATCTGCTCGGACCGCTTCCTCGTCTCATCCGGCCGGCGGCCGTGCGGCGACGCGCGGCGCGGTGTCCAGGTGCTCGCCCACGCGCCGGACGAGCCGTGCCATCTCGTAGGCCACGAGGCCGATGTCGGCGGTGACGGAGGTGAGCAGGGCCAGGCAGGAGCCCTCCCCCGCGGCGGCCACGAACAGGAAGCCGTCGTCCATCTCGACCATGGTCTGGCGCACGCCGCCGGCCCCGAAGTGCCGTCCGGCGCCCTTGGCGAGGCTGTGGAACCCGGAGGCGACGGCGGCGAGGTGCTCGGCGTCCTCGCGGCCGAGGCCTCCGGAGGCGCCCATGGCGAGTCCGTCGCCGGACAGCACCACGGCGTGCCGTACGTCGGTGACGCGGAGCGCCAGGTCGTCGAGCAGCCAGTCGAGTGCGCCGGAGCGCCGGCCTCCATCGGTGTGAGGTTCCTGGATCATGCGGGGTCTCCTTCGGTGCGGGGCCTCGCCGTGCCGCGGGCGGCGCCGGGCGGCCGGCCGCCGCCGCGCGTCCATCCGTCGCGGTAGGCAGCCATGCGGTCCCGTACGAGGTCGGGGGTGCGGTCGTCGTCCCGGCCGACGCCCGGGGCGGCTCCGGGTGTGTCCGGCCGGCCGTCGCGGAGCTGGGGCGCCAGGCTCGCCTGGCGTACCCGGCGGGGCAGGTCGTCGGAGCCGGCCGGCTCCTCCGTGCGGTGCAGGCGCAAGGTGGCGGCTCCCTGTGGGCTCCCGGGCTCGGCGCCCGTGTCGGGGCGCGGCACCGCGTCTGCGTCGGGGCGCGGCACGGCGTGCGGGGCGGTGCGGGGCGCCGGCGGGGCGCCCCTGTCGGCGTGCGGCAACGGGCGTGGCGCGCGCGGGGGTTCCGGCGGCGCGTCCCCGTCGCCACGCGGCACGGCGCGGGGCGCGGGACGTGCCACGGATCGGGGTTCCGGCGGCGGGTCGGCCACGGGGGCCACGAGGGCGCGCCGGGTGTCGGGGGCGGAGACCGCCCTGGGCCGGAGGACGTGGGCGGTCCCGGGGCGAGGGGCGCGGGCGGGTTCGCGCGGCTCCGGGTGTTGCTCGGCGAGGGCCTCGGCCGGAGTTCCGGGACGCTCCTGCCCGGCGCGGTCGTCGAGCAGCGCGGTGGGGAGGAGGACGACCGCCGTGGTGCCGCCGTAGGGCGAGGTCTTGAGGTGCACCTTGACGGCGTGGCGGGCGGCGAGCCGGCTGACCACGAAGAGACCGAGCCGGTCGCTGTCGAACAGGTCGAGCGCCTCGGACTCGGTGATCCGGCGGTTGGCCTCGGCGAGGGCCTCCTTTCCCATGCCGAGGCCGCGGTCCTCGACCTCGACGGCGTAGCCGTTCCCGACGGGTTCGCCGGTGACGCGCACCCGGGTGTGGGGCGGGGAGAACTGCGCCGCGTTCTCGATGATCTCTGCGAGGAGGTGGGTGAGGTCCGCGACGGCCGCCCCCGCGACGGACGTCTCGGCGAGCTGCCGCACCTCCACGCGCGCGTAGTCCTCCACCTCGGAGACGGCCGCCCGCACCACGTCGGTCAGCGGCACGGGCCTGCGCCAGGCACGGCCGGGGGCGGCGCCGGAGAGGATGATGAGGCTCTCCGCGTGGCGGCGCATGCGGGTGGTGAGGTGGTCGAGGCGGAAGAGGTCGCTCAGCTCGTCCGGGTCGTCGGAGCGGCGTTCCATGCTGTCGAGCAGGCCGAGCTGACGGTGCACCAGGACCTGGCTGCGGCGGGCGAGGTTGACGAAGACGCCGCTGATCCCGCCGGCCAGTTCGGCGCGTTCCACGGCGGCGCGCAGGGCGGCCCGGTGAACGGTGCCGAGTGCCTGGGCGACCTGGCCGGTCTCGTCCTGGGCGGGCGGTCCGTGCGGGGCCTCCGCCCGGATGTCGATCTCCCCGCCTCCGCGCAGTTTCCGCATGGCCTCGGGGAGTTTGCGGTGGGCGATGTCGAGGGCGTCGTCGCGCAGGCCGACCAGTTCGACGACCAGGCCGCGTCCGATGCGGACCGAGATGACGAGGGAGGCCGCGGCCGCGAGGAGGCCGAACAGCACGGCGGCCCCGGCCGGTCCGAACAGTCCCCGCTCCACGGGGTCGGCGCGTCCGGCGACCGACGCCGCCGCGTGCCGCTCCACGGTCCGCAGTTCGGCCCTCACGCGCGCGTGCGCGGCGTCCCAGGTGGCACGGGGGACGGCTTCGGCGGCCCGTGCCCCGGGGTCGGCGGCGAGGATCTTGTCCTCCGCCGTGTAGAGGACGGCGTAGGGGCGGCCGTCGGCGAGTGTGTCCCAGGCGGTGCGGGCCGCTCCGGGCAGGTCGGGTGCGGCGGAGGCGGTGAGGGTGCGGCGCAGTTCGACCGCCCCGGTGAACAGGCGCAGGCGGTCCCCGCCGAGGCTGCCGTGCAGCCGGGCCGCGGCGAGGATGGCGTCCTCCCGGGCGAGGGCCTCGCCCGCGCGGGAGAACTCGAGCAGTACGCGCGCGTCGGCGCCGAGTTCGGCGTCCTGGACGCCGGTCAGGGCACCTCCCACGCGGAAGGCCCCGTCGATGGCGGCGGTGTACCGCTCGTACGTCCGGGCCCAGCCCGCGCGGCCTTCGCGGATCTCGGTGCGCAGCGGACGCAGCCGTTCGGCGGCGGTGACGAAGGCGTCGAGCCGCTCGGCCACGGCGCGGGGCAGCGCCTCCCCGTCGGCGACGGTGCGGTCCTCGCCGAGCCGCAGACGGGTGACGGCCCGGTCGGTGCGCTGCGCGAGACGGGTGAACTCCGGGTCCCCGACGGCCGCCGTGTCGGACGCGCGGCGCACGGCGGCCCTCCGCTCGGCCTGGAGCGCGGTGACGGCCTCGGCAACCGGCGTGCGGACGGCCGCGTCGGCGCGCTGCACCTGGCGCAGCCGGGAGACGTCCTGGGCGGTGGTGACGGTGGCGTACCCCCACAGGGCGAGCAGGGAGATGACCGGCACCATCAGCAGACAGATGACCTTGGCGCGGACGGTCCGGGGACCGGACGGGCCGCGCAGCCGCGGTGCGCCCGTCCCGGCCGGGCCCGCCGGGGACATCGGTCCCTCGTCGGCGGGCGGACCCGCGTGGGCGCGCCGGCCGCGGACGGGCGGCGGGGACGGTGCCTGGGCGCGGGCGCTCGGGGTCCTCCGGGGTGTGCGCATGGACTCCTCGCTCGTGGGGCGGCGTGCGGACGGGCGGCGGCCGTCAGTGGGCGGGGTGTCCGGCCGGCCGCCGGGCGGAGGCGGACGAGTGGCGTTCCCCGGCCGCCGGGGACAGCGCCACGAAGGCGGACGTGATGAAGAGGTAGGCGCCGAGGCCTACGGCGAGCGGGAAGACGAACGACATCGCGCTCGCCCCGGGCAGCGGCTCACCGGACGGGGTGACCCGTACGCCGACCGCGTACATGCCCGTGTAGTGCATGCTGCTGACGGCCGCGCCCATGATCAGGGAGGCGACGGTGACGGCGGCCGGGGAGCGGATGGCGAGGGCCGCCCACAGCGCGGCCGTGGCGGCTACGACGGCGATGAGGACGGACAGCGCGACACGCACCGGGTCGTAGCTCACCTCGCCGTGCAGCCGGACCGCCGCCATGCCCAGGTAGTGCATGCCGGCGACGCCGAACCCGGTGGTCAGGCCGCCGAGCAGCAGGGCCTGGATCCGGTCGGGGTGACGGCCGACGGTGAAGACCCCCGCGCACACGAACAGCATGGCGACCACCAGGCTCAGCAGGGTGAGCGGCACGTCGTAGCGGATGTCGGTGCCGCTCACGCCGAAGCCGAGCATGGCCGTGAAGTGCATGGTCCAGATGCCGGTGGCGATCGCCGAGGCCGCGGTGAGCAGCCAGTTGCGCCGCACGCGGCCGGTGGCGGCGAGCGCGCGGACGGTGCAGCGCAGCCCGAGGGCGGCGCCGGTGCAGGCCATCGCGTACGACAGCACGGGGGTGAGCCACCCGAGGGTGGCGTGGTCCAGATGTCCCATGACCCGGGGACGCTAGGGGGCGCAGGCGCATGGAGGGGGCGCGTTTCGAAAGCGGCGCAAAGTTGACGCGCCGGTGGCGAGGTGCGACCGTATCACGATCGAACGTGCGCACACAGTGTCGCCGGTTCCGGTGAGGGATCATGCGGTGCATGAGCGACGACCACACACACGTGCAGGAGTTCTTCGGCGTCCGCGCCGCCGACTGGGACCGTCGGTTCCCCGACGACGGCCCTGCCTACGCCGCCGCGGTCGCCGAGCTCGGGCTGCGCGAGGGCGGCCGGGTGCTGGACGCGGGCTGCGGCACCGGGCGGGCGCTGCCCGCGCTGCGCGCCGCGGTGGGGCCGTCCGGGGTGGTGCTGGGCGCGGATCTGACGCCGGAGATGCTGCGGGAGGCAGCGCGGGCCGGCCGGGACCGGGACGGGACGCTGCTGCTGACGGACGTGGCGGGGCTGCCGTTGCGCTCGTCCTCGCTCGACGCCGTGTTCGCGGCCGGGCTGGTCGCGCATCTGCCACGGCCTGCCGAGAACCTGCGCGAGATCCGGCGCGTGGTGCGGCCCGGCGGGGTGCTCGCCCTGTTCCACCCGATCGGACGGGCCGCCCTCGCCGCACGTCAGGGGCGTGAGCTCACCCCGGACGACCTGCGCGCCGAGCCGAACCTGCGGGCGCTGCTCACCGGCGCGGGCTGGCGCATGACGTCGTACGCCGACGAGGACACGCGGTTCCTGGCGCTGGCCGTGCGGGACGCCTGAGGCGGGTTTCGCGTCCGCGGGGCTTTCGTGGAGGGTCCGCGAACAGGCCCGCGCGCAGGGGTGATTCGCCCTGTCCGGCCGGAAACCTGCAGCTCCGGGCACGGGTGCGGGGTCGTGACAACGGGCGCGGGGTCGGCATATGGTGCGCGCCGACGGACGAACCGATGGGGAGGCTGGGATGGCCGGGACGGACCAGGAAGCCGTCGCCGCCGACGACGACGCGCTCTATGTGCTGACGGCGGCGCTGCTGACGCCCGCGAAGTTCCCCAGCGTGCTGGGCGACGACTACCCCGAGGCGTGCGCCGCGCTCGGCCTTCCGCCCCTGGCCGACGGTTACGGGCTGGTGCTCGGCCAGGACGGGGAAGGCGCCCGGTGGACCGTGGTCGTCGACGACGTCTCACTGGTCGCGGTCGCGATCGCGTCCTGGGACTGCGGCATGGAGCACGACCTGTCGCCGGACGAGCGCACGGTCGTCGCCGCGCTGCCCGGCTGGCCCCTCGCGGTGGCCGTGGCGGCGCCGAACGTGGCCGCTCCGCACGACCCCTCCCCCGACGCGGCGGACATTCCCCCGCTGACGCCGCCGGACGGGGAGGTGTGGGGGCCGGCCCAGCGGCGTCTGGGGGCCGACGAGATCGCGTTGCAGTGGGCGACGTGGCGGGAGCAGGTGGACGACTCGGCGTTCCCGACTCCGGACTCGGCGGCGTCGGACGCCGGCGAGGGCGTGGGGGCGGCGACGGGCGGGCACAGCGGGATCCGCCGGGTGCTGACCGAGGCGCGCGGCTACGTCGACTCGCCGCCGCCGATTGGGCGGGTGCGGTCCTCCTTCGCACCGGGGGGTGCGCGGACACTGCGCGCGGACGGGCCCGGGTGGTCGCTCGTCGCGCGGACCGACGACATCGCCTTCGTCCTGCTCGACGACGAACCCGGCGAGGTGCTGCCGGTGGGGCGGGGGCCGGAACTGCCGGGGCTGCTGAAGGCGCTGGACGAGATGGCCGTACGGCCGCTGTGAGCGGGGGCGCCGTCAGGACGCTCGCGGCGGGATTCGGTACGGGACGCGGTCCCGTGCGGCCGAGGTCGGTCGGCGGTACGACCGCCGGGGTGCGATGTGCTCGGCGGCGGTGCCCGGACGAGCGCCCGCTACAGCCGTGCCGGCGACGCGCGGCGGGACGGGCCGGGCACGCCGTACGGCCCTTCCGACAGGGCGTGTCCGCGGCGCGCTGCCCGACCCGCCCGCGCCGCTGACGTCCTGGGGCTCGGGCGCGCCCTTCCGCCGGCGCGTCAGTGCGTCCTCCGCCTCAGCGGCCCAGCTCCTTGCGCGTGTTCCGCCGCAGGCGCTGCCTCTGGGACGGGTCCAGGGCCAGGTAGGCGGCTGCCGGGACTCCCAGGATGATCAGGAGCGCGGCCCACCAGGGCAGCCAGATGAGCAGGATGAGCCCGGCCGCCACACCCCCCGCGGCGATCTTCGCGTTCTTCGACATGTGCGTCGCCTCCTTCGCGGCCACTGCCGCTCTCTGACGTGAAAACGGGTCCGCGTCGGCAGCGGTTCCTGGCCGCCACCCTGAGACGTCCCTGAGATGTGCCCCCTAAGGTCTCGAGGCGACCGACGGGCCTCCTCCCACACTCCATGGTGGCGCACCTCACAGCATGGGGGTACCCACGGGACGCGTCGGACATCAGGGGGCGTCCACGCCCTCCAGCCCCGGCAGCAGTGATTCCAGTCCGCTGGGCAGCGCGGTGGGCAGACCGCTCGGGAAGTCGCTGGGCAGCGCGGTCGGGAAGCCGGAGGGCAGCTCCGTGGGGAAGTCCGAAGGCAGTTCCGTGGGGAAGCCGGAGGGCAGCAGCCCGGTCGGGAACTCCGACGGAAGGTCCAGTGACGGGCCGTCGGTGGCGGTCTCCGTGGGCTCGGTGTCCGGACCGTCCTCGTCCGACGTGACGAGCACGGCGATGGCGACGACCAGGGCCGCGACGATCACGGCGAGCAGCAGGATCACCAGGCGGCGTCGTCCGGGGCCGCCTCCCTGTCCGCCCTTGCCTCCGCCGTCGTCGGGCGGACCGGAGGCGGACTCGCCGCCGTCGGAGGGCGGGCCGAAGCCCTCGCCGTGCGGCGGGGGTGCGTCGTCCGGCGGGCCGGGCGGCTGCTGGGGCGGTACGGGTGGCGTGGCCATGAACACATCGTCGCCGCGGGTCCGCGCCCGCGCGAGAAGACGGCGGTGAAACCGCCCGCCAGTCGTGGCACCCGCCCCCGGAACGCGCCGCTCCTCGCGCGAAGCGCACACCCGGCGCGCGGGTGCGGGTCGTCGTGGGTCGCTCGCGCAGTTCCCCGCGCCCCTGAGGGGTGCTGCGTGGACGCGCCCCGAAGGGGCGCGGGGAACTGCGCGCCAAGCCCCCACCGCGCCGCGGAAGGCATGACCGGGACATGCTTCCGTCCGCGACGACAGCGGGGGCCCGAGGGGTCAGCCCCGCGCGCCCAGCAGGTGGTCCATCGCCAGCTGGTCCAGCCGCTCGAAGGCCATGCCACGCGCCGCCGCCGCGTCCGGGTCGAAGTCCTCGAAGGCGGAGCGGTCGGCGAGCAGTGCCTGGAGGCCGTCGCCCGCCGTCGGCTGGGCGAGCTCGTCCAGCCGGGCCGCGCGCAGCGCCTCCTGCACCTCCGGGTCCGAGCGGAAGGCCGCCGCGCGCTCCTTGAGGATCAGGTAGTTGCGCATGCAGCCGGCCGCCGAGGCCCACACGCCGTCGAAGTCCTCGGTCCGCGGCGGCTTGAAGTCGAAGTGGCGGGGGCCCTCGTACCCGGCCGACTCCAGCAGGTCCACCAGCCAGAACGCGGCGCGCAGGTCGCCCGCGCCGAAGCGGAGGTCCTGGTCGTACTTGATGCCGGACTGACCGTTGAGGTCGATGTGGAACAGCTTGCCCGCCCACAGCGCCTGGGCGATGCCGTGCGGGAAGTTCAGGCCGGCCATCTGCTCGTGGCCGACCTCCGGGTTCACGCCGTACAGCTCCGGGCGCTCGAGGCGCTCGATGAAGGCGAGGGCGTGGCCGATGGTCGGCAGGAGGATGTCGCCGCGGGGCTCGTTCGGCTTCGGCTCGATGGCGAAGCGGATGTCGTAGCCCTGGGAGGTGACGTACTCGCCGAGGAGGTCGAAGGCCTCCTTCATCCGGTCGAGGGCGACGCGGACGTCCTTGGCGGCGCCGGACTCGGCGCCCTCGCGGCCGCCCCAGGCGACGTAGGTCTGCGCGCCGAGCTCGACCGCGAGGTCGATGTTGCGGATGGTCTTGCGCAGCGCGTAACGACGCACGTCACGGTCGTTCGCGGTGAAGCCGCCGTCCTTGAACACCGGGTGGGTGAACAGGTTGGTGGTCGCCATCGGGACCTTCATGCCGGTCTCGTCCAGCGCCTGGCGGAACCGCTTGATGTGCTCGGCGCGCTCGCTGTCGCTCGCGCCGAACGGGATGAGGTCGTCGTCGTGGAACGTCACACCGTGCGCGCCGAGCTCGGCGAGGCGGCGGACGGACTCGGCCGGGTCGAGGGCGCCGCGGGTGGCGTCGCCGAAGGGGTCCCGTCCCTGCCAGCCGACGGTCCACAGGCCGAACGTGAACTTGTCCTCGGGGGTGGGCTGGTAGCTCATGCCGCGGCTCCTTGCTCGCTGAGACTATTTCGTCATGGCGGTTTACAAATTAGTATGCAGGAACATTTCTGGGAAGAGACACACCCCGCCGGGGCGCGGAAGAGGGAGAGACCGATGTCAGCAGCCGAGGGTCCGCTCGTCGTCGGCGTGGACACATCCACCCAGTCCACCAAGGCCCTGGTCGTCGATGTGGCGACCGGCAGGGTCGTCGCGAGCGGCCAGGCGCCGCACACGGTGACCTCGGGCGCGGGACGGGAGAGCGATCCGCGTCAGTGGTGGGACGCCCTGACCGAGGCGCTGCGGCAGTGCGGCGAGGCGGCGCACGAGGCAGCGGCCGTGTCGATCGGCGGCCAGCAGCACGGTCTGGTCACGCTGGACGAGCACGGCGAGCCGGTCCGCCCGGCGCTGCTGTGGAACGACGTGCGGTCCGCCCCCCAGGCGGGCCGCCTGGTGGAGGAGCTGGGCGGCGCGAAGGCGTGGGCCGACCGGACCGGCAGCCTGCCCACCGCGTCCTTCACGGTCACCAAGTGGGCCTGGCTGGCGGAGCACGAGCCGGAAGCGGTGCGCGCCACGAAGGCGGTTCGGCTCCCCCACGACTACCTGACCGAGCGCCTCACCGGCCAGGGCACCACCGACCGCGGTGACGCCTCGGGCACCGGATGGTGGGCGTCCGCGACGGAGGCGTACGACGAGGAGATCCTCGCGCACGTGGGTCTCGACCCGGCGCTGCTGCCGCGTGTGGTGCGGCCCGGCGAGGTGGCGGGCACCGTGCGCGACGGGCACGGCCTGCCGTTCTCCAAGGGCACGCTGGTGGCGTGCGGCACGGGTGACAACGCAGCCGCCGCGCTGGGTCTCGGGGTGCGCCCCGGCACGCCGGTGATGAGCCTCGGCACCTCGGGCACCGTGTACGCGGTGTCGGAGCACCGGCCCGCCGACCCGACCGGCACCGTGGCCGGCTTCGCCGACGCGCGCGGCGACTGGCTGCCGCTGGCCTGCACCCTCAACTGCACGCTCGCCGTGGACCGGGTCGCCGCCCTGCTCGGCCTGGACCGCGAGGCCGTGGAGCCGGGCCGGGGCGTCACGCTGCTGCCCTTCCTGGACGGCGAGCGCACCCCCAACCTCCCGCACTCCTCCGGCCTGTTGCACGGTCTGCGGCACGACACCACCGGCGGCCAGCTGCTCCAGGCCGCCTACGACGGGGCCGTCTACTCCCTGCTGGCCGCGCTCGACCTGGTCCTCGACGAGGACGCCGACCCGTCGACGCCGCTGCTGCTGATCGGCGGCGGCGCACGCGGCAACGCCTGGCAGCAGACCGTGCGGCGGCTGTCCGGGCGGCCCGTGCAGGTGCCCGGGGCGAAGGAGCTGGTCGCGCTCGGCGCGGCGGCCCAGGCCGCCGGGCTGCTCACCGGGGAGGACCCGGCCGCGGTGGCCCGTCGCTGGGGTACGGCGGACGGGCCGGTGCTGGACGCGGTCGAGCGGGACGAGGAGACCCTGTCCCGGCTGGCCGGGGTACTCTCCGACGCGGCCCCGCTGCTGGAGCGCGCCCCGGACAACCGCTGACGACGCCCCGGCGGGCGTCGCCCCACGGCGGTCCCGTGAAGGCCGCCGTGGACGTCCGCCGGGCGCGGACGGCCCCCGACCGAGGATTGACGGAGGAATGAGCGCACCGCTGCACGAGGCCCGCCCGGCAGGTCAGGGCCGCGGCCTGCCCGACACCCAGCAGGGCATGCGCCGCCGCAACCTGTCGCGGGTGATGCACACCGTCCGGGACGAGGGGCCGCTGTCCCGGGCCGCCGTCGCCTCCCGCATCGGACTGACCCGCGCGGCGGTGTCCACGCTGGTCGACGAACTCATCCGTACGGGACTGCTGGAGGAACTGGGCCCGGAGCGGCCCGGGCGGGTCGGCCGGCCCGGTTCCGCCCTCGCGGTCAGCGGGCGGGGCCCGGCCGGAATCGGAGCGGAGGTGGGCGTCGACCACCTCGCGGTGTGCGCGGTCGACCTGCGCGGTGAGGTACGGGCGCGGGCGGTACGGCAGGTGGCGAACCGGGACCGCTCGCCCGAGCCGGTGCTCGGCGAACTCACCGAACTGGTCCGGCGGGTGGTGACGGAGGCGGAGGGCGAGGGGCTGTGGCCGGCCGGGCTCGCGGTCGCCGTGCCCGGTCTGGTGGCCCGCGACGCCCGCACCGTCGTCCGCGCCCCGAACCTGGGCTGGCTGGACACGGACCTCGGCCCGCTGCTCCCCGAGAAGCTGCCGCTGACGGTGGCCAACGAGGCCAACTTCGGCGCGCTCGCCGAACTGTGGCTCGGCGAGGACACCCCGCGCGACTTCCTGCACGTCTCGGCCGAGATCGGCATCGGTGCGGCGGTCGTGGTGGACGGGCGGGTGCTGCACGGCAACCGGGGGTTCGCCGGCGAACTGGGTCACGTCCCGGTGTGGCCCGACGGTCCGTCGTGCGCCTGCGGCGGCCGGGGCTGCCTGGAGCAGTACGCGGGCGAGGAGGCGGTGCTGCGCGCGGCCGGTCTCGAACCCGGCGAGGACCGGGTCGGCCTGCTCGCGGGCCGCGCCGAACAGGGCGACGCCGCGGTACGACGCGCCCTGCACGACGCGGGCACGGCGCTGGGCATCGCCCTGACGGGAGCGGTCAACCTCCTGGACCCCGAGAACGTGGTGCTGGGCGGCGCGCTGTCGGGGCTGTCGCCCTGGCTGCTTCCCTCGCTCCGCTCGGAACTGGCCCGACGCACGGCGGGCCCTTCCTGCCCGGTGTCCGTCTCCGCCCTGGGCCCGGAGGGACCACTGCTGGGCGCGGCCCACTGGGTGGTGCGGGGCGTGCTGGACGACCCGGCGGCGGTGGCGGAACGGGGCTGAGGCCCTACGGGGCCGCCCGTGGGTGACCTCCCTGACGGGCGGGCCGCCTCAGCGGTGCGCCGTCGTGCGACGTCCCGGGCCGGGCGGCCGTGGGCCCCGCGATCGGCGAGGCCACCTGTTCCGGCGGGTCGCGCGCTCACGGCCGCAGACTGCTGACGATGTCCGCCGTGGCCGTCAGGCCGCTGTGGATCGTGGGGGCGATGCTCGTGCTGGCCAGGTAGAAGCCCAGCAGCAGGCAGACCAGGGCGTGCGAGATCTTCAGCCCGCCGTTGCGCAGGAAGATCACCGCCAGGACCGAGAGCAGCAGCACCACAGAGATGGAAATGGCCATCGTCAACCTCCTCCGCCACGCCTGTTTCGCGGCGTTCGGCCGCAAGTGTGGCGTAGCGAAGGGTTCGTCCGGGCGGCTGACCTGTCCGCCGAACGTGTGGTTCGACGTCCTCCCAGCCCTGAAGGACCGGGATTCCTGCCGCAGCGCTGCGCGCTGCCTCGGTGGGTTCCTGTTTCATCGGGCGACGCCTCCGCCGAGCGGAGGGCCTTACTCACCCTCCGCAGGCGTTTCGCCTGTCCGCCCGTCCGGCGGCCAGGACGACCGCGTTCACGTCCCGGTCGTGGGTGGTCCGGCACCCCTCGCACCCTGAAGGTCGGGGCCTGCGCCCGAGAAGCCGGTCACACCTTCCGGTGGGCGTCGAGGAACGCTTCCAGGCCCGCCAGGTCGTCGGTGTTGAGGTGGTCGACGTCCCCCGCGGCCAGCTCGGCCCACAGCGCGTCCCGTGCGGGACCTGGCACGTCCGGGGTGGCCCAGAACCGTACCCGCTGCCCACGGGCGTGGGCGGCGCCCACCAGCGTGCGCAGTTTCCGGCGTTCCACCGCGGGGAACGCGCCGACGCCCTGCCAGGTGAAGTGCAGCGTCCAGTTGTCGCTGATGAGCGGAGCGAAGGAGGCCGGCGCCGGGCCGCCGAGGTCGGTGAGGCGGCCGTCGTAGAAGGCGTGACGGACGCGCTGGGCCTCCATGGGCGCGCGGGCGGCGCGGTCGCCGGAGACGACGGCGGTGACCGGTCCGGGGAACACCCTGCCGTGGGCGTACGTGGTGAACAGGCCCTTGTAGCGGCGCAGTCGGCGGTCGAGTTCCGCGTACGTGGACGCGCCCTCCGTCTTGAGGTCGATCAGCAGCTGGAGCGAGCCGCCGTCGCCGCGGTACACCGTGCCGCGGTTGGCGCGGACGCGGGCGGCGAGCGGGTCCAGGTACAGCGACTCCAGGGTGCGGGCGGGGTCGAGGTCCTCGGGGTCGTGGGCGACGAGGAGTTGTCCGCCGACGAGGAAGACGTCCGCCTCGACGCTGCCGAAGCGGTGGTCGAGGGCGTCGAGGAGCGGACGGGGGTGCTCGTAGTCGTTGTGGGCGTGCGCGCGCCACAACGGGCGCGGCCGGTGCGGGTGGTGGCCGGCGAGGGCTTGCCCTGCGGGGAGGGCGAGGGGGCTCGCGAGGGCGACGCCGAGGGCGGTGAGGGCTCCGCGACGGGTGGTGAGGGCCATGCTCTGCCTCTCTGATGTGCCGTACGGGGTCCCCGTGAGTATGGGGTCCCGTGGCACGTGGAGAGCAGTGTCGTGCGAGGAGTTGGCCGGTTCGCCGTCGGCCGTTCATCCACGCACCGCGGCCCGCCCACCCCGGAGGAGGGAGAGCGGGCCGCCTGCTGAGGTCGCGTCAGGGCGCCCGCAGGTCCACCAGCTCCGCGAGCGCCTCCCGGTGGGCGCCCGCCGTGCCGTAGGCGATCGAGTCGGCCTTGGCGCGCTTGAGGCGCAGATGCACCGGGTGTTCCCACGTCATGCCGATGCCCGCGTGCAGTTGCAGGGCCTCCTCGGCGGCGCGCACGGCGACGGGGGCCGCGTAGGCCTGGGCGACGGTGACCGACACGTCCGTGTCCTCGCCGGTCGCGAGCGCGTCGGCGGCGGCCCGCGCGGCGGCGCGCAGGTGGACGACCTCCAGCCACAGCTGGGCGAGCCGGTGCTTCAGCGCCTGGAACCCGCCGACGGGGCGGTTGAACTGCTTCCGGTCCTTCAGGTACCGCACGGTTTCGGTCAACGCCCACTCGGCGATGCCGAGTTGCTCCGAGGCGAGCAGTCCCGCCCCGGCGCGCAGGGCGCGGCGTACGGCGGGCTCGGCGTCGCCGACGCGGCGGCCCGGAGCCGCCTCGAGGGTGACGCGGGCGAGGGGCCGGGTGAGGTCGAGGGACGTCTGCGGGGTCACGGTGACCGCGTCGGCCGTCACCGCGTACAGCCCGCCGTCGTCCGCCGGCACGAGCAGGACGTCGGCGACGGCGGCGTCCGCGATGCCGGTCAGCTCGCCGTGCAGGGCGCCGCCGTCCGCGCGGACGGTCGCGTACCCGGTGCCGGGGGCGGTGTGCAGGCCGACGGCGAGCGCGCCGATCACGCGCCCGGACGCCAGGTCCGCGAGCAGACCGTCGCCGTCCGCGCACGCCAGCAGCGCCTCCGTGGCGACGACGGCACTGGTCAGGTACGGCACGGGCGCGACCGCACGCCCCAGCTCCTCCAGGACGACGGCGGCCTCGCGGTGGGTCGCGCCCTGGCCGCCCCGGTCCTCCGGGACGAGCAGGCCCGCGAGGCCCATGCCGTCGGCGAGCGCCTTCCAGGCGGCCAGGTCGTGCGGGGCGTCCGACTCGACGCGGGCGAGCACGGACGTCGTGTCGCAGTGGTCGGTGAGCAGGTCCCGGACGGCGGCGCGGAGCGCCTCTTCCTCCTCCGAGTACAGCAGATCGCTCATCGGGCCAGGTCCTTCCAGGCGACGTCCTTGTCGGTGCGCGGCTCGGCGGGCAGGCCCAGGACGCGCTCGGCGACGATGTTCAGCAGGACCTCGCTGGTCCCGCCCTCGATGCTGTTGCCCTTGGAGCGCAGATAGCGGTAGCCGGCGTCTCGGCCGGTGAAGTCGACCAGCTCCGGGCGGCGCATGGTCCAGTCGTCGTACAACAGCCCTTCCTCGCCGCGCAGTTCCACCTCCAGGCCGCTGATCTCCTGGTTGAGGCGGGCGAAGGCGAGCTTCATGCCGGCGCCCTCGGGTCCGGGCTGCCCGGCGACGAGCTGCTGGCTCAGGCGTTCACCGGTGAGCCGGGCGACCTCCGCCTCGACCCACAGTTTCAGCAGCCGCTGGTGCAGGTCGTGGGTGCGCAGTTCGGGTCGTTCGCGCCAGGTCCTGGCGACCGGGCCGATCATGCCGCCCTCGCGGGGCAGCCGCCTGCCGCCGATGGCGACGCGTTCGTTGTTCAGGGTGGTCTGGGCGACCCGCCAGCCGTCGCCGACGTCGCCGAGACGGCGGTCGTCGGGGATGCGGACGTCGGTGAGGAACACCTCGTTGAACTCGGCCTCGCCGGTGATCTGGCGCAGCGGCCGCACCTCGACTCCCGGGTCGGTCATGTCGCACACGAAGTAGGTGATGCCCCGGTGCTTGGGCACGTCCGGGTCGGTGCGGGCGATGAGAATGGCCCAGCGGGCGACGTGGGCGCTGGACGTCCACACCTTCTGCCCGTTGACCACCCAGTCGTCGCCCTCACGGACGGCGCGCGTACCCAGCGCGGCCAGGTCGGAGCCGGCGCCGGGCTCGCTGAAGAGCTGGCACCAGACCTCCTCCCCGGTCCACAGCGGCCGCAGGAAGCGCGCCTTCTGCTCCTGGGTGCCGTACTGGAGGATCGTCGGGGCGGCCATGCCGAGACCGATGCCGATGCGGCGCGGGTCGTTGTCGGGAGCGCCGGCGGCCGCCAGTTCGGCGTCGACGACGGCCTGGAGGGAGCGTGGCAGGCCGAGCCCGCCGAGTCCTTCGGGGAAGTGCACCCAGGCGAGTCCCGCGTCGAAGCGGGCGCGCAGGAAGTCCAGGCGCCCGGTGTCGGCGGGCGGGTGCGCGGCCAGCAGGTCCCGGGTGCGGCGGCGCAGTTCGTCGGCGTCGGTCATGCGGCGGCTCCGTTCTCCAGGGACGGCAGCACGGTGACGCGGCCCGTGCTGACGCCGTCGGCGACCCGCTGCACGGCGTCGGCGGCCCCGGGGAGCGGCACGCGCTCGCTCACCAGCGGCTTGATCGCGCCCTTGGCGGCGAGGTCGGTGAGCTGTTCGTGGCAGTGCCGGACCAGTTCCGGGTTCCTGGTGTTGTAGAGGCCCCAGTGGAGGCCGAGGATCGCGTAGTTCTTGATCAGGGCGTGGTTGAGGCCGGGGCTCGGGATGGTGCCGCTCGCGAAGCCCACGACCACGATGCGGCCCTCGAAGGCGACGGTCTTGGCGGACTGGGTGTACGCGTCTCCGCCCACCGGGTCGAAGATCACGTCGGCGCCGCGTCCGCCGGTGGCCTCCTTGACCGCGGCGACGACGTCCTGTTCGCGGCGGTCGATCACCACGTCACAGCCCAGTTCGCGGGCGGCGGCGGCCTTGCCGGCGCCACCCGCCACGCCGATGACGGTGGCGCCGGCCGCCTTGCCGAGCTGCACGGCGGCACTGCCCACCCCGCCCGCGGCGGCGTGCACGAGCAGGGTCTCGCCGGCCTCAAGGCGGGCCCGCCGGTGCAGGGCGAACCAGGCCGTCTGGTAGCCGATGTGCAGGGCGGCGGCCTCGGCGTCGTCCAGCGCGTCCGGCGCGGGCAGCAGAGCGGCGGCGTCCGCGAGGGCGTACTCGGCGAAACCGCCGTGCGGCAGGGCCGGGTTGGCGATCACACGGCGGCCGTCCTCTGTCTCGCCGCAGATCTCCACACCGGGGGTGAAGGGCAGCGGCGGCCGCACCTGGTACTGGCCCCTGCACATCAGGGCGTCCGGGAAGTTGATGCCGGCGGCGCGTACCCGGAGCAGCACCTGCCCCTCGCCGGGGGTCGGCCGCTCGACGTCCGCGAGGCGCATCACCTCGCCCGGCTCGCCGAGTTCGTGCACTTGCCATGCCTGCATGCGGGGCCTCCACGGGACGGTGAACGTCGTCTTCGCTGACCGGGTCCCCGCATACTAAGCGGTCGCTTGCCTCAAGGGAACCGTCCCGCGCCCTCCGCCGGGAAACGTGCCCTCCACCGGGAAACGCGCCCCCACCCACCGGGCAACGCGGTGCCGCCTCACTCCTTGCTCTTCGGCCGCGCCCGCACATGCATCCGCTCCCCCTGCGGTCCGAAGAGGCTGAGGAACTCCGCCGGCCCCTCCCCCGTCGACCCGAACCAGTGGGGCACACGCGTGTCGAACTCGGCCGCCTCGCCGGCCGTCAGCACCACGTCGTGGTCGCCCAGCACCAGCCGCAGCTTCCCGGAGAGGATGTACAGCCACTCGTAGCCCTCGTGGGTGCGCGGTTCCGGCTCCAGCCGACGCTTCGGTTCGAGCACCTTGTACGCCTGGAGACCGCCGGGCTGCCGGGTGAGCGGCCAGTGGGTGCGCCCCCCGTGCACGATCGGCCGGGAGCGCACCCGGGGGTCGCCCACCGGAGGCGCGCCGACCAGCTCGTCCAGGGACACCTGATGTGCCTGCGCGATGGGAAGCAGCAGGTCGAGGCCGGGTTTGCGCTGACCGGACTCCAGCCGCGACAGGGTGCTCACGGAGATGCCGGTCGCCTCCGCCAGCGCCGCGAGCGTCACCTCCCGCTCCTTCCGGATCCGGCGCAGCCGGGGGCCCACTTCCGCGAGAACGTCGTCCGTCACCATGCGGACATTGCAGGTTCGGCAAACTTGTTTGTCAATCCGCCCGTGCCGGAGCGACCGTCGGCGGTGGAGGTGGTCACGATGACCGAGCAGGACCTGACCGACAGCCGTTACGACGTGGTCGTGGTGGGCGGTGGAGCGGCGGGACTGTCCGCCGCGCTGGTGCTGGGGCGGGCCCGGCACCGCACGCTGGTGGTCGACGCGGGCGAGCCGCGCAACGCGCCGTCGGCGCACATGCAGGGTTATCTGAGCCGCGACGGGATGCCGCCGGCCGAGTTCCTGGAGCTGGGCCGGGAGGAGATCGCGCGCTACGGCGTGGAGCTGGTCCGGGACCGGGTGACGGATGTCGCCCGGGGCGAGGAGTTCACGGTGGCACTGGAGCGGGGCGGCAGTGTGCGTGCCCGGCGGATCGTCGTGGCGACGGGGCTCAGGGACGAGATGCCGGACGTCCCCGGGGTCGCCGAGCGGTTCGGGCGGGACGTGCTGCACTGCCCGTTCTGCCACGGCTGGGAGGTGCGCGACGAGCCCTTCGGGGTGCTGGCGTCGAGCCCTGCGGGCGTCCATCAGGCGCTGATGGTCTCCCGGTGGTCGAAGGACGTCACGTTCTTCCTGCACGAGGTCGCCGAGGAGGAGCTGTCCGACCTGGACCTGCGCCGGCTGGCCGCGGCGGGCGTGGACGTGGTGCCGGGCGAGGTCGCCGGCCTGGTGGTGGAGGACGACCGGCTGACCGGCGTACGGATGGCCGACGGGACCGTGCACGCCCGGTCGGTGGTGTTCGTCGCGCCGCGTCCGGTACCGCAGACGGGGCTGCTGGAGCGGCTGGGCGCCGAGATGGACGAGACGCCGTTCGGGGCGTACCCGGTGGTCGACCCGAACGGGCTGACCAGCGTGCCGGGCGTGTGGGCAGCGGGCAACGCGATCGGGTTCACCGAGCAGGTGGTGCACGCGGCGAGCGGCGGCTACCGCGCGGCGACGGCGGTCGTCGGCGACCTGCGGATGACGGACCTGGACGCGGCGCTCGCGCAGTGACCGCCCGCGGAGGTGTAGAAGGCACACCTTCGTAGCACGATGACTGCATGTTGCTGTCCCGGCTGGCCCAGGTGTCCCAGGAGGTGGCCGCCACCTCGGCGCGGTCGCGGAAGACCGCCCTGCTCGCCGAACTGTTCCGGGAGGCCGAGCCGGACGACGTCCCGGTCGTCATCCCGTACCTGGCGGGCCGGCTGCCGCAGGGGCGGATCGGGGTCGGCTGGAAGGTGCTGGGCGATCCCGTGCCGCCCTCCGCCGAGCCGTCCCTGACCGTGCGCGAGGTGGACGCGCTGCTCACCCGGCTGGCGAAGGTGTCCGGGCCCGGCTCGCAGGGAGAGCGGGCACGGCTGGTCGGCGAGCTGCTCGGCGCGTCCACCGAGGCGGAGCAGCGCTTCCTGCGGGGGCTGCTGACCGGCGAGGTGCGTCAGGGCGCCCTGGACGCGGTGGCGGCGGAGGGCCTGGCCCGGGCGACCGGCGCCGCCCCGGCGGACGTACGGCGGGCGGTGATGCTCGCCGGGTCGCTCCAGCCGGTCGCCGGGGCGCTGCTGGCGGACGGGCCTCAGGCGCTGGAGCGGTTCCGGCTGACCGTCGGGCGTCCGGTGCAGCCGATGCTCGCGCACAGCGCCTCCTCGGTCGGGGAGGCGGTCGGGAAGCTGGGCGTCTGCGCGGTCGAGGAGAAGCTCGACGGCATCCGTGTCCAGGTGCACCGCGACGGCGACACCGTGCGGGTCCACACCCGCACCCTGGACGACATCACGGACCGGCTGCCCGAGGTGGCCGAGGCGGCGCGGGGGCTGGACGTGCAGCGGTTCATCCTCGACGGCGAGGTGATCTCCTTCGACGGCACGGGGCGCCCGCGTTCCTTCCAGGAGACGGCCGGGCGGGTCGGGTCCCGGGTGGACGTGGCGACGGCCGCCCGGGAGACGCCGGTCTCCCCCGTGTTCTTCGACGCGCTGTCGGTGGACGGCCGGGACCTGCTGGACCTGCCGTTCGCCGAGCGGCACGCCGAGCTGGCCCGGCTGGTGCCGGAGCCGATGCGGGTGCGGCGCACGCTGGTGAACGGCCCCGACGACCTGGAGGCGGCGGAACGGTTCCTCACCGAGACGCTGGAGCGCGGCCACGAGGGCGTCGTGGTGAAGGGCCTTCAGGCCCCGTACAGCGCGGGGCGGCGCGGCGCTTCCTGGCTGAAGGTCAAGCCGGTGCACACGCTGGACCTCGTGGTGCTGGCCGCCGAGTGGGGCCACGGCCGGCGCACCGGCCGGCTCTCCAACCTGCACCTGGGCGCCCGCACCGCCGACGGCGGGTTCGCGATGCTCGGGAAGACCTTCAAGGGCATGACCGACGCGATGCTGGAGTGGCAGACGGAGCGGCTGCGGGAGATCGCCGTCGACGAGAGCGGCTACACGGTGACCGTGCGCCCCGAACTCGTCGTGGAGATCGCCTACGACGGCCTGCAGCGCTCCAGCCGCTACCCGGCCGGCGTCACCCTGCGCTTCGCCCGGGTGATCCGCTACCGCGAGGACAAGCGGCCGGAGGAGGCGGACACGGTCGAGACCGTGCTCGCCGCCCACCCGGAGGTACGGCCGTGACGGCCGCCCGGAGCGCGGGCCTGCTGCTGTTCCGGCGCACCGGGGAGGGCGTCGAGGTGCTGCTCGGCCACATGGGCGGCCCGTTCTTCGCGCGCCGGGACGCCGGGGCGTGGACCGTGCCTAAGGGCGAGCACGACCCCGCCGAGCCCGCCTGGGACGCGGCGCGCCGCGAGTTCCAGGAGGAGCTGGGGCTGCCTCCGCCGGAGGGTGAGGCGGTGCCGCTCGGGGAGGTCCGTCAGTCGGGCGGCAAGGTGGTCACGGCGTGGGCGGTGGAGGGCGACCTGGACCCGGCATCCGTCGTGCCCGGCACGTTCACCATGGAGTGGCCGCCCAGGTCGGGGCGGACGCGGGAGTTCCCGGAGCTGGACCGGGTGGCCTGGTTCCCGCTGGAGCGGGCCCGCGAGCTGGTCGTGTCGGCACAGGCCGCGTTTCTGGACCGCCTGACGGAGCACTCGCTCTGAGAGACCCTCCCGCGTTGCGGCGCCCATCGGCGCGCGGGAAGGTCGTCGGAGCACAGCCCGTCCCATGGAGGCCAGTGATGCACATCGCCACGGTGAATCCGGCGAACGGCGAGACCGTCAAGACGTACCACCCCATGGACGAGGACGAGGTCGAACGCCGGCTCCAGCTCGCGGAGGCCACCTTCCGCACGTACCGGACGACGACCTTCGAGGAGCGGTCCCGTCTGATGCACCAGGCCGCCGAGATCCTCGACGAGGACCGGGACGCCATCGGCAGGGTGATCACCACGGAGATGGGCAAGCCGGTCGCGCAGGCCCGCGCGGAGGCCGCGAAGTGCGCCAAGGCGATGCACTGGTACGCCGATCACGCGGCCGAGCTGCTCGCCGACGAGGAGCCCGCCGCCTCCGACGTGAAGGACTCCGGCGCCTCCCGGGCCCTGGTGCGGTACCGGCCGCTGGGCCCGGTGCTCGCGGTGATGCCGTGGAACTTCCCGCTGTGGCAGGTGGTGCGGTTCGCCGCCCCCGCCCTGATGGCGGGCAACGTCGGGCTGCTGAAGCACGCGTCGAACGTGCCGCAGACCGCCCTGTACCTCGAGGACCTGTTCCACCGCGCGGGCTTCACCGAGGGCTGCTTCCAGACCCTGCTGATCGGCTCCGCCACCGTCGACGACCTGCTGCGCGACGAGCGGATCAAGGCCGCCACACTCACCGGCAGCGAGCCGGCCGGCCGGGCGGTGGCCTCGACGTGCGGCGAGATGATCAAGAAGACCGTGCTGGAGCTGGGCGGCAGCGACCCGTTCGTGGTGATGCCCTCGGCCGACCTGGACCGGGCCGCGGAGGTCGCGGTGACGGCCCGGGTGCAGAACGCGGGCCAGTCCTGCATCGCCGCCAAGCGGTTCATCGTGCACACGGACGTCTACGACGCCTTCGCCGAGCGGTTCGTCGCCGGCATGAAGGCGCTGAAGGTCGGCGACCCGACGGACGAGGACACCGACGTCGGCCCGCTCTCCAGCGAACAGGGCCGCCGGGACCTGGAAGAACTGGTCGACGACGCCGTGAGGGCGGGCGCCACGGTGCTGTGCGGTGGCGAACGCCCGGACGGGCCGGGCTGGTTCTACCCGCCGACCGTGCTGGCCGGGATCGACCGGGAGATGCGCATCCACCGGGAGGAGGCGTTCGGCCCGGTCGCCACGCTGTACCGGGCGGACGACCTGGACGAGGCGGTGCTGATCGCCAACGACACCCTGTTCGGGTTGAGTTCGAACGTGTGGACGCGTGACGAGGCGGAGATCGACCGGTTCGTCCGGGACCTCGAGGCGGGCGGCGTGTACGTCAACGGCATGACGGCGTCCCATCCCGCGTTCCCCTTCGGCGGGGTCAAGCGGTCGGGTTACGGGCGTGAGCTGTCCGGGCACGGAATCCGCGAGTTCTGCAACATCACCACGGTTTGGCACGGCGCGTGACGCCCGCACGGCTACGATCCCGACTGTGAACCGCGAAGTGACCCTGCCCCTGATCGTCGACGACCGCGGCACCCTTCAGGTGGCGGCCGCCGACGTCAGCAAGCTGCTGCGCACGGTCGGCGGCCGCTGGGTCCGGCTCGTCGAGTCCGGCGAGGGCGGGCTCGACGAGGACACGGTCGCCGCGCTGACGATCGAACTGGCGAAGCTCGCCGACCGCATCGACGTGGCGTGCATCGCCCACTCCAGCGGCACCACCCCGTAAGGCGTCAGGCCGGCCGTTCGAGGGTCCGCCAGAACAGCGCTTCGTAACTCTGCAGCAGGTGTCCGTAGGCGCGGGCGCGGCTCTCGTCCAGGCGCCCGGTTTCCAGGGCCGCCTGGACTGCGCGCTCGGCGGTGCGGTCCAGGTGCTCGGCCGGTCCGGCGAAGAAGTCGAAGAAGGCGCAGGCCTCGTCGTCGAAGCCGTAGTGTGTGCGCAGTGCGGCGGCGATGGTGGCGCAGTAGCCGCCCCACGCGGAGAAGTTGGCGGTGACGGCGAGCACGGCGTCGGCCGGGGCGGCGTTGAGGGCCAGCCAGGCGACGTAGGCCGGGTAGGCCTGGCAGCCGGGCAGCGGGGTGTAGGCGGCGGCCCGGGTCCCGTCGACGCCGCAGGCCGCGGCGAAGGCGGGCAGCCGCTGCTGGGCGAGCGCCTCGCCCTCGGCCAGGGCGGTGAAGTACGCGTCGGCCTCAGGTTCGGCCGTGGAGCGCACCGCCAGCTGGAGGAAGGCGCGGCGGTCCGCGGGGATCACCTGCGCCTGTTCCAGTGCGAGCACCGCCAGCACCTCGCGGTCCGCCTTCCCCGCCGCGATCTGCGGCACCAGCGGGTTCGAGCGCGGATCGGGGGCGAGCTCCGCGGTGATCGTCCGCAGCAGGTCCCGGGCCGTGCGTGTCATCGCGTCCTCCGAGGCGTCGGTCACCCCCGAGGTTGGCCCTTACGCCGTGCGGGGGCAAGCCGGCGGACCGGACCGCCCCCGCACGGGTGGGTCAGCGGATGGACATGCCCGAGAGGGTGCGGGCGATCACCAGGCGCTGGATCTCGCTGGTGCCCTCGAAGATGGTGTAGATGGCGGCATCCCTGTGCATCCGCTCGACCGGGTACTCACGGGTGTAGCCGTTGCCGCCGAGGATCTGGATGGCCTGGGCGGTGACCTTCTTGGCGGTCTCGCTGGCGAACAGTTTCGACATCGAACCCTCGGCCGCCGTGAACGGCTTGCCGTTGACCCCCATCCAGGAGGCGCGCCACACCAGCAGGCGGGCGGCGTCGATCTGGGTGCGCATGTCGGCGAGCTGGAAGGCGACGCCCTGGTTGTCGATGATCGGGCGGCCGAACTGCTCACGCGTCTTGGCGTAGTCGAGGGCGACCTCGTACGCGGCGCGGGCGGTGCCCACGGCCATGGCGCCGACGGCCGGGCGGGAGGCCTCGAAGGTGGCCATGGCGGCGTTCTTCACGCGCTCGCCGCCCTTCTTGGCCTTCTCCCGGGCGCGGGCGAGCCTCTCGTCGAGCTTCTCCTTGCCGCCGAGCAGGCAGGAGCCGGGGACGCGGACGTCCTCGAGGACGACCTCGGCGGTGTGCGAGGCGCGGATGCCGTGCTTCTGGAACTTCTGGCCCTGGGAGAGGCCCGGGGTGTTCGGCGGGATGATGAAGGACGCGTGGCCCTTCGAGCCCAGCTCGGGGTCGACGACCGCGACCACCACGTGGACGTTGGCGATGCCGCCGTTGGTCGCCCAGGTCTTGGTGCCGTTGATGACCCACTCGTCCTTGGCCTCGTCGTACACCGCGCGGGTGCGCATCGACGCCACGTCGGAGCCGGCGTCGGGCTCGGAGGAGCAGAAGGCCGCGACCTTCACGTCGTTCACGTCGCCGTACATCTGGGGGATCCAGGTGCCGATCTGCTCCTCGGTGCCGTTGGCGAGGACGCCGACGGCGGCGAGGCCGGTGCCGACGATCGACAGCGCGATGCCCGCGTCGCCCCAGAACAGCTCCTCCATCGCCATGGGGATGCCGAGACCGGTTGCGTCGAAGTACTGCTGCGCGTAGAAGTCCAGGGAGTAGATGCCGACCTTGGCCGCCTCCTGGATCACCGGCCAGGGAGTCTCCTCACGCTCGTCCCATTCGGCGGCGGCGGGACGGATGACGTCGGCGGCGAAGCCGTGCAGCCAGTCCCGCACCTCCTTCTGCTCGTCGTTGAGCTCCATGGTGAACTCGGCCATGACCCCTCCAGCGGCGGCGCACGTGCATGTTACTTGCGGTAACCCCAGTCTGTTACCGACAAGTAGGAAAAGTCAACTCCCCAGGCAGGTCGGCATCCCGTTCGATGTCGGGGCCGTGATCAGTGTTAGTTTGCGCAGGCGTCACCGATTCAGCACGGGTGGGGAGAGCTCATGGACACCACACAGCGGACCGAGCAGCAGCGGTCCGCCGACCGACGCCGGCGCGAGCTGCTGGAGGCCGCCGACCGAGTGGTGCTGCGCGACGGCCCCGGGGCCTCGATGAACGCCATCGCCGCGGAGGCCGGCATCACCAAGCCCATCCTCTACCGTCACTTCGGCGACAAGGGAGGACTCTACGCCGCCCTCGCCACACGCCACACCGACGCCCTGCTGGACTCCCTGCGGGCCGCACTGGACGCGCCCGCGGAGCGGCGGGAGCGGGTCGAGGCCACGCTGGACACCTACCTGGCGGCGATCGAGGCACGGCCCCAGGTCTACCGCTTCCTGATGCACCCGGCGGAGGGCTCGCCGAGCGAGCAGGGCTTCGACGTGGGCAAGCACTCGGCGCCGCTGCTGCGCCGGATGGGCGAAGAACTGGCCCAGGTGATCGAGGAACGCCTCGACCTCGGCCCCGGAAGCCACCAGCTGGCCCGGGTCTGGGGCCACGGCATCGTCGGCATGATGCACGCGGCCGGCGACTGGTGGCTGGGCGAACGCCCCTGCGCCCGCGCCGAGTTGGTGCGCAGCCTGGCCGACCTGCTGTGGGGTCGGCTGGCCGCGGCCGGCGACAAGGTGGGCGGCCCGGGCTTCTGACCCCGGGGCCCGGCTCAGGCAGGGCGGTGCCAGGAGGCGCGCGCGATCTGGCGCATCAGCTTGCGGTGCCGACGGCCGTCAAGGCGGTCGGCGTAGACCGTGCCGTCCAGGTGGTCGCTCTCGTGCTGGAGGCAGCGGGCGAAGAACCCGGTGCCGTGCACGGTGACCGGCTCCCCCGTCACCGTGAAGCCCTCGACCACCGCGTGGTCGTACCGCTCCGTCCCCGCCTCCAGGCCGGGCAGCGACAGACAGCCCTCGGGCCCTCGCACCACCACCCCGTCCGTCACCACCGGCCGCGGGTTCACCACGTGTCCGAGGTGCCGTACGTCCTCGTCGTCGGGGCAGTCGAAGACGAACACCCGCAGCGGCACGCCGATCTGGTTCGCGGCCAGGCCCACTCCCTCGGCCGCGTACATGGTCGCGAACAAGTCCTCCACCAGATCCGCCAGTTCCGGGCCGAAGTCGGTGACCTCCCCGCACGGCGTGTGCAGGACGGGGTCTCCGAGCAGGGTGAGGGGCCGTACGCGTCCGTGGACGCCGGGCAGAGAGCCGTGTCGCATGGCCGCAAGGGTACGGTCCTTGCATCCCCGCCCCGTCTTACGACGGAGCCGCGGTACTGGAGGGCGAATGGATCTCGATAGGCTGAGCCCACACCACGTGGCCGTCAGGCACAGACGCGGCGCGTACGCAAGGAGGATCGAGAACTGATGGCAGGCAACTCGGACCCGCTCACGCCGCGGGCCAAGCTGGCCGTGACCGCGGGCAAGGCGGTCGCAGCGGCATCCCGCGCCGCAGGGCGCGGCAGCGGTTCGGTGATCGGCGGCCGGGTGGCCCTGAAACTCGACCCCGAGCTTCTCCACCGGCTCGCCGCGCACCTGGACGTGACCCTCGTCTCGGCGACCAACGGCAAGACCACCACCACCCGGCTCATCGCCGAGGCGCTCAAGGCGGCCGGCCCGGTCGTCTCCAACGCGCTGGGCGCCAACATGCCGGCCGGCATCACCTCGGCCCTCGCGGCCGGCGAGGACGCCCGCTACGGCGTCATCGAGGTCGACGAGAAGTACCTGGTCGGCGTCGCGCAGGCCACCGAGCCCAAGTGCATCGCCCTGCTCAACCTCTCCCGCGACCAGCTCGACCGCGCCGCGGAGACCCGCATGCTCGCGGAGGCCTGGCGCGAGGGCCTGGCCGGCTCCAAGGCCGTGATCGTGGCCAACGCCGACGACCCGCTGGTGGTGTGGGCCGCGTCGTCCTCCCCCAACGTGATCTGGGTGGCCGCCGGCCAGATGTGGAAGGACGACGCCTGGTCCTGCCCGTCGTGCGGCGGCGTGATGCAGCGCCCCGGCGACGACTGGTTCTGCGGCGAGTGCGGCTTCCGCCGCCCCACCCCGAGCTGGGCGCTCTCCGGCGACCACGTGCTCGACCCGCACGGCTCCGCCTGGCCGATCCACCTCCAGCTGCCGGGCCGCGCCAACAAGGCCAACGCCGCGTCCTCCGCGGCCGTCGCCGCCGTCTTCGGGGTGCCGCCGCAGGTGGCCCTGGAGCGCATGTACCAGGTGCAGGCCGTGGCCGGCCGCTACGACGTCGTCCAGTTCCAGGGCCGTGACCTGCGGCTGCTGCTCGCGAAGAACCCCGCGGGCTGGCTGGAGACGTTCTCGCTGATCGACCCGCCGCCGACCCCGGTGATCCTTTCGGTGAACGCGCGCTCCGCCGACGGCACCGACACCTCCTGGCTGTGGGACGTCGACTACACCCGGCTCACCGGCCACCCGATCTGCGTCGTCGGCGACCGGAAGCTGGACTTGGCGGTGCGCCTCGAGGTCGCCAACCAGCAGTTCCAGGTGTGCGAGAACCTCGACCAGGCGGTCCAGATGTCGCCGCCGGGCCGGATCGAGGTCATCGCCAACTACACCGCGTTCCAGGACCTGCGCCGCCGCGTCGGCAACTGACCACGACACCTCAGGGGACTTGAAGTGAGCGACAACCAGCTGCGGGTCGTCTGGATCTACCCGGACCTGCTCAGCACCTACGGCGACCAGGGCAACGTCCTCGTCGTCGAGCGCCGGGCGCGGCAGCGCGGCCTGGACGTGGCGCGGCTCGACGTGCGCAGCGACCAGCCGATCCCGACCTCCGGCGACATCTACCTGATCGGCGGCGGCGAGGACCGCCCGCAGCGGCTGGCCGCCGAGCGGCTGCGCCGCGACGGCGGGCTGCACCGGGCGGTGGAGAACGGCGCGATCGTCTTCTCGGTCTGCGCCGGCTACCAGATCCTCGGCCACGAGTTCATCAACGACCTCGGCCAGCGCGAGCCCGGCCTCGGCCTGCTCGACGTGGTGTCGGTGCGCGGCGAGGGCGCGCGCTGCGTGGGCGACGTCCTCGCGGACATCAACCCGCAGCTCGGGCTGCCCCCGCTGACCGGGTTCGAGAACCACCAGGGCATCACCCACCTGGGCCCCACGGCACGCCCGCTCGCGCAGGTGCGTTTCGGCAACGGCAACGGCACCGGCGACGGCACCGAAGGCGCGTACAACGACACCGTGTTCGGCACGTACATGCACGGCCCGGTGCTGGCGCGCAACCCGCAGATCGCGGACCTGCTGCTGAAGCTGGCGCTGGACGTCAACGCGCTGCCGCCGACCGACGACCGCTGGTACGAGGCCCTGCGCAACGAGCGCATCGCCGCCGCCCAGCAGCCCGCGTAGGCGCCGGAACGACGCCGCGGAGGAGGCGTCGGAGGGGCCTGGCACGGCCCGTCCGACGCCTCCTCCGCACAGGTGAGCGGCGTCGGAGGGGCCTGGCACGGCCCGTCTGACGCCTCCTCCGCACAGGTGAGCGGCGTCGTCCAGCAGGCGGACGCGGGATGCGGCACCTCCCCCCGAAACGGCTAGGGTGGCGGGGATCGAACCGGACAGCGCGGTCCGGTCCCGGCCCACTTCGAGAAGGTTGTTTCGGGCTATGCGCATTGGTGTCCTCACGTCCGGCGGCGACTGCCCCGGCCTGAACGCCGTCATCCGGTCCGTCGTGCACCGTGCCGTCGTCGACCACGGCGACGAGGTCATCGGCTTCCGCGACGGGTGGAAGGGCCTCCTGGAGTGCGACTACCTCAAGCTCGACCTCGACGCGGTGGGCGGCATCCTCGCCCGCGGCGGCACCATCCTCGGCTCCTCCCGGGTGCGTCCCGAGCATCTGCGGGACGGTGTGGAGCGGGCCCGGGGCCATGTCGAGGAGCTCGGTCTCGACGCGATCATCCCCATCGGCGGTGAGGGCACCCTCAAGGCGGCGCGGCTGCTGTCCGACAACGGTCTGCCGATAGTCGGCGTGCCGAAGACCATCGACAACGACATCGCCGTCACGGACGTCACCTTCGGGTTCGACACGGCCGTCGGCGTGGCCACCGAGGCGCTGGACCGGCTGAAGACCACCGCCGAGTCGCACCAGCGCGTGCTGATCGTGGAGGTCATGGGCCGCCACACCGGCTGGATCGCGCTGCACTCCGGCATGGCGGCCGGCGCGCACGCCATCGTGGTGCCCGAGCGGCCCTTCGACATCGACGAGCTGACCGCGAAGGTCGGCGAGCGGTTCTCGGCCGGGAAGCGGTTCGCCATCGTCGTCGCGGCCGAGGGCGCCAAGCCGAAGGCCGGGACCATGGACTTCGACGAGGGCGGCAAGGACGTCTACGGCCACGAGCGGTTCGCCGGCATCGCCCGGCAGCTCTCCCTGGAGCTGGAGGAGCGGCTCGGCAAGGAGGCCCGTCCGGTGATCCTCGGCCACGTGCAGCGCGGCGGCACCCCCACCGCGTACGACCGGGTGCTGGCCACCCGGTTCGGCTGGCACGCGGTGGAGGCCGTGCACCGCGGCGACTTCGGGCAGATGACGGCGCTGCGCGGCACCGACATCGTCATGGTGTCGCTCGCGGAGGCCGTGGAGACGCTGAAGACCGTGCCCGAGGCGCGGTACGCCGAGGCGGAGTGCGTGCTCTGATCCTCCGGCCGCCGCCCGGCGCGTGAGACGGGCTTCACAGACCGCCCCCGGTGACGGACGTCGCCGGGGGCGGTTCTAGTCTGGTGCGGACCGATTGCGTACAACCTGGACGAAAATGGAGCCGGCGGATGGATCACAGCGGGCACGGCATGACCATGGATCTGCCGCCGTTCACGCTGGGCCGAGGGCTCGCCTGGTCGGCGGACCCGTTCTTCCTCGTCGCCTGCCTGCTGGCGCTCGCGCTGTACGGCTGGGGCGTGGTCCGGCTGGTCCGGCGCGGTGACAGGTGGCCGGTGGGGCGGACGGTCGCGTTCGCCACCGGTGTGCTGAGCATCGGGCTGGTGATGTGCACCGCGCTGAACGACTACGGCATGGTGATGTTCAGCGTGCACATGGTGCAGCACATGGTCATCAGCATGGTGTCGCCGATCCTGATCCTGCTCGGCGCCCCGATCACCCTGGCGCTGCGGGCGCTGCCCCCGGCGTCCGTACGCGGCACCAAGGGGCCGCGCGAGCTGCTGCTGATGCTGCTGCACAGCCGCTACATGCGGGTGGTGACGCACCCGCTGTTCACCATCCCGATGTTCATCGCGAGCCTGTACGCCCTGTACTTCACCCCGCTGTTCGACTTCCTGATGGGGTCGGCGGTCGGGCACGCGACGATGATGGTGCACTTCCTCGCCGTGGGCCTGGTGTTCTTCTGGCCGATCATGGGCGTCGACCCGGGTCCGCACCGGCCGGGTCACCTGATGCGGATGCTGGAGCTGTTCGCGGGCATGCCGTTCCACGCCTTCTTCGGCATCGCCCTGATGATGGCCTCCACTCCGATGGTCGACACCTTCCTGAACCCGCCCGCGTCGCTCGGCATCGACCCCCTGTCCGACCAGAACGCGGCCGGCGGCATCGCCTGGGCGTTCAGCGAGGTCCCGTCGGTGCTGGTGCTGATCGCGCTGCTGTTCCAGTGGTACGCCTCGGACCAGCGGCAGGCGCGCCGCAAGGACCGCGCCGCCGACCGGGACGGCGACAAGGAGCTGGAGGCGTACAACGCCTACCTGGCCTCCCTGAACGCGCGCGGCAGCTAGCGGCCCCGGGGTTCCGTCCCGTACCGCCCTGCTTTTCCGAAACCGGGGCACCATGGAGGGAACGGACCTGAGGAGGGTGTCGCGATGCCCGGTACCACGAACGGTTCCACCTCGACGAAGACCATGGGCGTGCTCACCGTCGGCGGCCTGGTCGCCGTGACGGCGTACACGGTGGCGCTCGGCAGCAACGGCTGGCTGTGGTTCATCTGGGTCGTCCTCGGCCTGCTCACCCTGGGGATGGTCGCGACCAGCACCAGCTGACCGGCACGGGCGGGCGGCTCACCGAGGGGTGAGCCGCCCCGCCAGATGGACGCCCGGCTGGTACTTCGGCAGCCGGACGGTGATTTTCATGCCCGCGCCCGCGGCCGTCTCGATGACCAGCCCGTGGTCGTCGCCGTAGACCTGGCGGAGCCGGTCGTCGACGTTGGACAGGCCGATGCCGCCGGTGGGGCTGACCTCGCGGGCGAGGATGCGGCGCAGCAGGTCGGGGTCCATGCCGGCGCCGTCGTCCTCGATGACCACGAGCGCCTCGGCGCCCGCGTCCTGTGCGGTGATCTGGATGCGGCACTTGTCGGCCTTGCCCTCCAGGCCGTGCTTCACGGCGTTCTCCACCAGCGGCTGGAGGCACAGGAACGGCAGTGCGACCGGCAGCACCTCGGGGGCGATCTGGAGGGTGACGGCCAGCCGGTCGCCGAAACGCGCCCGCACCAGCGCCAGGTAGTGGTCGATGGCGTGCAGCTCGTCGGCGAGGGTGGTGAAGTCGCCGTGCCGGCGGAACGAGTAGCGGGTGAAGTCCGCGAACTCCAGCAGCAGCTCACGGGCGCGCTCGGGGTCGGTGCGCACGAAGGACGCGATCACCGCGAGCGAGTTGAAGATGAAGTGCGGGGAGATCTGCGCGCGCAGGGCGCGGATCTCGGCCTCGATCAGCCGGGTGCGGGACTGGTCCAGGTCGGCCAGCTCCAGCTGCACGGAGACCCAGCGGGCCACCTCCCCCGCGGCCCTGACCAGCACCGCCGACTCGCGGGGCGCGCAGGCGACGAGCGCGCCGTGCACCCGGTCGTCGACGGTGAGCGGGGCGACCACCGCCCAGCGGACCGTGCAGTCCGGGGTGTCGCAGGTCAGCGGGAACGCCTCGCCGCGGCCGGTGTCCAGGGGGCCGGTGAGACGCTCCATGATCTCGGTGCGGTGGTGGGCGCCGACGCCGTCCCAGACGAGGACCTGCTCACGGTCGGTGAGGCCCAGGGCGTCCGTGCCGAGCAGGGAGCGCAGCTTGCGGGCCGACTTGCGGGCGGTCTCCTCGGTGAGCCCGGCGCGCAGCGGGGGCGTGGCCAGCGAGGCGGTGTGCAGGGTCTCGAAGGTGGCGTGCTCGACGGGGGTGCCGAGTCCGGCGAGGCTCGCGGGCCGTGCCGTGCGCCGGCCGAGCCAGAAGCCGGCGGCCAGCAGCGGCAGCACGGCGACGAGCAGTCCGGCGAGGAAGCCGCTCATGCGGACACCTCCGTGCGCAGCTCTTCCGGCAGGTGGAAGCGGGCCAGGACCGCGGCCGTGCCGGGCGGCACCCGGCCGGGTGTGGCGAGGGAGACCAGCACCATGGTGAGGAAGCCGAGCGGCACCGACCAGAGGGCGGGCCAGGCGAGCAGCGCGTGCCACGGCCCGGCGCCCGGATAGCCGGCCATGGTGGCGGCCACGGCGAGGAACGCGGAGCCGCCGCCGACGAGCATCCCGGCGGCCGCGCCCGGCGGGGTGAGCCGCCGCCACCAGATCCCGAGGACCAGCAGCGGGCAGAACGAGGACGCGGACACGGCGAAGGCGAGGCCCACGGCGTCGGCCACCGGCAGCCCGCCGACCAGGATGCTCGCCACCAGCGGGACGGCCATGGCGAGCACGGTCCCGAGGCGGAAATGGCGCACGCCGCGGGAGGGCAGCACGTCCTGGGTCAGCACCCCGGCGACGGCCATGGTGAGTCCGGAGGCGGTGGACAGGAACGCGGCGAACGCTCCCCCGGCGACCAGCGCCCCCAGCAGGTCGCCGCCGGTGCCGCCGATCATCCGGCCGGGCAGCAGCAGGACGGCGGCGTCCGCGTCCCCGGTGAGGGTGAGGTCCGGTGCGTAGAGGCGGCCGAGGGCGCCGTAGACGGGCGGCAGCAGGTAGAAGGCGCCGATCAGGCCCAGGACGGCGACGGTGGTGCGGCGGGCGGCCACGCCGTGCGGACTGGTGTAGAAGCGCACCACCACGTGCGGCAGGCCCATGGTGCCGAAGAAGGTGGCGAGGATCAGCCCGTACGTGGCGTACAGCGGGCGTTCCTCGCGGCTCTCGGCGCGGGAGGGCGACAGGGCGTCGTCGGCTCCCTGCCCGGTGGTGGGGACCTCGGCGCCCTCGGCGAAGGTGAGGCGGGTGCCGCCGTCGATGCGGTGGGTGCCGGCGGAGAGGCTGACCTCCGCGCCCTCGTGTTCCACGCCGTCGACGGCGCCGTCCACGGTGACGGTGAGCGGGGCGGTCAGGCGCAGGTCGACGGTGTCGTCGACGCGCACCACGCGCTGTTCGCGGAACTCGGCGGGCTCGTCGAAGGCGTGGCTGGGCGCGCCGTCGCTCTGCCAGGCGATCACCAGGAAGAGGGCGGGCACCAGCAGGGCGGTGAGCTTGAGCCAGTACTGGAACGCCTGGACGAAGGTGATGGAGCGCATGCCGCCGGCGGCCACTATCACCGTGACGACGACGGCGACGATCACCGCACCGAGCCAGTCGGGCGCGCCGGTGAGCACGGTGAGGGTGAGTCCGGCGCCCTGGAGCTGGGGCAGCAGGTAGAGCCAGCCGACGCCTACGACGAGGGTGCCGGCGAGTCTCCGCACCACGTGCGAGGAGAGCCGGGCCTCGGCGAAGTCGGGCAGCGTGTAGGCGCCGGAGCGGCGCAGGGGCGCGGCGACGAAGAGCAGCAGCACCAGGTAGCCGGCGGTGTAGCCGACCGGGTACCAGAGCATGTCCGGGCCCTGGACCAGGACCAGTCCGGCGATGCCGAGGAAGGAGGCCGCGGAGAGGTACTCGCCGCTGATGGCGGCCGCGTTGAGGCGGGGCCCCACGGTGCGGGAGGCGACGTAGAAGTCGGAGGTGGTGCGGGATATGCGCAGGCCGAAGGCGCCGACGAGGACGGTCGCGACGGCGACGAGCGCGACGGCGGTGACGGCGTAGGCGGTGTTCACGGCGGTGCGGTTCCCGGGGTCTCAGCGGTCCTCGACGAGCCGCACGAAGTCGCGTTCGTTGCGTTCGGCGCGGCGGACGTACCAGCGGGCGAGCAGGACCAGCGGGGGGTAGAGCCCGAAACCGAGGACCGCCCACTCCAGCCGGCGGGCGTCCGGGGCGGCGGCGAAGACCAGCGGCAGCGGGCCGATGAGCAGCGCGAGGACGGCGAACACGGTGAGTCCGGTGCGCAGCTGGATGCGCATCAGGGAGCGCACATAGGTGTGGCCGAGGGTGGTCTGCTCGTCGATCTCGGTGCGCGGGCGGTAGTAGCCGGAGGTGCGGCGGGTGCGGCGGGGCGGGCCGGTGACGACCACCCGGCGCTCCGCGGGTTCCTGGGGCATGCGGTTGTCTCCCCCGTCAGCCCGTGGTCCGGCGCATCAGCAGGTCCCGCAGCTCGCGGGCGTGGCGTCTGCTGACCTGGAGTTCCTCGGAGCCGATCAGGACGCTCACGGTGCCCGCGTCGAGGCGCAGCTCGCCGATGTGGCGCAGGGCGACCAGGTGGCGGCGGTGGATGCGGACGAAGCCGCGTGAGCGCCAGCGCTCCTCCAGGGTGGACAGCGGGATGCGCACGAGGTGGCTGCCGCGGTCGGTGTGCAGGCGGGCGTAGTCGCCCTGGGCCTCGACGTGGGTGATGTCGTCGACGGCGACGAAGCGGGTGACGCCGCCCAGCTCGACGGCTATGTGGTCGGGGTCGGGCTCGTGCACGGGGATGCGCGGGGCGGGCTCCGGCGGGGCCGTCCCGCGCTGGGCCGCGGCCCGCCGTACGGCCTCGGCGAGGCGTTCCCTGCGGACGGGCTTGAGGACGTAGTCGACGGCCTTGAGGTCGAAGGCCTGGACGGCGAAGTCCTCGTGGGCGGTGACGAACACGACGAGCGGCGGCCGGGCGAAACCGGTGAGCAGCCGGGCGAGGTCGAGTCCGTCGAGGCCGGGCATCTGGATGTCGAGGAAGACGACGTCGATGGCGTCGGGCCCGTCGGGTCCCGACTCCAGGGCGCGGTTGATGCGTCGCAGGGCCTCGGTGGCGTCGCCGGCGCCCTCCGCGCTGCCGATACGCGGGTCGGCGTTCAGCAGGTACAGCAGCTCCTCCAGCGAGGGGCGTTCGTCGTCGACGGCGAGGGCGCGCAGCATGAAGGTGGAGTGTAGGGGGGATCTCCGGCTCCGGACTACGTGCCGGACAAGGGCGTTTCACCCGGTTCGGCGCCGGTCCTCCTCCCGGGGCGCACCCGGGGTGACCGTGGGGCCGTCGTGGATACAGTGCCCGCATGAACAGCAGGCCCACGCCGTTCGACGAACTCGACCGGAAGATCGTCACCGCTCTGATGGCGAACGCCAGGACGTCCTTCGCGGAGATCGGCGCCTCCGTCGGGCTGTCGGCGACGGCGGTCAAGCGCCGGGTGGACCGGCTGCGGGAGACCGGCGTGATCACCGGGTTCACCGCGACCGTGCGGCCGTCCGCGCTGGGCTGGCGCACCGAGGCGTACGTGGAGGTCTACTGCGAGGGGGCGGCGCCGCCGCGGCGGCTGGCGGAGGTGGTGCGCAACCATCCGGAGATCGCGGCGGCGATGACGGTGACCGGAGGCGCGGACGCGCTGCTGCACGTGCGGGCGCGGGACGTGGAGCACTTCGAGGAGGTGCTGGAGCGGATCCGCCAGGAGCCGTTCATCCGGAAGACGATCAGCGTGATGGTGCTGTCCCACCTGCTGCCCGACAGTCCTGAGGCGGGAGTGACGCAGCCCGCCCCGGACGACGCACCGGACGTGCGCTGACGCCGGGAAAGACGCAGCGATCCTGCGTGGACACGCAGGATCTGTCGCTTGTCGGCCGTAGGGCCGCGTTTCTACCGTGGAGTCACCCCTAGTCGACACCGTGTGAAGCGGAGGAACCCCTTCGTGCTCGAATCACGTGTGGCGCGCCCACGGCGATATCTCGTCTGCGAACCCAGATTCTTCGCCGTGCGGTACGCGATCAACCCCTGGATGCGTCCGGACCGTCCCGTCGACGTCTCACTCGCCCGGCGGCAGTGGCTGTCGCTGGTCGACGCCTACCGACGCCACGGCCATACCGTGGAGACCGTGGAACCGCTGCCCGGTCTGCCCGACATGGTGTTCGCCGCGAACGCGGCGGTCGTCGTGGACGGGCGTGTGTTCGGCTCGAAGTTCCACGCGCCGGAGCGGCGCCCGGAGTCGGTGCCGTACGCCGCCTGGTTCAAGGCGCACGGGTTCGACGTCCAGCATCCGGAGTCGGTGTGCGAGGGCGAGGGCGACCTGGTGCCGGCCGGGCGCTGGGTCCTCGCCGGGACCGGCTTCCGCACCACGCCCGAGGCGCACCGGGAGGCCCAGGAGTTCTTCGGGGTGCCGGTGATCGGTCTGACCCTGGTGGACCCGTACTTCTACCACCTGGACACGGCGCTGTTCGTGCTGGACGAGGAGAACGTCGCGTACTACCCGGAGGCGTTCTCGCCGGGCAGCCGTGAGGTGCTGGAGCGGCTGTACCCGGACGCGGTCCTCGCCACCAGGGAGGACGCCATGGCGTTCGGCCTGAACTCCGTCTCGGACGGCCGTCATGTCTTCGTCCCGCCGGAGGCGACGGCCCTCGCCGACCGGCTCGCCGGCCGCGGTTACGTCCCCGTCCCCGTCGACCTGTCCGAGTTCCGCAAGGCCGGCGGGGGCATCAAGTGCTGCACTCAGGAGATCCGCTCATGACCACTGCCCCCCGTACGCGTTCGTCCGCCGAGCTGATCGCGGCGGAGGAGCCGGTCCTCGCGCACAACTACCATCCGCTGCCCGTGGTCGTCGCCCGCGCGGAGGGCGCCTGGGTGGAGGACGTGGAGGGCCGGAAGTACCTGGACATGCTGGCCGGCTACTCGGCGCTCAACTTCGGCCACCGGCACCCCGCGCTGATCGAGGCGGCGCACCGCCAGCTGGACCGGCTCACGCTGACCTCGCGCGCCTTCCACAACGACCGGCTGGCGGAGTTCGCGGAGCGGCTGGCCGCGCTGACGGGCCTGGACACGGTGCTGCCCATGAACACCGGCGCCGAGGCGGTGGAGAGCGGCATCAAGGTGGCCCGCAAGTGGGCCTACGACGTCAAGGGCGTCCCCGCCGACCGGGCGACGATCGTCGTGGCGGCGGACAACTTCCACGGCCGGACGACCACGATCGTCAGCTTCTCCACGGACGAGACGGCCCGCGCCGGCTTCGGCCCCTTCACCCCGGGGTTCCGGGTGGTGCCGTACAACGACCTCGCGGCCCTGGAGGAGGCGGTCGACGGGACGACGGCGGCGGTGCTGATCGAGCCGATCCAGGGCGAGGCGGGCGTGGTGATCCCGGACGACGGCTATCTGGCCGGGGTGCGGGAGCTGACCCGGCGCGCCGGGTGCCTGTTCGTCGCGGACGAGATCCAGTCGGGGCTCGGCCGCACCGGGCGCACGCTGGCCGTGGAGCACGAGTCGGTCGAACCGGACGTGGTGCTGCTGGGCAAGGCGCTGGGCGGCGGGATCGTCCCGGTGTCGGCGGTGGCGGCCCGGCGTGAGGTGCTCCAGGTGCTCCACCCGGGTGAACACGGGTCGACGTTCGGCGGGAACCCGCTGGCGGCCGCCGTGGGCACGGCCGTGGTGGAACTGCTGGAGACGGGCGAGTTCCAGCGGCGCGCGGCCGAGCTGGGCGTGGTGCTGCGGGAGGGCCTGGAGGCGCTGGTCGGCAAGGGCGTCACCGGCTTCCGCAGCCGCGGCCTGTGGGCGGGCGTGGACGTCGACCCGACGCTCGGCACCGGCCGGGAGGTCAGCGAGCGTCTGATGCGCGAGGGCATCCTCGTCAAGGACACGCACGGTTCGACCGTCCGGCTGGCCCCGCCGCTGACCGTCACCGCGGACGAGCTGCGGGAGGCGCTGCGCACGCTGGAGAAGGTGCTCAGCCGCCAGGTCTGACCTGTCCGCCCGACGCCCCCGCCGGTTCTGCCGGGCGGGGGCTTCGGCTTGTCCGGGCGCGGGTCGGACGACGGGCGCGGTGCACCGGTGGCCCACCTCCGGGGAGCCCTGGGCCGGTCATCGGGGTGAAGATGGGGTCTAGCGGGGACAAAGGTGACAGAACGCTCTCAGCGACAGAGAGGCCGTCCGTGGGCGGACACAAGGAGCAGGGAGGAGCCCGGCAGGGGTTCGACGTGGCCGACGCCGCGCCGCTGCTGCTGGACCCGCACGGTCTGGTGACGGGCTGGACGGCGCACGCGGAGCGGCTGCTGGGCCACCGCGCGGAGGAGGCGGTGGGCCGGAAGTTCGCCGACCTGCTGGAGGCCGAGGACGCCGAGCGGATGGAGGACCTGCTCGACCGGTGCCGCACCGGCGGCGACGGGACGGGACTGATGACGGCCCTCCACCGGGACGGGCGGCCGGTGCCGGTGTCGGTGCGGGTCACCCCGACGACAGTCCCGCAGGGCCGCCCGGGGGTGCTGGTACTGCTGTCGGAGCTGGGGGACGGAGCGCGGGGCTGGGACATGAGCCGCGGCGTGCTGGAGCAGATCGTCGTCGGCAACCCCATCGGCATCGCCATCGTGGACACGGAGCTGCGCTTCGTGTGGTCCAACGCGGCCCTGGAGCAGTGGGGCGGCGGTCCGGGCCGGACGCGTGTGGGTCTGCGGGTCGCCGACGTCCAGCCGGGCATGGACAGCGAGGCCGTCGAGGGGCGGATGCGGCACGTGCTGGAGACCGGCGAGCAGGTGATCGGCTACGAGTACGTCGGCCGGGTGCGCTCGGCGCCACTGCGGGAGACCGCGCACATGCTGTCGTTCACCCGCCTCGAGGACGAACGGGGCGACCCGATGGGCGTGTACTACACCGTCGTGGACGTCACCGACCGGCACCGCGCCCGGCAGCGCCTCGCCCTGCTCGACCGGGCCGGCCAGTACATCGGCCGCACCCTCGACGTGATGACCACCGCGCAGGAGCTGGCGGACGTCGCCGTGCCCGGCCTCGCCGACTTCGTCACCGTGGACCTGCTGGAGACGGTGCTGCACGGCGCCGAGCCGGTCCCGGAGCCGCTCGCCGGCTCCGAGCGCATCCCGCTGCGCCGCGCCGGCCACCGGTCCCTGTACGAGGATCTGCCGCGGACATCCGTGGACAGCGGCGCGGTCGTCTCCTACCTGGCGGACTCCCCTCCCGTACGGTGCCTGACCACGGGGCGGTCCTGGCGGCAGGGGCAGCTCGACCCGCTGGCGGTGGAGTGGTCCGCGGACGCGCCGGACGGCCGGGGGTCCACCTTCCTGGAGCTGGGCCTGCAGAGCGTGATGATCGTCCCGATCCGGGCGCGCGGCGTCACCCTGGGCCTCACCACGTTCTTCCGCCGCCGTCAGAGCCCTTTCGACGCGGACGACCTGCACCTGGCCGAGGACCTGGTCTCGCGCGCCGCCGTATGCGTGGAGAACGCCCGCCGCTACACCCGCGAGCGGGACGCCGCGCTGGTGCTCCAGCGGAGCCTGCTGCCGCGGCGGCTGCCCGACCAGGACGCCGTCGAGGTGGCCGCCTGCTACCGGCCCGCCGACGAGCTGACCGGGCTGGGCGGCGACTGGTACGACCTGATCCCGCTGTCCGGCGCCCGGGTGGCGCTGGTGGTCGGCGAGGTGCCGGGGCACGGCATCGACGCCGCCGCGGCCATGGGGCGGCTGCGCACGGCGGTCCGCACGCTCGCCGCGATCGACCTGCCGCCCGAGGAGGTGCTGGCGCACCTGGACGACCTGGCCCTCCGCTCGGCCCGGGACGACGGCGACGGGGAGGGTGACGACGACGGGGAGCGCGGGGTCAGGCAGGGCAACTCGGTCGGCTCCGCCTGCCTGTACGTGGTGTACGACCCGGCGGACGGGCGGTGCACGATGGCCGCCGCGGGGCATCCCGCGCCCGCGGTGGTGGCGCCGGACGGCGCGGTCGGCTTCGTGGACCTGCCGCAGGGGCCGGCGCTCGGGGTGGGCGGTCCGCCGTTCGAGGCGGTGGAGCTGTCACTGGACGAGGGCAGCACGCTGGTGCTGCACACGGACGGGCTGCTGGCGCACGGCGACGGCGGCGCGGAGGGGACGGGACGGGAGCGGCTGCGGCGGGCCCTTGAGGGCACGGCGCGCGAGCTGCGGCCCAGCTGCCAGGCGGTGGTCGACGCGCTGGTCCCGGTCCGCCCGGAGGACGACGTGGCGGTGCTGATGGCGCGGACCAGGCGGCTCGCGCCGGGACAGATCGCCGCGTGGGACCTGCCGCCCGACCCGGCGGTGGTGGCGGACGCCCGCAGGACGGCCCAGGACCAGCTCGCCCGCTGGGGTCTCGACGAGGAGCTGAAGTTCACCACGGAGCTGCTGGTGAGCGAGCTGGTGACGAACGCGATCCGTCACGCCTCCGGGCGGGTGCGGTTGCGGCTGATCCGGGAGCGGACGCTGGTGTGCGAGGTGCTCGACGGCGGCGCGAGCGCCCCGCACCTGCGGCATCCGCGCGCGATGGACGAGGGCGGCCGGGGGCTGCTGCTGGTGTCGCAGCTCGCGGAGCGCTGGGGCACGCGGTTCGTCCCCGACGGGAAGATCATCTGGGCGGAGCAGCCTCTTCCCGCGTCCTCGGAGTGAGGCGGGGCCATGGCGGACACGACGATCGACTTCGAGGCGGTGTACCGGGCACTGCCGGGCATGGTGGCGCTGCTGACCCCGGACCTGGTGTTCGCCGACGTCAACGACGCGTACGTGCGGGGCACCGGTCGTCCGCGTGAATCCCTTCTGGGCCGCCACGTGTTCGACGTGTTCCCCGAGTCGTTGAACTCCCCCGCCTCGAGCCACTCGCACCATCTGCGGGCCTCGCTGCTGCGGGTGCTGGCCACCGGCGAACGGGACGCCATGGCCCTGCAGCGCTACGACGTGGAGTCCCCCGAGAACTCGGGGAACTGGCACGAGCACTACTGGTCGCCGGTGAACAGCCCGGTCCTCGGACCGGACGGCCGGGTGCGGCTGATCGTGCACCGGGTCGAGGAGGTCACCGAGTTCGTGCGGGCCCGGGGGCTCGACGGCGACACGGCGGGACGGGTGCTGGAGGCCGAGCTGTACACCCGCGCCCGGGAGCTTCAGGAGCTCAACAACCGGCTGCGCGAGGCGCACGCCCGGGAACGTGAGGTGGCCCTGGTGCTGCAGAAGGCGATGCTTCCGGCGCACCGGAAGGCCGGCCATCGCCGGGCCGCGGTGCGCTACCGGCCCGCGGTGGGCTCACTGAACGTGTGCGGGGACTGGTACGACCTGGTCGACCTGGTGGGCGGCCACCGCATCGGCGTGTCGGTGGGCGACGTGGTGGGGCACGGCCTGGAGGCGGCCGGAGTCATGGGCCAGCTGCGCAGCGCGCTGAGCGCCGCGTCCCGGGTGGCGGACGGCCCGGCCCAGGCGCTGAACGTGCTCGGCCGGTACGCGAACGTGGTCGACGGCGCGGAGTCGGCGACGGTCGTGACCACGTTCATCGACTTCGACCGGCACGTCATCACCTACAGCAGCGCGGGCCATCCGCCTCCGGTGCTGCTGCACGGCGACGGGCGGGTGGAGTTCCTCGACCGGGCGACGGATCCTCCGCTGGACGCCCGTCCGGAGCCGCAGCCGCGGCCGCAGGCGTCCACGGTCTTCGAGCCGGGGGCGACCCTCGTTCTCTACACCGACGGGCTGGTCGAGCGGCGGCGTGAGGACATCGACGTCGGGCTGCGGCGACTGGCGGAGTCCCTGCGCCACCACCGCGCGCTGGACCCGGAGCCGCTGGCGGACACGGTGCTGCGGGAACTGCTGCCGCCGGGCGGCGCCACGGACGACACGGCCCTGGTCGTCGTGCGGTTGTGACGACCACGGCCGTCAGGCTCCGGTGCGCTCGCCGGCGGTACGGGTGGCGCCCACCCGCCGTCAGGTGCCGGCGCGCTCGCCGTCGAGACGGGAGGCGCCCACCCGCCGTCAGGTGCCGGCGCGCTCACCGTCGAGATGGGAGGTGCGCTCCACGTTGGCCCGGTCCTCGGGGTCGTCGCTGGGCCGGCCGGCGAACCACGCGTCGAGGATCTCGTGGAGCAGCGGGACCGAGGTGAGCCGCAGGCTCAGCGCCAGCACGTTGGCGTCGTTCCAGCGGCGGGCGCCGTCGGCGGTGTACGCGTCGGTGCACAGGGCGGCCCGGGCGCCGGGCACCTTGTTGGCGGCGATCGAGGCGCCGGTCCCGGTCCAGCAGCACACCACCGCCTGATCGGCCCGCCCGTCGGCGACGTCGCGGGCGGCGGCCTCGGAGCAGACGGCCCACTGCGGGTCGGCCCCGGGGCTCAGGGCGCCGTGGGCGCGCACCTCGTGGCCGCGTTCGCGCAGGGCGTCGACCAGGGCGCGGGCGACCGGTTCGTCCATGTCGGAGGAGACGGAGATCCGCATGCCGTCGAGCCTACCGGCCGGTGCGCGGGCGGCGGCCGCGTGGCGTGCGGCCGGTTGTCCGGGGCGGTGAGTTCCGGTTCCCGTCGAACCTGGTGCCCGGGCCCGTCACCCGGTCCTAGACTGGCAGTTCACGACGTGCCGGATGACCTGCTGGAACGCGGCGATCCCGTCGTTTCCCAGAGTCGAGGAGCGTGCATTTGTTCTACTACCTGCTCAAATACGTGCTGTTGGGCCCGCTGCTCAGACTGGTCTTCCGGCCCCGGATCGAGGGCCTGGCACATGTCCCGTCCTCCGGCGCCGCGATCGTGGCGGGGAACCATCTGTCGTTCTCCGACCACTTCCTGATGCCGGCCGTGCTGAAGCGTCGCATCACCTTCCTCGCCAAGGCGGAGTACTTCACCGGCCCGGGGTTCAAGGGGCGGCTGACGGCGTTCTTCTTCCACAGCGCCGGCCAGATCCCCGTCGACCGTTCCGGCAAGGAGGCCGGTCAGGCGGCGATCCGCGAGGGGCTCGGGGTGCTGAGCAAGGGCGAACTGCTCGGCATCTACCCGGAGGGCACCCGCTCGCACGACGGCCGCCTCTACAAGGGCAAGGTCGGCGTGGCGGTGATGGCCCTCAAGGCGGGCGTCCCGGTGGTGCCCTGCGCGATGATCGGCACGTTCGAGGCGCAGCCGCCCGGCCGGAAGATCCCTCGCGTCCACCCGGTGGTGATCCGCTTCGGCGAGCCGCTGGACTTCTCCCGCTACCAGGGCATGGAGAACGAGAAGGCGGTCCTGCGTGCCATCACGGACGAGATCATGTACGCCATCCTCTCCCTTTCCGAGCAGGAGTACGTCGACCGGTACGCGGCCGACGTGAAGGCCGAGGAGGAGAAGCGTAAAGCGGAGGAGAGGCGGCGGGCGTCGCGCATGCCGCTGCGGTGAGCACCGCGTTCACGGATGAGGGGCGGCCGGGCTCTTCCGGCCGCCCCTCACTGTCGCGCGGTTACGGCTTCGGCGTGGCGTGCGGGGCGCAGGTCACGTCGGAGCGGTCGAGCTTCCCGGTGAGCAGGTAGGTGTCGACCCGGTCGTTGACGCAGGGGTTGACCAGCCCGGTGACGCCGTGGGAGCCGGCGTCCCGCTCGGTGATCAGGCGGGAGCCCTTGAGCCGCTTGTGCAGCTCGACGGCGCCGCCGTACGGGGTGGCCGCGTCCCGCTCGGACTGGACGATCAGCACGGGCGGCAGGCCCTTGCCGGTCCTCACGTCGACGGGGGTGCGCTGGGGAACCGGCCAGGTGGCGCAGGGCAGGTTCATCCAGGTGTTGGCCCAGGTCAGGAACGGGTGGTCGCGGTGCAGTCGGGTGGTGTCGCGGTCCCAGGTGCGCCAGTCGGTGGGCCACTTGGCGTCGGTGCACTCGACCGCGTTGTAGACGGCGTTGCCGTTCTCCGCGGCCGCGTTGCCCGCCGTGTCGGACAGGTCCGGGGCGGCGGCGTCGACCAGCGCCTGGGTGTTCCCGGCGGCGGCCTGCCCGAACACCTCGGCGACCGGCGCCCACGCGGAGTCGTAGTAGGGGGCGCTCTGGAAGAAGCCGATCAGCTCGGCGGGGCCGACGACTCCGCCGAACGGCTCCTTCGCCGCGGCGGCGCGCAGCTTCAGCCACTGCTGCTGAACGGCGGCCCGGGTGGTGCCGAGGTGGTAGACGGCGTCGTTCTTCGCGACCCAGTCCTGCCAGTCCTGCCAGCGGGTCTCGAAGGCGACGTCCTGGTCCAGGTTGGCCTGGTACCAGATCTTCTGGCGGGACGGGTTGACCACGCTGTCCACGACCATGCGGCGCACGTGGTCCGGGAACAGGGTGGCGTAGACGGCGCCGAGGTAGGTGCCGTAGGAGACGCCCAGGTAGTTGAGCTTCTTCTCGCCGAGTGCCGCGCGGATGACGTCGAGGTCGCGGGCGGTGTTCGGGGTGGTCATGTGCGGCAGCATGGTGCCGCTGCGCTCGAGGCAGCCCTCGGCGTACTCGCGGGCGAGCTTGCGCTGTGCCCGCTTGTCGGCCTCGGTGCGCGGGACCGGGTCGGCCTTGGGCGCCTTCACGAACTCCTGCGGGTCGCCACAGGAGATGGGCGCGGACTTCCCCACCCCGCGCGGATCGAAGCCGACGAAGTCGTACGCCTTGGCGGTGTTGGCCCAGACGGGGCTCTTCGAGGTGACCCGGGCCGGGAAGCGCAGTCCGGAACCGCCGGGGCCGCCCGGGTTGTACAGCAGCGCGCCCTGCCGTTCGGCCGGCGTGCCGGTGTTCGCGATGCGGTCGACGGCGAGCTTGATCTGCTTGCCGTTCGGCTTGGCGTAGTCCAGCGGCACGGAGACCCAGCCGCACTGGATGGGCCGGGGCAGGTTCCAGTCGGCGGGGCAGTCCTGCCAGTCGACGCCGGTCTTGGCGGCTCGGGCCGCGGCGACGGCGACGCCCTGGGCCTCACGGTCCTTGCCGTGACGGGTGTCCGCCGTCGCGCTCGCGCTGGGCGCCGCGACGGCGCCGGCTATGAGCGCGGATGTGACGAGCACGCCGGCCGAACCGAGCGCCGCCACCCGCCTCTTCGGTCTGCTGTCCCTCAAGGGAGCCTCCCCGTACATGGTTTCGATGCGTACGGGGTTGGATCCTCGTCTCCCGAAGGTGACGGGCGACAGAGGGGATACGCCTTCTTTGCCAATCCGATAAGCGGACATGGCAGTGGCGTCATGCGGACGCCGGAGACGCGGGGGTGAAGGATGCTGGCGCCCGGTCCAGCAGTCGGCGCAGTCGCAGGGCGTCCGGCGCCACGGCGCCGACCAGGACGGCGGGACCGGTCAGCGGGAGGACGGCGAGACCGTCGGCCGGCACGCCGGGAGTGATCGGCTTGTCCGCGAACTCCGGTTCACAAACCAGGAGTTGGCCGACGGCACGGTGACCGCCCAGCACAGCGGGTCCGTCCCAGCCGCCGGGAGCACCCGGGCCGCAGTCGAGTTCCTGGTCGAGGACGGGGCGCCCGTCGACGCGCACGGTGAGCCGCGAGGTGAGGCGGCCGGGGCCTTCCCCGGCCCGCCCCAGCACCAGTTCCTCGCGGAGGACCAGCCGGGCTCCGGGCGCCAGGTCGACGTGGGTGTGCACGACAAGCTCGCTGCCCGTGACGGAGACCAACGGCTCCGGCAGCCAGTGCAGTTCGCCTCCGGCGGCGACGGTGATCCGCACGTCCTGGCGCGCCTGTCCCCCGTGCTGGCCCGGCAGGGCGAGCGTGGCGGCGGCCGAGCCGACCCGCAACCGGGCGCCCGTGCCGACGTCGGCGCGAACGGTGAAGCGGTCCCCGCCGTGCGGCCCGCTCATCGCGCCGACGAGGGTGACGTGCGCGGTCGCGCCACTCCCCCGCGTGCGCCGCAGCGCGAGCGGGCCCCGGCTCTCCAGCACGGGCAGGGCGGTGCCGCCCCGGCCGTCCGCGCGGGCGCGGACCTCCGCCTCCGCCCGGACGCCCGCGGTGTTCACACCGCCCACGCGGCGAGCCGCCGCCGCACCCAGGACGCCACCGCGGCGACCCCCTCGTCCTCACGCAGCGACTGGAACACCACGGGCAGGTCGGCGCGTTGCGCCTTGGCGTCGACCGCCATCCGGCCGAGGTCCGAGCCGACGTACGGGGCGAGGTCGGTCTTGTTCACGACCAGCAGGTCGGCGGTGGTCACGCCGGGGCCGCCCTTGCGCGGGATGTCGTCCCCGCCGGCCACGTCGATCACGAAGATCTGCGCGTCGACCAGCCCCTTGGAGAAGGTCGCGGTGAGGTTGTCCCCGCCAGACTCGACGAGGACGAGGTCCAGCGGGCCGACCGAGTCCTCCAGATCCTCCACCGCCTCGAGGTTGGCGGAGATGTCGTCACGGATCGCGGTGTGCGGACAGGCGCCCGTCTCCACGGCGGTGATCCGCTCGGGGGGCAGGACCGCCTCCCTGAGCAGGTACTCGGCGTCCTCGCGGGTGTAGATGTCGTTGGTCACGACGGCCAGGGACACCTCGTCCCGCAGCGCCCTGCAGAGCGCGGCGACCGTCGCGGTCTTCCCGGAACCGACGGGCCCGCCGAGCCCGATCCGCAGAGCACGACGCGCTCCGTCCGGCCGCCGGGCATCGGCGCCCATGACGGCGGGCCCGGGGTGGGGGTCGATGTGATCACGATGCATGAGGCACCTCCGGGTGTCGCGGCACGTCCGGGTCGCTCGGGGAACGGACCGCCGGGGCTGTCAGGTCGATGGCGGGGCAGGTGGGAGGACGGTGGCGGGGGCGGGGCAGGTGGGAGGACGGTGGCGGGGGCGGGGCCGATGGGGGGCGGTCACCGAGGCGCGCCCCGGCGGGCAGACCTGCGCCGAGGGGGCCCCGGCGGGCAGGCGCCGAGGCGGGCCGGTAGGAGGCGACCACCGAAGCCCACCCCGAAGCGCGGGCGGACCCCGTCAGGCAGACGGTCACCGAAGCCCACCCCGAAGCGCGCGAGGGGTCTCCCCGCCGACAGCCTTCCCGTGCCGGGGTCGGGCGCCCGAGCGGGAGCCCGCGAGCCGCCGCACAGTCGGCCTCGCGGACCGGCGGGGCCGAGACTCCACGAGGGCGGCCCCTCCGCAGACACGCCCGGACCAACCCCCTCAGGGGCGCGGGGAACTGCGCGAACAACCCCCACGCACCCGCACCCGCACCCGGCGACGACCCGAACGCGCACCCCCGGTGGGCCGACCTGCGCCGGTGACGCCGGCAGGACGGCCGCCCCCGCCGACGCGCTTCCGGCACCGCCCCGGCCGCTTCGAGCGGAAGCAAGGCCGTCGCCCGCACGGCGCTCATGACGCGAACAGGCGTCCCGCGCGGGCGGCATGCGCCTCGGCGAAGACCTCCAGCAGAGGTGCCGACGCCGCCGGCAGGGCGTCGGTGCCTTCCTCGACGACCCGGTGGGCCGCCCGTACCGCAGTCTCCGCCACGCGGTCCACCTCCGGCGCCAGACGGGCGAGGACGGCCGTCGCGTCGAACGGGTCGAGGCTGAGCAGCCGTACCGTCGCGGACGCGGGTCCGCCCACGCTCTCGTACAGCGCGCAGTGCGCCGCGTCCTCCGCGCCGAGTCCGGCCGCTCGCGCGGCCACCCCCAGCACCACGGGCTGGTGCGCGCCCTTCGGGAACCGCCGCGTCAGCGCGTCGAGTTCCGGGCCGGCCCAGGTGGCGCGGACGGCGCGCAGCAGCTGGCGGCCCAGCCTGCGCGCGGCCGACCTGAGCGCCGGCGACGGCGTCCGGGCGTCGGCGGCCGCGTCCAGCTCCCCCGGGTCCACGCCCAGCGCGGCGGACGCGGCGACCGCGGCCGACACCAGCCCTGTGGTGTGCAGCCGCCCTCGGCAGAAGTCCTCCAGGCTCTCCGCGCCGGTGATCCGCCCGGCGTGCACCGCGGCCTCCGCACCACCGGAGTGGGCGTGCCCGCCCGCGGGGAACCGTCCGTCGGCCAGGACGAGCAGTGCTGCCCTGGACATCAGAAGAGGAAGTAGCGCTGGGCGAGGGGGAGTTCCTCGGCCGGTGTCGCCTCGACCAGTTCTCCGTCGATGCGCACGGCGAAGCTGTCGGGGTCGATCCGCACGTCCGGCAGGGCGTCGTTCTCCCGCATGTCCGCCTTGGTGACCGCGCGTGTGGAGCCGATCACCGCCCACCGCTTGCCGAGTCCGAGCCGGTCCGGGAGCCCCGCGTCGAGGGCGGCCTGGGCGACGAAGTTGACCGAGTTGGCCGCGGGCGCCCGCCCGGTCGCGCCGAACATGGGCCGGGGCAGCACCGGCTGCGGGGTCGGGATGGACGCGTTGGCGTCGCCCATCTGCGCGTAGGCGATCTGCCCGCCTTTGAGGACGAGTTGCGGCTTGACCCCGAAGAACTTCGGCTCCCACAGCACGAGATCGGCCAGCTTGCCGCTCTCCACCGAGCCGATCTCCCCGGCCATGCCCTGGGCCACCGCCGGGTTGATGGTGTATTTGGCGACGTAGCGACGGACCCGGTGGTTGTCGGCCCGCCCGTCGCCGGGCAGCGCCCCGCGCCTCCGCTTCATCACGTGGGCCGTCTGCCAGGTCCGCATGATCACCTCGCCGACACGTCCCATCGCCTGGGAGTCGGAGGAGATGACGGAGATGGCGCCGAGGTCGTGCAGCACGTCCTCCGCGCCGATGGTGGACGGCCGGATCCGCGACTCCGCGAAGGCCAGATCCTCCGGCACGGCGGCGTTGAGGTGGTGGCACACCATCAGCATGTCGAGGTGCTCCTCGACGGTGTTGACGGTGAACGGCCGCGTCGGGTTGGTGGAGCTGGGCAGGACGTGCGGCTGGGAGACCACGGTCATGATGTCGGGCGCGTGGCCGCCGCCCGCGCCTTCGGTGTGGTACGCGTGGATGCCTCGCCCGGCGATCGCGGCGAGCGTGTCGCCCACGAAACCGGCTTCGTTGAGGGTGTCGGTGTGGATGGCGACCTGCACGCCGGTCCGGTCGGCCGCGGTGAGCGCGGCATCGATGACGGCGGGGGTGGATCCCCAGTCCTCGTGCAGCTTCAGTCCGACGGCGCCGCCCCGGATCTGCGACAACAGGGCGTCCTGAGACACGGTGTTGCCCTTGCCGAGCAGCCCGATGTTCAGGGGGTACGCCTCCATCGCCTCCAGCATCCGCGCCAGGTGCCAGGGGCCGGGTGTGACGGTGGTGGCCTTGGAGCCCTCGGCGGGTCCGGTGCCGCCGCCGACCAGCGTGGTGATGCCGGACGCCAGTGCCTCGTCGGCGATCTGCGGACAGATGAAGTGGACGTGCGCGTCGATCGCGCCGGCGGTCAGGATGCGCCCGTTGCCCGCGACGATCTCGGTCTCGGGGCCGATCACCAGGTCGGGGTGGACCCCGTCCATGGTGTCGGGGTTGCCGGCCTTGCCGATGCCGGTGATCCGGCCGTCGCGGATGCCGACGTCGGCCTTGACGATCCCCCAGTGGTCGACGACGACCGCGCCGGTGATCACCGTGTCGGGGGCGCCGTCGGCGCGGGTGGCGGTGGCCTGGCCCATCGACTCGCGGATGACCTTGCCGCCGCCGAACACCGCCTCGTCACCGGCGCGTCCGGGGCCGCCCGAGCGGTCCTCCTCGATCTCGATCAGCAGATCGGTGTCGGCGAGCCGGATCCGGTCGCCGGTGGTCGGCCCGAACAGGTCGGCGTACGCCTGGCGGGAGATCTCAGGCATCGAGCGCGCCCCCCGTCTCCCCGCGCAGCCCGGGCACGGTCCGCGTCCCGGCGAGCGGCACCAGGTCCACCTCGACGGGGATGCCGGGCTCGAACCGCACGGCGGTGCCGGCGGGGACGTCGAGCCGCTTCCCCCGGGCCGCGGCACGGTCGAACTCCAGACCCGGGTTGGCCTCGGCGAAGTGGTAGTGCGAGCCGACCTGCACGGGCCGGTCGGCCGCGTTGAGGACGGTCAGGCGGGTGGCTTCGCGGCCCTCGTTGTAGACGATCGGGCCCTCGGCGAACAGGATCTCTCCGGGTGTCACGGCGCTCCTCCCCTCAGACGATGGGGTCGTGGACGGTGACGAGCTTGGTGCCGTCCGGGAAGGTGGCCTCCACCTGCACGTCGGGGATCATCTCGGGGACGCCGTCCATGACGTCGTCCCTGGTGAGCACCTTCCGCCCGGACGCCATCAGTTCGGCGACGGTCCGGCCGTCGCGGGCGCCCTCGAGGAGGTGCGAGGTGATGAGGGCGACCGCCTCCGGGTGGTTGAGCTTCAGACCGCGGTCGCGGCGCTTCGCCGCCACGTCGGCCGCCACATGGATGAGCAGCCTCTCCTGCTCGTGCGGGGTCAGTTGCACGGCATCCCACCTCACCGTCCTCGCTCCGGGCCGTGCGGGGCCCGGTGGCCGCGGCCACGGGAAGGATCCCCGGTGGCGTGGACCCGGAGGCTAGCCGGGCGGCGTTTCGAGGACGTTAACCGCGCGGCGTCCGGTTCGGCCGTCCGGGGCGGCCGCGGCCGGCCCGGCTCAGGCGTCCGGCGTGGCGCGGGTGACGGCCATCAGGGCGCGGGTGCCGTCGGCGAGCGCCTGCGGCGGGACGTCGCCGAACAGGGCCATCTGGGCGGCGAATCCCTGCACGAGCGCGATCATCGCGCGGGCCATCGCGTCGACGTCGGTGTCCTCGGGCAGGAGTCCGGCGTCCTTGTAGCTCTGCGCCATGCCTCCCCACGCCGCGCGGATCTTGGCGTAGCCGTCGGTCAGCACGGCCGTCAGTCCCGGATTTCGGGTGGACTCGGTCCACACCTGGATCATCAGCCGCGGGAACAGCCACTCCCCCGTGTCCAGGGTCGCCGGCCGCAGCTCACGCATCGTCGCCAGGGCGCGCGGCACCAGCACGTCGGGGGTGGGCGGCGGGCTTTCCTGGGACGCCTGCTCCAGGGTGCCGCGCACCGTCTCGAGCACCTCGGAGGCGATGGCCGCGATCAGCTCCTCCTTGCCGCTGAAGTACCGGTAGACGGCGCCGGCGGAGAGGTCCACCTCCTTGAGCACGTCCTGCATCGACGTCGCGTGGAAGCCGTTGCGGGCGAAGCAGACCGCGGCGCCGTCGAGGATCTGCCGACGGCGGGCGTCTAGGTGTTCCTGGGAAACGCGAGCCATGCCGCCAATCTAAAACGAACATTCCTTCTTGACAAGGGAACGCGATGGCGGGACGGTGTGAGCGAGTTAAAACGAACGATCCTTCTTTTTAGAGGAGCCTGCCATGTCTCCCATGCCCCTGCCGACGCACCGGCGGATCACGGCCGTCCTGGTGCTGATCCCGGCCCTCGTGGCGCTGGCCCTGTGGGCGTTCGCCTGGCCCGCGGCGCGCACGGCGCCGCGCGACCTTCCGCTCGGCGTGGCCGGCCCGCCCGCCGCCACGGTGCCGGTCGCGCAGCAGCTGGAGCAGCGGAAGGGCGCGTTCGATCTCCATCGGTACGCCGACGAGGCCGAGGCACGGGACGCGATCGAGGACCGGGAGGTGTACGGGGCGGTTGTGGTCACACCGCAGGGCCCGAAGCTGCTGACCGCGTCCGCGGCGAGCCCGGCGGTGGCACAGCTGCTCCAGCAGGCGGTCGCGCATCAGGCTGCTGCCTCCGGCCAGGAGATCGCCACGGAGGACGTGGTGCCGACCCCGGCGAGCGATCCGCGCGGGTCGGTGCTGAGCACGAGCGTGCTGCCTCTGGCGCTGGCCGGGATCGGCGCGGGGGTGGCGGTGACGCTGCTCGGGCTGCGGGGGCTTGCAGCGGTGGGTGCGCTGACCGGGTCGGCGGCGCTGGTCGGCGGGGTCGCGGCCGCTCTGTCGCACAGCTGGCTCGACGCGCTGCCGGGCAGCTTGTGGGCCGTGGCGGGGACGTTCGCCCTGGCCACCTTGGCGGTGAGCGGGGCGGTCGCGGGCCTCGCGGCCCTGCTGGGACGGCCCGGCCTCGGCCTCGGCGCCCTGCTGATGATGCTGATCGGCAACCCGTTCTCGGGTGCGGCGTCCGCCCCGGAGATGCTGCCCGAGCCGGCCGGGGTGATCGGCCAGTGGCTGCCGCCGGGGGCGGGGGTGTCGCTCCTGCGCTCGGTCGCCTTCTTCGACGGGGCGTCGGCGGTGGGGCCCGCGCTCACGCTGGCGTGGTGGGCGGTGCTGGGACTGGGCGCGGTGCTGGTGGGCCACGCGGTGGGCGGCCGTACGGCGCCTGCCACCGGCACGGAGGACCGCGAACCGGCCTTGGCGAGCTGACGAACCGCCCTTGCACGACCGCGCACCCCCGCTGTAGCGGACGGGGGTGCGCGGTTCTTGGTGGGCACTTCCGGGGCCTGTGCTTCCCTGCAGTGATGAACATCGAAGATTCCGAAGTCGATGCGGCAGAGCCGGGCCGCTGGGTCCGGCGAAGGACTGACGACGATGTCGAGGAATGCGTGCGAGTACTCGCGGAAGTCCACCGGCGGGACGGTTACCCGGTGAACTGGCCCGACCAGCCCGCCGAATGGCTGTCGCAGACCTCCCTCTTGAGGTCCTGGGTCGCCGGACTCGGCGGTCGTGTCGTCGGCCATGTCAGCTTGTCCCGCAGCGGCGAAGGGGATCTGGCCCCCGGCTTGTGGAGCGGCCGGAACGGGACGAGCGCGGCCGAGACCGCGGTGGTCAGCCGACTGTTCGTCGCCCCGGAGGCCAGGGGGCACGGCTTCGGTGCACTGCTGATCGGCCGGGCCGTGGAGGAATCACGGAGGCGCGCCCTGCACCCGGTACTCGACGTCGTGGCGTCCGACACCGCCGCGGCGGCCTTGTACGAGCGGCTGGGCTGGGAACGGCTGGCCACGGTCGAACAACGCTGGAGCCCGTCTCAACCGGTGACCGTCCACTGTTACGCGGCGCCATCGTGAGGTGGGTGGTTACAGCGACGCGTGATCCGTGCGGGATCACGACTCACGCCACTCCTCTGGCTCGCCAGGCACCCCAGTCTCCGTCAGGTGCCGAACGAGGGCCCATGCCCGATCGACAGCGACCACGCAGTCGCCGCTGAACCAGCTGGGACGTCCATGACCGGCACCTGCACGACCGCATCCGCGGCAGCATCGAAGGGGAGGCGCCTCGCCGGACAACGTCTTCGGCGCTGGGGCGACGATGCCGATGCGCGAGGCCGATGGGCTGGTCAACGTCGATGACCCGGCCTGGCCGCTCCTTCTGGAGTGCGGCACTGTCGGTCTCGGCGCGGACCAGATGGACGGCGGCCTGGTCATCGGCTCGAACGGTGGCGGTCTGTCCGAGTAGCCGATGACCTGAGGGAGCTTCTCGATCTGTCGGGACACTCCCCGACCCAGCTCGTCGCCGACGGCGATCCGGGATTCCTCCGGGCCCGGACACGTGACGCACCCTCGTCCGCGTCAGGACCCCGCCGCCCCCCGATGCTCCGCCGCGATGCCGAAGCGGCCGTGTTCGCGGGGGGCGGACGCGACCTCGCGTACGCCCGCCACCGTGCTGATCACCGGCGTCTCCCCCGTGCCCTCGGCCTCCTCCAGTCGTCGCAGGTCGTCCGCGGAGACGAGGGCGACGAGCGGCTTCCCGTGACGGGTCACGACGACTCGCTCACCGCCGTACACCACGCGGTTGATCAGGTCGGCGAGCTCGGCCCTGGCCTGGGTCACCGGAATCTCGTAAGCCATACGCCCATCATAACGTCACGTACATCCTGTACATTTTTTACAGACAACGAGACAGGAGGGCACCATGACGCGACCGCCCGTCCGCCCCTCGGGGCACCGGACCTCCGACCCGTACGACCGGCTGCTGGAGGAGCGGATCGTCGTCCTGGGCACGCGGATCGACGAGACCGCGGTGAACGACGTGACGGCCCGGCTCATGCACCTCGAGCACCACGCCCCGAACCGCGACATCTCGCTGTACGTGAACTCCTCCGGCGGCCCCTTCCACGCCATGTCCGCGTTGTACGACGTCCTGACGTACGTCACCTGTGACGTCGAGACGGTCTGCCTGGGCCGCGCGGAGGGGACGGCGGTGCTGCTGCTGGCCGCCGGCACGCCGGGGAAGCGGTACGTCCTGCCCGGCTCCCGGCTGGTGCTCCGTCAGCCCGCCCTTCACGAGCCGGTGGAGGGCAGCGCGAGCGACCTGGCGGTCCGGGCCGACGAGCTGGCCCGGATCAGGGTGCGTACGGAGGAGATGCTGGCCCGGCACACCGGCCGGCCCGTGGACCGGGTGCGGGCCGACCTGGAGCGGGACCTCGTCCTGGACGCGCAGGCCGCCGTGGACCACGGCATCGCCGACCGGATCGTGCCGCACCACCGCAGTGCCCGTACGGCGACCGGCGGGAGGTGAGCAGACGATGCTGCCCGAACTGCCGCCGCTGCCCGCGCTGACCCGGGCGGAGGCCGAGCTGATCGACCGTTACCTGGAGGTCGTCGACCTGCTCGGCCGGGTCAACCCGGCCCAGGGCGGCGACACCTATCGGAGCCTGCGCGCGGCCCAGGCGCTGGTGGGCAAGGCGGTCGCGCTGCGCGACGCGCTGACCCTGATGCACCGGCGTGGCGAGAGCGAGCTGCACGCCGCGACCCTGGCACGCGCCCTGCGGGTGCTGGACGGCGAGCGGCGCACGGCCAGGGTCACGCTGCCGCCGCAGACGGGGCGTTGACGTGAGCGGGCCCGGCGCGAAGGGCCCGCTCGACGGCACACCCCGCGACGAGTTGAAACGGACCGAACGGCTTACCCCCGTCCGGCGTAGACGAACCTCCTTTTTTCATGCCGTCGAACTTGCGCACCCGCGCCCGCCGAGGGGCGGAATTGACCGTCCCACCCCTGGTCCTGGCCTCACACGCCCTCTTGACGGCGACTCGAACGGACAGCTGTCCACCCGAACGGGTGAGTGGTGAGTAACAACACAAACCACCCGTTCCGTTGGGAAATCGCTCGCGCCATGGGTCAAGATCCCTGACTGACGACAAGACCCCGCCGCCGCGGCGGGGCGATCCGGGCGGACGCCGAGTCCTGCCGCCGCACGGATGACCGGTCGACAGGAGTGGATCGGCAGGAGTGGAGGACCCAAGCACGACGGGTCGCCGGTACGCGCACAGTGCGCGTCCCGAGCAGCCCTTGGGGTGAAGCCGCGTCAGCGGCCGGGCTACTTCGCCAGCCCGAATCCGACAGGTCATCCTTCACAGGCGGCTGACGAAGGGTTGCGCATGAGTGCGCTCAATCGTGTCCCGTCTCTCATGGCCCGGGCCGGCACGGCCTCGGCCCTCACCCTCGCCGCCGTCGGCGGCTCGATCGTGGTACCAGGAGCGGCCGGGGAGGCCGCCGCGGCGACCGTGGGCAGCAAGGCCCTGAAGGTCGCGGCGTCCAAGAAGGGGGCGCCGTACGCGTGGGGGGCGACCGGACCGAACCGGTTCGACTGCTCGGGCCTGACGCTGTACTCGTTCAAGAAGGCGGGGAAGAAGCTCCCCCGCACGGCCGCGCAGCAGTACAACAAGACGCGCCACATCTCCAAGAGCAGCCGTAAGGCCGGGGACCTGGTCTTCTTCCACTCGGGCAACTACGTGTACCACGTCGGTATCTACGCCGGGAAGAACAAGATCTGGCACGCCCCGAAGACCGGCGACGTGGTGCGGCTGCAGAAGATCTGGACCAACAGCGTCTGGTACGGCCGCGTGAAGTGACGGGCGGGGGCGGTGGCGCCCGCGGGAGCGCCGCTGCCGGGCCGCGACCGGCCATGCGGGCCCTGGCCCGCGTGGCGTCCCGCAGGGGCCCGGCGGGGTCGCCCTCAGGACGACGACCGCCCCGGGCCCCGCACGCCGTCCGTCACGGCCTCCGACGCCCGTACGGACCGTGACGCGACGTCACGGCTCCTGCTGCGACGCTACGGCGACCGTCTCCGCGGGCTGGGCGGTGACGGGCCGGACGGTGGCGGCGCCGGGCCACGGGAGTTCGACGGCGACCGTCTTGCCTCCCTCACGGGTGGGCCGGATTCTCAGCCGGCCGCCGCACTCCGCGGTGAGCCAGCGGATGATGACCAGACCGCGCCCGTTGTCCTGCTGGACCGCCGCGGGAAGCCGCTTGGGGAACCGCGGGTGGCCGTCCGTCACCCCGATGTGCACCCGCTCGTCGCGGACCAGGACGACGTCCACCGTGAACGTGGGCGACTGGCCGAAGGTGTGCTGCACCGCGTTGGTCGCCAGCTCGGAGACGATCAGCCGGACGGTGTCGCAGAGTTCGGCGTCCGGTGGCAGCCCCCATTCCGCCAGCGCACCGGCCACATGGGCCCGCGCGGCGGAGACCGAGGCTGGATCGCTCGGCAGAGTGACGGATGCTTCCAGGTGATCTGCCATGGCGACGTCGTCCCTTTCCCACGGGACCGCAGTCCGACACGGAGCGGCTGGTTCGAGTACGGTCCCGCACTGGTGCTTCGTCGCCAGACTGCCATCACCGCAGGGTGCCGCGCGGCGATCCACCAAGATATGCATATATCTGTCGCTCAAAGCGGTGAACTCTGCGACGGGAGACCGTATCCGGGCGGCCCGGAAGGAGTAAGGAGAGGCCCATGCAGCACGGTCCCGCGGTGCGCCGCAGGAAACTGGGCGCCGAACTGCGCGCGCTGCGCACCGCGGCCGGACTCACGAGCGGCGACGCGGCCCGGCTGGCGGGCTGGCACCAGTCGAAGGTGAGCCGGATCGAGACGGGCACGAGCGGCACGAAACCGGCCGACGTACGGTTACTCCTCGACGTCTACGGCGTGGACGACCCGCAGTTGCGGGAGTTGCTGCTGGTGCTGTCGGGCACCGGCGACGGCGACGGACGGCACCACTGGTGGCACGCGTACCGTGGTGTACTGCCCCCGACGTACCGGGACTTCATCAGTCTGGAGTCGCAGGCCGGCGCGATGCGCACCCTGGAGACCACGGTGGTCCCGGGACTGCTGCAGACGCCCGAGTACGCACGGGCGGTGACGGAGGCGGCCCTGGAGGGCGCGTCGGAGGAGAGGCTCGACGCACTCGTGGAGGTGCGGCTGGCCCGGCAGGACGTGCTGCGCGCCGAGCCGCCGCTGAAGCTGTGGGCGGTGCTGGACGAGGCCGTGCTGCGCCGGGAGGTGGGCGGACCCGAGGTGATGGCGCGTCAGCTGGACCGGCTGGTCGAGGCGTCCCGGCTGCCACAGGTGCGGTTGCAGGTCCTGCCGTTCAGCGCGGGCGCGCACATCGGCGTGACGGGTCCCTTCGTCATCTTTTCATTTCCGCGCACATCTGACCTGGATGTGGTGGTGCACGACCACTTGACGACTAGTCACTACCTGGAACGGAAAGAAGACCTCCGGGCGTACTCGGAGGCCTTCGAGGCACTGGCGAGCCACGCCCTCTCTCCCGAGGAATCGTCGGAATTCATCGCCGGCGCAGCGGCCGGCGCGTAAGGAGGCACGATGCCTGCACCGCCTCGGACCATCCCTTCCAGCCTCGCCCTGCACGAAGTGCGGTGGCTGCGCAGCAGCTACAGCACGGGGGCGAACAACTGCGTGGAGACGGCCCGGCCGTCCGCCGGCCCGTCGGCCGGACTGCTCGCAGTGCGCGACAGCAAGGCCCCGGACGGGCCCGCGCTGCTCTTCTCGCCCGACGCCTGGGCCCGCTTCTTGACGGCGGTCCACTGATCCGGCGTCCCCGTCCATGAACGGGACGAGTCCCGTCGTCCCACCGACCATCCGTTCCTCGCGCGACACACGGCCGTGCCCCGCCGACTCATGGCCGCGTTTCGCCGATCACCCGTACAGCGCGTTCGATCTCCGCCCCGGACAGGTCCGCCCGGGCGGTCAGTCTGAGCCGTGAGATGCCGTCGGGCACGGAAGGAGGACGGAAGCAGCCCACGGACAGACCGGCCGTCCGGCAGTCGGCCGCCCAACGCACGGCCTGCTCCGGGGACGGAGCGCGCACGGAGACGACCGCGGCGTCCGGACGCACCGCTTCCAGGCCCGCGGCCGTCAGCCGGGCGTGCAGCTCACGCGCGACCTCGCCCGCGCGCGCCGCACGTCCGGGTTCGCGCCGCAGCAGCCGCAGAGCCGCCAGGGCCGCGCCCGCCGCCGCGGGGGCCAGACCGGTGTCGAAGATGAACGTCCGCGCCGCGTTGACCAGATGGCCGATCACCCGCGCCGGGCCCAGCACCGCACCGCCCTGGCTGCCGAGCGACTTGGACAGCGTCACCGTCACCACGACGTCCTCGTCGCCCGCGATGCCCGCCGCGTCCGGTGCGCCCCGGCCGCCGTCGCCCAGCACGCCGAGCCCGTGCGCGTCGTCGAGCACCAGACCCGCGCCGTGCTCCCGGCACGTCTCGGCCAGCGCGGCCAGCGGGGCCGCGTCGCCGTCCACCGAGAACACCGTGTCCGACACCGCCACCGCGGGTCCCTCGTAGCCGTCCAGCGCCTTGCGTACGGCGTCCGGGTCGCGGTGCGCGACCACCTGGGTCGTACCCCGGGCCAGCCGGCAGCCGTCGATCAGCGAGGCGTGGTTGCCCGCGTCGGAGACGACCAGCGAGCCGTGCGGGGCGAGGGCGGTGACGGCGGCGAGGTTGGCCGCGTAGCCGGAGGAGAAGACCAGGGCCGCTTCGAAGCCGCAGAAGTCGGCCAGTTCGCGTTCGAGTTCGGTGTGCAGCTCGGTGGTGCCGGTGACCAGCCGGGATCCGGTCGCGCCGCCGCCCCAGGTACGGGCCGCCCGCGCGGCCCCCTCGGTGACCTCGGGGTGGCGGGCGAGGCCCAGGTAGTCGTTGCTCGCCAGGTCGAGCAGCGGCGTGTCGGCCGGCCGGGGACGCAGGGTGCGGATGAGCCCGGCCCTGCGGCGCAGTTCCGCCTGCTCGTCGATCCAGCCGAACGCCATCGGTCCTCCGCGGAATTTGTAGGCAATGCACAGACATTAGCGGCAGACCGCCCGGCACACGGTGTGGTGATACCCACACCGCCGGACGGCTCTGTTGTCCGAAGTCTCCTTGGCCCGGACGGGCCCCTTACGACAGGATCGGCTCCCATGGACCTGCTGAACACGCTGGTGGACAAGGGGCTTCGGCGCGAGACGCCGACACGGGCCGAGGCGCTGGCCGTCCTCGCGACGACCGACGACGAGCTGCTCGACGTGGTGGCGGCGGCCGGGAAGGTGCGCAGGCACTGGTTCGGCCGCCGGGTGAAACTCAACTATCTGGTCAACCTCAAGTCCGGGCTGTGCCCGGAGGACTGCTCCTACTGCTCCCAGCGGCTCGGCTCGAAGGCCGAGATCCTCAAGTACACCTGGCTGAAGCCGGACGAGGCGTCCCAGGCCGCCGCCGCGGGACTCGCCGGGGGCGCGAAGCGGGTGTGCCTGGTGGCGAGCGGCCGCGGCCCCACGGACCGGGACGTGGACCGGGTGTCCGACACCATCAAGGCGATCAAGGAGCGACACGAGGACGTCGAGGTGTGCGCCTGTCTGGGTCTGCTCTCCGACGGCCAGGCGGAGCGGCTGCGCGAGGCGGGTGCGGACGCCTACAACCACAACCTCAACACGTCCGAGTCGACGTACGGCGACATCACGACCACGCACACCTACGCCGACCGGGTCGACACGGTGCGCAAGGCGCACTCGGCCGGCCTTTCCGCCTGTTCCGGGCTGATCGCGGGCATGGGCGAGACCGACGAGGACCTGGTCGACGTGGTGTTCTCGCTGCGTGAGCTGGACCCGGACTCGGTGCCGGTCAACTTCCTGATCCCGTTCGAGGGCACCCCGCTCGCCAAGGAGTGGAACCTGACGCCGCAGCGCTGCCTGCGCATCCTGGCGATGGTGCGGTTCGTCTGCCCGGACGTCGAGGTGCGGATCGCCGGCGGCCGCGAGGTGCATCTGCGCACGATGCAGCCGCTCGCACTGCACCTGGCCAACTCCGTCTTCCTGGGCGACTACCTCACCAGCGAGGGCCAGGCCGGCAAGGCGGACCTGGAGATGATCGCGGACGCCGGCTTCGAGGTGGAGGGCGCCGGGGAGGTCACCCTGCCCGAGCACCGGACAGGCGGCGGCTGCGGGTCCCACGCGGGCGGCGGGGCGTGCGGGTCCCACGCGGGCGGCGGGGCGTGCGGGTCCCACGAAGGCGCCGAGGCCGGCTGCGGGTCCCACGAGGGCGGCGGCTGCGGTTCGCACGAGGGCGGCGGCGTCTGCGGGACGGCCCCCGTCTCCGCGCCTGCGCCCGCCGCCACCGCCGACGAGCCGCGTCCCGACCTGGTGGCCGTGCGCCGTCGGGGCGCCGGAACGGACCTCGCGCCCAATGCCTGAGCCCGACGCGTCCGTCGCCGCCCTGCTGGAGCTCGACCGGCGGCATGTGTGGCATCCGTACGGGCCCATGCCGGGGCGTCAGGAACCGCTCGTCGTCGCCTCGGCGAGCGGGGTCCGGCTGACGCTCGCCGACGGGTCGGGCGACCTGGTCGACGGCATGTCGTCCTGGTGGTCGGCGATCCACGGCTACAACCACCCGGTGCTCAACGAGGCCGCGCGCGACCAGCTCGGCCGGATGAGTCACGTGATGTTCGGCGGGCTCACGCACGAGCCCGCCGTACGGCTGGCGAAGCTCCTTGTCGACACGTCACCGGACGGTCTGGAGCACGTGTTCCTGGCCGACTCCGGGTCGGTGTCGGTCGAGGTCGCGGTCAAGATGTGCCTGCAGTACTGGCGTTCGCTGGGCCGGCCGGAGAAGCGGCGGCTGCTGACCTGGCGGGGCGGGTACCACGGCGACACCTGGCACCCGATGTCGGTGTGCGACCCCGACGGCGGGATGCACGACCTGTGGTCCGGGGTACTGCCGCGCCAGGTGTTCGCCGACGCCCCGCCCGGCCAGTACGAGGAGGAGTACGCCGAGCATCTGCGGGAGCTGATCGGGCGGCACGCGCACGAGCTGGCCGCGGTGATCGTGGAGCCCGTGGTGCAGGGCGCGGGCGGTATGCGGTTCCACTCCCCCGCGTATCTGCGGGTGCTGCGGGAGGCGTGCGACGCGCACGACGTGCTGCTGGTCTTCGACGAGATCGCGACCGGGTTCGGGCGCACGGGCGCGCTGTTCGCGGCGGAGCACGCGGCGGTGTCACCGGACGTGATGTGCGTGGGCAAGGCGCTGACCGGCGGTTACCTCACGATGGCGGCGACGCTGTGCACCTCACGGGTTGCCGAGGGCATCTCGCGCGGCGAGGTGCCGGTGCTGGCGCACGGCCCGACGTTCATGGGCAACCCTCTCGCGGCGGCCGTGGCGTGCGCCTCCGTGGAGCTGCTGCTCGGGCAGGACTGGCGCGCGGAGGTCAAGCGGATCGAGTCCGGGCTGCGTGAAGGGCTGGCCGAGGCGGCCGAGCTGCCCGGGGTGCGGGAGGTACGCGTGCTGGGGGCGATCGGGGTCGTCCAGCTCGACCACGACGTCGACATGGCCGCGGCCACCCGGGCGGCCGTGCGCGAGGGCGTGTGGCTGCGCCCGTTCCGCGACCTGGTGTACACGATGCCGCCGTACGTCACGGGCGACGCGGACGTCGCACGGATCACACGCGCGGTGTGCGCGGCGGCGAAGGAGGGATGACATGCCGGTGCTGGTGGTGACGGGCACGAACACCGAGGTCGGCAAGACGGTGGTGACGGCCGCGGTCGCCGCGACGGCGCTGGCGGGCGGCCGTTCGGTGGCGGTGCTGAAGGCCGCGCAGACGGGGGTCGGACCGGACGAGCCGGGAGACGCGGCGGAGGTCGTGCGGCTCGCCGGGGCGGTCACGTCGGCCGAACTGGCCCGCTACCCGGAGCCGCTGGCCCCGGCCACGGCGGCCCGCCGGGCCGGGCGTGCGCCCGTGCATCCGCACGAGATCGCCGAACGGGCCGCCAAGCTGGCCACCGAGCACGGCATGGTGCTGGTGGAGGGCGCGGGCGGCCTGCTGGTGCGGTTCGACGCGGCCGGCGGGACGCTCGCGGACGCGGCGGGGCTGCTGCGCGCGCCGGTGCTGGTGGTCGCGTCCGCCGGGCTCGGCACCCTCAACGCCACGGAGCTGACGGTGCGAGAACTGCGCGGGCGCGGTGTGCACCCGGTGGGCGTGGTGATCGGGAGCTGGCCCGCTGACCCGGGGCTCGCGGAACGCTGCAACCTGCTGGACCTGCCGGACGTCACCGGCGTGCCGCTGCTGGGCGCCGTTCCCGAGGGCGCGGGACGCCTGGACCCGCCCGCCTTCCGGGCCGCCGCCCCGCACTGGCTGGCGCCCCGGCTGGACGGCGTCTGGGACGCGGAGGCATTCCACACGCGGGAGGCGCCCTCCCTCGCACGGTGATTCGCCGGGCGGGCCGACGGGGAGAATCGCCGTAGACCCGACCCGGGGAGGTCCCCATGCAGGTGCGGTTCACCCGCTCCGCCCAGGCGGTGCGGGACCCTGTGCACCATCCGGTCTTCGCCCGCTGGTACGCCCGCTGCAGCGCCGCCGCCGAGAGCCGCGGGATGGCGGACGTACGGCGCAGGCTGCTCGGGGGTCTGACCGGGCGGGTGATCGAGATCGGCGCGGGCAACGGCCTGAACTTCGCCCACTATCCCGGCACGGTCTCGGAGGTCGTCGCCATGGAGCCGGAGCGTGCGCTGCGCGCGCTGGCCGTGGAGGCGGCGCTGCGGGCGGAGATGCCGGTGGACGTGGCGCCCGGGGTGGCGGAGGCGCTGCCCGTGAAGAGCGAGGCGTTCGACGCGGCGGTCCTGTCGCTGGTGCTGTGCAGCGTGCGGGACCTGCCGCGGGCGCTCGCGGAGGTGCGGCGGGTGCTGCGGCCCGGCGGCGAGGTGCGGTTCTTCGAGCACGGCGCGGGCGGCGGGCGGGTCATGCACGCCACCCAGCGGGCGCTGGACCGGACGCTGTGGCCGCCGCTCGCGGGCGGATGTCATCTGTCCCGGGACGCGGTCGCGGCGCTGCGGGAGGCCGGGTTCGAGCTGGGTCCCTACCGGCGCATGACGATCCCCGAGAACGGGCCCGCGCTGCCGCAGTCGTTCTGCGTCATCGGCACCGCGTGGCGGCCCCTCTCGGACGCGGGGGCCGACGGCGGGTGACTAGGCGCACCAGCGGCGCAGTTCGGCCGCGACGGCGTCGACGTCCGCGTCGCCCGTCTTGACGAGGCGGGCCAGGTCGCGCACCTGCTCGGGCGTGGTGACGACCTTCGATCCGCCGGCGACCAGGTAGGCGTACGCGACGGCGGAGGCGAACAGGGCGTTGGAGCGTTCCAGCGCGGGGACGTGGATGAGCAGCTGGAGCAGTGCGGCGGCGCGGCTGTGCGGGGTGTCGTAGACGGGGACGGCGAATATCTCGGCGTCGTGCCGGGCGACGGCGGCGACGAGGGCGCCCCAGTCGGTGACCTGGGGGTCTCCAGGGGTCTGCTGCTCGGCGAGCATGAGCAGCCAGGCGAGGTCGATGCGTACGTGGTCCAAGGGTCAGCGGCGGCCTTCTCGCGTGCCCTCGCGGTCCCGGCCGAACTCCTCGGCGAAGACGCTCTCGTACTGCTTCATGAAGTCGGCGGCGGCCTCGACGAAGGCCCGTCCGGTCTCGCCGGCGTCCTGCCGGACGAGTTCCTCGATGTAGCGGTTGACGCTGATGCCCCGCGCCAGGGCACGCTCCCGGGCCGCGCGGGCGGTGCCCTCGTCCACGCGCACGTTCAGCTGAGTCTTCGCCATATCTCGAAGCTAGCGCCGGTTTGCTAGCAACGGCAAGGAAACGGGGACGTGAGCTTATGTGCCCCTTACATCGGTGTCCGGATCCGGCACTCCCGGGGGATGTTCCGCGCGGACCGGGCCGCCTTACCCTCGGCGCGACATGCTCGACCCGGCTGTTCACCGGAGGAGGCGGCCTTGTCCACACCCGCTGAGGAGCACGCCCCCGGCCTCGCGTCGCCCGACGGCACCGCGGCCCGCGCCCGCGGACTGACCAAGGCGTACGGCTCGGGCGAGACGGCGGTGATCGCCCTGGACTCGGTGGACGTGGACATCGCGCGGGGCCGCTTCACCGCGGTGATGGGGCCGTCGGGCTCGGGGAAGTCCACACTGATGCACTGTCTGGCCGGGCTCGACACCGTCTCGGCCGGTCAGGTGTGGCTCGGCGGCACGGAGATCACGGGGCTGAAGGACCGTGAGCTGACCCGGCTGCGGCGGGACCGCGTCGGGTTCATGTTCCAGTCGTTCAACCTGATCCCCACGCTGAACGCGCGCGAGAACATCACCCTGCCCATGGACATCGCCGGGCGGAAACCCGACGAGGCCTGGCTGGACCGGGTCATCGACACGCTGGGCCTGCGGGACCGCTTGAAACACCGGCCCGCACAGCTGTCGGGCGGCCAGCAGCAGCGGGTCGCCTGCGCGCGGGCGCTGGCCTCCCGGCCCGAGCTGATCTTCGCCGACGAACCGACCGGCAACCTCGACTCCCGGGCCGGCCTCGAAGTGCTGGGCTTCCTCCGGGAGGCGGTGGACCAGCTGGGCCAGACGGTGGTCATGGTGACCCACGACCCCGGCGCGGCCGCCCACTCGGACCTGGTCCTGTTCCTGGCGGACGGGCGCATCGTGGACGAGATGCACCGCCCTACGGCGGAGTCGGTCCTGGAGAGGATGAAGCGGTTCGACGCGGTGCGGGGCGCGACGGTCTCGGACGGCGCGGTGCCGCCCGGCGGCGCGGTGCCGCCGCACCCCTCGCCCTCGGGGCCCACGGCCGCCGGCCCACCGGACACCGCGCCGTCGGACGGCAGGACGTCGCACGCCACAGCGCCGGACGGCGAGAAGCGAACCGCCGCGCCGCCGAACGGGACGGCACCGGACGGCGGCCGACAGGGTGCTCCGCCCGCCGCCGGCGAAGGGCCGAGCGCCCCGCCGCAAGGCGAGGGAACGCCGGGGGCCGCGCCCTCGGGTGCCGCATCCGCGGGCACCGCGCCGCAGGACGGCGGGCGGCAGGGTGCCTCGCCCGCAGCCGGCGGAAGGCGGAGCGTTCCGCCGCAGGGCGGCAGGTCGCCGGACGCCTCGTCCCCCGGCGCGGGGACGACGCGCCCCGCGTCACCCGGCGGCGCCGGAGAGCCGGGCGGCGGGGAGGGCTGACGGCGTGCTGAAAGCGACTCTGCGGAGTTTTCTCGCGCACAAGGGGCGGCTTCTGCTGTCCGCCCTCGCCGTCGTGCTGTCCGTCGCGTTCGTCGCGGGCAGTCTGATCTTCTCCGACACCGTCGGCCGTACCTTCGACCGGCTGTTCGCCTCCAGTTCCGCCGACGTGACGGTGCAGCCGCGTGAGGACCTGCGGGCCGCGGTGCCGACCGGGGCCGTGGCGACGGTGCCCGCCGGGCTTGCCCGGCGGCTCGGCGGCGTCGGGGGCGTGGCGTCGGCCCACCCGGACGTCGAGGTGGAGAACGTCACCGTCGTCGACGACCGCAACGAGTCCGTCGGCCCGACCACCGGCGCGCCGACCCTCGCCGTGGACTGGCACGTCACCGAGCGCAGTGTCGTGGAGCTGACCTCCGGCCGCACCCCGCGCGGGGACGGCGAGGCCGTGCTGGACGCGGACACGGCGGCCGCCAAGGGTGTGGAGATCGGCGACGCGCTGACCGTGCAGGCGCAGCCGGGTTCGTTCCGCGTCGAGGTGGTCGGGATCGCCACCTTCACCACCACCAACCCGGGCGCGGCCCTGGTGTTCCTCGACCCGAAGGTGGCGGCCACCCGTCTGCTGGGCTCGGCGGACCGGGCCACCAGCGTCTCCGTGCAGGCGGCTCCGGGTGTGCCGGACGCGGAGCTGAAGCGGCGGATCACCGCGGAACTCGGCGCCGGGGCGTACGAGATCAGGACGGCGGACGAGCTGGCGAAGAGCGCCTCCGAGGAGCTGGGCGCGTTCCTCGACGTCATCAAGTACGCGATGCTCGGCTTCGCCGGGATCGCCGTGCTCGTGGGCGTGTTCCTCATCGTCAACACGTTCTCCATGCTCATCGCCCAGCGCACGCGCGAGCTGGGCCTGCTGCGGGCGCTCGGCGCGGACCGGCGGCAGGTACGGCGTTCGGTGCTGACGGAGGCGGTGCTGCTGGGGCTGGCGGGATCGACGGCGGGCCTGGCGGCCGGGGTGGGGTTGGCCTTCGGGCTGATCCGGCTGATGGGCGCCTTCGGGATGAACCTCAGGACCACGGAGATGGTGGTCGGCTGGGCCACGCCCGTCTCCGCGTACGTGGTGGGCGTGGGCGTCACCTTCGTCGCCGCGTACCTGCCGGCCCGTCGCGCGGCGGCCGTCTCCCCGATGGCCGCGCTGGCCGACGCGGAGGTCGCCGGGGTGGGCCGGCCGCTGCGGGCCCGCGCGGTGGCCGGAGGCGTCGTCGGCGCCCTCGGCGCGGCGGCGCTGCTGGGCTGTGCGCTGTCGGGCGACACGGCGACGGCGGCGTCCCTGCTGGGCATCGGGGTCGTGCTCACCCTGGTGGCCACCGTCGTCGCGGGCCCGCTGCTGGTGCGGCCCGTGATCAGGGTGCTGGGCGCCGCGTTCCCCGCGCTGTTCGGCGCGGTGGGCCGGATGAGCCGGCGCAACGCCCTGCGCAACCCGCGCCGTACCGGGGCCACGGCCGCCGCGTTGATGGTGGGGCTGGCCCTGGTGGGCGGTCTGTCGGTGGCCAGCGCGTCGATGTCCCGGTCCTTCGACGAGCAGATCGACAAGACACTGGGCGCGGATTTCGTGATCCAGAACGCCAGCTTCATGCCGTTCCCGCCGGAGGTCACCGACCGGGTGCGGGACACCGAGGGCGTGGGTCTGGTCGTACGGCAGCGGTTCGCGCCGGTGGCGGTGCGGCTGCCGGACGGCGAGCGGATCGAGACCACCGCCACCGGGTACGACGACGGCGTCGACGACGTCGCCCGGGTGACGTACGCCGAGGGCGGCACGGCAGCCGCGCTGGCCGACGGCGCAATCGCCATGGACGCGGGGTTCGCGGCCGAGCACGGGGTGCGCCGGGGCGACCGGGTGCCGCTGGAGTTCCCCGGCGGGCGCACCGCCGCGTTCACGGTGGCCGCCCTGACCGACATGGCGGGCGGCGAGGGATTCGGGATGCGCGGCGGGCTGTTCTTCGGCATGGCCGCCGTCGATGAGTACGTGCCGGGCGGCCAGGACTCCGCGCTGTACGTCAACGCGGCGGCCGGCACCTCCCCGGACGAACTGCGTGACCGGCTGGAGGCGACGCTCGACCCGTATCCGCAGGTTCAGGCGCGCGACCAGGCCGACTACAAGGAGCTGGTGCACGAGCAGATCGCCGTGCTGCTGTACCTGGTGTACGCCCTCCTGGGGCTGGCCATCGTGATCGCGGTGCTGGGCGTGGTCAACACGCTCGCGCTGTCGGTGGTGGAGCGCACCCGGGAGATCGGGCTGCTGCGGGCGATCGGGCTCGGCCGGCGGCAGCTGCGGCGCATGATCCGGCTGGAGTCCGTGGTGATCGCGGTGTTCGGCGCGGTGCTGGGCCTGTCACTCGGGCTGGTGTGGGGCGTGTGCATCCAGCAGGTGCTGGAGCTCGAGGGCATGACCGCCTTCGCGGTGCCCTGGGGCACGGTCGTGGCGGTGGTCGTCGGGTCCGGGGTGGTGGGCGTGGCAGCGGCGCTGCTGCCGGCCCTGCGGGCGTCGCGGATGAACGTGCTGGAGGCCATCGCCCACGAGTGAGCCGGCCTCCCCGTCAGCGGTCCGCATGGTGGAATTCCGTGATCACGCCGCCGCGGCCGTGCTGGGATCGGCCGCATGGGTGAATCTACGAGCGCACCGCGGATCCGGGCCGCCGGCCCCGACGACCTCGACGCCGTGCTGGCCTTCTGGAAGACGGCCGCCGAGGGCACCAGCATCAGCGACGACCGGGACGGCGTGGAGCGGCTGGTCGCCCGCGACCCCGAGGCGCTGATCCTCGCCGAGCGGGACGGGGAGCTGGTCGGCACGGTGATCGCGGGCTTCGACGGCTGGCGATGCCATCTGTACCGGCTGGCGGTGCACCCGGACCACCGCCGCCGGGGCATCGCGACGGCGCTGCTGGCCGCCGCGGAGGGGCGGTTCACGGCGCTCGGCGGGCGCCGCGCCGACGCGATGGTGCTGCAGCGCAACGAGACCGCCCATCATGCGTGGGGCGCGGCGGGGTATGCGCCGGAAGAACGCTGGCGGCGCTGGGTGAAACCCCTCAGCGGGTGATCCACGGCCCGTCGGCCTCCCCGTCCGTCCTCCCCCGGTGAGGGCCGCCCGGCCCTCCGTGAAAGGTCGTGTCACCGCCCGTGGGCCCGCCTCCGGTTGCCGCCGACATCGCGCGTCCGACCCCGTCCTGTCCGAGGATGGGACGGAGGTGACCCGATGACCGAAGTGCTCCTCCTGCTGGCGGCGATCGCGCTGTCCCTCCTGTGCGGGGCGTTCGTGGCGGCCGAGTTCTCCCTCACCACGGTCGAGCGGGCCGAGCTGGAGAGGGCGGTGGAGCGCGGCGAGCGGGGCGCCGCCGGCGCGCTCAAGGCCGTCCGCAGCCTGACCTTCCAGCTCTCCGGGGCCCAGCTCGGCATCACCGTCACCAACCTGGTGGTCGGCATGCTGTCCGAGCCGTCGATCGCCGCGCTGATCGGGGGCCCGCTGCAGGACCTCGGCGCCTCGGAGTCGCTGGCCCGCTCGCTGGCGCTGGTGATCGGCACCGGCCTGTCGACGGTGTTCCTGATGGTGGTCGGCGAGCTGGTGCCGAAGAACTGGGCGATCTCCTCGCCGCTCGCGGTCGCGAAACGGGTGGGCAACGCCCAGCGCTGGTTCAGCGCCGCGTTCCGCCCGTTCATCACCCATCTGAACAACTCGGCCAACCGGCTGGTGCGCCGGATCGGGCTGGAGCCGGCCGAGGAGCTGGAGTCCGCGCGCAGCCCTCAGGAGCTGGCAGCGCTGGCCCGGCACTCCGCCAAGGAGGGCGCCCTGGAACCGGACACCGCCGAGCTGTTCGTCCGCACCCTGAACCTCGCCGACCTCACGGCGGAGAACGTGATGACCCCCCGCGTCCAGGTCATCGCCCTGGAGGAGAGCGCGACCTGCGAGGACGTGGCCAACGTGACCCGCGCGACCGGGCTGTCCCGGTTCCCCGTATACCGCGAGACGCTGGACCGGGTCGTCGGCACGGCGCACGTGAAGGACGTGCTGGCGCTGCCCGCCGAGCGCCGTACCGAGGTGCCCGTGTCGGAGCTGATGCGCGAACCGCTGCTGGTGCCCGAGTCGCTCACCGTGGACCGGCTGCTCGACCGGCTGTCCGGCCGCCGCACCATGGCCGTCGTCATCGACGAGTACGGCGGCACGGCGGGTGTGGCCACCCTGGAGGACATCGTGGAGGAGGTCGTCGGCGAGGTCCGCGACGAGCACGACCCGCACGAGACCCCCGACCTGGCGCCGGCCGGCACCGACGAGGCGGGCCACGAGCTGTTCTCCGCCGACGGCTCCGCGCGCCTGGACCAGTTGGCCCGGGTGGGGCTGCGCGCCCCGGAGGGGCCGTACGAGACGCTGGCCGGGCTGGTGGCCGCCGAGCTGGGCCGGATACCGGAGGCCGGGGACGCCGTCGAGGTGGCCGGCTGGCGTCTGGAGGTCGCGGACGCGTCGGGCCGCCGCGCGGCGCGCGTGCTGCTGCGGGCGCCCCTCGACGACGGGGAGCCGGACGGCGACGGAACCGCGTCCGCCGACACCCATGACCATCCGGGGGCCCGCCGATGACCGCCGTGCAACTGCTGATCGGCCTGGGCACCCTGGTCGCCAACGCCTTCTTCGTCGGCGCGGAGTTCGCCCTGATCTCGGTGCGCCGCAGCCAGATCGAGCCGTACGCGGACGAGGGCGACCGGCGCGCCAAGCGGGTGCTGTGGGGGCTCGAGCACGTGTCGGCGCTGCTGGCGGCGGCGCAGCTGGGCATCACGCTGTGCACTCTGATCCTCGGCATCGTCGCCGAGCCGGCCATCGCGCATCTGCTGGAACCGGTGTTCCACGCGGTGGGCGTCCCGGAGGGCGCCGGCCACGCGGTGTCGTTCGTGATCGCGCTGACCCTGGCCACGTATCTGCACATGCTGCTGGGCGAGATGGTGCCGAAGAACATCGCGCTCGCCGAGCCGGTGCGCAGCGCGCTGCTTCTGGGCCCGCCGCTGGTGGCGCTGTCCCGCGCGCTGCGCCCGGTGATCTTCACCGTCAACGCCTTCGCGAACACGCTGCTGCGGCTGCTGCGGGTGGAGACGCGCGACGAGGTGGCCGCGTCGTTCTCGGACGCCGAGCTGGCGCAGATCGTGAAGGACTCCGGTGAGGCGGGCCTGATCGACGACCGGGCCCGCGAACGGCTGAACGACGCGCTGGAGCTGGGCCGGCGTCCGGTGCGGGACGTGGTGCTGCCGCTGGAGCGGGTGGTCTACGCGCGCGTGGGCGTCACGCCGGAGGAGCTGGAGGGGCTGTCGGCGGAGTCCGGCTTCTCGCGGTTCCCGGTGGTGGACGAGCAGCGGCGCATCATCGGCTATCTGCACGTCAAGGACGCCCTGGACGCCTCGCCGCGGGACATGCCGTTCCGGCTGCGGGACATGCGGTCGATCGCGCGGGTCCGGGAGAGCACGCCGCTGGACGACGTGCTCACCGCGATGCGGCGCAGCCGTACGCATCTGGCGGCCGTGCTCGGCGCGGACGGGCGGATGGCAGGGCTGGTGACGATGGAGGACGTGCTGCGGGAGCTGTTCGGGCAGCGCGCCTGAGCTGCTGCTTCCGCGCCGGGGGAAGGTGACCGACCGGCGGGTATGTGCCAGGGACTACCATTTCTGTCGCCATGCAGACGAATTCCACCCCCAGCACCCCCGCCCACACCAGCCTCGTGGCCCTGGGCGACTCCTTCACCGAAGGCATGTCGGACCTGCTGCCCGACGGCACCTACCGCGGCTGGGCCGACCTGCTCGCGGCCCGGATGGCCGCCGTCACGCCCGGCTTCCGGTACGCCAACCTCGCGGTGCGCGGCAAGCTGATCCAGCAGATCGTCGACGAGCAGGTCGACCGCGCGGCGGCCATGGGCGCCGACGTGATCACCCTGGTCGGCGGTCTCAACGACACGCTGCGCCCCAAGTGCGACATGGTCCGGGTGCGGGACCTGCTCACCGAGGCCGTGGAGCGGCTGGCCCCGCACTGCAAGCAGCTCGTGCTGATGCGCAGCCCGGGCCGTCAGGGACCGGTGCTGGAGCGGTTCCGCCCCCGTATGGAGACGCTGTTCGCGGTCGTCGACGAGCTCGCCGCCCGGCACGACGCGGTGGTGGTCGACCTGTACGGGGCGCCCGCGCTCGGCGACCCCCGGCTGTGGGACGTGGACCGGCTGCACCTCACCGGCGAGGGGCACCGCAGGGTCGCGGAGGCGGTGTGGCAGACGCTCGGTTACCCGGCGGAGGACCCGGAGTGGCAGCTGCCCCCGGAGGCGACGCTGCCGCCGCACTGGGTGGCGCGCCGGGTCGAGGACGCGCGGTTCGCTCGCCGGCACCTGCTGCCGTGGATCGGCCGCCGGCTCACCGGCCGCTCCTCCGGGGACGGCCTGCCGCCCAAGCGCCCCGAGCTGCTGCCGTTCGAGACGGCGTGACGGTCCTTTCGTACGTTCCTCCAGGTCACCCCGTGGCGCGGGCCTGCACGAATCGCCAGTAGACTCCCTGTACGTGACTGCTGCGCCCGCCAAGCCCCGTATCCCGAACGTCCTCGCCGGACGGTACGCCTCCGCCGAGCTCGCCACGCTCTGGTCGCCCGAGCAGAAGGTGAGGCTCGAGCGGCAGCTCTGGCTCGCCGTGCTGAAGGCCCAGAAGGACCTCGGGATCGAGGTGCCCGACACGGCCATCGCCGACTACGAGCGGGTCCTCGACACCGTCGACCTGGCCTCGATCGCCGAGCGGGAGAAGGTCACCCGCCATGACGTGAAGGCACGGATCGAGGAGTTCAACGACCTCGCCGGGCACGAGCACGTGCACAAGGGCATGACCTCCCGCGACCTCACCGAGAACGTCGAGCAGCTGCAGATCCGGCTCTCGCTGGAGCTGATGCGCGACCGCTCCGTGGCCGTGCTGGCCCGCCTCGGCAAGCTGGCCGGGGAGTACGGCGAGCTGGTCATGGCCGGACGTTCGCACAACGTGGCCGCGCAGGCCACCACCCTCGGCAAGCGCTTCGCGACCGCCGCCGACGAGCTGCTGGTGGCCTACGGGCGGCTGGAGGAGCTGCTGGGCCGCTACCCGCTGCGCGGCATCAAGGGCCCGGTCGGCACCGCTCAGGACATGCTGGACCTGCTCGGCGGGGACGCGGCCAAGCTGGCCGAGCTGGAGAACCGGATCGCCGGTCACCTGGGCTTCTCCCAGGCGTTCACGTCCGTCGGCCAGGTCTACCCGCGCTCCCTGGACTACGAGGTCGTCACCGCGCTGGTGCAGCTGGCCGCCGCGCCGTCCTCGCTGGCGAAGACGGTCCGGCTGATGGCCGGGCACGAGCTGGTCACCGAGGGCTTCAAGCCCGGCCAGGTCGGCTCGTCCGCGATGCCGCACAAGATGAACACGCGCTCCTGCGAGCGGGTCAACGGCCTGATGGTGATCCTGCGCGGCTACGCCTCGATGACGGGCGAACTGGCGGGCGACCAGTGGAACGAGGGCGACGTGTCATGCTCCGTGGTGCGCCGGGTCGCGCTGCCGGACGCGTTCTTCGCGCTCGACGGACTGCTGGAGACGTTCCTGACCGTGCTCGACGAGTTCGGCGCGTTCCCGGCCGTCGTGGCCCGGGAGCTGGACCGCTACCTGCCGTTCCTCGCCACGACCAAGGTGCTGATGGGCGCGGTCCGCGCGGGCGTCGGCCGTGAGGTCGCCCATGAGGCGATCAAGGAGAACGCCGTCGCCACCGCGCTCGCCATGCGGGAGCAGGGCGCCGAGCGCAACGACCTGCTCGACAAGCTCGCCGCCGACGAGCGGCTGCCGCTGGACCGCGCCGAGCTGGAGGCGCTGATGGCGGACAAGCTGTCCTTCACCGGCGCCGCGAGCGACCAGGTCGCGACCGTGGTCGGCCGGATCGACGCGATCGTGAAGCAGCACCCGGAAGCCGCCGGCTACACCCCCGGGGCGATCCTCTGAGGCGCTTCACCCAGGAGGAACTGGAGGCCGCCCGCGACCGCCTCGTGCCGGACGTGGTCGCGGACGGTCTGCGGGTGCTGTTCTGCGGCATCAACCCGGGGCTGATGACGGCCGCCACGGGCCACCACTTCGCGCGGCCCGGCAACCGCTTCTGGCCCGCCCTGCACCGCTCCGGTTTCACCCCGCGACAGCTGCCGCCGTCGGAGCAGCGGGAGCTGCTGTCGTACGGGCTGGGCATCACCAACGTGGTGGCGCGGGCGACCGCGCGGGCCGACGAGCTGAGCGCCGAGGAGTACCGGGAGGGCGGGCGGGAGCTCGCCGTGAAGGTGGCCCGGCTGCGTCCGCGCTGGCTGGCCGTGCTCGGCGTGACCGCGTACCGGGCGGCGTTCGACGACCGCACGGCCAAGGTGGGGCCGCAGGTGCGTACCATCGGCGAGTCCCGCGTGTGGGTGCTGCCCAATCCCAGCGGACTGAACGCGCACTGGACGCCGGAGACGCTCGCCGAGGAGTTCGCCCGGCTGCGGGAGGCGGCGGAGCAGGAGTGACGGGTTCCTGAGGATCTGTGCCTCCTAGGGCGGCGCCGTCTCCGTGGCCACGGCCAGGAGCTGCACGGGGGCGCTCGGGTCCCGGTCGGCGAGCGCGACCGCGACCCAGCGGCCGGTCCCCCGTACCTCCCACAGCCAGGCAACACCCGCGTGGTGACTCAGCCATCCCCACGGCTCGGGTATGTCCTCCCGCTCCGTGCGCAGCTGCACCGTCCGCAGGTTGTACGGGTCGGTGTCGCCCCAGCGGGAGGCGAGCAGTTCGTACACCGCGTCGCGGTCCTTCTCGAACTGGTCCACCGTCACCGCCCGGCCCGCCGGGTCGAGGTCCGGGCGGTCGCCGGTCTCCAGCACGGCGACATGGTGGCCCGGTCCCGAGGAGCCGACGTCCGACGGGCCGTGCTCCGCCGGGAAGGGCCGGAAGCACAGCTCGTCGATGAGGGCGATGTGCCGGGCGAGGTTCATGGCTCCAGTAAACCCGCAGCCACTGACAGTTGGCGGCGGGTCAACCGGCCACTCCTCATGCGTCCTGACGGCGCAGCCGCCACGCACCGGCCAGCAGGGCCGCGGCCGTCCAGCACGCGGTGACGGCAAGTCCCGTCCACGGGCCGAGCGTTCCCTCGGGCACGCTGCGCAGTGCCGCCTGCCCCGCCCGGTCCGGCAGGAAGTCGGCGACAGCCCCGAGCGCGTCACCGATCACGAACGACACGATCAGCACGAACGGGATCAGCACCGACAGGGTGGCCGTCCCGCTCCGCAGCAGCGTGCCGAGTCCGGCCGCGAACAGCGCCATGAGCGTGAGGTGGACGGCTCCGCCGGCCACGCCGCGGACCTGGTCGGCGGTGGTGAGGACGTCGGCCGCGTCGCCGAGCCCGGCCAGTCCGGCGAGGAGCGCCGCAAGGGACGTCACCAGGGCCACGAGGAGCACGACGGCGGCGATCGCGGCGACCTTGGCGGCGAACCACAGCCCGCGACGCGGGACCGCCGTCAGCGACAGCCGCACGGCGGCGCCCTCCCGGTACTCCGCGGACACGGCGAGGGAGCCGACGGCGTACGAGTCGGGGTTCGTGGCGCCGGGCTGAGCGGGCCGTGTGAGAGGCGGGGCGGCGGGGGTGCCCGCCCGGTGGTCGCCCGGGTGCGCCGCGCCGAGTACGATCCGCCCAACACGCGCACGAGCTGGGAGGACGGACGGTGGGTCGGCTGACCGGCGGGGATCCCTCGCTGCTGCGGAGGATCAACTCCGCGGTGGTGCTGCACGCGCTGCGGGCCACGGACTGCGCGACGCTGACCGAGGTGACCCGGGTGACGGGGTTGTCCCGGCCGACCGTCGAGGGCGTCGTGGAGGGCCTGATCGAGGCGGGTCTGGTCGTGGAGGCGGCGGCCGACGAGGGCGCCGCTCGCCGTCAGGGCCGTCCGGCGCGGCGGTTCCGCTTCCGGGCGGAGGCGGGGCATCTGCTGGGCCTGGAGATCGGCGTGCACCGGGTGGCCGCGCTGCTGGCCGACCTGGACGGCCGGGTGATCGGCGCGCAGGTGCGGGACGTGGACGAGACGGTCGACGCCGACGAGCGTCTGGACCGGCTGCGGGGAGCGGTCGCGGAGCTGCTGCGGCGGGCCGGTGTGCCGCGCGGCTCGCTGCGGGCGGTCGGCGTGGGCACCCCCGGCATCGTCGACGCGGACGGCACGGTGCGGCTGGGCACGGCGTTGCCGGGCTGGACGGGGCTGGGCCTCGGCGAGCGGCTGAGCCGTTCCTTCGAGTGCCCGGTGCTGGTGGAGAACGACGCCAACGCGGCGGTGGTCGCTGAGCACTGGAAGGGCTCGGCGAAGGGCCGCGACGACGTGGTGTTCGTGCTGGCGGGGCTGAGCCCGGGGGCCGGTTCGCTGATCGGCGGGCGGCTGCACCGGGGGTACGGCGGGGCGGCCGGTGAGATCGGGGCGCTGCATCTGCTGGGGCGGGAGGCGACGCCGGAGACGCTGCTGTCGACCACGGACGAGCCGCTGCACCCGCTGGACGAGCAGGCCGTGGCCCAGGTGTTCGCGCAGGCGCGCCAGGGCGACCAGCGGGCGCTGGCGGCGATGGACCGGTTCATCCAGCGGCTGGTGCACGACGTGGCGGCGCTGGTGCTGGCGCTCGACCCGGAGCTGGTCGTGATCGGGGGATGGGCGGCCGGTCTCGACGGGGTGCTGGAGCCGCTGCGCCGCGAGCTGGCCCGTTACTGTCTGCGCCCGCCGGAGGTCACCCTGTCCCTGCTGGGCGAGGCGGCGGTGGCGACGGGCGCGGTGCGGCTGGCGCTCGACCACGTCGAGGAGCAGTTGTTCGCCGTGGAGGGCACGGTGACGGCCCGGCGGTGACGGACGCCGGCCCCTGACGTTCGCGCGCGCCGTGGGGCGGGGCCCCACGGCGCGTCGACGGTGCGTCAAAGAGCTCCGGGGTCAGGACGCCTGGCGCTCGGGGCCGTGGTGTATCTCGACGCCGCCGGAGTCGCCGAAGGTCAGGCGGCATGTGTCCGCGCGGTAGGTGGCCACCGAGAGGGCGGCGGTGCGACCGCGAGCGATGTAGCGGGTGGTGACGACGAGGACGGGGGCGCCGGGCAGGCGGTCCAGTTCCCTGGCCTCGTCCGCGCCGGCCGAGCCGAGCTCCACGGCGTTCTCCTGGCGCTCGAGCTCCAGGCGCTGCAGTTCCCGCAGCACCGCGCGGGCACGCGCCGCACCGGACGGGGCGTCGATCCCGGAGAGGTCGGGCACCGAGGCGGCCGGGATGTACAGCAGCTCGGACGCGACGGGCTGACCGCGCGAGACGCGGGAGCGGCGCACGACGTGCACGGCCTCGTCGCTGCCGGTCACCAAGGGCTCGGCGAGCGCGGCGGGCGGCACCTCGAGCCGGCAGTCCACGGCGTGCCACGCGTCGTCCGGGCCGCCGGGCCAGGCGTGCTGCTCGCTGCCGACGGAGACGCCCATGCGCGGCGGGGCGACGGTGGTGCCCACCCCGCGACGGCGCTGGAGCCGGCCTTCCAGCTCGAGCTGTTCCAGGGCCTGCCGGAGCGTGGCGCGCGCGACGCCGAAGCGGGCGGCGAGGTCGCGCTCGTTGGGCAGGATCTCGCCCACGGAGAACTCCGAGTCCAGCGCCTCGGTGAGCACGGTCTTCAGATGCCAGTACTTCGGTTCCGGCACCGATTCCAGCTGCGTGGTCCCCACCCTGTCCTCCACGATCGCCGTGTCCGGCGGCGTTTTAGCGCCCTTGTTTATTAAAGGTTGTTTCACTTCTACGCGACGATAGGGGGGCCACCGGACTTGGTCAATACCAATCGGCGGCGCGCCGGATCGCCCTCGGCGCGCGGTGCGGCGAGGGCGTACGCACAAGGGGCGCGAGGGGCTTACGGGAGCGCCGTGAGGGCGGCCAGCTTGTCGGGGTTGCGAATGACGTAGACCGTGCGGATCCGGTCGCCGTCGGCGTCGATCTGCACGACCGTGTCGGGCTTCCCGCCGGACAGCACGAGCACGGCGGGACCGCCGTTGAGCTCGACCCTGCGCACGGACACGTCGGGCAGCCCCTTGCCGGCCACCCCGACGAAGAAGCGGCCCACACGGTCGGCGCCTTCCAGGACGCGCAGCGGGGCGCGCGCCTTGCCGCCGCTGTCGCCGACAAGCCGGACGTCCGGGGCGAGCAGCTCCATCAGGCCCGCCAGGTCTCCCCCGGCAGCCGCGTCCAGGAAGCGTTCGGTGAGGTCGCGGCGGCGGGCGGGGTCGACGTCGTAGCGGGGGCGCCGTTCGCCGACATGACGGCGGGCGCGGGCGCCGAGCCGGCGTACGGCCGCCTCGCCACGGTCGAGCATGGCCGCGATGTCGGCGTACGGGTAGGCGAACGCCTCCCTCAGCACGAACACCGCGCGCTCCAGCGGGGAGAGCGTCTCCATGACGACGAGCACCGCGAGGGAGACGGAGTCGGCGAGCACGGCGCGCTCCTCGGTGTCCGTCCCGGTGTCGCCGAAGTCGGTGACGTAGGGCTCGGGGAGCCAGGGGCCGACGTAGGTCTCGCCGCGCGCCTTGATCTGCCGGAGCCGGTCGACGGCGAGTCGGGTGGTGATCCGCACGAGGAAGCCGCGTGGTTCACGGACGTCGGTCCGGTCGCCGGCGGACCAGCGCAGCCAGGCGTCCTGGACGACGTCCTCGGCGTCGGCCGCACGCCCCAGCATGCGGTAGGCGATGCCCATGAGGACGGGGCGATGTTCCTCGAAGAGGGTGGTCGCGGTGTCGGCGGTCACCACGTCATCCCAGCGGACGTCACGTGATGTGTCCAGGCGTGACGGGCTACCCGTCGGTAGCAATTGCTGACAAGCTGTCTACGACGTTGGGGCAAGGCCCCCGTAGGCCCCCGTCCGCCATCCACGAGTCCGAACGAGGAGCACCCCATGTCCGCGACCGTCACCTACCAGGTCCCCTCTCCGCGGGGCCCGCAGTCCGTGACCTTGTCCTACGCGCGCGTGGGGCGCGGTGAACCGCTGCTTCTGCTGCACGGCATCGGGCACCACCGGCAGGCCTGGGACCCGGTCGTGGACATCCTGGCCACCGAGCGCGAGGTGATCGCCGTGGACCTGCCCGGCTTCGGCGCCTCGCCCGCCCTGCCCGACGGCCTGGACCACGATCTGCCCACCATGACCGCCGCGCTCGGCGGGCTGTGCGAGGCGCTGGAGCTGGACCGGCCGCACGTCGCCGGCAACTCCCTGGGCGGGCTGCTCGCCCTGGAGATGGGGCGGGCGCGGATGGTGCGGTCGGTGACGGCGCTGTCCCCCGCCGGGTTCTGGACGCAGGCCGAGCGGCGGTACGCGTTCACCGTGCTGTCCGCCATGCGGGGCATCGCGGGGCGGATGCCGGTGCGGATGGTCGAAGGCCTGGCCCGGTCGGCGGTCGGGCGGACCGTGCTGACCAGCACGATCTACGCCCGGCCCGGGCGGCGGGCGCCGGAGGCGGTGGTCGCCGAGACACGGGCGCTGGCCGAGGCGACCGGGTTCGCGCCGACGTTGCGGGCGGGCGGGTCCGTGCAGTTCACGGAGGACGTGCGGGGTGTCCCGGTGACGGTCGCGTGGGGGGCGCGGGACCGGTTGCTCGTTCCCCGGCAGGGGGTGCGGGCGAAGCAGATCATTCCCAGGGCGCGGTTGGTGCGGTTGCCGGGGTGCGGGCATGTGCCGATGAACGACGATCCGGCTCTGGTGGCGCGGGTTCTGCTGGACGGCAGTCGCTAGGCCGTACGTTCGGCACGGGGCGGTGGCGGCTTGTCGCGCACTTCCCCCGCGCCCCTGGAGGCGTGTTGTTCATCCGCAGTTCGTCGAGCGGGCGTAGGTGTGGGTGTGCACACCGACCGCACCCCACGGAGGCGCACTCATGGCAATCCGTCCGCTGCCCGGCCGTCGCTCCCTGTTGAAGGGGTCCCTCGCTCTCCCGGCGGGGCTGGCCCTGCCCGCGTTCACCCGGTCGGGGCGGCCCTCCGCCGAGTGGGGCGTCCAGACCGGAGACGTCACCCGTGACTCCGCGCTGGTGTGGGTGCGCTCGGACCGGCCTGCTCGGATGACCGTCGAGACCTCGGCGACGGAGTCGTTCCGCAACGTCCGCCGGGTACGGGGGCCGTTGGTCGGTCCAGGTACCGACTTCACCGGCGCCACCCTGCTGCGCGGGCTGCCGTCGGGCGAGCAGATCCACTACCGGGTGCTGCTCGCCGACCCCGACGATCCGCACCGAACGAGCGCGCCCGTCGCCGGAACCTTCCGTACGGTGCCGGACCGGCGGCGGGACGGGGTGCGGTTCGTGTGGTCGGGCGACCTGGCCGGGCAGGGCTGGGGCATCAATCCGGCGTTCGGCGGCTACCGCATCTTCGACGCGATGGCCCGGCTCGACCCGGACTTCTTCCTGTTCAGCGGGGACACCGTGTACGCCGACGGGCCGATCGCCCCGACCGCCGAACTGCCGGACGGCAGCCTCTGGCGGAACATCACCACCGAGGAGAAGTCCAAGGTGGCGGAGACCCTCGCGGAGTTCCGCGGCAACTTCCGCTACAACCTGCTGGACGAGCACCTGCGCCGGTTCAACGCCCGGGTGCCGTCGATCGTCCAGTGGGACGACCACGAGGTGCGCAACAACTGGTACCCGGGGCAGCGGATCGCGGACGCCGACACCCGGTACACGGAGAAGAGCGTCGACGTGCTGGCGTCCCGCGCCCGGCGGGCGTTCGCCGAGTACTACCCGGTGTCGACGCTGAGGCCGGGCGCCCGGGAGGGGCGGATCCACCGGGTGGTGCGGCAAGGTCCGCTGCTCGACGTGTTCGTGCTGGACATGCGGACGTACCGGAACGCCAACTCGCCCGGTGACCAGACCGCCGACCCGCAGGGCATCCTCGGCCGGGAGCAACTGGAGTGGCTGAAGCGGGAGCTGGCGCGGTCGCGGGCGGTGTGGAAGGTGATCGCGGCCGACATGCCGGTCGGGCTGGTCGTGCCCGACACCACCGAAGGACGTCCGCACGTCGAGGCGGTGGCGCAGGGCGACCCGGGGGCGCCGCTGGGGCGGGAGCTGCAGATCGCGGAGCTGCTGCGGTTCGTCAAGCACCGGAGGATCACCGGGACGGTGTGGCTGACGACCGACGTGCACCACACCTCCGCGCAGCACTACCGGCCCGAGCGGGCCGCGTTCGGCGATTTCGAGCCGTTCTGGGAATTCGTCTCCGGGCCGCTCAACGCGGGCGCGTTCCCGGCCACGGAGCTGGACGGGACGTTCGGTCCGGAACGGGTGTTCGTGAAGGCGCCCGCCACCGCGAACGTCTCCCCCGCCGGTGGGTACCAGTTCTTCGGCGAGGTGGACATCGACGGTGACAGCGGTGAACTCACCGTGCGGCTGCGGGAGATGGACGGCACAGTGCTGTTCAGGAAGACACTTCGGCCGGGCCTCGTCGGTCAGTAACACAGCATTTCGGACAGAAGAGGGCTTTACTCGTCAGTCACAGTACGTTCGTGATCACGAAACACGATTCCTTCACAGTGACTGTATGAGTCGAGACATGTTTGACGTGACGAACGACCGTGACGGAGGGCGCACGCCCCGCCGCTGGAACCCGCTCGCCCGTGCCGCGCGCCGCGGCGAGGCCCTGCACGCACGGCGGTCACGCCGCCACGGCCACGCGCCGCCGGCGCACGATACCGGCGGCGCTCCGCCGTCGCCCGAACCGGCGGCCGTCGAGAGCGCGTTGTGGCGGATGCGGACGACGGTGCGCGACGAGCCGGGCGCACTGGCCGCCCTGTGCACGGCGCTGGCCGAGCGACGGGTCGACATCCTGAGCCTGCAGACGCACCCGCTGGGCGCCCACACCGTGGACGAGTTCCTGCTGCGCGTCCCGGCCGGTACGGACCTCGCCGCGGCGGTCGCGGCGGGCGGCGGCACGGACACCTGGGCCGAGCGGGCCGACGCCCACGACCTGGTGGACGGCCCGACCCGGATCTTGGGGCTGGCCGCCCGGACCGCGACGGACGCGGCCGAACTGCCGCTGGTGCTACGCCAGTTGCTGGGCCGCTGCACGATCCGCTCCCAGCCCGCCACGGCGTTCGGCGCCGGGCCGGCGGCCGTGCCTCCGGAGGGCGTCCTGGAGGAGACCGTGATCCGGCTGCGTGACCCGGAGGGCGGGGTCCTCACGGTCGAGCGGCCGTATCTGCCCTTCACCCCCACGGAGTTCGCCCGTGCCCGGGCGCTGGTGGAGCTGGACGCCCGGCTCGGGCCGCGGGTGCCGGGCGGACGCGACCTGCTGGCGCTGTCCGAGGGCGGTCATGTCTCCGTGCGCCGCGCGGACACCGCCGACCTGGACGCCGCGCGGTCGATGCACGAGCGGTGCTCCGCCGAGACCCTGCGCCGCCGGTACCACGGGCCGGTCGGTGACGCGAGCCGTTACCTGAACCACCTGCTCAGCCCGCGCTTCGGCCGTACGCTCGCCGCGCAGACGGCGTCCGGGGACATCGTCGCCCTCGGCCATCTGCTGTGGGACGGGGACGAGACCGAGGTGGCGCTGATCGTCGAGGACGCGTGGCAGCGGCGGGGCATCGGCGCGGAGCTGCTGTCCCGGCTGGTGGGCATGGCGGCCGAGGCGGGCTGCGCCCACGTGTACGCCGTGACGCAGGCGTCCAACACGGGCATGGTCGCCGCGATGCGCGGCCTGGACCTCCCCCTCGACTACCAGGTCGAGGAGGGCACCCTCGTCATCACCGCCCGTCTGACCACCCCGGCCACCCGCGCCCCCGAAGCCGGCGAGAGGGTCGCCCGCCACTGACCCGCCGACGGAAGACGGCCCGGCACACCGAGGTGTGCCGGGCCGTACCCCCGTTCAATAGGCCCTCGGGCCCGACCGCGCGTCCCGCGCGTGCGCCGGGCACCCGGCCGGCCGCGCCGGGGCCGTGCCCCCGCACCGGCAGGGGTCGAGCGCGGGAACGCGCCCCGTTCGTACCGGCTGCCGGCGCGTTCGTACCGTTCGTACCAGCTGCCGTGGCACCGCCGCGCCGGTGCCACGGGGCACGGCCCCACTCCGCGGACCGTCGGCCCCGGTCTCGCCCACACGTGCCCGGCGCCGGTCCCGGCGGGTCGCGTTCCGATCCGCCCGGGGCCGCTGCCCGACGGCCCGCCGACCGGGCGCCCGGGTCCCGCCCGACAGCCTCGCGGCCGCGACGATCAGCCCCGGGCCATGGCTTCCGACCGGGCCGGGCGCGTGGACGGTGTGCCCAGGGCCTGGTCGAGGTCGGACCACAGGTCCTCGACGTCCTCCAGGCCGACCGAGAGGCGGAGCAGGCGGTCGGAGACGCCCGCGTCCCTGCGGTCGTCGGCGTCGACGATGCGGTGGCTGATGGACGCCGGGTGCTGGATCAAGGAGTCCACACTGCCGAGGCTCACCGCCGGGGTGATCAGGCGGACGCCCGCGATCACCTCGTGCGGGTCGCCGTGGACCTCAAAGGCGACCATCGCGCCGCCGATGCTCGGGTAGTGCACCCGGGCCACACGCGGGTCCGCGGCGAGCCGGGCCACGAGTTCGGCGGCGTTCGCGGAGGCCGCGCGCACCCGCACCGGCAGGGTCGACAGGCCGCGCAGCAGCAGATACCCGGCCAGCGGGTGCAGCACCCCGCCGGTGGCGAACCGCACCTGCCGCAGCCGCCCGGCGAACTCCTCGTCGCAGGCGACCACGCCGGCCAGCACGTCGCCGTGCCCGCCGAGGTACTTGGTGGCGCTGTGCAGCACCAGCCGCGCCCCCTGCTCGACGGGACGCTGGAGCACCGGCGTGGCGAAGGTGTTGTCGACGAGCAGCGGCACGGAGCCGCAGGCGTGTGCGACGGCCCGCAGGTCGATCTCGGCGAGCGTCGGGTTGGCGGGCGACTCCACCAGCACCAGGCCCGTGTCCGGACGGAGCGCGTCGGCGACACCGGCCGGGTCGGTCCAGGTGACCTCCGAGCCGAGCAGCCCGGCCGTCAGCAGGTGGTCGCTGCACCCGTACAGCGGGCGTACGGCGACGACGTGCCGCAGGCCCATGGAGGCGCGCACCAGCAGGACGGCGCTGAGCGCGGCCATGCCGCTGGCGAACGCGACGGCCGCCTCGGTGCCCTCCAGACGGGCGAGGGCGGTCTCGAAACGGGCGACGGTGGGATTGCCGAGCCGTCCGTAGACCGGCGGGCCGTCGGGCTCGGCGCCGGTGGTCGCGAAGGCGTCGATGCGGGCGGCCTCGGCCCGGCTGTCGTAGGACGGGTAGGTGGTGGACAGGTCGATCGGCGGGGCGTGCAGTCCGAGTCCGGCGAGGTCGTCCCGGCCGGCGTGCACGGCCTCGGTGGCGAGTGCTCTGGTGGTGCGTCGCGTGTCCATGCCGTTGTCCATGGCACCCAGGGTGAACACCGAACGGTTCTGTGGGTGCCATTCCCGTGCTACGTTCGGCCGATGGCCGAATCTGTCGTACTGGATGCGGTGGACCTTCATCTGCTGCGGCTGTTGCAGAACGACGCCCGGACCACCTACCGGGATCTCGCCGCGCAGATCGGGGTCGCGCCGTCGACCTGCCTGGACCGCGTGACCCGGCTGCGCCGCTCCGGCGTGATCCTCGGGCACCGGCTGGAGCTCGACCCGGCGAAGCTGGGCCGGGGTCTGCAGGCGCTGCTGTCGGTCCAGGTGCGGCCGCACCGGCGGGAGTTGGTGGGGCCGTTCGTGGAGCGGATCCGGGCGCTGCCCGAGTCACTGACCGTGTTCCACCTGACCGGCCCGGACGACTACCTGGTGCATGTCGCGGTCGCCGACATGACGGATCTGCAGCGGCTGGTGCTCGACGAGTTCACCTCGCAGCGGGAGGTGGCACGGGTGGAGACCCGGCTGATCTTCCAGCGGTGGGACTGCGGCCCGGTACTGCCGCCTTCGCCCTCGGCTCAATCCGGGTGACGTGCGGCGGACGTCGTACCAGGATGGTCCGCATGTCACCAACCAACAGCGCGCTCCCCCGTCAGGTCGCCGACGCCTACGTCGACGAGCTCATCGCCCTCGATCCGATCACCGGGACGTATCTCGGCGTCAAGGAGAGTTCCTCCCGGCTGCCCGATCTCTCGCCCGCCGGTCAGGAGGCGGTCGCCGGCCTGCTCCGGGCGACCCTCGCGCGGCTCGACGAGGCCGAGCGGCTGCCCGGCGCGGACAGCGACGCCGAGCGGCGCTGCGCCCGGCTGCTGCGGGAGCGGCTGACCGCCGAGCTGGCCGTGCACGAGGCCGACGAGCACCTGCGCGCGGTAGGAAACCTGGGCACGGTCGCGCACGCGGTGCGCGAGGTGTTCACGGTGACCCCGGCGGAGACCGAGGAGGACTGGCGGGCGATCGCGGAGCGGCTGCGCGCGGTGCCGGCCTCGCTGGCCGGATACCGGGAGTCGCTGGAACTGGGCCTGGAGCGCAAGCTGTACGCGGCGCCGCGCCCGACCGGGACGTTCGTCGGACAGCTCGGCGAGTGGGCGGACACCGGCGAGGGCCGCGGCTGGTTCGAGGACTTCGCCGCCGCCGGCCCGGACACCCTGCGCGCCGAGCTGGACGAGGCCGCCCGCGCGGCGACAGCGGCCGTGGCGGAGCTGCGGGACTGGCTGCGGGACGTGTACGCCCCGGCGATCGAGGGCGCGCCGAACACGGCCGGGCGGGAGCGCTACGCCCGCTGGTCCCGCTACTACAACGGCACCGACCTGGACCTGGACGAGGCGTACGCGTACGGCTGGTCCGAGTACTTCCGGCTGCTGGGCGAGATGAGGAAGGAGGCCGAGAAGATCCTTCCGGGGGCGGAGACCCCGTGGGTGGCGCTGGCCCACCTCGACGAGCACGGCCGCCACATCGAGGGCGTGGACGAGGTCCGCGACTGGCTGCAGGGCCTGATGGACCAGGCGATCGACGCCCTCGACGGCACCCACTTCGACCTGGCCGAGCGGGTGCGGAAGGTGGAGTCGCGGATCGCCCCCGCGGGCAGCGCGGCGGCGCCGTACTACACGCCGCCGTCGGAGGACTTCTCCCGGCCGGGCTGCACCTGGCTGCCCACGATGGGCCTGACCCGCTTCCCGGTGTACGACCTGGTGTCCACCTGGTACCACGAGGGCGTCCCCGGCCATCACCTCCAGCTGGCGCAGTGGGTGCACGTGGCGGAGAACCTCTCCCGCTACCAGGCCACCGTCGGCATGGTCAGCGCCAACTGCGAGGGCTGGGCGCTGTACGCGGAGCGGCTGATGGACGAGCTCGGCTTCCTGACGGACGCGGAGGAGCGGCTCGGGTATCTGGACGCGCAGATGATGCGCGCGACCCGGGTGATCGTCGACATCGGCATGCACTTGGAGCTGGAGATCCCGGCGGACTCGCCGTTCCACCCGGGCGAGCGGTGGACACCGGAGCTGGCACAGGAGTTCTTCGGCGCGCACAGCAGCCGCCCCGCGGACTTCGTGGAGAGCGAGCTGACCCGCTATCTGACCATCCCCGGCCAGGCCATCGGCTACAAGCTGGGCGAGCGGGCCTGGCTGCTGGGCCGGGAGAAGGCCCGCGAGCGGCACGGCGACACCTTCGACCTGAAGGCGTGGCACATGGCCGCGCTGTCCCAGGGATCGCTGGGCCTGGACGACCTGGTGGACGAACTGGCGGCGCTGTAGGGCCGGTTCAGCGCCGGAAGCCGCCCTCGGAGTCGATGACCTGACCGGTGATCCAGCCCGCCTCGTCGGTGGCCAGCCACGCGAGGAGGCGGGCCGGGTCGTCGGGCATGCCCCAGCGCCCGGCGGGGAAGCGCGCGGCGATCGCGTCGTAGACCTCGCCGGTCAGGTAGTCGGTGTCGACGGGGCCGGGGTTGACGGTGTTCACGGTGACCGTGTGGCCGGCCAGCGCGGTCGCCAGGGAGCGGGTGATCGAGGCCAGGGCTCCCTTCTGGAGGGCGTAGGCGATCTCGCCGGGCATGCCGCCGGCGATGTCCTGCCCCGAGGTCATCATCAGCACGCGTCCGCCCGGGGTGTCCGGCGGGAGGGCGGCGCGGTGCCGGGCGTGGGCCTGGACTAGCAGCAGCACGGAGCGGGCGTCGACGGCCCAGTGCGCGTCGAGCATGGCCGCGTCGACGGTGTCGAGGTCGCCGTCGGAGCCGCTGAGGGCGTGGTTGGCGACGAGGATGTCGAGGCGTCCGCCGAGCGCCTCGACGGCGCGGGCGTGCAGGGCTGCCGGTTCCGCCGGGTCGCTCAGGTCGCCGGGGCCGGCGAGCACACGTGCGTCCGGGTCGCCGAGCGCCTCACGAACGGAGGCGGTGACGTCCTCGATCCGGTCGGCGCCCCAGGGCATGGCGGCGTCGTGCGGCACGTGGTGGTGCAGGTAGAGGCTCGCGCCGTGGGCGGCGAGCCGGCGGGCCACGGCGTGGCCGATGCCGCCGCGCCGGCTCGCCCCGGTGACCAGGGCGGTGCGGCCCCGCAGGGGCAGGGGGTCGCGGCGGAGTTCCTCGGGCGGGGGCGGGGGAAGCTTCGGCATGATCCCCATGATGGGCCGGGCCGGCTACGGGAGCACGCGGATAACGGCCCCCGGGTCAGGGCAGCGGCCGGAGCTGCACCAGGACCAGCCAGGTCTCCGGGCCGGGACTGACCTGCGCGGCGCGCACGGCGTAGCGGCCGGGGCCGATGCCGAGGCGGGCGTGGTCGGTGCCGGCGGCGTGCGTGCCGGGCCAGGCCGCGTCGAACAGGACGACCGGGCCGGGCACCTTCCACTGCGTCTCCTGCTGCCACTGCGCGGTCGCGAGCGCCGCGGGGACGCTCGCCAGCAGGTCCTCCTCGGCCTCTCCGGCGACCCAGCGGACCAGCAGGGAGTGCCCGGGGAGGTAGGCCGTCGCGGCGGGTTCGTCGCCCAGGACGAGGGCGGCGGCGTCACCGACCGGGAGGAGCCCGACGAGTCCGTCGACCTCGCACGCCCGGTCGTAGTCCGAGGCGAACTCCTCGCCGTCGGCTCCCGTCCAGAACGGCAGCACCGTCTCCGGCACCGCGACGAGCGGCCCGCCGCCCGACTCCACCCACTCGACCGTGCCCGGCTCCGCGTATCGCTCCATGGCGGAGAAACCTACCGGCTCGACTCCCTTACCGGAGCGGCGGGTTCAGCATCCGCACGCGCCGGAGTTCACGACGGTGGTCAGCGGGTCGGCGGCCCGGCGCTCACGGCCCCGCGGTGTCTCGTACGCGTACCCCTCACGGACCCAGTACTCGAAGCCGCCGAGCATCTCCTTGACGCGGTGGCCGAGTTCGGCGAGGGCGAGCGCGGCGCGGGCGGCCCCGTCACAGCCGGGTCCCCAGCAGTACGTCACGACCGGGACGGCCGGGTCGAGGAGGTCCGCGGCACGCTCGGCGATCCGCGCGGTGGGCAGGTGCAGGGCGCCGGGCACACGGCCCTGGTCCCAGGCCTCCGCCGCCCGGGAGTCCACCAGGACGAAGCCGGGACCGTCGCCGGAGGCGAGCGCGGCGGCCACGTCGGAGACGTCGGTGTGGAGGGCGAGGCTCGCGCGGAAGTGCGCGGCGGCGACGGAAGGGGAGGCGGGGGCGACCCGCAGGACGGGGTTCACGGTGGTCGTCGTCATGGCAGGAAAACTACGGGCGCGGACGGCGGGCCTGAAGGGACGGATCCCGGCGCAGGTCTTGCTACGCCGGGGATTCCCCTGCTACTTCTCGGCGATGACCGAGTATTCCCCGGACGCCACCGACTGGCGCATCCTCGACGCCCTCCAGCGGGACGGACGCGCCAGCTACGCCGAACTCGCCCGCACCGTGTCGATGTCCGCGAGCGCGGTCACCGAGCGGGTGCGGCGATTGGAGGAGGCCGGGATCATCCAGGGCTACGCGGCGGTGGTGGACCCGGAGCGGATCGGGCTGCCGGTGCTGGCGTTCGTCCGGCTGCGTTACCCGACCGGCAACTACAAGCCGTTCCACGACCTCGTCGCCGCCACGCCGGAGATTCTGGAGGCGCACCACGTGACGGGTGACGACTGCTTCGTCCTGAAGGTGGCCGCGCGGTCGATGCGGCATCTGGAGGAGGTGTCGGGGCGGATCGGCGCGCTCGGTTCGGTCACCACCAGCGTGGTGTACTCCTCCCCGCTGCCGCGCCGTCCCGTGGGGCGATGACCGGACAGCCCCGTCAGGTCCCGCGCTGCCGTAGCCGGGAGCCGGAGCGGTCCTTGACGACCTCCAGCTGGGCGTGTATGCGGCGGCGCAGGTCGGGGACGTGGCTGACGATGCCGACGCTGCGGTCGCGTTCGCGCAGCGAGTCGAGGACGTCCAGGACCTCGTCGAGGGTCTGGTCGTCGAGGCTGCCGAAGCCCTCGTCGATGAAGAGCGTGTCCAGCCGCACCCCGCCCGCCTCGTCGGTCACCACGTCGGCGAGGCCGAGCGCGAGAGCGAGGGAGGCGAAGAAGGTCTCGCCGCCGGAGAGGGTGGCGGTGTCGCGCTCCCGGCCGGTCCAGGCGTCCACGACGTGCAGTCCCAGGCCGCTGCGGCCGCGGCCCGCGCGGTCGTCGGAGTGGACGAGGGTGTAGCGGCCGGACGACATGCGGCGCAGCCGGACGGTCGCGGCGGCGGCGACCTGCTCCAGGCGCGCGGCGAGCACGTACGACTCGAGTCGCATCCGGCGTTCGTTCTCCGCCGAGGTGCCGGCGGTGAGGGCGGCCATGCGGGCCACCCGGTCGTACTCCGCGCGCAGCGGTCCGAGCCGGCGCACGGAGGCGGCTGCCCGGGCGGAGAGCCGGTCGAGCTCGGCGCAGCGGCGGGCGGCCGCGTCGCGCGCGGAGGCGGCCTCGCGGACGGCGCGGTCGGCGGCCTCGGCGGCTTGCTGGGCGGCGGCGAGGTCGACGGCGGGCTGCTGGGCGGCGGCCGCGGTCCCGGGTTCGGCGAGGACGGCGCGTACGGCGGCCTCCTCGTCGTGCCAGGCGTCCAGCCGGCGCTGCAACCGCCGGTGGGCGTCGTCGTCGAGGAGGGCCTCGGCGGCGGCCCTCGGGGTGTCGAATCCGGCGCGGAAGGCGGCGTCGGAGAGGCGCGCGTCGGCGTCCTTGAGCCGCCGGGCGGCCTCCTCGGCGGTGCGGGCGGCGTCGGCGGCGTCGGTGAGCAGCACCGCCTCGCGTTCGAGCTGCCGGGCGCGCTCGGCGACGCTGGTGGCGTCCCCCCGCGCCTGCGTCAACTCCTGCTCCAGCGAGGCCCGTTCGAGGTCCAGGCGCTCGCGGTGGCCGACGCGGGCGGCGGCGCGGACGGCCGCGTCGCGCTGGGCGGCGGTGCGCAGCTCGTGTTCGCGTTCGGCGGCACGCAGCTCCTCCTGGGCCGCGTGCAGGGCGGAGGCGGCCCTCCGCGCGGTGGCGTACTCCCGCTCCGCGTCGTCGAGTTCGCGGGCGAGCTGATCGGCCGGGGTGTCCCCCGCGCCGGCGCCCGCGGCGGCCAGCTCCTCGCGGACGGCGGCGAGCCGCCGCTCCGCCTGCGCGCGCCGCTCCTCGGCGTCCTGTGAGGCGGTGAGGGCGCGCTCCTCGGTCTCGCGGTCGACGTGTCCGGCGTCCCTGCGGGCCGGGGCGGGGTGTTCGGTGGCGCCGCAGACCGCGCAGGGGGCGCCGTCGGTGAGGCCGGCGGCGAGTTCGGCGGCGATGCCGCTGAGCCGCTGTTCCTTGAGGTCGAGCCAGTGCTGCCGGGCGGCGAGGGCCTCTTCGCGGGCCGCGCCGGCCTGCTCGGCGGCGGCCTCGGCGTCCCGGTCGAGCCGGTCGCGGTTGCGGGCGGCCTCCAGCCGGGCGCGGGCGGTGTCGCGCCGCGCCGCGAGCTCCCCGGCGCGCGTCGCGGCCTGCTGGGCGGTCGCGATGCGGTCCTGGAGGGCGGTGCGGGTGGTCTCCCAGCCGGCGAGCCACGCCTCGGCGTCCTCGCGGACCTCCTCGTCGGCGCGTTCCTGGCGGTCCAGTCCGGCCCGCTCGTCGAGGAGTTCGGCGAGGCGGCGCTCCGCGCGGCGTGCCGACTCCAGCCCGCCCAGTTCCTCGGCGGCACGGCGGGCCGCCGCGGCCAGGCCGTCCGGTCCGGCGTCCGCGAGGGACGCGGGGAGGAGGGCGCGGGCGCGCCGCTCGGCGGTGGCCGCACGGAGGTGCTCGGCCTCGGCGGAGTCCCGCAGCTCCAATGCGGGGGCGACGGTCTCGGCCTTGCGGGCCCGGTCCATGCGGGCCTGGTCCTCGTCGTGGGCGCCGGACCGCTCCCGCAGCCGCTCGGCCCGCTCCCGCGCTTCGGCGAACCGTCGTTGCAGCCGGTGCCGCTCGCGCGCCTCGTCCAGGGCGCGGCCCGCCTCGGTGCGGACGGACTCGGCGGTGGTGAGGCGGCAGTGGGCGGCGGTGAGCTGTTCGCGGGCAGTGCTGCGGGCTACTGCTGCCGCGGTCAGCACGGCGTCGGCGAGGCCGTGTTCGCCCGGCGACAGCTCGGGCAGTTCCATGGCGCCGCCCGCGGCCTGCTGCATGCGGTGCGCGTCGGCGAGCAGCTCTGTGTCGCCGTCGCGCACGCGGGCCTCGGCGGCGCGGCGGCGGTCGGCGAGGTGCTTCTCGACCTCGGCGAAGCGGTGGGTGTCGAAGAGGCGGCCCAGCAGCTTGCCGCGGGCCTCGGCGTCGGCGCGCAGGAAGCGCGCGAAGTCGCCCTGCGGGAGCAGCACGACCTGGCAGAACTGCTCGCGGCTCATGCCGAGCAGCTGGGTGATCTCTTCGCCGATCTCCTGGTGGGAGCGGCTGAGGTCCTTCCAGGCGCCGGTGGCGGTGTCACGCTCCCGCAGCCAGGTCTGCGCCTTGTCGACGGTGGTGCCGGCGCCGCGCTTCTTGGGGCGCTCCCACGGGGGCTGCCGGGTGATCTCCAGACGGCGTCCGGCGACGGTGAGTTCGAGGGTGACGGAGGTGCGGGTGGCGGGCGCGGCGTGGTCGCTGCGCAGGGTGGTGCCCTGGGCGCCCTGGCGGGCGCCTGGGACGGAGCCGTAGAGGGCGTAGCAGACGGCGTCCAGGACGGAGGTCTTGCCGGCGCCGGTGGGGCCGTGCAGCAGGAAGAGACCGGCGGCGGACAGGGCGTCGAAGTCGACGGTCTGGGTGGTGCCGAACGGGCCGAAGGCGGTGATGTCCAGGCGGTGCAGTCTCATCGGGCCACCTCGCGCACGGCCTCGTCGGCGCGGACGGCGCCGAAGGCGTCCCGCAGCACGGTGCGCTCACGGGCGTCGGGTCCGGCGCCGCGCACATGGGCGACGAAGTCCTCGGCGATCTGCTGGTCGTCGCGGCCGGCGAGGCGGCGGGCGTAGGACACGTCGGGGTCGTCCGGCGGCCGGTCCGGGTCGAAGACGAGGGCGAGGGTGTGCGGGAAGCGCTCGGCGAGCCGGGCCATGGGGTCGGCGGGGCGGACCGGGTCGGTGAGGGTCGCCTCGACCCACGCCTCCTCGTGCGGCGCGAGCGCGGGGTCGGCGAGCAGTTCCTCGAGGGCGCCGCGGATGCGGGCGAGGGGGCGCGGCACGGGGCAGTCGACGCGCTCGGCGATGACGCTCCCGTCGGCGGCCAGGTCGACCAGCCACATGGACTTGCGGTGCCCGGCCTCGGAGAAGGAGTAGGGCAGCGGGGAGCCGGAGTAGCGGACGCGGTCGGTGAGGGTCTGGCAGCCGTGCAGGTGGCCGAGCGCCACGTAGTCGACGCCGTCGAACACGGCGGCGGGCACGGACGCGACACCGCCGACCGCGATGTCCCGTTCGCTGTCGCTCGGTTCTCCGCCGGTGACGAAGGCGTGGGCGAGGACGACGGAGCGGGTGCCGGCCGGGCGGGCGGCGAGGTCGGCGCGCACCCGGTCCATGGCGGCGGCGAGCACGGTCTCGTGCCCTGCCCGCTCCACGCCGAACTCGTCCCGTACGAGGGCGGGCTCCAGGTAGGGAAGTCCGTAGAAGGCGACGTCGCCGTGCGCGTCGGGCAGCAGGACGGGGGTGCCGCACGCGGAGGGTTCGGTGCGCAGGTGGATGCCGGCGCGGCCCATGAGTCCCGCGCCGACGCCGAGACGGCGGGCCGAGTCGTGGTTCCCGGAGATCATCACCGTGGGCACGCCGAGGTCGGCGAGCCGGTGCAGCGCGTCGTCGAACAGCTCGACCGCGGAGAGCGGCGGCACCGCCCGGTCGTACACGTCCCCCGACACCACCACCGCGTCCACCTCGCGCTCGCGCACGGTCGAGACGAGGTGGCCGATGAACTCGGCCTGGGCGCCGAGCATGCCGACCCGGTGGAAGGAGCGGCCGAGGTGCCAGTCGGACGTGTGCAGGAATCTCATGGTCCCGGCAGCGTATCGGGCGCCTCCGACAGCGCGGGCGGTTGCTCCCGTATCACCCGTCACGTCCCGGGCCCGTATCGCCCGTTATCACCCCGATGGGGAGGAAACGGGTGGGGTGTCAGGCGTCCCCGTAGGCCTCCCCGCCCAGTTCGAGGCGGGCGGTGCCGGAGGTGGCGTCGGCGAGCCAGGCGCGGAAGGCGTCCACGTCGGCGTCGGGGAGGCCGATCTCGATGGTGACCTCCTCGCCGTAGTGCACGTCGCGCACCTCTCGGCCGGTGGAGCGCAGGTCGTTCTGCACCTTCCCCGCCCGCTGGTGGTCGACGGTCACGGTGGCCAGCCGGAAGCGGCGCCGGGTGATCGTGCCGAGCGCGTCCAGGGCCTCGCCGACCGAGCCGCCGTAGGCGCGGATGAGGCCGCCCGCGCCGAGCTTCACTCCGCCGAAGTAGCGGGTGACGACGGCGACGACGTAGCGCATGTCGCGGCGCAGCAGCATCTGCAGCATGGGGACGCCCGCGGTGCCGCCGGGCTCCCCGTCGTCGCTGGCCTTCTGCACGGAGGCGTCCGCGCCGATGACGTACGCCCAGCAGTTGTGGGTGGCGTCGGCGTGCTCCTTGCGGACGGCGGCGATGAAGTCCTGCGCCTCCTGCTCGGTGGCCGCCGGGGCGAGGGCGCACAGGAAGCGGGAGCGGTTGATCTCGGTCTCGTGCACACCCGCGCGGGCCACGGTGCGGTACTCGTCCTGCATCCGGCCAGCCTATGCGGCGGGCGTCAGCGCCTGCCGCGCGGGACGGCGACCGACGTGAGCAGGGCGCCGCCGGGGAGCAGGTCGCGCCAGGCGGCGCCGCGCCAGTCGAGCACGGCGATCGCGGAGGTCGGGAACTTGGCGCGCACCCGGTCCAGGAGGCCGTCGAGGCCGTCGTCGGCGAGGGTCAGCACCAGGTCCTCGAGACCCGGGTTGTGGCCGACGAGCAGCAGCGTCTCGACCTCGGCGGGCGTCTCGCGGATCACGTCCAGCAGGCCGGGGACGTCCGCGTGGTAGAGGCGCGGGTCGAGCCGGACCGGCGGGGGCGTGCCCCACTGCGCGGCGGCCAGCTCCCAGGTGCGGCGGGCGCGGACGGCGGTGGAGCACAGGGCGAGTCCGGGCAGGCGGTCCATGTCGGCGAGGGCCCGTCCCACGGCGGGCGCGTCCCGACGGCCGCGCGCGGCGAGCGGACGTTCGTGGTCGGCGACGCCCTCGGGGCGGGCGGACTTGGCGTGCCGCAGCACCACCAGCCGGCGCAGGGGGCCGGCCGCCGCGCGCTCGATCATGCGGGGTGTCCGAGGTCGCGGGCGAGATCGAGGCCGAGGAGCCGGTCGGCGTAGGCGTAGGTCTCGAAGCGGGCGCCGTCGGGAAGGCCCGGGTCGGTCTCCACCGCGCGGAGCGCGCCGAGCACGGCGGCGGTGTCCAGGTCGTCCTCCCATGCGGCGCGCAGCTCGGCGCGCGCCTCGTGGGGCACGGGGCGTGAGGGCCGCCGGGCCCAGTCGGCGACCGCGCCGCGCCAGCGGCGCAGGGTGTCGCCGGCCTGCTCCAGCGCGTCCGTGTCGATCACCGCGGGTGCGTGCCTCGGGTGGGTGAGCAGCGCGAGGCGCAGGGCGGCCTGGTCGGCCTCCGCCGGGGCGCCGGGGGCCGACCATGTGACGGGCGCGACGGCGACCCGAACGCCGTCGGGTTCGGCGCCGCCCTCGTCGACGACGTGCAGCACCTGGGCCTCGCCCAGTCCGGCGGTGCCCTCGCCGTCCTCGAAGGGCCGGATCCCGAGCGCGTCGGCCGCCGCGCGCAGCTCCGCGTGCCGCCCTTCGGCGGCGAGCAGCGCCCACACCGGGGTGCCGCCGAGTTCCAGGGCACGCACGAGCAGGTCGGCGGCCAGCAGCACGCGCAGGCCGGTGGGGTCGAGGGCCCGTGGGTGGGCCTCGACGCGGGTCAGGCCCCGGCGGGCGGGGGCGGCGTCCACGAGTTCGCCGGTTCGGGCGTCGGTGATGCGCAGCACGAGGCGAGCGTAGGCGCGCGAGCGGGCGCACGCAGGTATCTCGCACGCTTTTCGCGCCGTCGCTTGCGGGAATCACCGCGCCGTGCCCCTGGTTGACGGGAACGCCAGCTCAATCTCACTTCAGAGCCACGGGAGGCCGACGGTGTACGGCGACGACGCAACGGTCCGCAAGATCCTCACCGAGTCCGGTGACACCTGGGCCGTGGTCGGCCTGTCCTCCAACCGGCAGCGCGCCGCGTACGGGGTCGCGCAGGTGCTCCAGCGGTTCGGCAAGCGCGTGGTGCCGGTGCACCCCAAGGCGGAGACGGTGCACGGGGAGCAGGGGTACGCCTCGCTCGCCGACATCCCCTTCGACGTGGACGTGGTGGACGTGTTCGTCAACAGCGACCTGGCGGGCGCGGTCGCGGACGAGGCGGTGGCCAAGGGCGCCAAGGCCGTGTGGTTCCAGCTCGGGGTGGTCGACCAGGACGCGTACGCGCGTACGCGTGCGGCGGGCGTGGACATGGTGATGGACCGCTGCCCCGCGATCGAGATCCCGCGGCTCGCCTGAGATGTGCGTCCGCCGGTTCCGAACGGCGGGGTGACGCCATAATGGCGCGGTGACCGAGATGCCTGCTTCCTCCAACTCCCGTTTGCCGCAACGGTTTCCGGTCGTCGTGGTGGGCGCGGGACCCGCCGGTCTGACCGTGGGGTGTGTGCTGCGGGCGGCCGGGCTGGACTGCCTGGTGCTGGAGACCGAGACACGGGAGTTCGTCGAGCGGCGGCCGCGGGCCGGGGTGATCGAGGAACCGGTGGTGCGCGGCCTGGAGTGGCGGGGTCTCGCCGGGAACCTGCTGGAGCGGGCCCGGCGGGACACCGCCTGCGAGTTCCGCTTCGACGGCGAGCGCCATCCGTTCGGGTACCACGAGCTGACGGGCTGCCACCACTGGGTGTATCCGCAGCAGTTCCTGGTCACGGACCTGGTGCGGGAGTACGCGGATGTGCGCGGCGGGGTCGTGCGGTTCGGGGTGCGGGACGTGCGGGTGCACGACCTGGACGGGGACCGGCCGTCGGTGTCGTACGTCTGCCCGGAGAGCGGCCGCCGGGAGGCCGTCGCATGCGCCTTCGTCGCGGGGTGCGACGGCGCGCGCGGGGTGACCAGGGCGGCCGTCGCCGGGCGGGCCCGGGTGGCGCGCCACGACTACGGCATCGGCTGGCTCGCCCTCCTCGCCGAGGCGCCGCCGTCCGCCGACCGCGTGCTGTTCGGCTGCCATCCGGACGGGTTCGCCGGGCAGATGCCCCGCAGTCCCGAGGTGACGCGTTACTACCTCCAGTGCCCGCCCGGCGACGACCCGGAGAACTGGCCGCACGAACGGGTGTGGGCGGAGCTGCACCGCCGACTGGGCGCGGCCGGCGCGGAGCCGCTCACCGAGGGGCCGCTGATCGAGAAGCGTGTGCTGGACATGCACGACTACGTCACCGAACCGATGTCCTTCGGCCGCCTCCATCTGGCGGGGGACGCGGCGCACCTGGTCGCGCCGATCGCCGCCAAGGGCCTCAACCTGGCGCTGCACGACGCGTTCGCGCTGGGCGACGCGCTCGTCGGACGGCTGCTGAAAGGCGACGGGGCCGGGCTGGCCGGCTACTCGGCGTCGCGGCTGCGGCAGGTGTGGGACTACCAGGAGTTCTCCCGGTGGCTGTCCGAGCTGTACCACGGAGGTGCGTCGGGCGACCCCTTCCGCGCGGGCACCGCGCTCGCCCGGCTGCGCCGTCTGTTCAGCTCGCCGGCCACCGCGGCGGCCTTCGCGGAGCGGTACCTGGGCACGGCCGCGCGGTACTGACGACGCCCGCGCGGCCGGTTCAGGCGGCGGGCCTGCCCAGCCCCTCCAGGACGACCGCGCCCGGCAGTTCCGCGAACGCCTTGCCCGGCACGAGCAGCTTCCCGCGCCTGCGTCCGCTGCCGACCAGCACGTACGGCAGGTCGACGACGGCCGCGTCCACCAGCACGGGCCAGGACTCGGGCAGCCCGACGGGGGTGATGCCGCCGTACTCCATGCCGGTCTCCCCCGTCGCCGTGTCCATCGGCGCGAACGACGCCTTGCGGACGCCGAGGTGGCGTCGCACCACCCCGTTCACGTCGGCCCGCGTGGTGGACAGCACGACGCACGCGGCAAGGGTCGACTCCCCGCCGCGCCTGCCCGCCACCACCACGCAGTTCGCCGACCGCTCCAGCAGGTCGCTGCCGTAGTGCTCGACGAAGACGGCGGTGTCGGCCCACCGCGGGTCGGTCTCGACGTAGAGGATCTGGTCGGCGGGGACGCTGCCGGTCCAGGCGCGGACCGCGGCGGCGACGGGGGCGGTCAGCTCGTCGAGGCAGTCGGGGGCGGGGACGGCCTGGTCGAAGTTTCCGATGGGTGCGCGCATGGCGGCACGGTAACAGCGTGCGGCACGGTGTCCGGAGCGCGTCTCACTGCGCGGGCGGCACCGACACCGTCATGATCATCTCGACCGGCTCGTCACCCGCGTTGCCGTACACATGGGGCGTGTTGGCCTCGAAGGAGGCGCTGGCGCCGGCCGGCACCCGGTGCTCCTCCCCGTCGACGGTGAGGGTCAGCTCCCCGGCCGTGACGTGGATGAGTTCCACCGTGCCCTCGGGGTGCGGGTCGGAGTCGCTGCTCTCCCCCGGCATCAGCCGCCACTCCCACATCTCCAGCGGGCCCAGCGCCTCGGTGCCGGTCAGCAGACGGCTGTAGCTGCCGCGTTCGGTGTGCCACAGGCGGACCGTTCGGTCGGCGGGGACGATGCGGACGTTCGGGCCCCGCTCGTAGTCGAGCAGCGTGGGCACGCTGACGCCGAGCGCGTCACCGATCTTGACGATCGTGCCGATGCTCGGGTTGGTGCGGGCCTGCTCGATCTGGATGAGCATGCCGCGGCTGACGCCCGCCCGGGCCGCGAGCATGTCCAGGGTGAATCCGCGCTCGGTGCGCCAGCGCTTGACGTTGCGCGCCAGGGACCGGGTCAGCAGGTCGAGGTCCGCCACGTTCCGTCCGTTCCGACTGTCCGGGTGCTGCACCCGGTGGTTCACCGCACTGTACTGCGAGGCCGGTGCGGGTACGGCGCGGGCGTCAGGCGCCGGACTCCATCTCGGCCAGCCGCGCGGCGCCGTGGGCCTCCGGTTCCGCCCCGTCCAGCTCCGCGAGGCGGGCCACGCCCTCCTCGTCGAGCCGCGACAGCGCCCGCAGCTGTTCCGGCGTGACGTCGTCGGGGAGCGGCACGGGCGGCGGGGTGCGCAGCGGCGGCTGCCAGCCCTCGTCGGGCGTCCAGCGGCGTACGACCCGGGCGGGCGCGCCCGCGACCACGCAGTGGTCCGGCACCTCGCCCCGGACGACCGCGCCCGCGGCCACCACCACGTTCCGCCCGACGCGGGCGCCCGGCAGGATCACCGCGCCGGTGCCGATCCAGCAGCCGGGGCCGATCTCGACCGGCTCCATGCGAGGCCACTGCTTGCCGATGGGCTCGTGCGGGTCGTCGTAGGAGTGGTTGGTCGAGGTGACGTAGACGTACGGACCGAAGTAGCAGTCGCTGCCGATGGTCACGGTGGTGTCGGCGATGACGTGGCTGCCGCGGCCGAGGACGACGCCGTCGCCGATGCGCAGGATCGGCTCGGGGCCGAGGTCGAGGCCGGGCATGAGTCCCGCGGTGAGGGTGACCTGCTCGCCGACGATGCAGTGGGAGCCGATGCGGATCCAGGGCTCGCCGAAGACGGTGCCGAGCGGGAAGGCGAGTCTGGTTCCTGTTCCCATCGCCCCGAAGCGGAAGCGGCCGGGGTGTTCGGCGGTCACCGAGCCCGTGCGCTGCGCCCAGGCCCAGCCCGCGTGGACCGCGCGCTGGGCGAGGCGGCGCGGCCAGGACGAGAACGTGTTCTTGCGCTTCGGCACCCGCTCACCGTAGTCCGCGGGTGCGACGGGTACGGGCCGACGCCCCTGTGATCTTCACCCCACCGGGTGGCGTACCGTTCCCCCGACGTTCGACTAGGAGGCGACGATGACGCACCAGGCTCTGATCACCGGCATCGGCGGCAGGGAGCCGCGGATCGACGAGGGGGCGTTCGTGGCCCCCACGGCGAGCGTGATCGGCGACGTGACGCTGAACGCGGGGGCGAGCGTCTGGTACGGCGCGGTGCTGCGCGGCGACGTGGAGTCGATCACCGTGGGCGCGAGCAGCAACGTGCAGGACAACTGCACCCTGCACGCCGACCCCGGGTTCCCGGTGAGCGTGGGCGAGCGGGTGTCCGTCGGGCACAACGCGGTGGTCCACGGCGCGACCGTGGAGGACGACTGCCTGATCGGCATGGGCGCGACGGTGCTGAACGGCGCGGTGATCGGGGCGGGCTCGCTGGTCGCCGCGCAGGCGCTGGTGCCGCAGGGGATGCGGGTGCCGCCCGGCTCCCTGGTCGCGGGCGTCCCGGCGAAGGTGCGGCGGGAGCTGACGCCGGAGGAGCGGGAGGGGCTGACCCTCAACGGCACGATGTACGCGGAGCTGGCGAAGGCGCATCGGGATCAGCACGGGGGCTGAGACGCGGTCGCCTGTCGGCGTGCGGGCCGGTGGGTGTTCGGCGCGCAGTTACCCGCGCCCCTGAAGGTGCCTGTCGCACCGGTGACCTCGCAGGTGCCTGTCGGGCAGTACGCCTAGGGGCGCGGGGAACTGCGCGCCAAGCCCCCACCGGCCCGCACCCAGGGCGTGAGGTGAACGGGCGACCGCGGGCCCGTCGTGGCCGTTCGCGCAGTTCCCCGCGCCCCTAGGTGGCTGCCAGGACCGGCGCCCTCAAGGTCACCCAGGTGACAGACACCCTCAGGGGCGCGGGGAACTGCGCGCCAAGCCCCCACCGGCCCGCACCGCCCGGGTGGGTCAGTCGCCGACCGGCGCCGGTGTGGGCGTGGTCTCCGCGGCGGACGCCGTCTTCTTCGCCTTGCGCTTCAGCACCAGCATCGACGTCACGCCGATCAGAACAGCCGCCACCAGCCCCAGCCAGGAGAACCGCTTCAGCCAGGACTCCGCGACGATCCCCACGTAGTAGATGACCGCCGTCGTGCCGCCCGCCCACAGGATGCCGCCGAGGACGTTGGCGGTCAGGAACTTCCAGTACGGCATGCGCAGCACACCCGCGAGCGGGCCCGCGAAGATCCGCAGCAGGGCGACGAAGCGGCCGAAGAAGACCGCCCACATGCCCCACTTCTGGAAGGACCGCTCGGCGGTCGCGATGTGCGCCTCGCTGAAGTGGCGGGGGAACTTCCCGCCCAGCCAGGCCAGCAGCGGCCGCCCGCCCTTGCGGCCGATGGCGTAGCCGATCGAGTCGCCGATGATCGCGCCGGCGGTGGCGCAGGCGCCGAGGATCACCGGGTCGATGTCGCCGTGCTGGGAGGCCAGCAGCGCCGAGGAGACCAGGATGATCTCGCCGGGCAGCGGGATGCCCAGGCTCTCCAGCCCGATGACGATTCCCACCAGCGCGTACACGGCGACCGCGGGTACGGTCTCGAGCCATTCCTGGACGTGCAACGCCTCTTCCTCCGGTCCGCCGATGCCGTGTGTCCGTGCATGTGGGTGCCAACCCGGGCAGGTGGCACGACCGGGAAGCCTACCGGTTCGGGCGAAGCCGTCCGGTCGGGGCCGTATGCCGCGCCGCCGGGGCCGGTCGGCCCATGCGGGCGTCGGCGGACGGGGGGACCCTGGAAGCAGCCAGTGGAGATGCCGACGACGGCCCACACTTCGCCCCGGGAGGCCCGCCATGTTCGCTCCCCCGTCCCACAGCCTGCCGCGTGCCCTGCCCGCAGAGCACCGGGAGCGGCTCATGGCCACCGCGCGCGAGGTGTCGTTTCCGCAGGGGTCCCGGCTGATGGAGGAGGGCGGCCGGGCGGACCGGTTCTGGGTGATCAGGACCGGCACCGTGGAGCTGGACATGCGGGTGCCGGGCCGCCGGCCCGTCGTCATCGAGCGGCTCGGGCACAACGAACTGGTCGGCTGGTCGTGGCTGTTCCGTCCGCACGTCTGGCAGCTGGGCGCCGAGGCGGCCACCCCGGTGCGGGCGTACGAGTTCGACGCCGCGGCCGTCCTCGCCCTGTGCGAGGAGGATCCGGAGCTGGGCCGTGAGGTGACCCGCCGGGTGGGCGAGGTGGTGGCCCACCGGCTGCACTCGGCCCGCATCCGGCTGCTCGACCTGTTCGGTCCGTACGGCGCCGGCGCGGCTGTGTGAGGGAGGCCGGCCGGGCCGTGGAGGGTTCACCGGTCCGCCCGTGGGACCGGTGAGCCGCCTCCCCCTGTCCGGGCCCGCGGCCCGTGGACCCGGTTGCTACGTCCCTGTCAAAGGGCAGTGACCGAATCGTGTCAGGGCGCGGCTAGTGTGGCTGCCCATGTGGCCAGGACAGCAGCCGCCCGGGGGCGAGCAGAACCCGCAGTCGAACAATCCGTACCAGCAGCCGGGGTACCAGCAGCCGAATCCCTACCAGCAATCCGGCTACCAGCAGCCGAACCCGTACCAGCAGCAGCCGCAGTGGGGCGAGCCCTCCACCGTGGGCATGCCGCAGCCCGGTGACGGCGGCGGTGGCGGGAACCGTACGAAGCTGGTGGCGATCATCGCGGCGACGGCGGTGGTCGTGGCCGCGGGCGTGACCGGTTTCCTGGTGCTCGGCGGCGACAAGGACGACGAGGCTGACGGCAAGAAGCCGACCAAGCCGAGCGCGACCGCGTCCGAGGACGCCTCCGCGGACCCGACCCCCTCGACGTCGGGTGGCAACCCGCGCGGCGGCGAGGGTGAGAAGGCGACGATCCCCGGCTGGCAGGTCGTCGTGAACACCCGCTTCGGCACCAAGTTCGACGTCCCGGGCGACTGGGAGATCGAGTCGCCGGGCACCTCCGTGGGCTTCGAATGGGAGGAGAAGGACGGTGAGATGGGCCGTACCACCGTCACCGCTCCCGCCTACCTGAAGTCCAAGTGGTGCACCGAGGACGAGAACAAGGACGGCCGCACCGAGGACACCGCGCTCGCCACCGCCGGCACCCGTGGTGAGAACGGCGCGAAGGACACCAAGCAGGCGGCCGAGACCCGCGTGCCGTGGTGGATCTTCGGCGGTTACACGCAGCCCGACAAGAAGAGCGTGAAGTTCGACGCGCCGAAGCCGTACACCACGAAGTCCGGGATCACCGGGCACGTGGCCACGGCGCACTCGGAAGGCACGCCGCAGAAGGGCAAGTGCGACAGCGAGGGCAAGGCGATCACCTTCGGGTTCAAGAACGGCGCGGGCGATTTCGTCACCTGGAACCTGTACGGCGCGGCGGGCGTGAAGGAAGAGATCCCCGAGGCGACCGTGCAGAAGATTCTCAGCACGGTCCGGCTGACCGAGGAACCGCCGACGGATTCGTGACGGCCCGGGCCCGCACGTGTGCGGGCCCGGTACCCACTTGGCACCCACTTGGCAAGACGGCCCTCTCCCGGCGATAGTCACCGGGTGCCGACCTCCGCCGTCCGCCGCCGCCCCGCCTGCGCCGGCCGCAACTACACGCTGCTGACCGCCTCCGCCGTGGTGACCAACCTGGGCAGCCACGGCGCGCTGATCGCCGCCGCGTTCGCCGTGCTGGGCGCGGGCGGCGACGGCGGAGACGTGGGCCTGGTGGCCGCCGCCCGCACCCTGCCGCTCGTGCTGTTCCTGCTGATCGGCGGCGCCGTCGCGGACCGGCTGCCGCGGCACCGGGTGATGGTCGCGGCCAACGTCCTGAACTGCACCTCGCAGGCCGCGTTCGCCGCGCTGGTCCTCGTGGGTGAGCCGCAGCTGTGGCAGATGATGCTGCTCAGCGGGCTGGGAGGCGCCGGGCAGGCGTTCTTCAACCCTGCCGCCGAGGGCATGCTGCTGTCCTCCGTCGACGGCGAACAGGCCGGGCGCGCGTTCGCCGTGTTCCGTATGGCGATGCAAGGGGCGACCCTGGGCGGCGCCGCGCTCGGCGGGGCGATGGTCGCCGCGATCGGGCCCGGCTGGGTGCTGGCGGTGGACGCGGCGGCCTTCGCGGTCGCGGCGGTGCTGCGGGCGTTCCTCGACGTGAAGCACATCCCGCCGCGCGAGCCGGGCGGCGGGATGCTCGCCGACCTGCGGGACGGCTGGCGGGAGTTCACCGGCCGGCCGTGGCTGTGGGGCATCGTCGTGCAGTTCTCCATCGCCAACGCGGTCGTCGGCGCGGCGGACGCGGTCTACGGTCCGCTCGTCGCCCGCGACCATCTGGGCGGGCCGGCTCCTTGGGGCATCGCACTGGCGTTCTTCGGCGGCGGCACGGTGGCGGGTGCGCTGCTGATGACGCGCTGGCAGCCGCGCCGTCTGCTGCTGGTGGGCACGCTGTGCGTGTTCCCGCTGGCCCTGCCGTCCGCGGCGCTCGCGGTGCCGGTGCCGGTGGTGGTGCTGTGCGCGGTGATGTTCGTGACGGGGCTGTCCGTGGAGGTCTTCGGCGTCTCCTGGATGACGGCGCTGCACCAGGAGATACCGGAGGAGAAGCTGTCGCGGGTGTCCGCGTACGACTGGTTCGGGTCGGTCGCGCTCGTCCCGGCGGCGATGGCGCTCGCGGGGCCGGCGGAGACGGCGTTCGGCAGGCCGGAGGCGCTGTGGGGGTGCGCCGTGCTGGTCGTTGTGGTCACTGCCGCGGTCCTGACGGTCCCGGACGTCCGCAACTTGCGCCGCCGCACGAAGCCGGTCGCGGGCGCCTTGCCCGGCGCCCAGGAGGAGGTCGGCAAGGGGACGGCCGTCGGGTAGCCGCGGCTCGGCGGGTGCCGTTCGCGCAGTTCCCCGCGCCCCCGAAGGCGCCACGGCGGACCCGCGGTCAACGTCACTGCCGCCGAGTGGGTGCCGTTCGCGCAGTTCCCCGCGCCCCCTGAAGGGCGCAGCACCACCGTCACCCTGAAGGGGCGCGGGGAACTGCGCGAGAAGCCACGACAGCGCCGCACCCGACAAGCCACCGTCAGCCCCCCCCAGGGGCGCGGGGAACTGCGCGCTCAGCCCTCAACCGGCCCCGCACCCGACCAGTCACCGTCACCCCCAGGGGCGCGGGGAACTGCGCGAGAGACCACGATGGCGCTGCACCCGCCCCCTACCCGATCGCGAACGCCCCCGAAGGCGGCAGCGGTGACGGCACCGCCGTCGCCTCGAGAACCGGGGACGCCTCGCCCACCCACCGCCGCAGGGCCTCCCCCCGCACCACCCGCGCCGGAAACGGATCCCCCGCGACCGCCCGCGTCAACGCCCCGGCGTCCATCGCACGGTCGGACGCCGCCAGCACCACGTTCCCGAACCGCCGCCCCCGCAGCACCGCCGGCTCGGCGACGAGCACCACCTCCGCGAACCGCACAGCGACCGTCGCCACCTGCGACCGCAGGAACGCGAACGGCGCCGCGTCCGCGAGATTGGCGAGGTACACCCCGCCGCCCCGCAGCACCCGCGCCACCTCGTCGACGTACCCGACGGTGGTCAGGTGCGCCGGCACCTGCGACCCCCCGAAGACGTCCGCGACAAGAACGTCCGCGCTGTCGTCGGAGGCGGCCTCCAGCCACGCACGCGCGTCGACCGTGTGCACGGCGACACCAGCCTCCGCCGACAACGGAAGGTGCTCGGCGACCAGCGCCGCCAGCCCCGCGTCGGCCTCGACCACGTCCTGACGCGACCCCGGCCGGGTGGCGGCCAGGTACCTGGGCAACGTCATCGCCCCGCCCCCGAGATGCACCGCGTCCAGCGGAGCCCCGGCCTCGCCGGCCACGTCGAGCACGTGTCCCAGCCGCCGCGCGTACTCGAACTCCAGGTGCGTCGGCTCGTCCAGGTCGACGTAGGACTGCGGGGCGCCGTCGACCGTCAGCAGCCAGGCCCGTTCCCGGTCGACGTCGGGCATCAGCTTGGCGGTGCCGTGGTCGACGGCGCGGGACACGGGGATCGGCTCGTTCACCGTCCCATTGTGCCGCCGCGCCGCCGCGCCACCGCCGGACCGTGTCAGAGGCTCACTCGACCTCCGTCACCGTCCCGGCCCCGACCGTGCGCCCGCCCTCGCGGACGGCGAAGCCGAGCCCCGGCTCGAGGGGCACGTCGCGCCCGAGCTCCACGGTGACGGTCACCGTGTCCCCGGGCCGCGCCACCGCCGCCTCGCCGAGGTCGACGTTCCCGACGACGTCCGCGGTGCGGATGTAGAACTGTGGCCGGTAGCCGGTCGACAGGGGTGTCGTCCGGCCGCCCTCGCGGGCGGACAGCACGTACAGCCGCGCCGTGAACCGCCGGCTGGGCGTCACGCTGCCCGGCGCGGCCACCACGTGTCCGCGCCGCACCGCGTCGCGCGGCACCCCGCGCAGCAGCAGCGCCACGTTGTCCCCGGCCTGCGCCTCCTCCATGGGCTTGCCGAAGGTTTCCAGGCCGGTCACGACGGTCTCGGTGTCAGCGCCGAGGACCTGCACCTTGTCGCCGGCCCGGACCGTGCCGCGCTCCACCGCGCCGGTGACGACGGTGCCGCGCCCGGTGATGGTGAGCACGTTCTCCACCGGCAGCAGGAACGGCGCGTCCAGATACCGCTCCGGCACGGGCACATAGGTGTCGACCGCGTCGAGCAGCGCCTCGATCGAGGCGGTCCACCGCGGGTCGCCCTCCAGCGCCTTGAGTCCGGACACCCGGACGACGGGCGTCGCGTCACCGCCGTAGCCGTGCGCGGTGAGCAGCTCGCGGACCTCCAGCTCGACCAGGTCGGTCAGCTCCTCGTCGCCCGCGTCGGCCTTGTTGAGGGCGACGACGATGTGGTCGACGCCGACCTGACGGGCGAGCAGCACGTGCTCGGCGGTCTGCGGCATGATCCCGTCCAGCGCGGACACGACGAGGATCGCCCCGTCGAGCTGGGCGGCGCCGGTGACCATGTTCTTCACGTAGTCGGCGTGGCCGGGCATGTCGATGTGCGCGTAGTGCCGGGTGCCGGTCTCGTACTCGACGTGCGCGATGTTGATGGTGATGCCGCGGGCGGCCTCCTCCGGGGCCCGGTCGATGCGGTCGAACGGCACGAAGGTGCCGGCGCCCCGCTCGGCGAGGACCTTGGTGATGGCGGCGGTCAGGGTGGTCTTGCCGTGGTCGACGTGGCCCATCGTGCCGATGTTGAGGTGCGGTTTGGTGCGGATGTACGCCGTCTTGGACATGGCGGTACCTGGGAACCTCTCAGGTGATGACGCGTCAGGCCCCGGGCGCGGCAGATCGGCGCGCGGCCGGGACGGGGACCCCGGGAACCTGCCCGACCCTCCCCCTGCGGGGTCCGCCGGGCAATCCGGGGAGGGTCAGCTTCGGGCGCCGTCGACTGCGGCGACGAGAACGGTGACGGCAGCCTTCGGGGCATCCGCGACGGCGGATGCTGCGAGGAGGAAGGCGTACCGGAACATGACGTCGATCCTGGCCGACGGCGCGCCCCGCGTCGACTCATTTTCCGCGAAGCGGAAGTCCGCCCTACGCCTCAGCCGCTCGCACCGCTCACGCGCCGATGTTCTTCAGCGCCTCCCGCACCGACAGCGGCGCGAACCGGTCGCCCTCGCGCGCGACGAAGTCGCGTACCGCGTCCGGGTCGGTCTTGGCGTACTCGCGCAGGGCCCAGCCGATGGCCTTGCGGACGAAGAAGTCGGGATGGCCGGACCGGCGCAGGCAGTAGCCGAAGAGCCGCCCGGTGTCGGTGCGTTCCTTGTAGCGGAGCTGGTGCAGCAGGGCGGCGCGTACGAGCCACTTGTCGTCGTCGGCGCTCCACCGGTCCATCTCGGCGGTGAGCGCGGGGTCGGCGGCGACGAGTGCCCCGACGACGTGCGCGGCGAGCAGGTCGACGGTGTCCCACCAGGGCACGGTGGTGACGAGGTGCCGGGTCACGGGCAGGAAGCCGGAGGAGCATTGCCGTACGTGCCGGCGCAGGTGGTCGACGGCGAAGTAGTGGTACTCCCGCTCGGGCAGTTCCCAGCAGCGCAGCGCGATCGCGGTGCAGTCGTCCTCGGACGGGCGGGGCAGGCCGGCTTCGACGGTGCGGGACAGGGCGCGGCGCGCCGGGGTCCTCAGTCCCAGGAAGGGCGCGACGTCCTTCATGTACGCCCGCATGGCGTCGGCCGCGGCGGGGTCGGCGGCGGACGCGTACGCGGCGACGAGCCGCTCCAGCACCGTGTCGGCCAGTGTGCTGTCCGGCACCCGTGGCGGCGCCGGACCGTCTTCTGTGACGCGCATGAGACGAACACTACGGCGATCTCGCACGTATGTCGGTTAGTGTCACCGGATGCTCGATGCCACCAACCGCTCTGGGGGCACCGCCACGGCCCGTCCCCGGGCCGGCTCGTCCGACCTCGCGGTCGCCGTCCCCACGGCCGCTCCCGTTCTCGCGCCCGCTCCCGGTTTCGCCGGGCGGTGCGCGAGAGTCCTGCTGTCGCCGTGGTCGCGGCTGTCCCTGCTGGTCGTGCTGCTCGCCTCGGCGGCGGCGGTCATGGTGGTGCTGGAGCCGCAGCAGCTGCTGACCGACGGCCTCCCGGCCCGGCTGGGCGGTGCCGTGGGCGTCGTCGCCTACGCGGTGGCGTACGGGGCGTGCACGGTGGCGTTCGTGCCGCGCCCGCTGCTGAATCTGGCCGCGGGGGCGCTGTTCGGCTCCCAGTTCGGTCTGGTGGCGGCGCTGGGCGGAACGGTGCTGGGCGCCGGCCTCGCGTTCTGCCTGGGCCGGGTGCTCGGCCAGGAGGCGCTGCGTCCGCTGCTGCGCGGGCGCTGGCTGAAGGCCGCGGACCACCAGCTGAGCCGGCACGGTTTCCGGTCGATGCTGGCGGCGCGGCTGTTCCCCGGGATCCCGTTCGCCGCCGCCAACTACTGCGCCTCGGTCTCCCGGATGGGTCTGCTGCCGTTCCTGCTGGCGACGGCGCTCGGCTCGATCCCGAACACCGCCGCCTACGTGGTGGCGGGCGCCCGCGCCTCCACCCCGACGTCCCCGGCCTTCCTGATCGCGCTGGCCTGCATCGCCGTGCCGGGTCTCGCGGGCGCGGTCGTGGCGTGGCGCAAGCGGCACCGGCTGCGCGCCGGGTAGCGGCGCGGGCGATCCGTCAGATGCGCTCCAGGATCATCGCGTTGGCGAGCCCGCCGGCCTCGCACATGGTCTGCAGGGCGTAGCGAGCGCCGCGCTCCCTCATGGCGTGGACCAGGGTGGTCGTCAGCCGGGTGCCGCTCGCGCCGAGCGGGTGCCCGATGGCGACGGCGCCGCCGTGGACGTTGACCTTGCCGAGGTCGGCGCCGGTCTCCTGCTGCCAGGCGAGGACCACGGCGGAGAACGCCTCGTTGACCTCGAACAGGTCGATGTCGTCGAGGGAGAGTCCGGCCCGGCGCAGCACCTTCTCGGTGGCCGGGACGACGCCGGTGAGCATCAGCAGGGGGTCGGAGCCGGTGACGGCGAAGCTGTGCAGCCGTGCGAGCGGGCGCAGTCCGAGCTTCGCGGCCGTCTCCGCGGCCACGACGAGGACGGCGGACGCGCCGTCGTTGACGGGGCTGGCGTTGCCGGCGGTGACGTTCCACTCGATCTGCGGGAAGCGCTCGGCGAAGTGCGGGTCGTGGTAGGCGGGCCGGAGTCCGGCGAGGACCTCGGTGCTGGTGTCCGGCCGTACGCACTCGTCGCGGGTGACGCCCTCCAGGGGGGCGACCTCGGCGTCGAACAGCCCCGCGTCCCAGGCCGCGGCCGCCCGGCGGTGCGAGGTCACGGCGAAGGAGTCCATCTGCTCGCGGGTGATCGACCACTTGGCGGCGATGAGTTCGGCGCTGATGCCCTGCGGGACGAGCCCGTCCGGGTAGCGGGCGGCGATCCCGGGGCCGAACGGATCCTTGCCCTCGGGCACGTTGGACCACATCGGCACCCGGCTCATCGACTCCACGCCGCAGGCGACGGCGATGTCGTACGCGCCGGAGATGACGCCCTGGGCGGCGAAGTGCACGGCCTGCTGGGAGGAGCCGCACTGGCGGTCGACGGTGGTGGCGGGAACGGACTCGGGCAGTCCGGCGGAGAGGGCGGCGTAGCGGGTGGTGTTCATGGCCTGCTCGCCGACCTGGTCGACGGTGCCGCCGATGACGTCGTCGATCAGCTCGGGGTCCACGCCGGAGCGTTCGACGAGGGTGCGCAGGGTGTGGGCGAGCAGTTCGACGGGGTGGACGTGGGCGAGGGCGCCGTTGGGCTTGCCCTTCCCCACGGGGGTGCGTACGGCTTCCACGATGACTGCGTCACGCATGGTGCGGGCCTCCTTGGCCGGACCGGTTCAGGACGGGATGTCACCGGGGCACTGCTACCGGTGAGTAGGAAATCCCAACTCACTTTAGCGCGGCGGGTTTGGAAATCAAACCCTCTTCGTCGGTGGCCGTAAACTGACTCCATGGCCGCCTCCAAAGACCCGCGCCCCTGCTCCGTCGCCGACGCGCTCGCGCTGGTGGGCGAGAAGTACTCCCTGCTCGTGCTGCGCGAGGTGTGCCTCGGCAACGGCCGCTTCGACCAGCTCGTGCGCAACATCGGCGCGCCGCGCGACATCCTGGCCACGCGGCTGCGCCGCCTGATCGACGCCGGGATCCTCACCAAGCGCCCGTACAGCGAGCGCCCGCAGCGCTTCGAGTACCGGCCCACCCAGGCCGGTCTCGAACTGGAGCCCGTGCTGTGGACGCTGAAGGAGTGGGGCGACCGGCACCTGCGGGCCGACAGCGGCACGCCGATGAAGCTCGAACACCACTGCGGCGACGAGTTCGTGCCGGTCGTCACGTGCCGCGCCTGCGGCGAGGAGGCGCGCCACCAGGACCTCACCGCGCACCCCCAGGCCCCCGGCTGGACGGTACGGGGCCCGGCCGCCGCCTGAGCGTCACCCGTAAGGACGCGGCGGGCCACCCGACCTTCGCCGAGGCTTCATCTCCGGGCGCTACAGTTCGCCATCGGCGCGCCCGATGATCGACAGCACCGCAGCCGGCGGTGGGGGCGTGTCCTTCGACCTTTCCGCGATCGGCACTTGGATCCCGCTGCCCCATGTCTTGGTTCGAATCCCTGATCCTCGGCCTCGTCCAGGGTCTGACCGAGTTCCTGCCCGTCTCCTCCAGCGCGCATCTGCGGCTGACAGCGGCCTTCTCCGGCTGGGAGGACCCCGGCGCCGCCTTCACCGCGATCACGCAGATCGGCACGGAGACCGCGGTGCTGATCTACTTCCGCAAGGACATCGGGCGCATTCTGTCCGCGTGGACACGCTCGCTGACGGACAAGGAGATGCGCCGGGACCAGGACGCCCGCATGGGCTGGCTGGTCATCGTCGGGTCGATCCCGATCGGCGTGCTCGGTGTGACGCTCAAGGACCAGATCGAGGGCCCGTTCCGCGATCTGCGGCTGACTGCGGCGATGCTGATCGGCATGGGTATCGTCCTGGGCGTCGCCGACCGGCTCGCGGCGCGCGCGGAGAGCGGCGGCCGGCACCGGGTGACGGCGCCCCGCAAGGAGCTGAACGAACTGACGGTCCGTGACGGCCTGATCTACGGCGCGTGCCAGGCGCTGGCCCTGATCCCGGGCGTCTCCCGCTCCGGGGCCACCATCAGCGGCGGCCTGTTCATGGGCTACCGGCGCGAGGCCGCGGCCCGTTACTCGTTCCTGCTCGCCATCCCCGCCGTGCTGGCCTCGGGCCTGTTCGAGCTGAAGGACGCGGCGGACGGAGGGCACGTCTCCTGGGGGCCGACGCTCTTCGCCACGGTGATCGCGTTCGTCACCGGGTACGCGGTGATCGCGTGGTTCATGAAGTTCATCTCGACCAAGAGCTTCATGCCGTTCGTCTGGTACCGGATCGCGCTCGGCGTGGTGATCATCGCCCTGGTCGCCGCCGGGGTCCTCAGTCCGCACGCGGCGGAGTCGGCGGGCTGAACGCGGGCCCGGGGCGCGACTGGAACGGAGTGACGCGCGCCGGGCGATGCGGAAACGGTTCTGCCGTGGAACGTACGCCCGGCCCGTGTCCGCGGCACGTGACCGAACCCATACGGGTCCCGTAGCCGTCCGGTAGCGCACCGTCAGTCCATGGCCCTAGGCTTGTCCGCATGTCCCCCGATTTAACGCCCCCTGGTTCTGTGCGGTCCGCCGCCGAGGTGAACGAGCAGATCCGCGCCCTGTGGCTGCGGGCGGGCGGCTCCCTGTCCGCCCAGGAGCGTGAGGAGTACGAGATGCTGGTCGTCGAGTGGGCGGCGGCGATCCGCGGACGGGTCGTCGAGGCGGCCTGACGCCCGCCCGCTCCGCGTCCCCCTTCTCAGCGTCCGCCCGCGACCCTCAGCACCGTCCCCGTGGTGTACGAGGCGTCCGGCGACATCAGCCAGGCGACCGCCGCCGCGATTTCCTCCGCCTCTCCCGCCCGCCGGAGCGGAATGGTCCCGGCCATCTCCCGGACCCGGTCCGGCGCCCCCATCGCCGCGTGCATCTCCGTGTCGATCAGCCCCGGGGCGACACCGTTGACCCGCACCCCGGCGGGGCCCAGTTCCTTCGACAGCCCGACGGTCAGCGCGTCCACGGCCGCCTTGGTCGCCGCGTAGTGCACGTACTCGCCGGGGCTGCCCAGGGTCGCGGCGCCCGACGAGATGTTCACGATCACGCCCTCGCCGCGCGGCGTCATCAGCTGGGCGGCCCGACGCGAGCACAGCAGCGTCCCGACGACGTTCACGTCGACGACCCGCCGCAGGGTGTCCGTACCCACCTCGGTGAACGGCCCGAGCGGCCCGGTCACCGCCGCGTTGTTCACCAGCCCCGTCAGCGGCCCGAGTTCGCGCTCCGTCACCTCGAACAGCCGCTCCACGTCGGCCTCGACGGACGTGTCCGCCCGCACGGTCACCGCCCGCGCCCCCGCGGCCCGCACATCCTCGGCCACCTTTTCGGCGGCGTCGGCGTCCCGCACGTAGTTCACCGCCACGTCGTGCCCCTCCGCCGCCAGCCGGCGGCAGGTCGCGGCGCCGATGCCCCGGCTCCCCCCGGTGACCACCGTGACCAGACGCTTCATGAGTACCTCCAGGCGCAGAACGCGGAACGAAGATCCCAGACTCGCAGACGCCCCCCGCCCGCGTCGCACCCGGGCCCGCGGGCCGGGGAATGTCCGCGCACGCCCCTTGGCTGGGCCCCCCGCATGGTCAACACTGAGCCGATGACGCAGCGTGTGGAGCTCGCGACCGTACGGGACCGGCTGGACCTGGACGGCCTCGTCACCGACTACGCGGTGGCCGCCGCCGACGGTGACTGGGCGGCGTACCGACGGCTTTTCACCCCGGACGGGCGGGCGGACTACCGCGGCGCGGGCGGTGTCGAGGGGGACGCCGGGGCGGTGGCCGCCTGGCTGGCGGAGCGGCTCTCCGAGTTCCCCGTGCGGCAGTATCTGTTCGCCAACCGACAGGTGCGGCTCGGCACGTGGGAGCGGGACACCGGGGACACGGCCGAGGTGCGGACCGACTACGTCAGCCCCGCCTGCCGGGGCGGCGGGGACGGAACCGCCGTGCTCGATCTGCTGAGCGGCGGGCGGTGCGCGTTCACGGCGGTGCGCACCCCCGACGGCTGGCGGCTGAGCCGGGTCGTCGTACGCGAGACATGGCGGCGCCCGACCGGCGGACGGCCGGACGGTGTGATCGACTGAACCCGCGTCCGGCCGGGTGCGGGACGCACACTGGAGGCATCACGGGGTAGGGAGGCGCCCATGAGCAATCTCGGCCACCACCTCGCCTCCCCGTGGCGCCGCTCGGCTGCCGCCGCGGTCGCGGGCGCGCTGCCCGTCCTGGCCTTCCCCGCCCCCAACCTGTGGTGGGTCGCCTATGTCGCCCTGACCCCCTGGCTGCTGCTGATCCGGACCGCGCCGACCGGCCGCCGGGCCGCGTTCGACGGCTGGTGGGGCGGGTTCGGGTTCATGCTGGTCATGCACCACTGGCTGCTGCCCAGCCTGCACGTGTTCACGTTCGTCCTCGCCGCGCTGCTGGGCGCGCTGTGGGCGCCGTGGGGGTGGCTGGTGCGCCGGACGTTGGGCGGCTCACCGTCCGGCCCCCGGGTGGCGGTCGCGCTGCTTGTGGTGCCGTCGGGCTGGCTGACGATCGAGCTGATCCGCTCCTGGCAGGGGCTCGGCGGGCCGTGGGGCGTGCTGGGCGCGAGCCAGTGGCGGGTGGAGGCGGCGCTGCGGCTGGCGTCGGTGGGCGGCGTGTGGCTGCCGAGCTTCCTCGTGGTGGCGCTGAACGTCGCGGTGGCCGTGCTCGTCGCGGTGCGCCGGGCCCGGGTGCCGGCCGTGGCGGGGCTGGTCGCCGTGGCCGCCGTGGGATCGGCCGCCTGGGCAGGGGCGCCCCGCCCCGAGCAGACCGGGGAGCGGACACGGATCGCGCTCGTCCAGCCGGGAGTCATAGCCGGCCCGGACAGCGCCGACCGCCGCTTCGACCGCGAGGAGCGGCTGACCCGTGAGCTGGCCGGGCAGGACGTCGACCTGGTCGTCTGGGGCGAGAGCAGCGTCGGCTTCGACCTCGACGACCGCCCCGACCTCGCCCGGCGGCTTGCCGCGCTGTCCCGCGAGACGGACGCGGAGATCCTGGTCAACGTGGACGCACGGCGCTCTGACAAGCCCGGTATCTACAAGAGCTCGGTGCTGATCGGCCCGGACGGCCCCACCGGCGACCGGTACGACAAGATGCGGCTGGTGCCGTTCGGGGAGTACGTCCCGGCCCGCTCCCTGCTGGGCTGGGCGACGTCCGTCGGCAAGGCGGCCGGGGAGGACCGGCGGCGGGGATCCGAGCAGATCGTCATGGACGTGGGAGACGGTCTGCGGATCGGCCCGATGGTGTGTTTCGAGACGGCGTTCCCCGACATGAGCCGCCACCTCGTGCAGGACGGCGCGGGCGTGCTGCTCGCGCAGTCGTCCACGTCGACGTTCCAGCGGAGCTGGGCGCCCGAGCAGCACGCCTCGCTCGCCGCGCTGCGCGCCGCCGAGACCGGCCGCCCTATGGTGCACGCGACGCTGACCGGGGTGTCCGCCGTGTACGGCGCGGACGGCGGACGGATCGGCCCGTGGCTCGGTACGGACGCCTCCGCCGCGCACGTCTACGAGGTGCCGCTCGCCCGGGGGACCACGCTGTACGTCCGCTTCGGCGACTGGCCCCCGCAGGCGGCGCTCGTCGTCCTCGCGGTCTACGGCGCGGTGGGTCTCGTGCGGTCTAGGCGAGGCGCTCGTCGACCGCTCGTACCACCCGTTCGCACAGCTCATGGGTCGCCAGTGCGTCACGGGCGCTGAGCGTCTTCCCGGCGCGCACCGCGTCCAGGAAGGCGAGCGTCATCTGCTCGATGCCGCGCTGCCGGGACACCGGCACCCAGTCGCCGCGCCGCCGCACGGTCGGCTGGCCCTTGTGGTCGATCACCTCGGCGAGGTTGACCACCTGCCGCTTGGTGTCCTGGCCCGACACCTCGAGGATCTCCTCCGACGAACCGCTGAGCCGGTTCATCACACCGAGGGCGGTAAAGCCGTCGCCGGCGAGCTGGAGCACCACGTGGTGCAGCAGTCCGTCCTCGGCGCGGACGCGGACGGTGACGTCGTCGACCTGGCCGGGCACCAGGAAACGCAGGGTGTCCACGACGTGGATGAAGTCGTCGAGGATCATCCGGCGCGGCTCCTCGGGCAGCCCGACCCGGTTCTTCTGCATGAGGATCAGCTCGCGCGGGTGGTCCGCGCACTGCGCGTAGCCGGGGGCGTAGCGACGGTTGAAGCCGACGGCGAGGCTGACGCCGCGCTCCTCGGCGAGCGCCACCAGCCGCTCGGAGTCGGCGAGTTCGTACGCGAGCGGCTTGTCGACACAGGTCGGCACGCCCGCCTCGAGGAGCCGGGTGACGATCTGCGGGTGGACGTCGGTCGGGGCGTGCACGAAGGCCGCGTCGAGGCCGGCGGCGATCAGCGCGTCGAGGTCGGCGTGCCGCTGCGCGGCCGGGAGGCGGAGGGAGTCGCCGACGCGCTCCAGAGTGGCCGGGGTGCGGGTCTGCAGATGGAGCTCCACCCCGGGCTGGACGGCGAGCACCGGAAGGTAGGCCTTCTGCGCGATGTCGCCGAGCCCGATGCAGCCGACCTTCACGGTGTGTTCTCCTCTGGTCCTCGCCTGCCGTGGTCCGCTGCGAGCATACGGGGTGCCCCGGAGCCGTCCCCCTCCGCACCGGACGGCCCTCCCGGCGGGCGCCAGTCCGCCACCCCGTCGAACCCGCGCAGGAGGAGCGACGGGGCCGCCTTGGACAGCGCGGCCAGCGCGGAGTTCCGTACGGCGATGCCGGCGCGGCCGGTCGTCAGCACGTTGAGGCGCGCCGCCCGCACCGCGCGACGCGTGACGGCCGTGGTGCGCGGGAGGCGGACGGCGGTGTAGCCGGGGAGGGTGTCGGCGACGGGCTCGGCGGCGGAGGAGGGCATGCCCGGGCGGGGGAAGGCGAGGGTGATCGCGTCCTCGACCGCCTGGTTGCCGCCCTGGCCGAGGGTGGGCGGCATGGCGTGCGCGGCGTCGCCGACGAGGGCCACGCGGCCCTTGTGGAAGGCGGGAAGCGGCTCGGCGATGTGGTGGACGTCGTGCCGCAGGACGTCCTCGGGGCGGACGGCGGCCAACACCTCGGGGATCGGGCTGTGCCAGTCGCCGTAGCGGCGCAGCAGTTCGGCCCGTTCGTCGTCGGGGGCCTTCTCCCCCGCGGGTGCGACGGCGGCGGCGTAGGCGTACACCCGGCCGTCCTTGAGCGGATGGGTGCCCCAGATGGCGCCCCGGCCCCAGGTCTCGTGCGAGGGGAACGCGGGGCCGGGCAGCGCTGTGACCACGCGCCAGGTGGTGAAACCGCTGTAGACGGTGCCGGGACGGCCGGGGAAGAGGGTGCCGCGTACGGCGGAGCGGATGCCGTCGGCGGCCACCACCAGGTCGGCCTCCAGTTCCCCGTCGGACGTCTCCACACGGGCCGGCCTGCGGGGGTCGCCCGGGACGCCGGGGTCGGTCAGGCGGGCGGGGGTTCCGGTGCGGACGACGCCGGACGGTAGCCGTCCTGCCAGGTGGTCGACGAGGGTGGCGCGGTGCAGCAGGACGAGCGGGCCGCCGAAGCGTTCGGCCGCGGCGGCCGCCTCGGTACGGGCCAGCCACCGGCCGCTCGGCGTCCGCAGCCCGCCGTCGCCCTGCCAGGCGGACAGGGCGCGGACGTCGTCGCCCAGGCCGATGACGTCCAGGCGCGGAGGGCGTTGGGGGACAGCGAGATGGCCGCGCCCACCGGCTCCAGTGACGGGGCGCGCTCCAGCACCGTGACCCGCGCCCCGCGCAGGTGCAGGGCGGCCGCCGCCGCCAGCCCGCCGATGCCCCCGCCGATCACGATCGCCCGCTCGGCCGCTGCCATGGCTTCCTCCCGAGGTTGGGCAACTACATCTGTAGTGCCAGTCCCCTCCACCGTACTACAGCCGTAGTGAACCGAGTAGGTTGGCCGCATGTCCGCTCGCCCCGTCACCACCGCCGCCCGCGCCGACCTCGTCGCCGACACCGCACTCGCCCTGCTCGCCGAGCGGGGCATGCGGGGTCTGACACACCGGGCGGTGGACGAGAGGGCCGGGCTCCCCCAGGGCTCCACGTCCAACGTGGCGCGCACGAGGCAGGCCTTGCTGGAACTGGCGGTACGCCGCCTCGCCGACCGCGAGGAGCGGGTCCTCGCCCTCCAGGATCTTCCCGACCCGCGCGAGGGCACCGACGCCCTCCTGGACGCCCTGGCCCTGACGACCCACCGCGCCCTGACCCGGAACCGCGACCTCACCCTGGCGCGCTACGAACTCGCCCTGGAGGCCACCCGCCGCCCCGAACTCCGCGCCCACTTCGACGCGGCCGGCGCCCGCTTCCGCACCCTCCTCACGGCCCTGGTCACCGCTCTGGGCTCCCCGTCCCCCGACCGCCACGCCCTCGCCCTGATCGCCTGGGCCGACGGCCTCCTCTTCTCCTGCGTGGCGGGCTCGTACCACGCCGAGATCCCGACGGTCCCGGACATCCGGGCGGACCTGCGGGAGATCATCGAGGGGATGCTGGGGGCGCGGCCGGCGGAGTGAAGGCCGGTCTCAGGGCGGCGGAACCGGGCACCAGCCCCCTATGAAGCCCTCACCGCGATTCACGTTGGCCGCCTGCACGCTCGACGCGCCGGACGCCCGACAACTGGCGGACTTCTACGAGAGCCTGCTCGGGTGGCCGAGGCGGAGTGACGCGCCGGAGTGGGTCGAGCTCGCCCCGTCCGACGGCGGTGCGGGACTGTCGTTCCAGACGGAACCGCTCTTCTCGCCTCCGCGATGGCCGTCCACTCCGTCCCAGCAGCAGATGATGATGCACCTGGACATCGAGGTCGACGATCTGACCTCGGCGGTCGAGCGCGCCGTCGCGCTGGGGGCGACCGAGGCGGACTTCCAGCCCCAGGACGACGTGCGGGTCCTGTACGACCCGGTGGGCCACCCGTTCTGCCTCTTCGTGCGCACCGACGGCGACACCTGACCGTGACGCCGGAGCCGCACCGCCCTCCGGCCCGCCGACGCCTGAAAACCCCTGGTGTGACCCCCCGTTGGCGGGAAAGGATGCCGGAATGACGACCCAGCGCAGTGAACCCGGCCAGAACGCCGACGAACGGACCATGCTCGAAGGGTGGCTCGAGTACCACCGGGCGACGCTCGCTCGGAAGTGCGAAGGGCTGACCGACGGGCAGTTGCGGACCGCGTCCGTGGCGCCGTCGGAGTTGTCGCTGATGGGGCTGGTGCGGCACATGGCGGAGGTGGAGCGGTCGTGGTTCCGGCGGGTGTTCGCCGGTGAGGACGCCGGGCCGATCTACTTCGGGGAGGCCGACCCGGACGGGGAGTTCCACCTGGGCGAGGCGGACACCTGGAAGGACGCCTACGAGACCTGGCAGGCGGAGATCGAGGCCGCCCGGCGCAACGCGTCCGGCCACTCCCTCGACGAGCGCTCGCAGGGCCGCCATCACTCGCACTCCGAGCCGTGCTCCCTGCGCTGGATCTACACGCACATGATCGAGGAGTACGCCCGGCACAACGGTCACGCGGACCTGATCCGGGAGGCGATCGACGGCGCCACCGGCGAGTGACGTCACCCGCCACGCCGACGGGGCCCTCGAAGGTGGGTGGACATCACCCACGCGGGGGACTGCCGTGCCTGTCCCACCACCGCCCGGCGGGCGCAGCCAGCAAAGTGGCGGGGGTGCAGCGAACGACGACCACAGCAACGCTTCTGGTGACCGTGGCGGTCGCCGCCCTCTCGGGCTGTGTGACGGTCCAGCGTCCCCTCGCACCGGGCCCGGCGACCGCGCCGCCGCCGGGGGCCGGGCACGACGCGGCGGGGCGCGACGCGTCGCCGGTCGTGCAGGCGCCCGCGCGCGAGGCCCTGCGGCGGGTTCCGGCCGACTCCCCCGAGGCGTCCCCGTCCGGCCGGGCCAACCCGAAGGCCCAGCCCCCGAAGAAGGACGTGCCCCCCGACGCGCGCAACGGACAGGCGCCGCGCACTCAGCGGCCCCGCCCCGAACGGCCGCAGCCCACCCGGCGCACCCCTGCCCCACGCCCGCCCGCCCAGCTCCCGGGCGGCGGCGGGTCCCTGCCCGGGGGCACCTCCGGCGGCTCGGACGTCTGCGCGCTGGGCAGGGAGTACGGCGGCTGGCCGGCGGACAGCCCACAGGCACGCATCTGCCGGGACACCTACGGCCGCTGAGCAGGCCCAGGTCTCACCTCTGCCGGAGGACCCACGTCCGCTGCCCGGGCCCAGGTCTCACCTCCGCCGGGGATACCCACGGCCGCTGCCCGGGGCTTCCGGGGACACCCACGACCGTTGAGCGGACCCCGCTCTCACCTCTGCCAGGACACCCACGGCCGCTGAGCAGACCCCGCTCTCACCTCTGCCGGGGAGGCCCCTGCCCTCCGGGCGGCGTCCCTTCCTCCCCCAGCCGTGCCTCCAGCCGGCGGATGGCGGCCCGTACGCCCTCGCCGTAGCGGTCGTCGGCGAGGGCGCGGGAGGCGCCCCGCGCCCGGTCCAGATGGGCGCGGGCCGCGTCGGGGCGGCCGAGACGGACGTAGTCGGCGGCCAGATTCAGCTGCAGCGACGGGTACAGGGCGCGCACCGCCGGGGCGCCGCCGTGCGCCGGGCTCCCGCCGGCCTCCTCGGCCGCCGTCAACGCCCGCAGGTCCCAGGCCAGTTCGTCCTCGGGATCGTCCTGGGTGTCGGCAAGGTAGTGGGCGAGCGTGCATCGGTGCAGCGGGTCGCCGTCCTCTCCGATCTCCGCCCACAGGCCGAGGAAGCGGTGCCGGGCCTCCTCCCGGTCCCCCGCGTGGTGCAGCATCACGACCTGGCCGATCCGGGTGAGCAGGGCGTCCGGCGCCGCCTGCTCCTGTCGCTCCGTCACCGCGTCCTCCGCACCGTCGCCCGCTGTCGCTCCCGACGCTAGCCGCAGACGGGGACGATTCCGGACAGGCCGCACTGCGACGTGCCGGGGGCGACGGCGGCGCGCGGCGCCTGCCGCACCCGGCCGGGCGGGGACGCGGACGGATCAGCCCAGGTCGGGGATGGTCCAGTCGATCGGCTGGTGCCCCTGCGCCGCCACCGCGTCGTTGATCTGCGAGAACGGCCGGGAGCCGAAGAACTTCTTCGCGGACAGCGGCGAGGGGTGCGCCCCCTTCACCACCACGTGCCGGCTCTCGTCGATCAGCGGCAGCTTCTTCTGCGCGTAGTTGCCCCACAGCACGAAGACCGCCGGGTCGGGCCGGTCGGCCACCGCGCGGATCACCGCGTCCGTGAACAGCTCCCAGCCGCGCCCCTTGTGCGAGTTGGCCTCGCCCGCGCGGACCGTGAGCACCGCGTTGAGCAGCAGCACGCCCTGCCGGGCCCACGGCATCAGATAGCCGTTGTCCGGGACGGGCGTGCCCAGGTCGGCGTGCAGCTCCTTGTAGATGTTCCGCAGGGACGGCGGGGTCTTCACACCGGGCCGGACCGAGAAGCACAGCCCGTGCCCCTGGCCCTCCCCGTGGTACGGGTCCTGGCCGAGCACCAGGACCTTCACCTCGTCGTACGGCGTGGCCTCCAGGGCCGCGAAGACCTCCTCGCGGGGCGGGTAGACGGGACCGCGCGCCCGCTCCTCCTCGACGAACTCGGTCAGCTCCTTGAAGTAGGGCTGCTGCAGCTCGTCGCCCAGAACCCCGCGCCAGGACTCGGGCAGCATGGCGATGTCGGTCACGTCGATTCCCTTGCTCACGTGGTCGTTTCCGGTTCTCCGAACCTACCGGCGACCACTGACAGCCGGCCTCGCGGCCGGCTGCCGGGGCGTTCTACCAGCTGGTCTTCCGGGAGAGCTGCCACATCATCATGATCGTGGAGGGGTCGAGGGCGCGCTCGGCGCCCGAGATCTCCCGGCTCGCCGCGACGTACTGCCGGCCCTGCCACAGCGGGAGCAGCCGCGCGTCGTTCACGAGAATCTGCTGGGCCTCCTCGAACTGCTTCACCACGTTGCCCCGGTCGCTCTCGCGACGGGAGCTGGGCAGCAGATCGTTGACGATCTTCTTGGCCTCGTACGGCGTGCCGAGCGCGTTCTGCTCGCCGACGAACGGGGCGATGAAGTTGTCCGCGTCCGGGAAGTCCGGGAACCAGCCACGGCCGAACACCGGGTACTCGCCCTTCTGGTAGCCCTCGACGTAGGTCTTCCAGGGGCGGCTCTTCAGTGTGACGTCGAACAGCTCGGAGGCCTCCAGCTGCCGCTCCAGCTCCTTGAACTCCAGGGCGGTCTCGGAGCCGTAGCGGTCCGAGGTGTACCAGAGGGTGAGCGGCACCCGCTCGGTGATGCCGGCGTCGCGGAGGATCTCGCGGGCCTTGCCGGCGTCGGGCTCGCCGAAGTCGTCGAAGAAGCCGGTGGTGTGGCCGGTCAGGCCCTTCGGGACCATCGAGTACAGCGGGTCGACGGTGTCCTTGTAGACCTTGTGCGCGATCGCGGCGCGGTCGACGAGCTGCGCGATGGCCTGGCGCACGGCCTTCTTTCCGGCCCACGGATCCTTCGGGTTGAAGACCAGATAGTTGATGTCGGTGCCGGTGCCGTCGATGAGCTGGATCTCCTCCTCCTTGGAGGTCCTGCCCTGAAGCTCGACGATGTCGCCCGCGGCCAGACCGCGGTAGGTGAGGTCGATGCGCTTGTCGCGCAGCGCCCCGACCATCTCACCGGAGTCCTGGTAGTAGCGGATGGTGACCGCGTTGTTCTTCCGCTCGGCGTACCCCTTGTAGTTCTCGTTGCGGACCAGCCGGGCTTCCTTGCCCTCCTCGTACGCCTCGAGGGTGTACGGGCCCGATCCCACGACGCTCTTCTCCTCGCGGAGCCCGCCCGCGGGGTAGGAGTCGGGGGCGACGATCGACATCGCGGGGGTCGCGAGCACGAACGGGAACGTGGCGTCGGGCTTGTTGAGGTAGAAGACCACCTCGCGCTCGTTCGGCGCCTGGACCCGCTCGAGGCTGCCCAGCAGACCGGCCGGACCGCCGTTGACGTTGATCTGGCGGACGCGGTCGATCGAGTGCTTGACCGCCTTCGCGTCCAGTTTTCCGCCGTCGGAGAAGGTGAGTCCCTCGCGCAGCTCGCAGCGGAACACCTGGTTCGAGGTGTCGGAGAACTCGCACTTCTCCGCCGCGTCCGGCTGGGGGGTCGTCGCGCCGATCGGGTAACTCAGCAGCGTCTGGTAGATGTTGCGGAACAGCTCCCAGGAGCTGTCCCAGGACGCGGCAGGATCCAGCGTGCTCGGCGAGCTGGTGGTTCCCACGACGATGGGGCCCTCGTCCTCCGGGCTGTCGGACGCCAGGACGCCACATCCGGTCACCAGGGACGATATGGACGCGATGGCCGCCACCCGCCGCAGGCATCGATTCCGGTTGAACACGCGCACGCTCCTCGATCTGCCATACCAAGGGTCGGCGAACGATACCGCAGTGACACACCGGCTGACCCTCCTCGGAAGGACCCTTGAGATCAACTGGCGGATGACTACGTTGTCACGCGCGTTTCGTGCCCAAATCGCCGACACGGACGCCGTTTTCGTCAACGGCGTCCGTGTCGGACGGGGCGGTGGTGACAGGTGGGCACGCGTGGTGCGTGGATCCGGGCCCGCGGATCCGGGCCCGCGGATCCGGTTGTACGGATCAGCCGACGCCGGCGTTGAGGAAGATGCCGCCGTCGACGACGAGGGTCTGGCCGGTGACCCACTCGGACTGGTCCGAGGTGAGGAACGCGGCCGCGCCGCCGATGTCGGACGGCACGCCGAGCCGGCCCAGCGGGTAGGACGCGGCGGCCTCCTCCTCGCGACCCTCGTAGAGCGCCTGCGCGAACTTGGTCTTCACCACCGCCGGGGCGATGGCGTTGACCCGCACCTTGGGCGCGAACTCGTGGGCCAGCTGCTGGGTGAGGTTGATCAGTGCGGCCTTGCTGACGCCGTACGCGGCGATGAAGGGCGAGGGCGCGATGCCGGCGACGGAGGCGATGTTCACGATCGCGCCGCCGTTGTCCTTCTGCCAGGCGTGCCAGGTCTTCTGCGCGAAGCCCAGCGCCGAGATCACGTTGGTCTCGAAGACCTTGCGCGCCACGTTCAGGTCGAGGTCGGCGATCGGCCCGAACACCGGGTTGGTGCCCGCGTTGTTGACCAGGTGGTCGACCCGGCCGAAGGCCTCCATCACGCGCTCGACGGCGAGCGCCTGGTGGGCCTCGTCGTGCGCCTTGCCGGCCACGTAGACGGCCCGGTCGGCGCCGAGCTGCTCCACGGCCGCCTTGAGGGCGTCCTCGTTGCGTCCGGTGATGCAGACCCGGTCACCGCGCGCGACCAGCGCCTCCGCGACGCCGTAGCCGATGCCGCGGCTGGCGCCCGTGATCAGGGCGACCTTGCCGGTGGGTTCCACTGTCGTCATGTCCGGGTCCTTTAGTCGAGCGGTCCGCCGGCCACGTACAGCACCTGGCCGGAGACGAAGCCTGCCGCGTCAGCGGTGAAGAAGGCGATGGCGTTGGCGATGTCCTCGGGCTCGCCGACGCGGGCGACGGGGATCTGGGTGGCGGCGGCCGCCTTGAAGTCCTCGAAGCCCATGCCGACGCGGTCGGCCGTGGCCTTCGTCATCTCGGTGGCGATGAAGCCGGGGGCGACGGCGTTGGCGGTGACGCCGAACTTGCCGAGCTCCTTGGCCAGGGTCTTGGTGAAGCCCTGCAGACCGGCCTTGGCTGCCGAGTAGTTGACCTGGCCGCGGTTGCCGAGCGCGGAGGAGGACGACAGGTTGACGATGCGGCCGAAGCCGGCGTCCACCATGTGCTTCTGGCAGGCCTTCGACATCAGGAAGGCGCCGCGCAGGTGCACGTTCATGACGGTGTCCCAGTCGGAGACGCTCATCTTGAACAGCAGGTTGTCACGCAGGACGCCCGCGTTGTTGACCAGGATCGTCGGCGCGCCGAGCTCCTCGGCGACACGGGCGACGGCCGCTTCGACCTGCGCCTCGTCGGAGACGTCGCAGCCGACCGCGATCGCCTTGCCACCGGCGGCGGTGATCTTCTCGACGGTGTCCTTGCAGGCGGCCTCGTCGAGGTCCAGCACGGCGACCGCGCGACCCTCGGCGGCCAGTCGTACGGCGGTGGCGGCGCCGATGCCGCGCGCGGCGCCGGTGACGACCGCGACCCGCTGCTCAGTGGTGGACATTGCTGCTTCTCCTCGCCCTTGGATGCGGTTCCTGCGGCCGTCTCGAATCGGTGAGCGACCGCTTAGTACCTTCAGCAGACGTGACGCTAGAAGCCCTGGCACCCGGTGTCAACGGCGCACCGCGCGTGTGTGATCCATTCCCCGTGGCCGGGCAGGCCCTTCCGGCGTCCCGTCCCCTTCCCCGGCACCCGATCGGCCCAGCGCTGCGCGCCGTCGGCGCGGGCGGAACCTAGCGTCGAAGCGCGAGCTCCCGCGTCCGTAAAGGAGGCGCCCGATGCGCCGTCGCACCGGTGCCATAGGCACACTGATCGCGCTCGCCGCGATCGTGCCGATGGCCGACATCGCCCACGCCCAGGACCTGGACTGCAGCGACTTCACCTACCAGGAGGACGCGCAGACCTTCTTCGAGATGGACCGCAGTGACCCGCACCGGCTCGACGAGGACCCCGGCCCGGACGACGGCATCGCCTGCGAGGCGCTCCCCCGCCGCGGCCTGACCTCCTCCACGTTCCGCCCGGCCCCGACCTCCCGCCCGCCGACGCCGGCCCCGAGCCGCACGCCCACGGCGTCCCCCACCCAGCCCACGCCCACCCCGACGCGGACGGCCACCCCGACCCGGACCGCGACGCCCACGCCCACGCCCACGCCCACCGCGACGGTGTCCCCGACACGCACCTCCGCAGCCCCCGCCCCGACCCGCGGCGTCCAGGGCGGGCTGGGCGGCACCTCGCCCGACGGCCCGACGAACTGGGACCTCGGCATCGGCGCGACGTTCGTCGGCGGCGCGCTGCTGGCCACGGGGTACGTCCTCCACCGCCGCCGCCCCTGACGCGCACCCGGACGTCACCACCGACGACAACTCGGCTCCCCGGGCAGAGCAAGAAACGCGGCGCGAAGCCGACCGGGCCTCGCGCCCCCGGTCACCGTGGGCCGGCCCACAGGCTCCGCCACGGCCCCATGCCCGTCTCACGCCGCCGGATCACCGGCCTACCGGACCAGCAGGTCCAGCAAACGTTCCGTTTCCGCCCCCGGGTCCGTCGTCAGACCGGTGTGGACCGGGCCCGGCTGGACGATCGTCGAGCGGGGGGCGATCAGCCAGCGGAAGCGACGGCCGGGGTCGTCGTGGGCCGCCTGGCCCGCCGCCTCGCCGCCGGCGCAGACGCCCTCGACGGCCCGCAGCGCGGCCCGTACGCCGGGGAGGTCGGCGGCAGGGTCGAGGGCGAGCAGCCGGGCCTCGTCGAGGTGGGTGCGGGCCCCGACGTAGGAGAGGGGCCGGCAGTACACCAGCACCCCCGCGTTGATGCGTTCGCCGCGTTCGATGCGCGGCACGACGTGCAGCAGCGCGTACTCGTAGACGTGCAGGTCGCTCACCGGTCCCCCTCGAGTCCCTCGATGCGGTCGTGGATGCCGGCGGCGCGGGCGAGCAGCGGGCGGGCGTAGGCGCGCCGGAGGTCGTCGGGGCTGTCGAAGCCGGGTTCGCCGGCCAGCCACACGTCCGGGATCTGGGCGGTGACCTCGGCCAGCAGCTCCTCGGTGATGCGCGGGGCGAGGTCCGCCGCCGCGGCGACGTCCGGCGCGGCGCCTCGCAGCGCGTGGTCGGACGCGTCGTAGGGGCGGGCGGCGGAGGCCTCGGCGCCGGGCCAGTTGTGGTGCCAGATCATGGTCGCGCCGTGGTCGATGAGCCACAGCTCGTCGCGGCGGCGCAGCATGTTGGGATTGCGCCAGGAGCGGTCCACGTTGTTGACCAGCGCGTCGAACCAGACGATCCGCCCGGCCTCCTCGGAGCTCACCTCGAAGGCGAGCGGGTCGAAGCCGAGCGCGCCGGAGAGGAAGTCCGTCCCGAGGTTGGTGCCGCCGCTGGACTTCAGCAACTGCTGCACCTCCGGGTCGGGTTCGCCGAGCCCGAGCACCGGGTCGAGCTCGACGGTGACCAGGCGCGGCACCCGCAGTCCCAGCCGGCGGGCCAGTTCCCCGCAGACGACCTCGGCGACGAGCGTCTTGCGGCCCTGTCCGGCGCCGGTGAACTTCAGCACGTAGGTGCCGAGGTCGTCCGCCTCGATCAGTCCGGGGAGCGAGCCGCCCTCGCGCAGCGGCGCGATGAATCGGGTCGCGATGACTTCCTTGAGCATCGCCCCAGGCTACTGGCGTGTCGCCGCACGTCGGAGGCGGCCCGGTGGCGCGCCGCCGGTCGGCGACAGGCTACCGACAGCTGTGGCTTACGCCCCTCCGACCGCGCGCAGGCCAAGCTCTCGGCACTGCATGAACGGCGTGGGCCCGCCGACCGTACCTGTTTCCAGATCACGCTTCATCCCCGGAAGGGACACACCGGCATGACCGTATCGTTCCAGCCCGCATCGGGACCCGCCCGCCGCACGGTGGTGGCGGCCGCGGGGGCGGCCGGCCTCGCGGTGGCGCTGACCGCGTGCGGAGGCTCCGACGACGACGCGCCGGCCGCTCCGGCCGAGTCCGGCGGCGCGGCGGACGACACCGCGAACGGCGGCGGCTCGGACGGCAGTTCGGGAGGCGACGCCGCCGGCGGCACGCCGTTCGCCTCGACCTCCGACATCCCCGAGGGCGGCGGCAAGGTGTTCGCCGACCAGAAGGTGGTGGTCGTGCAGCCGTCGGCGGGCGAGTTCAAGGCGTACTCCGCCACCTGCACCCACCAGGGCTGCGCGGTGAAGAGCGTCTCCGACGGGCTCATCAACTGCCCCTGCCACAACAGCAACTTCTCCGTCACCGACGGCAGTGTGAACAGCGGCCCGGCGACCAAGCCGCTGCCCGAGGTGCAGATCACCGTCGACGGTGACTCCATCACCCTCGCCTGAACAGCCGGACCCGTGCACGATGGGGTGATCCGTGCACCGCACACGCACAGCACGACAGCAGAAGGGGCCGTATGACCGCCACGCAGCGCCGGGGTCGCAAGATCATGATGACGCCCGGGGAGCTGGACGACTTCCTCGCCGAACAGCGGACCTGCCGGGTCGCCACGGTGTCCGCCGACGGCATGCCGCACGTGAGCACCCTGTGGTTCGTGTGGGACGGCGTCTCCATGTGGCTGTACTCGGTGGTGCGCAGCAGGCGCTTCGCGGACCTGCGGCGCGACCCCCGGGTGGCGATCGTGGTCGACACGGGCGAGGAGTACGACGAGTTGCGCGGCGCGGAGCTGTCCGGGCGGGCGGAGTTCGTGGGTGAGATCCCCCGCACCGGCGAGCTGCGGGCGGAACTGGACGTACCGGAGACGCTGTTCGCCCGGAAGAACTTCGGCCTGGACGAGATGCCGCACGACGGACGGCACGCGTGGCTGCGGCTGACCCCGGAGAAGGTCGTGTCGTGGGACTTCAGGAAGCTGGCGCAGCTGTCCTGACGCCCTCAGCGGGAACCCCGGGCTCGGGAGCGTCGCCCGTCGGTGCGCCCCCGACCCGCTCCCCCGCCGCCCGCAGCGCCCGTACCGCCGCCCGGATCGACGGGCGGCGGTCCGCGTCGGCCCGCCAGACGACGAACACGTGCCGCCGGACGCGCTGCCGCAGCGGCACGGTCACCACACCGCGGGGCAGCGGGTCGCGTCCCAGCAGCGGCGCGACGCACACCCCGAGCCCCGCGGCGACCAGGTTGAGCTGGGTGTGACTCTCGGCCGCGCGGTGAGCGACGATCGGCTCGACACCCTTGGACCGCAGGGTGAACATCAGCCACTCGTGGCAGAACTCGCCCTCGCCCCAGGTGATCCACTCGTCCTCGGCCAGCTCCTCGAGGTCGATCTCCTCGCGCCCGGCGAGCGGATGGAAGGCAGGCAGGGCCACGTCGGCCGGGTCGTCCAGCAGCAGCGCCTTGACCAGCCCGTCGGGCAGCGGCATCGGCTTGTTGTACCAGTCGAGCACCACCGCGAGGTCGAGGTCGCCGCGCACCACGCCCCGGATGCCGTTCTCGGGCTCCATCTCCCTCGACCGCACCCGCAGTGCCGGATGGCGTTCCCTCAGGCCGGCGAGCGCGGCCGGGAACAGTCCGCGCGCGGCTGTCGGGAACGCGGAGATCCGCAGCTCACCGGCGACCTGCCCGCGCTGCGCCTCCAGGTCGGCCTGGGCCAGCTCCACCTGGGACAGGATGCGCGCGGCGTGCTCGGCGAGCAGCCGGCCGGCGTCCGTGAGCCGCACCCCGCGCCCGTGCTTGGCGAGGAGCCGCTGCCCCACCTCGCGCTCCAGCTTGGCCATCTGCTGCGAGACGGCCGAGGTGGTGATGTGCAGCCCTTCCGCCGCACCGCTGACCGAGCCGTGCCGGGCGAGGGCGTCGAGGGTCCGCAGGCGCTCCAGATTCAACATGTAAGCGATGCTACGAGATACCACGTGCGATTTCTCGATTGTGCTACAAGGTGAGTCTGCTCCATCGTTACCGGCATGACCAGCGTCACCGCGTCCACCGCCCCCGTCACCGCGCCCGGCCCCGAAGGCTCCGCCCCCGCGCCCGCCCGACCGCGCCTCGACTGGCGGCTGCGCTTCGCCGCCCTCTCCCTGATCTGGGGCTTCAGCTTCCTCCTCATCAAGGTCGGCACCCAGGGCTACGCCCCCTTCCAGGTCACCCTAGGCCGATTGGCGTTCGGCACGGCCGTGCTGGCGGTGGCCATGGCGGTACGGCGGGAAGGGCTGCCGCGCGGCGCCCGCACCTGGATGCACCTGGCGGTCGCCGGTTTCCTGCTCAACGCGCTGCCGTTCTCGCTGTTCGCCTTCGCGGAGCTGACCATCCCGTCCACCCTGGCCGGCATCTGCAACGCCACCTCGCCGCTGTGGGGCATGGCGCTGTCCCTGGTGGCGCTCCGCGAGGACCGGCCGACCCGGGTGCGGGTGGCAGGCCTGGGCCTCGGCTTCCTCGGCGTGCTGACCGTGCTGGGGGCATGGCAGGGCTTCAACGGCCTGGATGCGCGCGGTACGGCCCTGGCCCTGCTCGCCTCGCTGAGCTACCCCGTCGGCTGGATCTACGTCCGCCGCACTCTCGCCGGCAGCAGCGCGTCGCACCTGTCCCTGACGGGCGGGCAGTTGCTGCTCGCGACGGTGCAACTGGCGGTGGTGACCCCGCTGTTCACCTCGGTGCCGTCGAGTCTGGCGGTCGGCCCGCTGCTCGCGATCGCCGCGCTGGGCACGCTGGGCACGGGCCTGGCGGTCCTCGTCCAGTACGGCATCGTCGCCGAGGTCGGGCCGACGACCGGCCAGATGGTCACCTACTTCGTCCCGGTGATCGCCGCCGCGGCGGGCATCCTGCTGCTGGGCGAAACACTGACGTGGTCGACGCCGGTCGGGGCGGCTGTGGTGCTGGCGGGGGCGGCACTGACACAGGTGAAGCCGAAGCGGACGGGGTGACACCGGTACGCGCCCCCCTTCGCCCTGACACCGCACGCGCCCCGCACGCCCCCCCCTTCGCCGTGACACCGCACGCGCCCCGCACGCGCAGCGCCCCTCACGCGTACGTCCGGCGGTCCCCCTCCCCCGGCCGCACCGCTGCCGCGATCGCCTCGGACAGTGGTCCGATCTCCGCGTCCGTGAGGGTGGAGACGGTGACGCGGATACCCGGGGGCGTGTTCAGCCGGAAGCGTGCTCCGGGGGCCACGGCCCAGCCGGCGTGCAACAGCCGGGCGACCGCCCCGGTCTCGTCGGGGACCGGCACCCACAGGTTCATGCCGCTGCGCCCCCGCGCCACGATCCCGCGTCGGCGCAGCGCCGCGGCCAGCGCGTCCCGGCGTTCCCCGTACCGCGCCGCCACGCCCGCCGGGTCCACCGCGTCGTCGGCCCACAGCCGCGCCACCGCGCGCTGGAGGGTCAGGCTGACCCAGCCGGGCCCGAGCCGCTGGCGCCCGCGCACCCGGTCGAGCGTGAGGGCGTCCCCGGTGAGGATCGCGAGACGCAGGTCGGGCCCGTACGCCTTGGCCGCCGAGCGGGAGAAGGCCCAGCGGTGGGTGACTCCCGCGAGGGGGTGCAGCGGCAGGTCGACGATGTGGTGACCGTGGTCGTCCTCGATCACGAGCGTCTCGGGGTGGTCGGCGAGCACCGCCCGCAGCGCCTCCGCCCGCCCGGCGGTCAGCGCGGCGCCGGTCGGGTTCTGGGCGCGGTCGGTGACGATCAGTGCCCGCGCCCCGCCCTCCAGCGCCCTGCGCACGTCGTCGGGGAGGGGCCCTTCGTCGTCGAGGGCCACCGGCACGGTCCGCAGACCGAGCGCCGGCACCAGGTCCAGCAGACTCCCCCAGCCCGGATCCTCCACCGCCACCGCGTCCCCCGGACGCAGATGGGCGGCGAGCACCCGCTCCACCGCGTCGAGGGCTCCCGAGGTGACGGCGACCGGCCCCTCGGGCACCCCGTCGGCATGGAGTCCGGCCCGTGCGAGCCGCTCAAGCCCGGGATCCACCGGCGCGTGCCCGTACAGCACCGGCTCCTTGTCGCCCTGGGCCGTGGCCGCGGCGAACGCCCCGGCCAGCGGGGGCAGCAGCGTGGGGTCCGGGTTGCCGTCGGACAGGTCGCGCACGCCCGGCGGGACCTCCACGCGGATCATCTCGCGCGCGGTGGTGGCCGGCTTGGGCCGCACCCGGCTGCCCCGCCGACCCGCCGTCTCGATGACCCCGCGCTCGCGCAGGGTCCGGTACGCGGCGGCCACGGTGTTCGGATTCACTCCGAGCTGCTCGGCCAACTCCCGCATGGGAGGCAGAAGTTCGCCCGGCTGCAGGGCGCCTTCCCCCACCGCCCGCTCGATGCTCGCGGAAATCTCCGCTGCGCGCCGCCCACTGATCCGATACTCTCCTAGCACAAACCACATTATGCACTAGTGCAATGGAGTTGGCCATGCAGGGGCCCCAGCGACCGCAGCAGCGACCCGACACCGCCTACACGCCCACCGAGCGCACCGTCCCCACCCGCGCCCCCCAGCGCGCGTCGTACGACAAGGATCTGGTGCACGCGATACTCGACGAGGGCTACGTCTGCCACCTCGGCTTCGTCCGGGACGGCGCCCCGGTCGTCCTGCCCACGCTCTACGGCCGCGTCGGCGAGGTCCTCTACGTCCACGGCTCCACCGGCTCCCGTCCGCTGCGCACGGCCGGACGGTCCGACCAGGGGCTCCCGGTGTGCCTCACGGTCACCCACGTCGACGGCCTGGTGCTGGCCCGCTCCGCCTTCCACCACTCGATCAACTACCGCTCCGTGGTGGTGCACGGCACGGCGCACGACGTGACCGACCCGGAGGAGAAGCGGCAGGCGCTCGACGCCCTCGTCGACCACGTCGTGCCGGGCCGCTCCGCCGACTCCCGCCCGGCCGACAAGAAGGAACTGGCCGCCACGGCCGTACTCCGCATCCGCCTGGACGAGGTCTCCGCCAAGGCGCGCACGGGCGGTGTCAACGACGAGCCCGAGGACTTGTCCCTGCCGCACTGGGCGGGCGTGCTCCCGGTCCGCACCGCCTACGGGACCCCCGAACCGTCCCCGGACCTGGCCCCCGGCACGGAGGTTCCCGGCTACCTGACGGTGCTCTGATGCTGATCCACCCGTGGGACGCACCCCGCGACGACACATGGCAGCAGTGGCTGGCCACCCACGACTTCGGCCAGCTCGCGGTCAACGGCCGTCCAGGCGAACCGCCGTTCGTCCAGCCCCTTCACTTCGTCCACGACCCCGAACGCGGCGAGGCGGTCGCCCACCTGGCCCGCCCCAACCCGCTCTGGCCCGCGATCGAGTCCGCCCCGGACGTCCTGCTGAGCGTGGTCGACGACTACGCGTTCGTCCCCGGGCCCTGGCAGGCGGAGCCGGGCACCCCACCCGAACACGGCGTCCCGACGAGCCTGTACGCGGCGGTCCAGCTCCGCTGCCGCGCCCACCTCGTGGACGACCCGGCCGAGAAGGCGGCCCTGCTGAACCGCCAGGTCGGCCACTTCCAGCCGGAGGGCGGCTCCGCACGGGCCGCGGCCGGCGAGGCCCCGTACGGCAGGCTGCTGTCCGGCATCCGCGGCCTGCGCCTGGAAGTGACCGAGGTCCGGGCCAAGTTCAAGTACGCGGGCAAACGATCCCAGGCGGTCCGCGACCGCATCGCGGCCGGTCTGGAGGACCGAGGCCAGGCGCGGGACACGGCCGCCCGGGGACACGTCCTGAGGGTGGGTCCGACGGCCGGTTGAGAGGGGTGCGGAGGCGTTACGTCCGGACGGAGGCGGGGGTGCGGCGCGGGTGCTTCAGCACGGCTTCTCGCAACCGGCCGCCACGGTCCGGGCCACGCCCGGTCGTGAAGGCTTCCTCACAACCGGCCGCCACCGCCCGGACCACGGAGACCGTGCGCAGTCCCGTCCAGGCTCCACCCGGCGGCCCCTGGGCACCGGCCCGGCCGGTGCCCAGGGATACCCCGCCAACCGGCGGAGAACTCCCTCACCTCACGCCGGAACGGCCTCCTCCCGCGCCCTGCGGGCGGCCCGCGCGTCCCGGGCCTCTCCCGCCGCCAGGCCCGCCACCGAGCCCAGCATCAGCAGGGTGCCGACCAGCGTGGCCGCCGTGAGGCGTTCACCGAGCAGGGCGACGGCCAGCACCGCCGCGCTGACCGGTTCGAGCAGCATGATCACGGACACGGTCGCCGACCGTACGACCGCGGCTCCAGCGAAGTAGAGGCCGTAGGCCAGCGCGGTCGGCACGGTGGCGACGTAGGCGAGCAGGAGCAGCAGAGTGCCGGGCGCGTCGGTGTGCGGCATCAGCCCTTCCACCGCGGCGAACGGCAGGAGCACCAGGCTGGTGACGGCGAACGCCCCGACGGTCGCGCCGGAGGAGTCGGCGCCGCCGTCGCGCCCCCACCACCGGGTGAGCAGGGTCATCGCCGAGTAACCGGCGGCGGACACCAGGGCGAGCAGGACGCCCACCGGGTCGACCGTCGCGTTCCCGCCGCCGAGAACGAGCACCAGGAGCCCGGTGAGCGCGCCCGCGACGGACGCGAGCCCGCCGCGTCCCAGTCGCTCGCCCATGGTGAGCCGTGCCCCGACGGCGATCAGTACGGGACCGGCGCCCAGGGTGACGACGGTGGCCACGGCCAGGCCGGTCGCCGACACGGCGGCGAAGTAGGCCGTCTGGAACACCGCGAGTCCGACGCCGGTGGCCGTCGCCCGCGCGACCCGGCGGCGCAGCGGTGCCGGTGCGGCGGAGGCGCGGGAGCGCCCGAACAGCAGGCGCGCCGCGTACAGGACGGCCAGTCCGGCGGCGCACCGCCAGAAGGACAGGGCGACCGGCCCCATGTCACTGGTGCGGTACACCAGCGAGGCCGCGGCGCCCGCGGTGCCCCAGGCGGCACCGGCGACGACGAGGTAGATCAGGCCACGCCCTACGGGCAGGCCGGAGACGTTGTTCGACACGTGTTCTCTCTCCGCAGAGGCGCGCACCACGCGTGGGCGTGGGCGCGGAAGTTCGGAAGGGAGCCCGGCTCAGGCCCTGATCGGGCCGAGGGACCGGGGTCCACGGACTTCGTCTGCGGGCAGCACCGCGGCGCCCGGCACGCTGCCGGGCGTATGCGCCGTAGGGCCCGCCTCAGGCGGCCGGCGGCGGAAGAACACGTGCGCGCGTATGCATGATCAGTAGCCTATCCGGTGGTCCCGGGGGTGGACAACTCCCGTTCGGGGCCGCCGCTCGCGACGGGTCCCCCGGGTGTCTTCGCCGGGGCGGAGGACTGGGCGATGAGGGCCCCGGCGAGGACGATCACGCCGCCGACGACCTGCGGCGCCGACAGATGCTCGCCGAGCAGCACCCAGGCGAGGACGGTGGCGATGACCGCCTCCAGGCAGGCGACGACACCCGCCACCTGCGGGGAGAGCCGGCGCACCGACAGCACGCCGGTGACGTACGCGGCGACCGTGGCGACGAGGACGATCCACCCCAGGAGCAGGAAAGCGGCGACGGGCGTGCCGTCCATCGCGGCGGTGCCGGTGAGCACGGACCAGTCCATGGACCAGGGCCGCGCGACCACGGTGAGCACCGCGGCGCCGATCAACAGCCCGTACGCGATGACGCCGAGCGGGTCGGGGGACTCCTCGCTGTCGCTGCCCTGGTCGGACAGGACGAAGTAGCCGACCTGGCAGCAGGCGGCGCCGAGCGCGAGGGCGAGCCCCAGGGCGTCGAAGCCGAGCCCCGCCCACACCTCGACGACGCAGGCGAGACCGCCCACGGCGAGCACCACTCCGACGGCGGCGGCACGCGTCACCGGCCGCCGCTGCACGAACCGCACATAGCCGAGGACGAGGGCGGGCGCCAGGTACTCGACGAGCAGGGCGACGCCGACGGGGATGCGCGAGATGGCGGCGAAATAGCAGGCCTGCACGCCGGCCACGGCGAAGAGCCCGAACCCGGCGAGCAGTGCGGGCCGCCGTCTGAGCAGCGCGCGGTGGCGTACGGCGAGCGGCAGCATGACGAGCGCGGCGCCCGCCACCCGCAGCCACACGACGTGCAGCGGGTCGAGCCCGGCCTCGATCAACGGCTTGGCCGCCACACCGGACCCGCCGAAGGCCACGGCGGACACCAGAGCGAGGGTGAGCCCGATGCCCCTGGGGTGAGTCTTGAACACCGCCACATGATGCCATCCCGTGACAGCACCGTCACCCCTCAAGACACCTGACGGAAAACGCCCCAGAGGTGCGCGGGGAACTGTGCGGAAGGGGGTCCGGGGGCGAAGCCCACGAGGGACGGGAAGGGGAGGGGCGGAGGAAGCGAAGAAGACCCTGCCGCCGCACCCCGCTCACCCCCCGGCCCTCGCATCCACCCCCCGCACTACCTCCCCCGGCTCCACCCCGGCCCGCCGCACCACCTCGACAGCCCGGGCCCGCGGCTCCGCGACCAGCGCCGCCAGCAGATCCGTCCCCCGAACCATCCCGTCCCCCCGCCGAGCAGCCCGCTCCCGAGCCCGCTCCACGCACACCGCCGCCAGCGGCGAGAACCCGGTCGCCCCCTCCACGACCGGCGGCCCGCCCGAGTCCTCGACGCTCCCCTGCCACCTCAGCCCGTACCCGATGCTCCGCTGCACCAGATACCCGAGCAGCCGCGCCACCGTGGCCCCCTCGCCGAACGCGGCCCGCACCTCGGGGTCGGACTCGAGCAGGGAGTGCAGCAGATGGGCGGTGTCGATGTGCCGGTCGCCGCCCCGGAGCACCCTGCGCCGGGCGCCGGTCACGACCTCGGCCAGTTCCGCGCCCAGCCCGGCGTCGTCGTCCGCGCCACGGGCGGCCTGCGCCCGGGGCCACTGGGCCTGCTGCCGGGGGATACGGGATCGCACATCGCCCACCCCATCAGTCCGGGCGGCCCGGCACATCGGCGGCGGGACGCATCTCGGCGTCCCGCGGAGAGTGGAGATCGCGTGGCGAAATCTCCTCCTTGGGGACGAGATCAGGGCGCACACGCCCAAGGGGCGCACGCCACACGGCGCACGCCCCTCAGTCCCCCACCGACCGCCGGCGGCCGGCTCAGTGCTCGTCCGCGAGGATGAGATACAGCTTCTTACGGGCTTCGTTGATGACCGCGAGGGCCTTCTCCCGCTGCTCCTTGCTCCCCGTCTTCCAGACCTGCCCGAAGGCCTCCATCAGGCCGAACCCGGCCTGCCGGATCTCGGTCAGCGCCTCCCAGTCGACCCCGCGCGAGGCCTCCTCCCAAGGGGCCTCGGGTCCGTCCTCGGCGGCCGTGCGGCCGGCCTCGGTGAGGGAGAACAGCTTCTTGCCGCCCTCGGACTCGCTGACGATCAGGCCCTCGTCCTCCAGCAGTTGGAGGGTGGGGTAGACCGAGCCGGGGCTGGGCTTCCACGCCCCGCCGCTGCGTTCGGCGATCTCCTGGATCATCTCGTAGCCGTGCATCGGGCGGTCCTTCAGCAGGGCCAGGATCGACGCGCGGACGTCACCACGCCGCGCCCTCCCCCTGGGTCCGCCGCGCCCTCGGCCGCCCCAGGGGCCGCCGTGACCGAAGCCGGGACCCCAGGGACCGCCGGGTCCTCCCGGACCACCGGGGCCGAAAGGGCCGAAGGCGGCACGCAGGCGCTCGAAGTCGCCCCGTCCGCCGCCCCGCGGACCGCCGTACCCGTGCCCATGACCGTGTCCGTGCTCATGACCGTAGCCACCCATGGCAACCACTCCATTCCATCGTTGATCTATTGCGATGCTTCAACGATATATCGGAACCGATCGCACGACAAGACCCTCCCCCGGACGTCCGCATCCTCGACGGCACGGCCGACCGCCACCGGGACGAGGCCGCCTCCTTCGAAGTGGCCCGAGCCCTCGCGGTTGCCCGCCCTCTACCGTCGGGGCATGCGGATCCGAATCGTCGACGCCTTCACCGACCGTCCCTTCACCGGCAACCCCGCCGGAGTGATGCTGCTCGATGCCTTCCCGGAGGACTCCTGGCTGCAGAACGTCGCCCTGGAGATCAACCACGCCGAGACGGCCTTCGCCCACCCGCTGCCCGAGGGCGGCGAGGCCGACTGGGCGCTGCGCTGGTTCACACCCGTCACCGAGGTGGCCATGTGCGGCCACGCCACGCTCGCCACCGCGCACGTCCTGCACACCACCGGCGCCCACAAGGGCCCGGTGCGGTTCGCCACCCGCAGCGGCGTGCTGGTCGCGGAAACCGCGGAGGACGGCACCGTCACCCTGGACTTCCCCACGGCCCCGCTCACCGCCGTCGACGTGCCCGAGGGAGTCTCGGAGGCGCTCGGCGCACCCGTCCTGGCGGCGTTCGACACCGGCCCCCACGTCGGCGACCTGCTGGTCGAGCTGGCCGACGAGCGGACCGTGCGCTCCCTGCGCCCCGACCACAAGGCCCTGACGACGCACTCGGAGCGCGGCATCATCGCCACCGCCCGCGCGGAGGATCCGGCGGACGGGTACGACTTCGTCTCACGGTGCTTCTTCCCGAACGTCGGCATCGACGAGGACGCCGTCACCGGCAGCGCTCACACCGCGCTGGCGCCGCACTGGTCGCAGCGCCTCGGCGGCGCCACCCTCACCGGCCTCCAGGCCTCGCCCCGCTCCGGGCTCGTCCGCACCGAGGTGCGCGGCGCCCGCACCCTGCTGGGCGGCCGCGCGGTGACGGTCGTCGAGGGCGAGCTGCTGGTCTGAACCCCGCCACACCGAAGGGGGGCGTACGGATCACCGGACACCCCCCTTTCGTCTCACGCCGTCGGCAGCCAGCCGACCTTGCCCGCCAGCAGCGCGTACCCGACGAACGCGCCGATGTCGAGCAGCGTGTGCGCGGCCACCAGCGGTCCGACGCGCCCCCAGCGGCGGTACAGGTACACGAAGACCACGCCCATGACCATGTTGCCGATGAAGCCGCCGATGCCCTGGTACAGGTGGTACGACCCGCGCAGCACCGCGCTGCCCGCCATCGAGGCGGTGGGCGACCAGCCGAGCTGGTCGAGCCGGCGCAGCAGGTAGCCGACGACGACGACCTCTTCGAGGATCGAGTTCTGTGCGGCCGACAGGATCAGCACGGGGTACTTCCACCACACCTCGGGCAGTGCCTCCGGCACCACGGTGAGGTTGAAGCCGAGCGCGCGCACGGCGAGGTAGAAGGCGATGCCGCTGCTGCCGATGACCGCCGCGATCGCGGCGCCGCGGCCGAGGTCGGACCAGGGCCGGGCGCGGTCGAAGCCGAGGGTGCGCAGTCCGGCGCCCTCGCGCAGCAGCAGGTGCGCGACCAGGGCCACCGGCACCAGGGCGGTGGTGATGCCGAACAGCTGCCAGGCCAGGTCCAGCCAGGGGCGGCCCGGCGCGGCCGAGGCGTTGAGGGTGGCCGCCTGGTCCTTCAGTCCGCCCGGCCTGGTGACCGAGCCGATGAAGCTGATCAGCGCGGACACTCCGCTCGCGCCGAGCGACAGCGCGAGAACGAGCAGTGTCTCGTCGCGCAGCGTCCTCCGCGAGAGGGTCCGCTCCGGATACGCCTCGGCCCCCGGGCCCGCCGCCTCCGCCTGCACACCTGCCTCCACATCACCGATCGGTCCGATCAGTATGAATGCAGTACCTGTGCGGCGGGCCGCGGGCCCGGGGCGCCGGTCAGTCCCTGCCGGGTCCGGTCAGGCCGTCGTCGGCACCGGCTCCGGCAGCCCGACCGGCCAGGTGTGCACGGGCTCGCCCCGCTTGGTCAGCTCGCGGTAGCGGCGGGTGGTGGCCGCCAGTGCCTCCTCCCGGCCCAGTCCGGCGTCCAGCGCCCGGTGGAAGGTCGCGGCCTGCCAGGACGCGCCGTTCACCCGGCGCCGGCAGCGCTCCTCGATCACCCCGAGGTACCGGTCCCGGTCGGCGGGCGCGATCCCCCAGGCGTCCAGCCCGGCCCCGGCGAGCGGCAGCAGCTCCTCCCGTACGAGGGTGACCGCGTCCACCTCGCCCAAGCCGCCGAGGCGTCCGCGCCGGGGCCAGGTGAAGCGGGCGTCGATGCCGTCCTTGCAGGCGGCGTCGAAGTTGGCGGCGGCGGCCTCGAACGGCAGCCGGCTCCACACCGGGCGGCTGTCCTCGGCGAGGGCGCGGACGAGTCCGTAGTAGAAGGCCGCGTTCGCGATCACGTCGGTCACCGTGGGCCCGGCGGGCAGCACCCGGTTCTCCACCCGCAGGTGGGGCACGCCGTCGGCGATGTCGTAGACGGGGCGGTTCCAGCGGTAGACGGTGCCGTTGTGCAGGACGAGTTCGGAGAGCGCGGGGACGCCCCCGCGGTCCAGCACCTCGAGCGGGTCCTCCTCGTCGCAGATGGGCAGCAGGGCCGGGAAGTAGCGCAGGTTCTCCTCGAAGAGGTCGAACGCCGAGGTCACCCAGCGCTCCCCGAACCAGGTGCGCGGCCGCACGCCCTGTGCCTGCAGCTCGGGCGGGCGGGTGTCGGTGGACTGCTGGAACAGCGGCGGCCGGGACTCGCGCCACAGCTCGCGGCCGAACAGGAACGGCGAGTTGGCGCCGACCGCGATCTGCGCGGCGGCGACCGCCTGGGCGGCGTTCCACACGTCGGGGAAGCGTTCCGGCGTGACCTGGAGGTGCAGCTGCACCGAGGTGCACGCCGCCTCCGGGGCGATCGACTTCGAGGTGCACCTGAGGTGCTCCACGCCGTCGATGTCCAGGGTGAAGTCCTCGCCGCGCGCGGCGACGATCTGATCGTTGAGCAGCGCGTAGCGGTCGACGGCGGAGAGGTTGGAGGAGACGAGGTCGTCGCGGTCGAGGGTCGGCAGGATGCCGATCATCACGATCCCCGCGTCCACCTCCTGGGCCTTGCGGTCGGCGTAGGAGAGCGAGGTGCGCAGTTCCTCGTCTAGCCGGTCGAAAACCCTCCCGCCCAGCCGGTGGGGGGCGATGTTCACTTCCAGATTGAACATCGCGAGTTCCGTTTGGAAGTCCCGGCTCGCGATGCGTTCGAGGACTTGCGCATTCAACATTTTCGGCATGCCGTCGGCGCCCGCGAGATTCAGCTCGATCTCCAGCCCCATCAGGTTCCTGGGGCGGTCGAACCGCTTCTCCGCCAGGAGTCGCTCCAGGCCTGTCAGGCACCTGCGGAGCTTCTCGCGGTAGCGCTGGCGATCGGACAGGTCGAACTGACCTGCCACGACCTTTTCCCCCATCGAAGCGTCCCTCCTCGGATGGCGTACCGAAGATCGGCCGCCGGGGTCCCGGTCCACAAGGGAGGATGCCCCGCGGATGCGATCGATAACGTCCCGGATCCGTGTGGCGCCCGCTACTCTGGTCGAGGTGTCCAGTGGCACATTCACGGGGCAATACGCGGGAACGCGTATCACGGCGCCGTTGCGAACCCGTGAAAAGCGCCGACCGGAATGGGCCGACCGCTCGGCAGTCATTGCCCGAGGTCAGTGCGGTGAGCCCTTTGGGGAATCGTCATCTTTTTCGCATATCGCCGACCGGAAATACCCTTGCCGGGGCCGCCGGGGAGAGCTAGACGAAACATAGTCTCAACCCGTGTCGTATAAACTCCCTTCACAAGGCAGAACCAGGTTGGCGCCCACGGTCGAGTGATCCAGCCGTGAGACGGCGTGCGGCTCTCCTCACCCCCGTCTCCCGCTCAGACCCTCCGGGCCCCTGCCTCTCTGACCTTCGCGAGCTGACAGCGCCGTCCGCACCGCCACGCCCCGCCCTCGCGCCACTGTGCCTTCGAATGAGAGGCGACCCACCATGCCGCTGCACGTACCCCCGGCTCCCGCGCCCGCACTGCGTTCCGTCCTGACCGCGCTCTCGTCTCCGACCGCCGTGCGCGACGCCCGAACTCCCTCCCTGCTCCGCGCACAAGGGCCCGCCTCGGCCGAACTCCCGCTGCCCGTGCACGTCCTCGACCGGGTCACCGCCGACGGCGACACCTCGACGACGCTCGCCGGATGGCGCTTCCTGATCCGCACCGGCGACCGCGCCGTGGCGGCCGCCGACACGGTGCTCACCGCCGACGGCTGGGCCTTCTCCCGCTTCTTCGAGGGCCCGTACATCGCGTCCACCGAGCTGGCCCTGCGCCAGGCGGAGACGATGACGCAGCCCTACCAGCCCCGCCTGCTGTCCGTGCCCGGCCTGTACATGCTGGCGCTCTGGCTGCACGGCGACACCGAGGCGGACGGCGCAGCCGGCGGCCCGGCAGCCACCGACCTGCTGGTGCCGCTCGCGCCCGCCCCGCCCGGGATCGCCGCCCACCGGCCGCACCAGGTCACCGAACTGCTCCCGGTGCTCACCCACCGCGTCACGCCCACCCGGCTGCTCGGCTCACCCGCCTGACCCGCCCGCTTCCGCACCCCGTCGCCCCACCCGGGCGGCGGGGTGCGTGTGTGCCGGGTGACAGGGCGTACTCATGTGCGGACTAGTCCCGTCCGGCCACTGCGAACCACCCGAAAGGACAGTGCAGTTGGGATGAACCGTCCGCGTGGGTGACGCGTCATGAACCTGTGAGGAACGGTGCCGCGAAATGCCTGCGGATCCTCGTCCGCGGGGCAACACTGGATCCCGACCGACTCATCACCACGGGGGCGGCCATGAACGACGATTCACGCCGCGCAACTGACACGACAGTCCACACACAGGTCATCACAGAGCGAGAGAACCCACCCATGTGCCAGCACCAGCCACCGTGCCCCTCAGCCGACTCCACCGACCGGGAATCCGCCCGTCTCGTGGCGCACCACCCGGAGCAGGGCTGGAGCCTGCTGTGCAACGGTGTCGTGCTCTTCGAGGACACCGGTGAACTCCTGCCCGACGGCAGCGTCGTCGCCCCGCAGCGGTCCCGGGACGTCACACTGACGTCCGCCTGAGCACAGCCGGGCGGGACGGCGCCGCCCGGGGAATCACAAGGGACCGGACCGCGGGACGACGCCTCCGCGCCCCGGCCCGCACACGCCTGCACGGCTCCTCGCCCACCGCGGCCCGGCGCAAGGGCACGAAGACGGCCGCCGCGCGAGGCCCGCGGCGCCGCAGGACATGGGCGTCATCGGCTTCGACGACCTCCCGAAGGTGCGCCGGTCGACCCCGCCGCTCACCACGGCCCGTCTGCCCTCGCCGACAGGGGAGCCTCCGCCGTCCGTACGGTGCTCCGGCTCGACCGCGGGGAACAGCCGGACTCGCCCCGCCTCGACCGGCACCGGTCTGGCCGTGCGGGCGAGCACCGCACCGCACGCGTCGTAGCCGCTACGTCCACGGCGGGCGTCGCGCCCTATCGTGACCGGCATGCAGTCCTACACGATCGGCCAGGCAGCGCGGCTGCTCGGCGTCAGCCCGGACACCGCACGCCGCTGGGCGGACGCGGGACGCCTCACCACCCGCCGCGACGACGCCGGACGCCGGGTGGTCGACGGCCGTGACCTGGCGGCGTTCTCCGTCGAGCTGGCCAGGTCGGCCACGCCCGAGGAGGACACCCCGTACACCTCGGCCCGCAACGCGTTCCCCGGCATCGTCACGGCGATCAAGCTCGGCGACGTCGCCGCCCAGGTGGAGATCCAGGCAGGCCCCCACCGTCTGGTCTCGCTGCTCACGCGGGAGGCGGTCGAGGAACTGGGCCTGGAGGTCGGAGTGGAGGCCACGGCCCGGGTGAAGTCGACAAACGTCCATATCGACCGCACCTGAGCGCATCCTTCATCGAACCGCACATGCAGGCCTACAAGGCATCACACCACCGCTCATACGAAGCGACAGGTGCCCTTTGCCTCGCAGATGCGTCATGATGGAGCAACGCGCGGGGTGAGAGTCCCCCCGCGGATGCCCGCCGCCGCGAGGGAGTGCACCGGATGATCCGTTCCGCCCGCATGGCCGCCCTCGTAATCCTCGCCTCCCTGGGACTCGGTGCCTGTTCCTCGCCGGGCAGCGGCGACAGCGGCTCCGTGACCGTGTTCGCCGCCGCCTCGCTGAAGGAGAGCTTCACGGAGCTGGGCGAGCGCTTCGAGGAGAAGCACCCGGGCACCGAGGTGACCTTCAACTTCAACGGCAGCGACTCACTGGCCGCCGGCATCGTGGGCGGCGCCCCCGCCGACGTCTTCGCCGCCGCCAGCCCCTCCACGATGGCGCGCGTGACGGATGAGAAGCTCACGTCGGACGCGCCGGTCACCTTCGCGCGCAACCGTCTCGTCATCGCCACCGCTCCCGGCAACCCGCACGGCATCGGCTCCCTGAAGGACCTGACCGCCCCCGGCCTGAAGGTCGTGCTCTGCGACGAGACCGTGCCCTGCGGCGCAGCCGCCCGCAAGGCCCTCGCGGCGGCCGGGGTGGACGTCGCACCCGCCTCCTTCGAGCAGGACGTGAAGAGCGCCCTGACCAAGGTGCGGCTCGACGAGGCGGACGCCGCCGTCGTGTACCGCACGGATGTGAGGGCGGCCGGTGACACAGTGGACGGCGTGGACTTCCCGGAGGCCGCTGAGGCCGTCAACGACTACCCGATCGCCCGGCTCGAGAACGCCCCCGACGCACCGGCTGCGGACGCCTTCGTCGCGTTCGTGACGTCACCGGAAGGCCGGAAGGTGCTCGGGAAGGCCGGTTTCCTCGCGCCGTGACCAGCACCGCCCACAACACCCTCCGCAAGGCCCGCCGGCCCCGCGCCGTCGGCCGTGGTGTCCCGCTCGCCCTCCTCGCGCCCGCCCTGATCGGTCTGGCGTTCCTCCTGGTGCCGCTGCTGGCCCTCGTCGTCCGGGCGCCCTGGCGCGACCTGCCCGAACAGCTGACCAGCCCCGCCGTGTGGGACGCGCTACGCCTGTCGCTGGTCTGCGCGACCATCGCGACCGCGCTGAGCCTGGTCGTCGGGGTGCCGCTGGCCTGGCTGCTGGCCCGCACCGACTTCCCCGGGCGAAGCCTGATACGCGCCCTGGTGACCCTGCCGCTGGTGCTGCCGCCGGTGGTCGGAGGTGTCGCCCTGCTGCTGGCGCTGGGCCGCAACGGCGTCGTGGGCCGCTGGCTGGACGAGTGGTTCGGCGTCACCCTGCCGTTCACCACCGCCGGTGTCGTCCTCGCGGAGACCTTCGTCGCGCTGCCGTTCCTGGTGATCAGCGTCGAGGGCACGCTGCGGGCCGCCGACCCGCGGTTCGAGGAGGCCGCGGCCACCCTGGGCGCGTCCCGCTTCACCGCGTTCCGCCGGGTCACCCTGCCGCTGATCGCCCCGGGCGTCGCGGCGGGGGCCGTGCTGGCCTGGGCCCGCGCGCTCGGCGAGTTCGGCGCGACGATCACCTTCGCCGGGAACTTCCCGGGCCGCACCCAGACCATGCCGCTCGCGGTCTACCTCGCCCTGCAGAACGACCCGGCCGCCGCGATCGCCCTCAGCCTCGTGCTGCTCGCGGTGTCCGTGGCCGTGCTGGCGGGACTGCGCGACCGCTGGACGAGGGCCGTCTGACCCATGACGAGACATCCGGAACCCCAGGGCCTGGACGCCCACCTCGTCGTCGAACGCGGATCCTTCCGCCTCGACATCGCGCTGACGGCCGCGCCCGGTGACGTGGTCGCCCTGCTCGGCCCGAACGGAGCGGGCAAGTCCACCGCGCTGCGGGCCCTGGCAGGACTCGCGCCCCTCACCGACGGCCGTCTGCGCCTCGACGGCACGGATCTCGCCCGCACCCCGCCCGAGTCGCGTCCGGTGGGCGTCGTCTTCCAGGACTACCTGCTCTTCCCGCACCTCAGCGCCCTCGACAACGTGGCGTTCGGCCCACGCTGCCGCGGCGCCGGCAAGAGCGAGGCCCGTAATCGGGCCGCCGCGTGGCTGGAGCGGATGGGGCTGGCCGAGCACATGGGCGTCAAGCCCGAGCGGCTCTCCGGCGGCCAGGCCCAGCGCGTGGCGCTCGCCCGCGCCCTGGCCACCGACCCGCGCCTGCTGCTCCTGGACGAGCCCCTCGCCGCCCTCGACGCCCGCACCCGCCTCGAGGTCCGGGCACAACTGCGCCGCCACCTGGCCGACTTCGAGGCCGTCGCGGTCCTGGTGACGCACGACCCGCTGGACGCGATGGTGCTGGCCGACCGGCTGGTCGTCGTGGAGCACGGCCGCGTGGTGCAGGAGGGCGCCCCCGCCGACATCGCCCGCCACCCGCGCACCGACTACGTCGCCCAGCTCGTAGGCCTGAACCTGTACCGCGGCCGGGCGGACGGCCACACCGTACGGCTCGACGCGGGGCCCGAGGTGAGCACCACGGAGGAGCTGTCGGGGCCCGCGTTCGTCGCGTTCCCGCCCGGCGCGGTCACCCTGTACCGGGACCGGCCGACCGGCGCCAGCGCGCGGAACCTGTGGCGCTGCGAGGTGGCGGGGCTGGAGAGCCACGGCGACCAGATCCGCGTGGAGCTGACCGGTGAACTGTCCCTGGCCGCCGACCTCACCGCCGTCGCCGTGGCCGAACTGGGCCTGCACCCGGGCGCACCGGTCTGGGCGGCGGCGAAGGCCGCACAGACGCACGCCTACCCCGCCTGACGCACGCCCGGGCACGCGGAGGGGCCCCGCCCGGATCGCCCGGGCGGGGCCCCTCACTTCCGCGTGGGTCAGTCCTCGTACGCGTCCAGCGGCGGGCAGGAGCAGACCAGGTTGCGGTCGCCGTAGGCCTGGTCGATGCGGCGCACCGGCGGCCAGTACTTGTCGGCGGCGTTCACCTCGCCCGGGAACACGGCCTCCTGGCGGGTGTAGGCGTGCTCCCACTCCCCGCCGAGCACGGACGCCGTGTGCGGGGCGTTGCGCAGCGGGTTGTCGTCGGCGGGCCACTGGCCGGAGCCGACCTTCTCGATCTCGGCGCGGATGGCGATCATCGCCTCGCAGAACCGGTCGAGCTCGATGAGGTCCTCGGACTCGGTGGGCTCGATCATCAGCGTGCCGGCCACCGGGAAGGACATCGTCGGCGCGTGGAAGCCGTAGTCGATGAGGCGCTTGGCCACGTCGTCGACGGTCACGCCGGTCGCCTTGGTGAGCGGGCGCAGGTCGATGATGCACTCGTGCGCGACCAGCCCGCCGGGGCCGGTGTAGAGCACCGGGTAGTGCGGTTCGAGGCGCTTGGCGATGTAGTTGGCACTCAGCACAGCCACCTGCGTGGCGCGCTTCAGGCCCTCGCCGCCCATGAGGCGGACGTACGCCCAGGAGATGGGCAGGATGCCCGCCGAGCCCCAGGGGGCGGCCGAGATGGGTCCGACGCCCGTCTCCGGTCCGGCCTCCGGCTGCAGCGGGTGGTTCGGCAGGTACGGGGCGAGGTGGGCGCGGACGCCGACCGGGCCGACGCCGGGGCCGCCGCCGCCGTGCGGGATGCAGAACGTCTTGTGCAGGTTCAGGTGCGAGACGTCGCCGCCGAAGTGGCCGGGCTTGGCCAGGCCGACCAGGGCGTTGAGGTTGGCGCCGTCGACGTACACCTGGCCGCCGGCCTCGTGCACCTGGGCACAGATGTCGGCGACGTGCTCCTCGAAGACGCCGTGCGTCGACGGGTAGGTGATCATCAGCACGGCCAGCTCGTCGCGGTGCTGCTCGATCTTGGCGCGCAGGTCCTCGACGTCGACCTCGCCGTTCTCGGCGGTCTTGACGACGACGACCTTCATGCCGGCCATCACGGCGGACGCGGCGTTGGTGCCGTGCGCGGAGGACGGGATGAGGCAGACGGTGCGCTGCTCGTCGCCGTTGGCGCGGTGGTAGCCGCGGACGGCGAGCAGACCGGCCAGCTCGCCCTGGGAGCCGGCGTTGGGCTGCAGGGAGACCTTGTCGTAGCCGGTGACCTCGGCGAGACGTTCCTCCAGCTCGCGGATGAGCGTGAGGTAGCCCCCGGCCTGCTCGGCCGGGACGAACGGGTGCAGCTGGCCGAACTCGGGCCAGGTGACCGGCTCCATCTCGGTGGTCGCGTTGAGCTTCATGGTGCAGGAGCCCAGCGGGATCATGCCGCGGTCCAGCGCGTAGTCGCGGTCGGCGAGGCGGCGCAGGTAGCGCAGCATGGCCGTCTCGGAGCGGTGCTGGTGGAAGACCGGGTGGGTGAGGTAGTCGTCGGTGCGCAGCAGCGCGTCCGGCAGGGCGTCGGACGCGGCGGCGTCCAGGGCCTCGACGTCGCCCTCGGCGCCGAAGGCGCGCCACACGGCGGTGACCTGGTCGCGGGTGGTGGTCTCGTCGCAGGCGACGGAGACGGTGTCGGCGTCGACGAGGCGCAGGTTGACGCCGTTGTCACGGGCGGCGGCGACGACCTCGGCGGCCCGGCCGGCGACCCGCACGGTGAGCGTGTCGAAGTAGGAGCCGTGCACCACCTCGGCGCCGCCCGCGCGCAGCCCCTCGGCGAGGATCGCGGCGTAGCGGTGGGTGCGCCGGGCGATGGTCCGCAGGCCCTCGGGACCGTGGTAGACGGCGTACATACCGGCCATGACGGCGAGCAGCACCTGCGCGGTGCAGATGTTGCTGGTGGCCTTCTCGCGGCGGATGTGCTGCTCACGGGTCTGCAGGGCGAGGCGGTACGCCTTGTTGCCGTCGGCGTCGACGGAGACGCCGACGAGGCGGCCCGGCAGGCTGCGTGCCATCTTGTCCTGGACGGCCATGTAACCGGCGTGCGGTCCCCCGAAGCCCATGGGGACGCCGAAGCGCTGCGTGGTGCCCACCGCGATGTCCGCACCCAGCTCGCCGGGCGACTTCAGGAGGGTGAGGGCCAGCAGATCGGCGGCGACGGTGACGAGCGCACCGCGCTCGTGCGCCTGGTCGATGACCGGCTTGACGTCCCGTACGGCACCGGAGGCGCCCGGGTACTGGATCAGGACGCCGTTGATCTCACGGCCGTCGAGTTCGGCGGGGATGCCGTGCGTCAGGTCGGCGACGACGACCTCGACGCCGGTCGGCTCGGCGCGGGTCTCGATGACGGCGATGGTCTGCGGAAGGGCGTCCGCGTCGACCAGGAACAGGCCCTTCTTGTTCTTGCCCATGCGCCGGGACAGCGCCATCGCCTCGGCGGCGGCGGTGCCCTCGTCCAGCAGCGAGGCGCCGGACGTCGGCAGGCCGGTCAGCTCGGCGACCATCGTCTGGAAGTTCAGCAGCGCCTCGAGCCGCCCCTGCGAGATCTCCGGCTGGTACGGCGTGTAGGCCGTGTACCAGGCGGGGTTCTCCATGACGTTGCGCAGGATGACCGGCGGGGTGAACGTGCCGTAGTAGCCCAGGCCGATCATGGAGCCGAGGACCTGGTTGCGGTCGGCGAGGCCGCGCAGCTCGGCGAGCACCTCGGCCTCGCTGCGGGCGCCGGGCAGCTCCAGCGCGTCGGCGTTCTTGATGACGTCGGGCACGGCTGCGGCGGTCAGCTCGTCGAGCGAGCCGTAGCCCACCTGGGCCAGCATCTTCGCCCGCGCCTCGTGGTCGGGCCCGATGTGGCGCTGCTCGAAGGGAATTCCCTGTTCGAGCTCGGAGAGCGGGGTACGCGGGGCAGTCATTGAGGAGGCCTCCTGGTCCGACGACCTTCGAGGGGCACCACGGCGCAGGTGCCCGGACGGCCTCCCCCTCTGTCATCTCAACCTGAGAGTTTCACCGGGACGCCGCTGGCGGTCCGGTTTTCACCGTCGGTGAGAGCGGAAGCCGTCGACACCCGCCCTGCTTTCCAGAGTGACCTCGTCCGTGCGGTACGTGTGCCTGAGAGATTCCGGGGAGGATTTGCTCCTTCGGCGCCTCCGGTGGTGCCTGGAGGACTCTCCCGCACGGGGTCAGCGGCCGTTGCCAGCGTACCAGCGAGGTCCGGGCCCCGGCCTTCGAGTGGCCGTTCCGCCGATTGTGCCTTTCTGTAGTGCTATCGGATGAGTTTGCTACGAGTGGAGGGCCCGTGCAGACCGACATCGACCCGCGCCACCTTATCGGCCGCAAGGCGTACGACCGCAACGGCACCCGCATCGGCACGATCGACGAGGTCTACCTCGACGACGCCACCGGCGTGCCGGAGTGGGCGGCGATACGCACCGGCCTGTTCAGCCGGGACGCCTTCGTGCCCCTGGAACCCAGCGAGCTGATCGACGGGGCCCTGCACGTGCCGTTCGAACGGTCCCTCATCAAGGAGGCGCCGGACTTCGGCGTCGGCCGCCATCTCTCCCCGGAGCAGGAGCTCCAGCTGTACCACCACTACGGCCTGGACGTGGGCGCCCCTCCCCCACTCCCGGACCACGACTTCGGCAAGCTGGCGGGCCAGGAGTAGCCGACGCCACCCAGGACGGCGGTCCGTCACGACCTTCCGCCCCACCGCTCCGCGCCCCGGCTGCACCGCCCGGCCCGGGGGACGTCGTCCGCCCCACAGCCCCGGCTGCACCGCCCGGCCGGGGCACGGCTGCACCGCCCGGCCCGGGCACGACGCTCGTACGGAAGCCCAGGACCGGCCCGCAGCCCTTCGCCGGAGCAGCGCAGCACCGTCAGGCGACCGTGTCTCACGGTGGACCGCCAGGACGCAGCCTGCGGTGCGCCGTCCTGGCCCGTCCCGCACGCGGTGAACAGGGACGCGCCGGCGCCCCGCAGCGTCAACGCGTACCCGGCGCCGGCCCCGCCCGCGCCGTCACGCCTCCAAGGGGCGAGGCGGAGGCGCCTGCGGCGGGCGCATCGGTTCGGGCAGGTCCGGGGGCGCCTCCACGAGCGGCAGCGGGTCCGCTGCCTCCAACGCCGGGTCGTCGACGCGGAACGTCTTCACCCGGCCCGGCGCCGAGCCGGGTGTCTCGAAGCGGACCGTCACCCGGCCGAGGCCGCTGCCCTGCACCCACCCGTGCCCGTACTCGGTGTGCCGGACGTCGTGGCCCGCGGACCAGCGTCGCTCCACCGGGACCTCCGGGAGCGGCTCGGGCGCGGGCCCGGACTCCTCCTCCTCGGCGACCTCCTCCCCCGCACCGCCCGCCGCCTGGGCGAAGAGATCCTCCTGCGTGTAGTCGGCCAGCCCGCTCACGCCGACGCCGAGCAGCCGTACGCCGCCGGTGGTGTCCACCGAGTCCAGCAGTCGCGCCGCCGCCTCCCGGACGACGGCCGGGTCGTCGGTCGGGCCGCGCAGCGTCTCGGACCGGGTCAGCGTGGTGAAGTCGTACCGCCGTACCTTCAGCACGATCGTGCGTCCGGACAGCCCCGCGCCCCGCAGCCGGCGCACGCAGCGGTCGGCGAGCCGCTGCACCTCCAGGCCGACCCGCACCCGGTCGTGGATGTCCACGTCGTACGTGTCCTCGACGGACACCGACTTCGTCTCGCGCTCGGCGACGACGGGCCGGTCGTCACGGGCCAGCGCCATCGCGTACAGCGCGTGACCGTGGGCCTTGCCCAGCAGCCGCACCAGTTCGTCCTCGCCCGCCTCCGCGATCTCGCCGACCGTGTGGATGCCCGCCCGCCGCAGATGGTCGCCGGTGGCGGGCCCGACACCCGGGAGGGTCCGAACGGACATCGGTGCGAGCATCTCCCGCTCGGTGCCGGGCTCGATGACGACCAACCCGTCCGGCTTCGCCTGCTCCGACGCGATCTTCGCCAGCATCTTGGAGGCGGCGAGCCCCACGGATCCGGTCAGTCCGGTGACCGCGCGGATGTCCGCGCGCAGCTTCGTGCCGACCAGCCGCGCCGACCGCTCGTCCCACGCTGTGTCCCCGGCCTCCAGGTCGACGAACGCCTCGTCGAGGCTGAGCGGCTCCACCAGGGGCGACAGGGCGCGCAGCAGCGCCATCACCTGGTCACTGATCGAGCGGTACAGCGCGAATCGGGGCACCAGATACGCGGCGTTCGGCGCGAGCCGCCGGGCCTGCGACATGGGCATCGCGGAGTGAACGCCGTGGACGCGCGCCTCGTAGGAGGCGGTGGCGACCACACCGCGGGGGCCCAGTCCGCCCACGATCACGGCCTTGCCGCGCAGACTCGGCTTGGACGCCTGCTCCACCGAGGCGTAGAAGGCATCCATGTCGAGATGCAGGATCGTGGGAGCGGATCTCACATCTCCGATGCTGCCCTACGCCACTGACAACGTCCTCGTCGGGCCGGGACCCGCACCGCGCGGGCTCAGACCGCGCGGTTCCTGCGCCGGGCCAGCTCGTCCATCGGGTTGTGGCCGATGAGTGTCTCCCCCGTGTCCACCCGCTCGCCGTGCAACTGCGACAGGGCGCTCTCGACGTCCCGCCACACCACGCCCACGGCGATGCCGAAGACGCCCTGGCCGCCCTGGAGCAGGGCGTGGACCTCGTCGGGCGACGTGCACTCGTAGACCGTGGCGCCGTCGCTCATCAGCGTCATGCGCTCGAGGTCGTCGAAGCCGCGCTCGCGCAGATGCTGGACGGCGGTGCGGATGTTCTGCAGGGACACACCCGTGTCCAGGAACCGCTTGACGATCTTCAGCACCACGACGTCGCGGAAGCTGTACAGCCGCTGCGTCCCGGATCCGTGGGCCGGCCGCACGCTCGGCTCGACCAGTCCCGTGCGCGCCCAGTAGTCGAGCTGGCGGTAGGTGATGCCGGCCGCGGCGCAGGCCGTGGGCCCCCGGTAGCCGATCTCCTCGGACGCCATGGCCACCGCCCCTCCACCGCCCGGCACAGCCGTCGGTCGCTGCGGAGCGGGATCGATCGCACCGCCGCGCGCGGGATGCCCCCCGCCCGAGCGGACCGGAGAGCCCTGGGGAGGATACGGCCCGCCCGCCCCGAAAACGCGTCCGGGGGCACCCCCAGCCGTACCGTCGCCGCTGCTTCTCACGCCGACCTCCGTCCTTGACCTGCCTCCTCGACGGTAGGCAGTCACCAAGGGTGCGTCAACGATCGCCACACTCGGCACGCCGAGTGATAATCACCCTGAGAGTGGTTTCCCGTGCCCCGTCGCGGGGAAAGGCTAGCCGAATGTCCTCGGCGCGGGCCGCGAGCGACGCAGGACCCGGGAGGAAACGGCTCACTGGTTGCTGGTCCCGAAGTCCTCGGGCGAGATCTGGTCGAGGAACTCGCGGAACTTCTCCACCTCGTCCTCCTGCTCGTCCGGAATCGCGATGCCGGCGTCGTCCAGCACCGTGTCGCTTCCGTAGATCGGCGTTCCCGTGCGCAGGGCGAGTGCTATGGCGTCGGACGGACGGGCGCTCACCTCGACACCGCTGGCGAAGACCAGCTCGGCGTAGAACACGCCTTCCCGCAGGTCGGTGATGCGCACTTCCGTGAGCTCCTGTCCCACGGCCTCCAGCACGTCCTTGAACAGGTCGTGGGTCAGCGGCCGTGCGGGCGCCATGCCCTGCTGGGCGAAGGCGATGGCCGTCGCCTCCCCTGGGCCGATCCAGATGGGGAGGTAGCGGTCGCCGCCCACTTCACGCAACAGCACGATCGGTTGGTTGGAGGGCATTTCGACCCGGACACCTACGACATCGAGCTCGTTCACACAGCAACCCTAGGCCGTGCCCGGGACGTTTGGGTAGTCGGGCCGGGATCGGGTGGCCGATCCGGCCCCGCTGTGCTGTTCCCCGGAGGTTCCGAGGCCCTCAGGGCAGCCGCACGCCGAGCGCCGACCGCACCAGCGCCGCGTGCAGCTTCACGGTGAGGCCGGCCAGTTCCCTGGTGCGGTCCTCGGCGTGCGCCCTGGTCTGCGGGTTGCGGTGGCGGCGCAGCGGCGCGACGACCTGTTCCACCAGTCCGGCCTCACGCTCGGCGGCCGCCTTCATGGCCCGCAGATGGCGGGGCTCGATCCCGAACCGGCCGAGTTCGGTGAGGAGCCCGGCGACGGTGAGCGCCTCCGCGTCGTACACCCCGTCCCCGACCGGGACGAGCAGTCCGTACGACTCCCACTCGGCGAGCTGCTGCTCGTCGACGCCGGCGGCGGCGAGCAGCTGGCAGCGCCCGACACGGGCTGCGGTGGTCGCCTCCGGCGCGCAGTCGGCAGGATCCTCGCCGTCACCCGGACGGCTCAGCGCCGGCAGGGGCAGGGCCTCGCCCCGCTCCATGGTCTCGAGGTGCTCCCGGATCACCTTGAGCGGCAGGTAGTGGTCGCGCTGCATGCGCAGCACATGCCCGAGGCGGTCGACGTCCTCGGCGCTGAACTTCCGGTACCCCGACGGGGTGCGGCGCGGCTCGACGAGCCCTTCCGACTCCAGGAAGCGGATCTTGGAGATGGTTACCTCGGGGAACTCCTCGCGCAGCACGTTCAGCACCGCGCCGATGCTCAGCAGTCCGGTGTCCGTGACGGCGGCGCCGCTGCCGGCGCCGCCGCTCGGTGTGTGCACCATCGCCCCTTCCTGGAGCCCCCGGGACCGCTGCCGGGGGCCGTCAGTAGTTCTGCTGGCTCGCGTAGAAGACCAGTCGGTACTTGCCGATCTGGACCTCGTCGCCGTTGGACAGGGCGACCTGGTCGATCCGCTCGCGGTTGACGTAGGTGCCGTTCAGGCTGCCGACGTCGGCGACCGTGAACGAGCCGTCCGGGTTGCGGCGGAACTCGACATGGCGCCGGGAGACCGTCACGTCGTCGAGGAAGATGTCGCTCTGCGGGTGACGCCCGGCCGTGGTCAGGTCGCCGTCCAGCAGGAAGCGGCTTCCCGAGTTCGGCCCGCGGCGCACCACCAGCAGGGCGGAGCCCAGCGGCAGCGCGTCGACGGCGGCCTGCGCCTCCGGCGAGAGCGCCGGCACCTGGTGCTGGCCGGTGGCCTCGGAGTCGTAGGCCTCGAGGCCGGAGATGGAGATCGTGGACGTCGTCTCGGAGGGGCGCTCCGGGGTGACGCCCGGCTTCAGCGGCGCACCGCAGTTGGAACAGAAGCGGCTGTTCTCCGCGTTGCGGTTGCCGCACCTCGAACACACCAGGGCCGACATGGACGGATCCTCCTGCCGCGGCTGCCCGCCGGGGGCGTGGGACGCGTACGGACCGGAGTGACCTCCGCCCGCACCTGGGCTCGACGGCTGTCCAGAACCTATGCCGCCCGACCGCGCAGGGTCAACGGAGGCCCCGCCCGTCTCGTCCCGGAACAGCGGACGCTGATCATCCGCACCGGGCTGTGCGCGGTGACGAGCGGTCGCGCTGTCGCCGTCCTCTCGCCGCGCGCTCTTGCCGAACAACTTCCCAAACAACTTCACGGGCGATTCCCCTTGACCGAAACAGACCCGCCCGTGGGGCAGGACGAACCCTGACTGAACACATTGGCCGACCCGGACATCTTCACAACGTCCGCCTCCGCCAGACAGTTTCCACCACGCACCACCCATTCGGTGCGCCGACCCCCCGCAACCTCATGCCCTGGCCGGACAACCCCCATGCACCGCCGGTTCACTGGGAGGACGACCGAGCGTAGTCAGGCCGCTTCGGCGCTCGCAAGGCGTCCACAACGATCTTGTCCGACCGCTCCACGGTAACGGTGGCCTGTTCCTTCTCGAGCGTCTGCACCACGCCTCCGGGGATGTTGAGCGCCGGCTCCAGGTCCTGCGGCTTGCCGATGACCTTGAAACGATACGGGGACTTGATCTTGTTCCCGTCCACGGAGACTCCGCCGTCCGCGTCCGACAGATACGTGCCGGCCACCACCCGCACCCCGTTCACCTGGATCGCCTCCGCGCCCGCGGCACGCAGCTCCTGGACGGCGTCGAGCAGCATGTCCGACTCGACCGTCCCCTTCGTGTCCTCGATGGTCATCTCGATGCCGGGCCCCTGCGCGGCCACGGTGCCCGCGAGGACGCCGAGTTGCCGTTCCTTCTCGATCGTCTGCCTGCGCGCCTCCTCGGCCTGGTCGGAGCTGTTCTCCAGCTCCTCCCGCTGCTTCTCGAGACCCTGCTTCTCGTCTTCAAGACGCTCGGTCCGGTCGTCGAGTTCATCGAGGATGCGCACAAGATCTTCCTGGCGCGCGCCGCGCAGCGCGCTGTCGGTGTCGCTGGTGGAGGCGACCTGGACGGCGAGGCCGAATCCGAGGCCGAACAGCAGCAGGGCGACGATCAGTTGCGCGCGGGTCACGCGGGGCGGCCACAGCCCGTTGACGAGCCGCCTCCGTCCGGTCAGCTCGGGCTCGCCCGGCTCGTCGGCGGCGGACGTCCCTGAGGCCTGCGGCGTCTGCGGCGCCCGGGGCTGCCGGGACGCGGGGGGCGTGGGCGTCCGGCGGGGTGGCTCGCTCGCGCCGGCCTTCTCGGACGCGGCCTGCGGGGCGGCCGGGGGCACCTCCGCGGGCAGCTCCCGGCGCAGCCCGTGCGGCGGCACGGCCTCGGGCGCGGGCGTGTCGGGAGTGGATGCGGGCGTGTCGGGGGCGGACCGTGGCGGAGTGACCGCCGGGCGCGTCGTCTCGGGCTGTTCGCGCTCGCTCATCGGCCTCACGCCCGGAACACATGGCGGCGGATCGCCGCCGCGTTGGAGAAGATGCGGATGCCGAGGACGACGACCACACCCGTGGACAGCTGCGCCCCCACGCCGAGCTTGTCGCCGAGGAACACGATCAGCGCGGCCACGACGACGTTCGACAGGAACGACACCACGAAGACCTTGTCGTCGAAGATCCCGTCGAGCATGGCCCGCAGACCGCCGAACACGGCGTCCAGAGCGGCGACGACGGCGATCGGCAGGTAGGGCTCGACGACCGCCGGCACCTCGGGCCGGACCAACAGGCCGGCCACCACTCCCACAATGAGGCCCAGTACGGCGATCACGATGTGCCCTTCTCGGTTATCGGCTGTGCGGTTCGTACGGTCACACTCGGTGCGGCGGGCAGCCGGACGTCGTCCTCCACGGACAGGGCCGTCCGGATGCCGTAGTTCTCCTGCAGGACGTGCAGGTACACCCCGTCGGCGCTGTCCTGGAACCGGTCCCCCAGTTCTTGGCCGTCCCCCACCGCCAGCACCGTGTACGGCGGCACCAGCGGCTTGTTGTCGACCAGTATCGCGTCTCCCGCGGCCCTGATCGCCGACAGGGCGGTCAGCCGCCGCCCGTTGATCGAGACGGCCTCCGCGCCGGACTCCCACAGCCCGTTGACCACCCGCTGGAGATCACGGTCGCGGACCCGGCCGGTGTCGGCGAAACCGGACGAGGAACGGGCGTCGCCGTCGCCGCCGGAGGCGGTGTCCTCGGCGTCGTTCACCACGAGCCGTACGCCCGGTCCGTGGACGGGCGTCGCGCCCGAGAGGATGCCCAGGAGCGTCGACCGGTCGCCGCCGCTGTCCCGCAGCGCCTCGCGCTGCCGCGCGCCGACTTCCTCCCGCAGTTCGTCGACGCTCTTCTCGAGCCGGTCGGCGGCCGCGGTCTCCTCGTCGATACGGTCGATGAGCTCCTCGCGCTCCTTGGCGACGACCGGAGCGGCGACCCGGGCCTGGGCCGCGCCGACGGTGACCACGCACGCGGCGAGAACGAGCCCCGCCGCCAGACCGAGTTTCGCCCGCAGGGTCCTCGGCAGGCCGCCGGTCCCATCGCTCCGCTTCCGGGCGGCGGCCTCCGCGTAGCCGTCGTCGAGACTGTGGTCCATCACGTTGGTGATCAACGACATGGACGCGTCCGGGCGCGCGGGCCGCGCGGGTGTGCTCCGAACGGGGGGTTGCTGCGGCATGCCGCACATAGTCCCACGCCGCACCCCCGACCTCCGAACGACCCCGGCGGGGGGGGGGGGGGGGGCCCGGGGGGGGGGGGGGGGGGGCCCCCCCCCCGGGGGGGGGGGGGGGGGGGGGGGGGGGGGGGGGGGGGGGGGGCCCCCCCCCCCCCGCCGCCGGTCGTCGTGTCTACTGCGGGAGGGTCACTTGCCGGCGCTGTCCACGACCGCCGACCACTCGTCGAGCAGCGCCTGCGCGGAGGCGTCGTCGGGGCCCTCGGCCCACAGGTGGGTGACGGCCTCGGCCGGGTCGGGCAGCACCATCACCCAGCGGCCGTCGGCCTCCACCACGCGCACGCCGTCGGTGGTGTCCACGTAGCGGTCCCCGGCCGCCTCGACGACCCGGCGCATGACCAGGCCCTTGACGGCCCAGGGGGTCGCCAGGTCCCGCTTGAGGACGTGCGCCCGCGGGATACGGGCGTCGATCTGGCTCAGCGTGAGCTGGGTGCGCGCGACCAGTCCGATGAGCCGGACGAACGCGGCGGTGCCGTCGTAGACGCTGCTGAACTCGGGGACGATGAAGCCGCCCTTGCCGTCGCCGCCGAAGATCGTCCCTTCCTCACCGCCGACGCGGGTGAGGTCGTCGGGCGAGGTGGTCGTCCACTCGACCTGCGTGCCGTGGTACGCCGCCACCTGCTCGGCGATGCGGGTGGTGGTCACCGGCAGGGCGACACGGCCGCTGCGCCGCTCGGAGGCGACCAGGTCGAGCATGACGAGCAGCGCCCGGTCGTCCTCGATGATCCGCCCCTTCTCGTCGACCAGCGACAGCCGCTCGCCTACGGGGTCGAAGCGGACGCCGAAGGCGGCGCCGGAGGACGCCACGATCTCCCCGAGCCGCACCAGGCCGGCCCGGCGCATGTCGGCCGTCTCGGTGGGCCGGGACTCGTCCAGACCGGGGTTGATGGTCAGCGAGTCGACGCCCAGCTTGCCGAGCAGGCTGGGCAGCACCAGGCCGGCGCTGCCGTTGGACGCGTCGACGACGACCTTCAGACCGGACTCGGCGATGCCGGTGATGTCGACGTTCCGCAGCAGCGACCCGGTGTAGGAGTCGAAGACGCTCGCCGGGAAGTGCAGGTCACCGATCTCGCCGGGGAAGGCACGCCGGTACTCCTGCCGCGCGAACACACGGTCCAGCTTGCGCTGGCTGCCCTGTGACAGGTCGGCGCCCTGCCCGTCGAAGAACATGATGTCGACGGAGTCGGGCACACCGGGCGTGGTCCGGATCATGATGCCGCCGGCGCTGCCCCGCGCGGTCTGCTGCCGTGCCACGGGCAGGGGCACGTTCTCCAGGTCGCGTACGTCGATGGCGCTGGCCTGGAGCGCGGAGATGACCGCGCGCTTGAGGGCTCGGGCCCCTCGGGAGTGGTCGCGGGCCGTGGTGACGGTCGAGCCCTTCTTCAGGGTCGTCGCGTAGGCGCCGGCGAGGCGGACGGCGAGCTCGGGCGTGATCTCGACGTTCAGGATGCCGGAGACGCCGCGCGCGCCGAAGAGGTGCGCCTGGCCGCGGGACTCCCAGATGACCGAGGTGTTGACGAAGGCGCCCGCCTCGATGGTCTTGAACGGGTAGACCCGCACATTGCCCTGAACGATCGATTCTTCACCGATCAGGCACTCGTCGCCGATGACGGCGCCGTCCTCGATGCGCGCGGCACGCATGATGTCGGTGTTCTTGCCGACGACGCACCCGCGCAGGTTGCTGTGCTGGCCGATGTACACGTTGTCGTGCACGACGGCCTTGTGCAGGAAGGCACCGCTCTTGACGACGACGTTGGACCCGACGACCGTGTGCTCGCGGAGCTCCGCGCCGGCTTCGACCTTCGCGTAGTCGCCGATGTACAGCGGTCCGCGGAGCACGGCGTCGGGGTGCACCTCGGCGCCCTCGGCGACCCACACGCCGGGCGCCATCTCGAACCCGTCGATGTCGACGTCGACCTTGCCTTCGAGGACGTCGGCCTGCGCCTTGACGTAGCTCTCGTGGGTGCCGACGTCCTCCCAGTAGCCCTCGGCGACATAGCCGTAGATCGGCTTGCCTTCCTTCATCAGCTGCGGGAAGACGTCACCGGACCAGTCGACGGGCACGTCGGGCTCGACGTAGTCGAACACCTCGGGCTCCATCACGTAGATGCCGGTGTTCACCGTGTCGGAGAAGACCTGGCCCCACGTCGGCTTCTCGAGGAAGCGCTCGACCTTCCCCTCGTCGTCGACGATGGTGATGCCGAATTCCAGCGGGTTGGGCACGCGGGTCAGGCAGACCGTGACCAGTGCGCCCTTTTCCTTGTGGAAATTGATCAGCTCGGTGAGGTCGAAGTCCGTGAGGGCATCGCCGGAGATGACGAGAAAGGCATCGTCCTTCAGTGCCTCCTCGGCGTTCTTGACACTCCCGGCGGTACCGAGTGGCTTCTCCTCATTCGCATACGTGAGCTCCATTCCGAGCTCCTCGCCGTCACCGAAGTAGTTCTTGACCAGCGAGGCAAGGAACTGGACGGTCACAACGGTTTCGTTGAGTCCGTGCCTTTTGAGCAGCCGCAGAACGTGCTCCATGATCGGCCGGTTGGCCACCGGCAGGAGCGGCTTGGGCATGCTTGAGGTCATGGGGCGAAGACGGGTGCCTTCGCCCCCGGCCATCACGACGGCCTTCATGTCGGAAGCGTCCTCCTCGAAGAGACGACGGTCTGGCCGACTTCACCCGCCAGGAGTGCCGCACACATATTCAGCGTGGGACATCGCGCGCCACGTTGCGCGTGAGGAAGCGAGTCAATCGGCCATGGCGTCCGCACGGATCAAGCGGCGGACCTGGACCACATAGAGCACTCCTGCCCACCAATAGAGGGTTGTACCCCATCCGGCGAACGCCCAGCCGAAAATTGCAGCGAGTGACGAGATCCAACCACTACCGTCACTGAGCAGGAGCAACGGGAAGGCATACATCAAGTTGAAGGTCGCAGCCTTCCCCAGGAAGTTCACCTGCGGCGGCGGGTAGCCGTGGCGCCGCAGAATGCCCACCATGAGCAGGAGGACGAGTTCCCGGGCCAGCAGGACGAGGGTCAGCCAGAGCGGCAGGATCTCCCGCCAGGTGAGTCCGACCAGGGTCGAGAGAATGTACAGCCGGTCGGCCGCGGGATCGAGCAGCCGGCCGAGGCTGCTGATCTGGTTCCACCGACGGGCGAGCTTGCCGTCCAGGTAGTCGCTGACGCCGCTGAAGGCCAGCACCAGGAGCGCCCAGCCGTCGCTCTTCGGCCCGCCGAACTCCGGCCTCAGGATCAGCCAGAGAAACAGGGGTACGCCGACGAGCCGCGCCATGCTGAGCACGTTCGGGATGGTGAGGACACGGTCTGTCTGGACCCGTGTCTCCTGGACCTCCACCCGGGATCCTCCTGTGGGAAACGTTTCTACGATGCTCCCCGACCCTACCGCAACGCGAAAAAGCTCCGGCTCTCGGGCGGGGAGCCCAAGAGCCGGAGCTGTAATAGGAGTTCGGCGGCGTCCTACTCTCCCACAGGGTCCCCCCTGCAGTACCATCGGCGCTGTAAGGCTTAGCTTCCGGGTTCGGAATGTAACCGGGCGTTT